>JAXDQK010000061.1:0-91884 GCA_034667905.1 Gammaproteobacteria bacterium | reverse complement strand
TGGCAGGTGCACAACGCGGCCACAGATCGTGGTTACCAGACACTCATCGATGCCAAGGCCGCCATCCTGGCCCATGCCTGGAACCCCGGAGCCGATCCGATCGCGCCGCCGCCGGCGCCGCCGAGGCGCAAAGGACAGATTTCCTTCACTCCGGATTTGCCCACCGCGGGTGCGACGTACACCGGAGTCGACAAAATTGGATTATGCGCGACGAACACGTGGGTGCCTGGCGGGGCGCTAACGAATCCAAGTGCCCCGTACAACCCGCTCACAGCGCGTTGCTTCGGCCGGTTGCCGTGGTTGAGCTACGGACTCGCAGGTCCGAGCACGTCGGACGATGAAGAAGGTGCGGTCCCCTGGATGTTCGTATCGGCCAACCTCGTTGGAGTCGCCTGCGTGCCTAATTTGGACATGAGCATGGTGGGCCCTGGTTACACGCCGGGCGCCTGCAACACCAAGCCCGTGCCGTTCCCCTGGCTCCGGGTGGTCGACAATCGCGGCAATTTGCTGTCTGCGGAAGTGGCCATCGTACTCATTCTGCCCGGGCCCTCGCTCAGCAACGCGCAGAGCCGCACTTCGCCCAATGACCGCTCACCCGCAGCATATCTGGAAGCCTTGACGGTGATGCCCACCTGTCCCACGCCATGTACTGCGGGGACGTATAACAACGCGGCGTATACTGTCGCCAGCGGCCTATCTTGGACCTTCATCGATGCGCCGCCGAGCACCGCTCTGGGTCCGCAGCCGTCCTACTACCAACAGCCGTTCACCTTCAATGACCGCTTGATCTATATCACAGCCGCCGAGTATTTCGCGGCAATGGCGGGCCACTAATGCATTCCATGAGACACGCGCACCGGGGCTTCACGCTCATCGAGGTCGCCATCTGCATGGTGATCCTAGGGCTGGTGCTGACCGGTCTCGTGGTCTCCCTGTCGCAGCAATTGCAGCAGCGGCGCCTGATGGATACCCGCACCACGCTCAAAGATGCGAACGACGCGTTGCTGGCCTTCGTCACGGCCAACGCCCGGCTTCCCTGTCCGGCGCTTGTCGGGGGGAACGGTCTTGAATCGATGGTGCCGGGTTTTGCCGGTAGATGTACCGCGGCGGCCGGGTTGCTTCCTGCCATCACGCTCGGATTGCCCAATCTCGACGCCAATGGATTGCTGAATGATGGCTGGGCGGATGGCAGTTCATTCGACAACGCTGGAGTCAAGAACTACCCCCGCGCAATACGCTACTCGGTGGCGCAACTCGCCGCAGTTGCGGCACAAAGAGACGAGCTTACAACCGCATCGCTCGGGGGTCCCGGTCCCACGCACACTCGCGCGTTGGTCGGAACGGCCCTTACGGGCGGCAATGGATTATTTGTCTGCCGCTCCAGGGGCGGCATGGGCGCTGGACTCAATCGCTGTGGCACCCCCGCAAATTCCCTCGCACTGAATGTGGTCGCGGTAATTTGGTCGCAAGGTCCTACAGGCAACGACACGCTCGGTAACTCGCTCGATGAGAACCAAAACGCCGGCGAGCTTACCGGTGTGGGCATCGCGCGCGCGTTCGTGATGCGCGATCCCACAGGGAGCGCTGCGGCAGCAGGCCGTTTCGACGACGTCGTATCCTGGGTCTCGTGGGGAGCGGTGGCCGATAAACTCATGGTCGCTTGGCAGGTACCGTGATGCTGCCGGCCGCGCGTGCCGTGCTGGGCCTGGCGCGCCTGACGTTGCTCGAGGCCAGACGCACGGCGGTCGGCAAGGCAGCGCTTGCCGCGGTCGGCATCGCGGTATCGCTTGCGCTATTTGTCGACCGAGTCGTGCTCACGGATCAAGAACGCGCAACCGTCGTCACGTACGCCGTTATCGTGCGCCTCGCCATCGTGTTGATTCTCGGTCAGGCCATCATCGCCAACACGGTTCGCGATCTGAATGAACGCATCATCGATAATTTTCTCGCGCTCCCTTTGACGCGCATGCAGTACGCGCTCGGCAAGTGGCTGGGCTGGACCCTGGTAGGGATCGTCTGTGCCGTGACGGCGGGACTGCCGCTGGTGGGTTTCTCAAATACGCCGGGTCGACTGCAGTGGACTTTGAGCTTTGCAGCGGAGGCGGTGGTGGTCGCGAGCCTGGCACTGATCTTGGCGCTCACGCTTGGACGAATCATTACGGCGGTGTTCGCTTTTTTCTGCCTATATCTGTTTGCCAGAGTGAGTTCAATGTTGGTGCTGCTCAGTTTCAACACCGGCGCGAATCACGGTTCATTGCTGGACCGCTTCGACGCGCGCTACGTCGAATTCGCGGGTTATTTGCTGCCGCGCCTGGACCGTTTTGCAGATACATCCTGGCTGACCGGCGCAGCCATCCATTTTGGTCCGGATCTCGTGCAAGCGGCGATTTATATCGCGCTGCTGGGCGCCGTGGCCCACATCGAACTGCGGCGTAAGCAGTTTTGAGCATGCGCATCACCGATGCCCGAATTCGCCCGTGGCTGCTGCTGTGCATCTGTCTGTATGCCAACGTCCTGTTCCAGCGCCAAAACCCCCCGGCGAGGCTCGAGGTCGTCGAACTCGGCACTCCGCCGCCGGCGAAGATCGTTAGCATGGCGGCTTTGGGCGAGAACATTTTCGCCAGTTATCTTGTCATGCTATTCCTGCAAAACGTCGACGTCCCAGCGGGACGTGCGACGCCGCTGGCGGATATCGACCGCAGTGCGCTGATTCATTGGTTCGATCTGACGACCGATCTCGATCCCAACTCAGGCTATCCATTGCTACTGGCGACCCGTCACTACGCTGAAACCGGTACCCCCGCGCAGCGCCGCATCATGCTTGATTGGATCTATCAGCGTTTCGAGGAGCGGCCTAACCAGCGTTGGCCATGGCTGGTGCATGGCGTTTTTGTCGCTCGGCATGTTCTGAAGGACAACGCACTGGCTGAGTTCTACGCGAGCGCCCTGCGCAACCGAGTGACCGATCCCAGATTGCCTCTGTGGGTGCGCCAAATGGACCTGCTGTTGCGCGCTGATCTTGGCGAAACGGAGGACGCGCGGGCCATACTGGGCGCTCTGGTTGCCGCTGGTCAAATTCGCTCTCCCGCGGAGCTCAAGTTCCTCGAAGCTCGGCTATTGCCTGATCCATCTCCAGATTAAGCGACGCAGTCGCAGGCTCCTGGGTGGCGAGTGAGCGATCGATCACCCCGATCCCAGAAGCAAGCGCGCAATATGTGAACACCTTACATCAAGTAGACGCGTTCGAGGAGCACTAAGATGAACAGCAAGAAATCACAGCGGGGATTCACCCTGATTGAAATCGCCATTGTGTTGGTCATCATTGGGCTCCTTCTCGGCGGAGTGCTGAAGGGACAGGAATTGATCTATAACCAAAAGGTCAAGTCCACCTACGATAGCTACCGCCAGTACACGGCAGCCATGTACGGCTACCAGGATCGCTACAGGGCGATACCCGGCGATGACGGCCAGGCTCTTAACCGTGGCTTCGTTCCGGTCGGCGGTGTGGCGATTGTCGCCGGCAACGGCAACGGCACTATCAGCGTCGGTGGCGCTTCTACGTGTGCTGCCGCAGCGGGCGGAGCCCCGGGAGTTGGAATCAGTCCCGGGTCTGAGGGCTGCCAGGCCAACTACCATTTACGACTATCAGGCTTTCTCAGCGGTGCGGGCACGGTAGCCACGCCTCACCCGTTCGGGGGGAGCGTTACATTGATTGCACCCACCGCCATCGGTGGTCTGCTCGCGACCCTCGCGGGGCCGACGGCCGTTTGCTGGACGGCGCTCCCCAACAAGGCGGCGCAGCAAATCGATCTAGCCTACGACGATGGGGTTGAGGCCACCGGTTCCATGCGCGGCACTGCGGACTATACGGCCCTCAACCTCACGATCCCGAACACGGCCAGCGCCGCTTACACCTGCATGACAAATTGATCGCCGCCGGGATCGAGGGTCTTATAGCCCGACGGCCTGCGCTGCTTGGATCGCTGCGGTCATTGGCATAGAGTGATTCCTGCTTCGGTGGGGATCTAACGATGAAACCAGTGATTGCCCTGTTGCTCGCCGGTGCGCTCATTTGTGCACCGGCTACTTTCGCCCAAGAGGTGCATTCGCACCCGCCTCCGGAAAAGCTCGGTACCGTGATGTTCGCGACCTCGTGCGCGCAAAGCGTGACGCATGATTTCGAGCGCGCAGTCGCTCTGCTGCATTCCTTCGCTTACAGCGCTGCGGAAAAGGCCTTTCGAGAAGTCGCCGCAGCCGATCCGTCCTGCGCCATGGCGCATTGGGGTGTCGCCATGTCGTATTTCCACCAGCTGTGGAGCCCACCGAACGCGGAAGAGCTAGCCAAGGGCCAGGCGGAAATCGGCCAGGCCATTGGGCTCGATGTCCGATCGGAGCGAGAGCGCCAGTTCATTGCAGCGGCCGCTGCGTATTATCGCGACTCCGACCATTTGCTCCATCCGGTCCGCGCCGGGGCCTATGAAAAAGCGATGAGCACGGCAGCGCGCAGCAATCCGAAGGACACCGAGGTACAAGTCTTTTACGCCCTCTCCCTGATTGCGACCGCCGCGCCCGAAGACCGATCCCACGCGAACCAGAAGCGCGCCGGAGCCATCCTGGAGTCAATTTATCGAGACCACCCGGATCACCCCGGCGCTGCCCATTACTTGATCCATGCCTACGACAGCACGGAGTTGGCGTCACGCGGTTTGGCCGCTGCACGCGCTTACGCGAAGATCGCGCCTTCCGCGCCGCACGCCCTGCATATGCCATCGCACATCTTCACGCGGCTGGGGCTGTGGGATGATTCGATTGCATCGAACGTCGCCGCGCGCGCGGCCGCGCATAGTGAAGGTGATACAGGCGAAGAACTACATGCAATGGATTACCTGGCGTACGCATATCTGCAGGGCGGGCGACAAGCTGATGCGGAGCAGGTGGTTGCGGGGCTGGATGCGATGGGTGGCTTGCTCGGGAGTGATTTCAAAGTCGGCTATGCCGCTACCGCCATGCCCGTCCGACTCGCGATGGAGCGCCACAAATGGGATGCTGCCGTCGCGCTGCAACCGCTGCCTGATTCGGCCCCGCAAGTAGCGGCTGTTGTCTTTTGGGCGCGCGCCGTAGCCAACGCGCGCGCGGGACATCCTCAAGCGGCCAACGATGACATTGCGCAGCTCGAGAAGTGCCGCCGGCAACTGCAGGTCGCGGGAAATGCCTACTGGGCAACGCAGGTCGATGTGTTGGGCAGGGAGGCCCGAGCCTGGCAGTCGGCCGCGAGATCAAATACCGAGGAAGCGATTGAAGAACTTCGGCAGGCGGCGAACGAAGAAGATGGGTTTGAGAAACTGCCGGTGACCCCAGGCCCAATCGTTCCTGCACGCGAGCAGCTTGGAGATTTGTTCCTAGTGATGAATCGGCCACAAGAAGCCCTGCAAGAATATCGGGCGGCCTTGGTTGCCGCGCCTGGCCGGCGCGGCGCGCTTACCGGCGCGCTCCAAGCGGCTGATCTCTTGGGCGACACCCGGACGGCAACCAAGATGCGGGCTATTCTGTCGAACTGACGGTGCCGGGTCAGACAACGACGGGGCGGTCAGTTTGACGCAAGCCGCGCGCGGTACTCGGCAAGGTCTTGCTCAGCGTGCTGCCGCTCGCGCTCCAACTCTGGGACCTCCGCCCGTAATCGCTCATGCCGCTCGGCGAGTTGCCGCGTTTCCAGCATCGCGCTTGCGCGCTGCTCACCGGTCGATTGCGGGTCGATCACCGCGAATGTCAGGCTGGCGAGGTGCTGCTCGATGGCCGGGATTTCGCGCGTTGCCGATTCCCACCGCTCGGTGGCTTCGCGGGCACGATACTCGCGCCGGTGCAGCTCGCGGCCGGACTCGTAGGCGGCGGTGAAGGCCGGTGCGAGATCGGCGGGACAAAGACCCGTGTATTCGGCGCCACTTTCGCCAACCCGGAATCCGGTCTGCGGCCGGCAGTACTCCCGCAAACCCTCGGAGCGACCTGACTGATAGGCGTCTAGGTTCGGTACGACTCCGTAGTCCGCGCAGGCCGTGCGATAACGACCGATCCTGTCGCCAGCACGTCCCGCAACGCCATCCTCGTAGCCCACCGTCCGCCAGTCCACGGTCCGGCATTCGTTTTTGCTCATCGCGGCGCACCCAGCGAGACTTAGCGAAGCAAGCACCCAGGCAATTGACGTGGTCTTCATGGTTTTAGCCTTGTGATCTGGGGGCGGTAACATACCCCACTGATACGAATGCACTGATACGAATGCCAACATAGACGTCCCCCCTGGGATGGCCCGTGAGTGACGTCACGAATCCGGAAAATTGGCCTGCCGGACACGAGAGCAAGGTGAGGTGCCTGTGGGCGCGATGTGACGAAGGTCGCAATGGTTCACGAAGGCATAATTCTGCTAGATTTTGGCGAAGCACTTACCCATGCGTCGATCTTGCTTTGATCCTCCAGTGGAGAACTTCAATGTATATCCGCCCTGTTTTCCTATTTGATCTCGACGGCACACTGGTCGACAGTGTCTACCAGCATGTGCTGGCCTGGAAGCGAGCTTTGGATCAGGAAGGCATCGAGTTGTCTGTATGGCGGATTCACCGAAAGATCGGCATGAGTGGCGGCTTATTCGCCAATCAATTATTGCGAGAGACCAAGGTTGAAATCAGCGCGGAGCGTATTGAGCGGCTAGCGCGATTGCACGCCCAAGCCTATCAAGGCATGGCCTCTGAGATTCGGCCGTTGCCCGGCGCACGAGAGCTATTGGCCGCTTTGACGAGCGCCGATATTCCCTGGGGCATCGCGACCAGCGGCCGTATGGAAACGGCCGCCCAGAATCTCGATGCGCTTGGCGTGGACCGGAATAAAACCGTCGTCATTACGCGCGATCAGGTCAAGTACGCAAAACCTGATCCGGATCTGTTCTTGGCGGCAGCCGATAAGCTTGGTGCGCCGATCACTTCCGCGATAGTCATCGGCGATAGCATTTGGGACATGCTCGCCGCGCGCAGATGTCAGGCACTCGGTGTTGGGTTGTTGTGCGGTGGATACGGGCTGGAGGAACTCGAGCGTGCGGGCGCGTATCGCGTGTATGAAGATCCCAGTGATCTGCTCAATCATCTCGATGAAGTAGGCGGGCGACGCTGAATGCGGTCGAGGGCTCATGCGTCAGCGATACTTCTCTGTTCGTCTGCATCTGGGCCATTTCTCAGCACGGTGTGATTGTCGAAAATCATGGTGGGTTTTTGGGTCGAGGAGAATGCCGGCCATTGCGGCATGTGCGGATGATTCGGATTGCCCGTACGCGCGAACTGAATCCAGGCGTCGCTCATGATGGAGGCCAGCGCTCGAGCCTCGGCTCCTCCGCCCGTCATGGAATCGCAACGATCCGTGTTGTCGAACACGAACGGAATCTCGGCGCAATGAAAGGCTCGCGGCCTGCCGTTGAGCACCGGTGTTTGCCAGGTAAACCAATAGACGTAGGCGGGCGCCTTGCCGAGCGCTGCCTTTGCGGTCGCCTGCGCGAGCGCGTTCTGCCTGACGCTGCTCACGGCGATACGCGACCAAAGATCGAACGGCCTGGCGTTCGGCGTGCGTTGCCGGAAGGCGTCGATCACTTGCGGCGTCTTCTCGCCGTAGATTGCTTTTACGCGGGACTCAAGGTCGGCCGAAGTCATGACCTCCGCGTCGGGGTGATTCAAGGCAGTCACGAATTCGTTGAGCGTGCTGCCAATGATCATCGGCACGTCTGCGGATATCGAGCTGGCCACAGGATCAAAGGGATGTGCTGGGATGATCTTGCCATCGACAATGGGCACGAGGCCCATTATTTCAGCCATGCGGCGAAAATTGGGCACACCGCTCGGCGTGGGGTTGTGCTCGCGCATCACCTTGGTACTGGCTTGCAGGAGCTTGTCGTATGGCAGAGTCTGCAGCTGTTGAATGGTGGCTTGCGTGAGCCCGAGCTCCGCGACGACGAGTGCCGCCAGCTGCCGAGAGCGCTCCTGTGTGCCGGCACGCAGCATCGAGCCGCTCTCTACAATGGCGCGATGAAAGAGTCCCCTGGCCGCCGGCATGCCCATGAGCATGTTGACCTTCCCGCCTCCGCCCGATTGCCCGAAAACCGTCACGTTGTTCGGGTCGCCGCCAAAGGCAACGATGTTGTCCTTGACCCATTCCAAGGCCATCACGATATCCAACATACCGACATTGGCCGAACTGGCGAACTGATCGGCAAATTCGGAAAGATCGAGATAGCCGAGCACATTCAAGCGGTGATTGAGTGAGACCACCACCACGTCACCGCGTCGCGCCAGGTTTTCGCCGTCATAGGACTTCAGCTCCTGGCCCGAGCCCGCGGCGAATCCGCCACCATGTAGCCAGACCATGACGGGGCGCGTCTTTTGATCGTTCGTGCCGGGCGTCCAGACGTTGAGGCGAAGGCAATCCTCCCCTTGGATACCGTCGTCCCAAGAGAACATAAAGGCTTCCTCATCGTTGGCCCACCCCATGCGGGCGGCTTGGGGCGCCACGGGACCGTACTGACGCGAACTGCGTACGCCGCTCCAGGGCTTGAGCTTCACCGGCGGCATGAAACGGTTGGCAGCTTCCGTGCTCTGCGCGTATGGGATTCCTTTGAAGGTGTAGATGCCATTGCGTACGTAGCCGACGACTTTTCCTGCGGTGGTCGCAACTTCCGGAGAGTTGTCCTTGGCAACAATCGAATCGCCCTTGGCGACCGTGCCGGTGCGCCGCGGCGCCTCTTGCGCGAAAGCGGGCAGCGCAGTGCCCGCGGCCAGTCCTCCCAAAAAGGCGGCAGCCTTCAGCGCCGCACGTCGATCCAGTGAGCCGCCTTCGGTAAATTGGTTTTTTTTCCTAGCAGACACCGAGTTTCTCCCGTCCGCGCCTTCGACGATATCGCGAGGATAGCCGATCTAGCCGACATCCACCGCGTAGTCTCGACTCCGTCGATTTCAGCAATTTATGTCCATGTCGATTTTCAGCCTCGTCGTTCGTCGTTACCATGAAGGTGGGCGCTTGCGCGCCCTCGATTCAGAGATCCACACCGACTCGATGAAGGCCAATCATGACAACCAAGACAGAATTGCCGTCGGCAACACAGCTCGCGGCCAAGAATCCGACGCGCTTTCCCAATGAAAGCAGCGAATACCGGTCAGCTCGCAATTCATTGCTGGCAGAAGAGATCGAGCTTCGGCGCCACATCGAACGGGTGGCCGAGCAGCGCCGCGCGTTGCCGCCGGGTGGTGAAGTCAAGAAAAACTATCAGTTCGAGAGCGAAACAGGGCGGGTGACGATGGCGGATCTGTTCCGGGACAAAAATTCTCTTGCCGTCTACAGTTATATGTACGGACCGCAACGCGAGCGGCCATGCCCCATGTGCACCTCCCTGCTCTCAGCCTGGGAAGGCGAGGTGAAGGACGTGGAGCAGCGAATTTCGTTGGTGGTCACCGCTCGTTCCCCGATTCAACGTCTGATGGCGTTCAAAAAGGAGCGCGGATGGCGCGACCTTAGGATTTTTTCAGATCCGAGCGGTGACTACACGCGCGACTATGTGAGCGCTGAGGATGCGGATATGCCGGCGTTCAATGTCTTCACCCGCCGCGGCGGCGTGATTCGTCACTTCTGGAGCGGCGAGATGGGTCCCGAGACCGCCGACCCCGGTCAGGACCCGCGCGGTGCGCCGGATCTGATGCCGCTATGGACCATCCTCGATGCCACGCCCGAAGGCCGCGGAGCTGACTGGTATCCGAAGCTTGCCTATCCAGGGCAATAGCCAGCGAAGCGATCGAATCACTCCAAAGTCAGAAATGCTTCGAAATAGGCCTTCGGATCATCAAGAGCGGGCGGCGGCGGTGCGATGTTTGAAAAATGTGCTCGAGCCCGTTAAGCGTTACTTAACAGCGCTTCAGCCTTTGCATTTGTTCCGAATTTCCCCTGGCCGCAAGCTGCACTTGTCGCCTCGGTGCCATTCCTAGGAGCAATGTCATGACTGAATTCCAAAAAATCGCCACGGGTCTTCTCGGCTTGACCCATCCGGAGATATACACCCGCAACCGAGCGGATAAAGGGGCGCCTCCTGAGGCGGCCCGCTCGAGTGCTGTGGTCCGCGGGTTGAAATTCGCATTTGCGGCGCTTGTCGCCGGATCCCGCGCCGTTCCCTTGGGGGATAATAGCCAGGTGACTCGAGAGCTGGGAGCGTACGGGGCGCGTTTGCAAGAGCGTTTCAATTGAAATCCTCGCGCTGCGTCGTGAAATGCCGGCGTAACCCTCTCGCACCAGAATTTCAGACAGATCGCCGAACGTACTACGAGGTGCCATCATGACTAGGCGCAAACCCAAACGCAGCTTCTCCCCGTTGATCGAATGGCCGACCGAACAGCCCCAGCTGGTGGCTGTCGCCGTTGAGCACAAGGTACCGGCCCGCACCGGTGAGACCCGGCAGATCGAGAAGCAGCGGCCCAGGTCATTGCCTCAACTAGGCAAGGTTACGCTCCATTAGGAGGGCGTAGGAATCCGCAACTCTTTTGGAGGAGTTATGCACGCGTTGGTTGTCGTTGCAGTAACTGCAGGAGTCGTATTAGCTTCGCTCGCCGGAGTGTTGAGCGTATGGTCTGATTTATTCACGAGAACTGAATCTACGTTCCCGGCACGACCTGATGATGATGAGGAACCATACGGCGACACCTCAACGATCCCGGGATTTGCAGATGAATCCGATTCCGTTCTGGATGCTTGAGAACGTCCGCGCGCCGCTAATTCTCGGTCTCTAACCGCTGCTGTCCCGGTTGGATTTCACAGCAACAAACGGAGTTGCCCCATTGCCGTTGTGACCTAACCTGGTGTTCGAGATCAGCGGACTCGCCTGATCCAGACCAGGACCTTGCCCATAACAGCAGCAATCGAAGGAATTCGTCATGTCGAAGGAACAAGAAAACAAGGCCATCGTAGGTCGATGGTTCGAAGGGTTCTGGGGCAATCCCTGGAATCCCCGCATTGTCGATGAATGCGCCGCGCCGGACATGCTCTTGCAATATTCTCTGCATGCTCCCCGTCGCGGTCACCAGGACATTAAGGCGTTCATGAGCGGATTTCGCGAGGCGTTTCCCAATCTGAGCTTCGCCGGCGCGGCGGACCTAATCGCTGAGGGCGACTACGTCGTCGGGCGCTGGAAGGGCGGCGGCACGCACACCGGGCCCGCCTTTAGTGATTTTCTCATCGGTTCTCTTCCAGCGGCTTCAGGTCGGAAGATGCATTTCACCGGCACCACTGTACTTCGGGTCGAAAAGGGCAAGATTGCAGAGGAAATCGGGCTTGACGACGGGGTGACGGCACTGCAACAGCTAGGCCTAATACGTGCGGCGTAGTCAGCGATTCGCGCTGTTCCTGCGATGCCAATGCGGGTGCGCATTTAGGTAAGGTTGCTAGGATGCGGCGCCATATTTGGCGGCCATCTTCTCGATGAGGCGGGTAACGTCCACCACGGCACGTTCGTGAGTTCCGCTGCCGATGTCCTCAGCACCATCCTTGGCCCATATCCTGAACTCTATTCTGCGCCCCTCGGTGCGGATGACCTCCGCATGGCCGGTGACCTCGCGGCCGACCGGAGTCGCCACGAGATGCCGTACGTCCACGTGCGTGCCGACCGCGCTTTCACCGGGTTGCAAATACTGTTTGATGGCATTCAAGGCGGCATTTTCCATGATCAGCACCAGATACGGGGTCGAGAACACCGGCGGCAGGACGCTGTCCTTGAAACTATTGGCAAGATGGCGCGGTTCGACGCGAAGCGTATACGCTCCGCGCGCGCCCGTCGGTATCTCTTTCATGACGCCTCCAGTTTTGGGCGGTCTGTTTTCCCATCTTTCTGCATTCTAATAGGCTGCGATCAGAGTGCAACGTTGGGACGCGAGGCTCAGTCGAAGGGATAGCGCTCAATGCGAACTGCGCTGGCCTGGACAATTCCGATTTGAATTGAGGGCGTGGTATGTTCTCGCCGGTGGCCAAGCTCCCCAATGATCGCAGCCAGGATAAGCGCCGTCGGATTGAAGCAGCGGCGCTCGCATTGTTTACGACCCAGGGCTTTCACGGCACCAACAACCGCGAGATCGCCAAGAAGGCCGGCGTATCCACGGCGGCGATCTACACCCATTATCCCAGCAAGGAAGCGCTTTTCACAGGCTTGGTGCAGCAGCACCGCGCGGTGGTCGCCGAATGGCTCCGCAAGACCATCGGCGGCCTTAAGAATCCTCTGGCGAAACAGGACCTGACGGCGTTCGCCTCGGCGATCTGCGCCAAAATGCACACCGATCCGCAGTACTTCCTGCTGATCTTTATTGACGTCGTCGAATTCAAGAATCAGCACTTTCGCGCATCCTTCCACGACGTGCCGCAGTGGTTCCGCCGCGCGCTCGGCCCCATCCTCGCCAAGGTGAGGAAGCAGCCGGGGTGGTGCGGGCAGGACCCGGCGTTCGTGCTCGCTGCGTTCTACATGTATTTCGTGCACTACGGTCTCATCGAGCAGCACATGGGCGGACGTCACCATCTCGGTGTCTCCTCCAACGAGCAGGCGATCAAGCGTGTTGTGGACTTGCTTTGCGGCGGGCTGTGGCGGGTGCCGCCTAAGGCCGCTCGCGGCAATGGACAGCGGAAGCCGCCGAGCGGCTTCGCCGACCAGAAGTTGCTCGACGAGGCCGCGCAGAATCGAATCGATTTCATCCGGCTCCTTTCCGGCCGAATGTGGAGCTCGCCGCCCGAGGTCCCAGCCGGACAGTCACGAAAGCGAGCCGGTGAGTCTGCGGCGAACGTACCGATGCTGTTTCTGCCGGAAATCGCTCCGGACCGGCCGGACGATACGCAGCTTCGAATCGAGGCGGCGGCACTCGAGCTGTTTACCACGCAAGGCTTTCACGGCACCAACATCCGCGATATCGCGGAGAAGGCGGGCGTCTCTCAGGGAGCGATCTATACTTACTGTTCAAGCAAGGAAGCCCTCTTCGAGAAGCTGGTCAAAACCTATCGCGCTTGCATGAACGCCTTCCACCGCCGCGCGATGATGATGCTCGATGATCCTTTCTCACGCGACGGATTGAAGCTGCTGGCCAGGGCGATCCGCTCGATGGTGTATGACGACGCTCAGCACTGGCTGCTGCTTTTCATTGATGTTCTCGAATTTAGGAACCGGCATTTCGCCGACATGTACCGCGACGTACCCGAAGGCATGCGCCGCCTGTTGCGTCCGGTTCTCGACAAAGTGGCGAAGCAGCCGGGGTGGTGCGGTCAGGACCCGGCATTTGCCCTGGCGGCGATCTATCTTTTTTTCTTTGCCTATTTCGTCGTCGAAAGGCACATGCACGGCAATCAGCACCTAGGCGTCGCCGAAGACGTGGCAATCGAGCGGCTCATCGATCTGTTGTCGACAGGACTGTGGCACGCGCCGGCCGTACGGAGAACCAAACAGCATGCCAAGCGCCGAATAGGCGCCGAAGCTCGAGCCTGAGACTCCGGCAGCGGCAAGGTCTTCCGCGGTACCCCGGCTACCGGCGCTCGCCGCCACACCCCACGAGTGGCCGCAACGGCAGCGGGTTTCCGCTCGCGTCCTTAAAACCTGATCGCTCGCTCATTTATATGAGTGATTGATTTTTTCATTGACTGAAGGAAATTTTGATGGTATCAACCGCTACATAATAGTTTTGCCGCTCGGAGCATCGCCAAGAATGGCCGGCGGCTAGAAAACGAAGGAGAGCGCAGATGAGCGGAGCTGGCCCCCACCTAAACGCAGTCGAACGTTTCAATGCCTTGCATGCCCTCGCCGCGGCCGCGCTGCTTTGCGCGCCTTTGCTGGCGGGATCAGTCCAAGCGGCGCCGCCCAATTTCATCGAGTTCGAAAGCGGGCATGTGCGGCCGATCGCCATGTCCCCTGACGGAACTCGATTGTTCGCGGTCGACACGCCGAACGGTACCTTGGAAGTATTCAACATAACGTCGCAAGGGCTGGCGTTTCAGGCGCGCGTTCCGGTCGGCCTGGAGCCGGTCGCGGTCGCCGCACGCAATGATGGCGAAGTTTGGGTGGTGAACCATTTGTCGGACAGCGTCAGCGTGGTCACGCTTGCCGGCACGCCGCACGTCGCCCGCACTCTGCTCGTCGGCGATGAGCCGCGCGACATCGTGTTCGCAGGTTCACCCGGCCGCGCCTTTATTACGACGGCGCATCGCGGACAGCAACGCAGCGATCCCTCGATCGCCGGCGTCGCGGGCGCGGGCGATCCTCAGCTGACCACGCCCAGTGTCCCGCGCGCCGACGTCTGGGTGTTCGACCCCGCCCATCTCGGTGCGACAGTGGGCGGGACGCCGGTCAAGATCATGGGCTTCTTCACCGACACGCCGCGCGCGCTCGCGGCTAGCCCGGATGGCAATACCGTCTATGTCGCTGGCTTCAAGACCGGGAACCAGACATCGATCGTGAACGAGGGCCGCATTTGTACGGGCTGGAACACCACCCAACCTTGCTTGTTGAGCGATCTTTCCGTCAGCCCCGGCGGCCATCTTGGCCCTGCCACCGACGGCGCGGGCGAGCCCGCGCCCCAGGTCGGCATGATCGTCAAGTACAACAATTCCAGCGGCCACTGGGAAGACGAGCTCGGGCGCAACTGGGACGGTTCCATGCGCTTGAGTTTGCCGGATACCGACGTCTTCGCAGTCAATGCCAACAGTCTGGCGCAGACCGCCAGCTTTGCGCATGTGGGCACGACCTTGTTCAACATGGTCGTTAACCCGGCAACCGGCCGCTTGTACGTCTCGAACACCAACTCAATCAACAATGTGCGCTTTGAGGGTCCGGGCTCCTTTGCCGGTGAGACCGTCCAGGGCCATCTGGCGGAAGCGCGCGTGACCGTCATTTCGGGCGGGACGGTAGCGCCGCGCCACATCAACAAGCACATCGATTACCGCAGGCTCGCGGGTACCGCGGGCTTCGATCCCACTGCCAAGAACCACAGCCTGTCGACCCCGCTCGACATGGCGGTCACGCATGACGGGACGACGCTCTATCTCGCCGCCTTCGGGTCGAGCAAGATTGGCGTCTTCGACACGGCGGCGCTGGAAAACGACTCCTTCGACCCGACCGTCGACAGTGCCAACTATATCCCTGTCAGCGGCGGAGGCCCGAGCGGGGTGGTGCTGGATGAGCCGCGCCATCGGCTTTACGTCATGACGCGCTTCGATGATTCGGTCAAAGTGATTGATCTCGTATCGAGGGGGGAAATCGCGGTCTTGCCGCTGCCAAACCCCGAGCCCGCCTCGGTGATAAAGGGCCGCCCGATGCTCTACGACACGACTCGCTTCTCCGGCAATGGCGAGGCTTCCTGCTCGAGCTGCCACATCTTCGGCGACAACGACGATCTTGCCTGGGATCTCGGCAATCCCGACGGCTCAGTTACGAAGAACCCGACGCCCATCAACGAGAGCAACCCGCTCATTCTCGCTCTGGGTGAGACGCTGTTCGGCGTTAATACCCCCTTGAACGGCTCAGGCAAGGTGGATGACTTTCATCCGATGAAGGGGCCGATGACGACGCAAACCTTGCGCGGCCTAAGCAATTCGGGTGCGATGCATTGGCGCGGCGACCGGGCCAATGGATTCTTCGGCATCGATCCGTTCAACGAAAACCTGTCGTTCAACAATTTCATCGTCGCATTCCAAAGCCTGGTCGGCAGCGTGGACCAGCCATCCGCCGCGCAGATGCAAGCCTTCACCGATTTCCAACTGCAAGTGGTACTGCCGCCAAATCCGGTACGCCGTCTCGACAACTCGCTGACCGCGTCGCAACAGCGGGGCCGGAACTTTTATTTCGGTCCGCACCCTTCCGACGGGTTCAACGTGCCGGGCATCGGCCTCGTCTTGGGGACGACGACATTCACCTGCAACGGTTGTCACGAGCTCGACCCGGCGCAGGGCAAGTTTGGCGCCAGCAAGAATGACAGCTTCGAGGGCATCGAGCAGATATTCAAGATTCCACACCTGCGAAACCTCTATACCAAGGTCGGCATGTTCGGCATGGCAAAGGTGCCGTTCTTCGAGAATCCCGACAGCGGCAATATGGGACCGCAAATCCGCGGCTTTGGTTTCACAAACGAAGGCTCACCCGATACCATCTTCACCTTCTTCAACGCCGTGGTGTTCCGCTCGACGCTGACCGCGGGCTTCCCGCTGCTCGGCGGTAATGAAACACGCCGGGACGTCGAGCAGTTCATGCTGGCCTTCGACAGTGACCTCGCGCCCATCGTCGGCCAGCAAGTTACCTTGACTAGCCAGAACGCCGGTGCGGTCGGCCCGCGTATCGCCTTGCTTGAGCAGCGGGCCGCAATGCCCTTCACCTCGAAGATACTCGGGGGAACGGTGACGGAGTGCGATCTCGTGGCCACCGTCGTGCAAGCCGGGGCGGTGAAAGGTTATCTTTATCACCCGAGTTCCACGGTGTTCGTGCCCGGCGACGGCACGGCCTCCTTCTCGGACGGTGCGTTACGAGCGCTGGCCGCCGTGCCGGGGCAGGAAGTCACGTATACCTGTGTGCCGCCCGGTTCCGGCTTGCGCATCGCATCCGGCAAGTAGGGGCATCCCAGCAAGTAGGGTTCGCCGCCGATTCTACTCGCCGGCGATAGGTGCATCGCTGTCGCTCTTGGTTGCGTGGAACGACACGACTTCGCGTCGGCGATGGTATTGCACGACAATGCCGTAAGCTAACGGCCGAATGTTAAAGCTGCCGCCACAAAGCGTCGTCATACAAGACCACCTCACGGGCGTTCCGCAGTGGCTTATTTTTCGGAATCCTGTCGCTTCGATCAGTTCATCCCGCATTGAGGATGTGATGCAATGTCTACAGGAGGTCGAAGCACAAACGGCTCGGGGATTGCACGCCGCGGGTTTCATCAGCTATGAAGCCTCCCCTGCGATGGACCCCGCTATGGTGACTCACGCTCCGAGGGGAGTGCCACTCATATGGTTTGGACTCTATGATCGCCGCGAAATACTGACACTCTCCTATTCTCATACGAAAGCATTGGAGTTTGACGCGTGGCGACCCTCGGTTTCCCTGAGTGACTACCGCGAATGCATTGAACAGGCTAAGCAACGAATACGGAATGGAGATACCTATCAGGTCAACTACACCCTGCGTTTACGAAGTGATTTTGACGGAGATCCATGGGCGTTGTTTCTGGAACTCTACAAAGCACAACGCAGCAGCTATTCGGCTTACATAAATCTTGGCCGGTACCACATCTGCTCAGTATCGCCGGAGCTTTTTTTCTCGTTAAACCAAGGCGAACTCACTTGCAAGCCGATGAAAGGAACGGCCAAACGCGGTAATACCATGGCCGAAGACGGAGAATCGGAGCAATGGCTCATCTCCTCACCGAAGAACCGGGCCGAGAACGTCATGATCGTCGATATGATCCGCAACGACATGGGCAGAATTGCCGAAACAGGAAGCGTGCGGGTCGAGAGGCTATTTGCCGTCGAGAAATACCCAACTGTTCTTCAGATGACTTCGACGGTCACCTCGCGTACGTCGGCGCCTATATCAGATGTCTTTCGCAGCATGTTTCCATGCGCTTCGATTACAGGCGCACCGAAGATCAAGACGATGCAGATCATCAAACAGCTGGAGCCTGACCCGCGGGGCATCTATACAGGTTCGATCGGCTACATCTCCCCGGGCGCAAACAGTCAATTCAACGTAGCTATTCGCACGGCAGTGGTCGACACCGAGGAAAAGTCTGCCGAGTACGGAGTGGGTAGCGGTATCGTCTGGGAGTCTGAGGCCGACGATGAATATGAGGAGTGTCAGACAAAGGCCCGCGTTTTATTCTACAGAGACCCGGAGTTCGATCTGCTTGAATCCGTATTGTGGTCTCCAGAGCTTGGATTTTACCTGCTCGAGCAACACCTGGAGAGATTGCAAGAGTCAGCCGCGTACTTCCAATTCAATTTGGTTGCGCAGCAGTTGGAGCAGGAACTGCAGGAGTTCGCGCGCAGCGCGCGCGAACTGAGAGCAAAAATCAGGATTACAGTGTCGCGTTGCGGGAAAGTCTCCGTGAAGTCGTCGCCGCTAGTTTCGATTGGACAATCGAAAATCGGCGTTGCGAACAGGGCTATCCGGCCGTCGGCTTTCCTATGTCACAAAACGACTTACCGAAAACCTTACACGGAGCTGCTGGATGAGCAACGCGCGTTTCAACCGGATCTCGATGATCTCATTTTATGGAACGAGGCGGGTTATATTACCGAATCGAGCATAGCGAACGTCGTCGTCGCCGATCGTGGTGAATTCTTCACGCCGGCTTCAAACCAGTGCCTGCTGCCAGGCGTATTTCGCAAATGCCTCTTGCAGCGGGGCATCATCCGAGAGAAGGACATCCGCCTAGATGAACTTGTGAATTCGCAGGCAGTGTTTCTCATTAATTCGGTGCGTGGATGGATGCCCCTCGACAAGTTTTCACTGGACCATACATGGGTCGTCCGGAGCGATTTTAGCTACGAGACACCGAGATTGTGATTCTCGCTAACGCTAAGTCCGCCCGCCGCCAATGATCATCGAGAGATCATCGACTACGCGTCGATTGCCAGCGGCTTGCTTGGCGATGCGTATGGCATCTCGTAAGTCCCAGTCATCAAAGACAAATCCACTCAGTACCACATCGCCGCGCTCGATCGAGACATTGGTGTGCGCGTCATAAAAATACGGGTCGGAATGCAGAGCCGTCTGCACTCGCTGTTTTAGCTGGCTGTCCGTCACGGGCTGAGCCACCGCCGCTCCACTGACCACTGCGAGGGCGAGCGTCAGAGGGATTGCGAATCTGAACATTAAACGGGTCATGTCGAGTCTCCTGCTAGTAATTGGCGTGGGAATGTCGCCAGTTGGTGAGGAGTATGACCACGGCAGCATCCATCTCGATGTCGAACGGCCACGTCCGAAGTTTCAACAGTAATCCGCACCGCAATGACGGCTGCAACGTGGGAAGAAATGGTGCAAGTCATGACGAAGCACGTCATTGAAAAGCATCCCTCGATAGCAACACCGAAATCACGACCGGGACCGTCATTCCGGGTCATTAGATCGTCGCTCAGGCACTCAGCTTATGCTTTCATTGGAAGACGATTTTCATTTTTGGATAATAGTTGCCCGTTCGGATAACAGTAAGGTAGATTAGAGAATGCGAGGACAGCCGTCACAAGGATTTTAGGCATGAAACGCGACATGTTGAGTCAAGCACTCTCGGCTATCGTCATTGTCGCGGCGACGATATCGATGGCGAAAGCTCATGAGGCGTTGCCGAGCAAAAATGAGCCGCCGCCGGTTCCCGATGCTGCCCTCGTTGAATTTCGCTGGGATGTGAAGATCCCGCTGCGCGACGGCATTCACCTCAGCGCCACGGTATATACGCCGCGCAACCAGAAGGCGCCTGCGCCGTGCGTTTTTACGCTCACGCCGTACATCGCACAGAGCTATCACGACCGGGGTATTTATTTTGCTGCCCGCGGTTATCCGTTTCTCACCGTCGACGTGCGCGGCCGCGGCAATTCCGAAGGACAGTATGATCCCTTGATGCAGGAAGCCCGCGACGGCTACGACGTTGTGGAGTGGCTGGCAAAACAGCCCTATTGCAACGGCAAGATTACGATGTGGGGCGGCTCTTATGCAGGCTACGATCAGTGGGCGACAGCCAAAGAGTTTCCCCCGCATCTTGCGACTATCGTGCCGGTGGCCGCACCCTATGCGGGCGTCGACTTCCCGATGCGCAATAACATCTTCTATCCCTACGACCTGCAATGGCTTGCCTTCACGAGCGGGCACACGTCGCAAGACAAGATTTTCGGGGATTCTCTCCTCTGGGGCGCAAAGAATCGCCTGTGGTTCGAGTCGGGGGCGCCTTTCAAGGACCTCGACACGCAGCTCGGCATTCCGTCGCCCATCTTCCAGCGGTGGATAGAGCACCCCCACCCCGATGCATTTTGGGATGCCTACAATCCGACAGCGGAGCAGTACGCTCGCCTTGCCATTCCCATTCTGACCATCACCGGCGCTTACGACGGCGATCAACCCGGTGCGCTGACGCACTATCGCGAATACATGAAGAATGCGTCAGCCGAGGGCCGCGCTCGACACTATCTCATCATTGGTCCGTGGGACCATGCCGCGACGCGCACGCCCAGGGCGGAGATTGGCGGCTTGAAATTTGAGCCGGCGAGCCTCGTCGATTTGCCGCAGTTGCACCTCGAGTGGTACGCATGGACGATGCAGAATGGCCCGAAGCCGCAGTTCTTGCAGAAGCCCGTGGCTTACTACGTGATGGGCGCGGAGCGGTGGCGCTACGCGGATACGCTCGAAGCCGTTACCAGCCGGTCCCCGGCATACTTTCTGGATTCGAACGGCGACGCTTCTGATGTCCTAGCTGCCGGTGCGCTCCGGAATGAGTCGGCGAAGGGTAAGCCTGACCACTACGTCTATGATCCACGCGATCTCAGCGGTGCTGAGTACGAAGCGACGTCGGAGAGCGCAGAAGACCTCACGGATCAGCATCAAGCTTTCGCGCAAGTCGGCAAGCAACTCGTCTATCACACCGCACCCTTCGAGAAAGACACGGAGATCAGCGGTTTCTTCAAGCTCTCGGCCTGGATCGGCATCGACCAGCCCGATACCGACTTTTCAGTGACAGTCTTTGAGATTCGTCCTGACGGCCGCAGCATTACTTTGACAAGTGACTTATTGCGAGCGCGTTATCGCGAGAGCTGGCGCAAGCCAGCTTTGATTACGACGCACGCAGCGCTGCGCTATGACTTCGACCGTTTTACGTTCGTCTCGCGTCGGATCGGCAAAGGCAGCCGCCTGCGCCTGATAGTCTCCCCGATCAACTCGATATTCACGGAGAAAAACTACAACGCCGCCGGCGAGGTGTCTCAGCAGTCCATGAAGGATGCTCGCTCAGTCGTGGTGACGCTCTATCACGACCGAGCGCATCCGAGCGCGCTGTACGTACCCTTCGGGCAACCGTAGTCTCGTATAATTCAGCGGATCGGCTGACGGGGCCGTGGTGATCCGCGACCGTCAGTCGCGCTTTTTCGCTTCGATCGCATAACGGCAAGAGCACCGAAGAATAGCGTGAGTCCGGTGGCAGCCGATGCCGGATCGATCTCAGGAGCCGATGTAACGGCCGAACTCCAATGGCCGGCCGCGGAATTGCTTTCGAATATATTAAAGCACGGGGTCACTACGCCCGGCGGCGCAGCGCACGAGGGCGTGCTGAATCCAGATGAGAACGTATCGCCTGGATTGGTAATCGTAACGTCCGCGAACGACGGGGAATTGGTACCGCCGAAGATTCCGGCAACGATGTCGATATTCCAACCGGTGAGTGCGCCATTCGCATCGGTCGAGAACATAAACACTGGCGGGCTTTGACCCGAGAACGGGTTACTAGAATTCAGGTAGATGCTGCCGAACTGAGTCGTACTATCGAAGCTCCAAGAAAGCGGCGTTACAGCGACATTGTGGAGATTATCGCCGAGAGGCGAACTCAACACCACTTCGCCGGTATTTTCGGGAATCATGCTCTGAAGCCCATTAGTGAGATTTCCACTGATGGTTAAGTTGGTAAACGCGCTACCCACGTAGTCGAGAGTTTCAGGCTGAGCAGTTGCGACCACCGGACTCAACGCCATAAGTATCAAGGACGACAATCCCAAGTGTTTTCTATTCATTACCGCTGCTCCCTTTTCCCAAACCAGCCGGCTGTATATTTTGAGGGGTCGCTCCCCTTCTAATGGCGGATGACAATCGTAGCGCGAATCGAAATACGTCGTGGCGACTTTGGTTGACGCACTGCGGTGCTCGTTCCAAAGGGCTGGGCCGTACCTTTATAGCGGGGCTATAATCAGGCAGCCGGGGCTATGGTCAGACAGCACGGGTGTGGAAGATTCGTGGTTGAGCCTTTGAAGGAGAGCTCTATGAAGAGATCGAATTCGAACTCATGCTTGATGTCGCGCCGGAACTTTGTCACTGGCGCCGGCCAATTCAGCCTCGCCGGCCTGTTAGGATCGGCGAGTTGGATGGCCTGGGGCGCCGAGGGCATTGATCTCCCTTTCTGGAACGGACAGCGTGAGCTGGTCGGGAATTTTCCGCAGAAAGGCGAGATGGTCCTGCAGCGGACGCGCGCGGCCCTGTTGGAGACCCCGTTTGAAGTCTTTGACCAAGGCGTTTTCACGCCCAACGACCGCTTCTACGTCCGCTGGCATCTGCCCAATATACCCACGGATATCGACCCGGCCGAATTCCGACTCAAGGTTCATGGCCGGGTCGGGAAATCGCTGGCATTGAGCATGCACGAACTATTGCATGACTTTCCCCGGGTCGAGACAGCCGCTGTCAATCAATGCTCGGGCAATTCGCGTGGGTTTTTCAAGCCGCGCGTGGCCGGCGCGCAATGGGCCAACGGTGCGATGGGGAATGCGCTCTGGCGAGGAGTGCGCCTCAAGGATGTGCTCGACCGTGCGGGCGTCGATTCCGCAGCGGTGCAAGTCCGCTTTCGGGGACTCGACACCGGGATACTGCCGGCGACTCCGAACTTTATGAAATCGCTTGCGCTGGACCACGCTCGCGACGGCGAAGTAATGATCGCTTATGAAATGAACGGGGAGCCACTGCCGCTATTGAACGGATTTCCTTTGCGGCTGATCGTACCCGGATGGTATGCCACTTACTGGGTAAAGATGCTCACCGATATTGAAGTACTCGATCAGCCGGATGAGAATTATTGGACCAGCAAGGCGTACCTGATTCCCGATACCCCGAGGGCAAACGTCACTCCGGATCAGAAGGATGTGAAGATGGTGCCGATCAATCGCATGGTGACGCGTTCGTTCGTTACGAGTCTCAAGGACGGCACCGCGGTCAAACTCGGACAGCCCTTGAATGTGCGTGGTATCGCCTTCGGTGGCGATACCGGGGTCGCAAAGGTGATGGTGTCGGCGGACGCGGGACACCGGTGGCACGAAGCCGCGCTTGGCAAGGACTACGGCAAGTACAGCTTCCGTCGGTGGGAGATCCGACTGCGTTTCGCCACTGCGGGTCCACAAAAGCTGATGGTCAAAGCAGTCAACACGGCCGGATCGGCGCAGCCCGACGAAGCGAACTGGAATGGCAGCGGCTTCATGCGCAACGTAGTCGAGTCGCTCTCCCTACACGTATCATGAGAATCGAAAAGGGGCATTCATGGATTCTAAACTGCGAAGCTTTTGGGAACAGCTGACGACAGCGATTGCGCTGATGCTCCTAATATCGATAGCGCTGCAGGTGAGGGCTCAGAATCGAACAGGCGTCGAACAGTCTGATACCCGCTGGGCAAGATTGAGCGTGCAATTGCCTACAAGCGTGACGATGTTTCCGGCCGGCGATGGTGCCGATATCGCCAATTCGCAGTGCCTGATATGCCATTCCGCGGGCATGGTGCTACGGCAACCCGCGCTTTCGGAGTCGGAATGGCGAGCGACCATCAACAAGATGCGCAGCGCCTATGGTGCGCCCTTGCCGGCGGATCAAGTCGATGCGCTGGCCACTTACTTGTCGAATTTGATTTCCGACCCTGGCGCAGGATGACGCTGCGTGCGACGGCGCACCCCGGTGTAGGAGCGGCATGAGTTGGTTAGTCGGCGTGAGTTTGGCAGCATTGTTGAAGTCTTTGCATGGTGATTGACTTTTTGCGCTATCGTGCCTGCATCGTTCATCCTCGGGCAAAAAAATAATGACAGGTGAATCGGGAACATCTATTTCGCGTCGGCGGCTGTTGCGGATGATTGGACTGAGCGCCGGCGGTACGGCGATGTATCAAGCAATGCACAGCCTCGGCCTCGCGGCCGAATCGAGCTTCCAGGATCCGATTCGACTGAGCGCCGCTCCGAAGGGCGCCTCCGTCCTAGTGCTGGGCGCGGGTATCGCGGGCCTCGTGGCCGCTTACGAATTGCGCAACGCCGGTTACAAGGTCCAAGTCCTGGAGTACAACGCGCGTGCCGGGGGACGCAACTGGACGCTGCGCGGAGGGGATCGCTACACGGAATTAGGCGAAGAGACGCAGGAGTGCCGTTTTGACTCTGGTCTGTACATCAATCCGGGACCTTGGCGGCTCCCCTATCACCATCGCGGAATGCTGAGCTACTGCAAGCGGCTCGGAGTTGCACTAGAACCGTTCGTACAGATCAACTACAACGCCTACGTCCACAGCCGCAAAGCATTCGGTGGGAAGCCGCAACGATTGCGCACGGTCAAAGCGGACTACGATGGTCATGTCGCCGAACTGCTGGCGAAGGCGACTCAGAGCCACGCGCTCGACGCCGACGTGACGGCCGAGGATCGGGCAACGCTGCTCGACTCCCTCAGGTTCTGGGGCGCGCTCGATAAGAATCTGAGATTCGTCAAGGGCGCGGACAGCAACGAGCGGCGCGGCTTCGAGCGTGATCCGGGCGGGGGTTTGAGCGCTCGGCCAGTGTTTTCCGAGCCGGTAGCCTTAAGCGACTTGCTGAAGTCCGGCCTCTGGGCCGCGCTCCCCATGGGCGAAATGTACGATATGCAAACGACCATGTTCCAGCCGGTCGGCGGCATGGGTCAGGTTGGCCAGGCATTTGGGCGCGAGCTGGCACCATTGATACGCTACAACGCCAAGGTCGTCGAGATCCATCAAGACGAGCGGGGCGTCACTGCCACGTTCGAAGATGTCAGCGCAGGCTCGATGCGACAGACGGCGAAGGCGGACTGGTGCGTCTGTGCGGTTCCGTTGTCAATCTTGGGCCAGATTCCAATGAACGTGGGTAGCCCAATGATAAAAGCGATCGCTGCGTTACCCTACTGCACGGGAATCAAAGTGGGCCTGCAGTTCAAACGCCGTTTCTGGGAAGAGGATGAGCAGATCTACGGCGGTGTCACGTATACCGACTTGCCGATCGGTCAGATCAGCTATCCCAGCAGTCGTTTTTTTGCGGACGGAAAGGGTGTACTACTCGGCGCTTATATCTGGGACCTGCTCAATTCAATGGACTTCACGTCAATGACGCCTGCAGAGCGTGTCGCGAAGGCGCTTGAATATGGCAGCCAAATACATCCGCAATATCGCCAGGAATTTGACAATGGGATCGCCGTTGCATGGCACAGGGTGCCGTCGGCAATGGGTTGCTTCGGTCTTTGGACGGATGCCACTCGCGCCGAGCACTACGACAACCTGTGCGCTTTCGACGGGCGCATCGTGCTTGCGGGAGAACACGCTTCCTACCTGCCCGCCTGGCAAGAAGGGGCAGTGACCTCGGCGCTCGATGCGATTGACCGGCTGCACCGCCGAGCGATCGCAACAGGAGCCGCAGTATGAACGGACAACCAAAATGTACGGCCGCTGCCAGTTGGCTATATGCCGGAATTGCATTTTGCTTTGTAGCAATGAGCGCATTTCTCATGGACGCGGGGGCGTACGCCGGTACCGCTGGGATTTTCGACCCGGTACCGTTCAGCACCACGGACGGGCGGCAGGTCTATGAGCATATTTGCCAGGGTTGCCACATGCCTGATGCGGGCGGCGCCGTTGGCGCGGCACGATTTCCGGCGCTCGCGAAAGATCGCAACTTGGTCTCGCGCCGGTACATGGCACTCACGATTTTGATGGGAAGGCGCAACATGCCGGCGTTTGGCGCAAAACATGCCATCGGATTTGCCGGTCCCCCGGTGGTGCTCAACGAGATGCAAATAGCGGCCGTGATCAACTATGTGCGCACGCATTTCGGCAATCACTACTCAGACTCAATCAGCGCGGCTGAAGTGGCCGCACTCGAGCAAGGCAGTTTATGAAGCTGACAAGCTTGACTGCAATATTCATTGCAGCGTGCCTTCCACCGCATGTATCGGCCGCAAGCACGAAAGATGTCGGAGAAGTAAATTTCGCCAATTCCGGCGCCGCGGGCGCACAAGAAGAATTTCTTCGCGCGATGGCGCAGCTGCACAATTTCGAGTACGACGACTCGGCCGGCCACTTTCGCAAGGCCCAATCCATTGATCCTGACTTTGCCATGGCGTACTGGGGTGAAGCCATGACCAAGAATCATGCGATTTGGCATCAACAGGATCGCGAGGGCGCTCGCGAGGTGCTGATAAAGCTCGGCCCGTCAGCGGATGCGCGGTCGACGAAGGCCAAGACAGTACGTGAGAAGGCCTATCTGCACGCGGTTGAAGTTCTTTATGGTGACGGGAGCAAAGACGATCGCGATTCGCGCTACTGTCTCGAAATGGCGCAACTTGCCCGTCAATTTCCCGATGACGTGGATGCCATCGCCCTGTATGCCTTGTCGATATTGGGGACTGCCGAGAACGGCCGTGATTTCGCGACCTATATGCGAGCGGCTGCGGTCCTGGAGGAGGTATTTCCAGCTCACCCGAGGCACCCGGGCGTCGTTCACTATTTAATCCATTCCTACGACGACCCCATCCACGCGCCATTGGGTCTGCGTGCTGCTCGGATCTATTCGCAAATTGCGCCGGACGCAGGACACGCCCAGCATATGACATCGCACATCTATTTGGCCCTAGGCATGTGGGACGACGTGATAAAGGCAAACGAGACTGCGATTGGGGTTGTAAACCAACATCGTCGTTCAGCCGGCAAGTCCGAATTTGCGTGCGGGCACTATGGCGAATGGCTGGAGTACAGCTACCTGCAGCGCGCTCGTATCAAGGACGCACGCGAGGTGCTGCGGCGTTGCCGTGCGGAAGCGTTGCAAGAGGTCAACGACGCTAAGCACGGCAAAACTATGGATCCGGGTAAGTCGATCGTTGGGTCATTCTCGGAAATGCGCGCTAACTTTATCGTCAATAGCCAACTTTGGAAGGATGAAGTCGTGGATTGGACTTTTCCCGAATCAGCGGACGAGGGGGCGCATATGACCTTCACGTTTGCGACCGCCTTTGCTCGACTCAAAGGAGGGGACAAGGCACGAGCGATCGAGGCGGTTGAACAATTCGAAGGTACACGCAAAGCATTCGACGATTGGTTCGATAAGCAACAGGAATCCGATCCCCTGGGTAAAAAGCGCGCCGATATTTTAAGCGGCCAATTGTCCGCACTTGTTCTCGAAGCGCGCGGCAAGGGTGCCGAGGCGCTCGCGTTACTGCGGCCGCTGGCGCTCGAGGAACGGCAAATGCCGATTGGTTATGGTCCACCCATGGTGAATAAACCGGTCGAAGAACTCATTGGCGAAATATTATTCAAGCAAGGCGATTTCGCCGGAGCGCGCCGTTCTTTTCAATCCGCGTTGGCGGGCGCCCCAGAACGTATCGTTGCGTTGCAGGGGATGAAGATGGTCAATGTCGGTGACGGCCCTCGAGGCAAGGGAACATCCGGCCTGTAGCAAGGTTTGTCAGTCCCTGTCGTCGCGTGTCGGTGGGCTTAAAATGACGCTATCCCCTTGTGATGGGCTGAAAGATCCTTGGGTCTTAGGTGGCGGAGGAGCAGATGAATTCCCTCAACCGCAGACGCATCGTTGGATGGCTGGTTTCTCTGCTCGGGTGTGTGGCTGGGATGCAAGCCGCCTACAGCGAAGCCCGGCTGGCTGCCGATGAAATTCGTGGCACCGTCGCCAGCGCGCATGGCGCGGAAGCCGGCGTCTGGGTCATCGCCGAAACCCAGGATTTTCAAACACGATTCGCCAAAATCGTCGTGACCGACGAGGCCGGCCGCTATCTCATTCCGGATCTTCCCAAAGCGAAGTACAGCGTCTGGGTGCGCGGCTATGGTCTGACGGACTCGCCCAAAATCGACGCGACACCGGGTCGTTCGCTTAATCTTGCCGCGATTATCGCGCCAGATGCGGCGACGGCGGCAAGAACCTATCCTGCCGCCTATTGGTACGCGATGATGAAAATACCCGACGAGGCGCAAGTGGCAGCGCTGGCAGGCGGCCGCAATGGCTATCTCATGTGGATGAAGAACATGGGCTGTGTCGGTTGTCACCAACTGGGAAATTTGGCGACACGCACCATCCCGAAATCCTTGGGCCAGTTTAAGTCTTCGCAGGATGCTTGGCTGCGGCGCTTGCAGTCGGGCCAAGCCGGCGTGTCAATGGTCAATATCGTACAAGGCACGCTCGCGGGAATTCCGCTTCACTATCTTGCGGATTGGACCGACCGTATCGCAGCGGGCGAAGTGCCGTCGGCGCAGCCCGCGCGGCCGAGCGGTGTCGAGCGCAACATCGTCGCAACGGTGCGAGATTGGTCGGAGGGCAAGGCTTACTTGCACGATCTTTCTGGAACCGATCGGCGCAATCCGACAGTCAATGCCAATGGCCGGCTGTACGGCGCTCCTGAACTGAGTACCGATAATTTCCCCGTGCTCGATCCGCTGCACAATTCCGCCACGACGTTCAAAGCCGCGGTGCGCGATGCGGATACGCCGACGACGCACGACGATCCGTTGCTTGCGTTTTCGCCGTACTGGGGCGAGGAACGCATCTGGGACAGCCGGGCTGTCGCGCACAACCCGATGCTGGATCGATCAGGCCGCGTTTGGTATACAGCGCGGGTTCGCGCGGCGGCCAACCCTTCATTCTGTCAGCAGGGCTCGACCCACCCGTCCGCGATTGCGTTTCCCCTCAACACATCGGACCGTCAACTGGCGGTGTACGAGCCGAAAACAGGAAAGTATGCATTCGTCGATACCTGCTTCAGTACGCACCATCTGCAGTTTGCCGAAGACGCAAACGACACGCTGTGGACAAGCGGCGGAAGAGAAGTCGTGGGTTGGCTCGACACCAAGAACTTCGATCTGACAGGCGATGCCGCAGCCTCGCAAGGGTGGGCGCCGATCGTGATCGATACCAACGGTAACGGCAAGCTCGATCCGTGGACCGAGCCCGGTCAACCCGCGAACCCGGACGGCGACCAGCGTCTGGCCGCCAGCTTCTACGCGATCATGCCGAATCCGGCCGACGGAAGTATTTGGGGCTCGGTTGCGTTTCGTTATCCGGGCGCGCTGATTCGGTTCGACCCGCGAACTCGGCTCAGCGAAACTTACAATGTGCCGGCGCCTGGCTTCGGTGTGCGGGGAGCCGACATCGATCGCAACGGAGTGCTGTGGGTATCCTTGGCGAGCGGAGATTTGGGGCAGTTCGATCGGCGCAAATGTAAGGGTCCACTCAACGGACCGACTGCAACCGGTGATCATTGCCCTGAAGGCTGGAGCTTTCATCGCTTGCCTGGCCCTGGCTTTGTGAATGTACCGCAAATGAGCGTGGAATCGAGCTATTACACCTGGGTAGACCAACACAACACCCTCGGGCTGGGTGCGAACGTCCCGATTGCGACGGGCAATCTGTTTGACGGGGTGCACGCGCTGGTTGACGGCAAGTTCGTGACCTTGCGAATTCCGTATCCGCTCGGCTTCTATGCCAAGGGTCTTGAAGGCCGCATCGATGACGCTGCTGGCGGCTGGAAAGGGCGCGGCATCTGGATCGCAAGCGGCGATAGAACGCCCTGGCACAAGGAAGGGGGTAAAGGCACCAAGCCGCTGGTCGTGCACTTCCAGGTTCGACCATCACCATTGTCCGATTAACAACGTGGACGGATCAGAGAGGAAATATGATCCATAAAAGTGCGACGGGGCTTTGGAAAAGCACGTTATCAATAGCCTTGTATACGATTGCTTTTGCCGCCCCGGCCAGCTCAGCGGTGGAGCGAATCGAAGTGACCGAGCGAGTGCCATTCGCTTCAGGAACGGCTTTCGGCGAGACCGGCGCGTACGAGAAGATCCGCGGTGTAGCCTATTTTGCGTTGGCCCCCGGCACTCCTGCGAATGCTCCTATCGTCGACCTCAATCACGCGCCCCGCGACGCCGATGGGAAGGTTCGATTTGCCAGTGAGTTCTTGATGCTTCGGCCCATCCGCCGAGTCGAATCGACGCTGATCTACGACGTCAATAATCGTGGCGGAATCGCAATCCTTGGCCAGGTGAACGGCAACGTCCCCTTACACAATGATCCTTCCACCGTTGCGGATGCGGGCGATGGCTTTCTCATGCGGCATGGGTTCACGCTGCTTTTTTCGGCATGGACCTGGGACGTCGCCCCGCAAGGACCCTCCGACAAGCCTCTCGTCTTTTCGCCGCCCGTAGCGCGGGACCATCGGGGAAGATCGATCTTCGGGAAGGTGCAAAATGAGTTCACCGTACAATCTACCAGAGAGATTGCCGTCTACGCAGGCATGCGCGGCCTGACCTATGAGCCGGCGATGCCCGATGATCCTCAGGCGAGTTTGACAGAGCGGGCGCACCCCAATGACGCGCGTCGAGTGATCGCTCGCTCGCAATGGCGTTTCTTGCCGCCGGCGCAGCCAGGCGGGCCGGGCCAAGTCAGTATGAAAGGAGGTTTCCAGCCCGGATTACTCTATGAGCTGACTTACACCGCGAAGGATCCCAAAGTGACCGGTGCGGGTCTTGCGGGTATTCGTGACCTTCTTGTCTACCTTCGCGAGCACTCCTTCGAGGATGCGCCGCCGCCGGGTACGTTGTTGATATTTGGTATCAGTCAGTCTGCCCGCCTCATCGGCCGCATGCTGCACGACGGACTCGATGTGGGCGAGAACGGGGAATTGGCTTTCGACGGTGCCTACCTTGAGGTGCCCGGCGGGGGTGGGTCCGCGGGCTTCAACAGCCGATTCGTCCAGCCGACCCGCCACCCATCGTTGCTGGAAGAACATGACTACCCGTCCGATGCCTTTCCGTTCACTTCCGCACCAGCGGCTGATCCGGTGACGGGTAAACAAGCCTCCACGCTAGATCACGCTCGAGATCGGCACGGCCGCTTACCCAAGGTAATGATTGCAAACACCTCGACGGAGTACTGGAACCGCGATGCGTCACTCCTGACCACCTCCTCAGACGGGCGGCGCGACATTGAACCTGCTTCTAACGTTCGTGTATACGCGTTCATGGGTGCCCAACACTATGTTGGTCGATCGCGGACACGCGAACCATTTACCAGCTGCGTTTCGACCACTGATCATTACCTGCCAATGCGGGCGCTTCTGCTGGCATTGCAGCGTTGGACCGTTGCCAACATCGCGCCTCCGCCGAATGCTTTTCCTCGCATCACCGATGGCACGTTGGTGACAGTGGAGAAGTACGCCTCACTTTTTCCAAACCACCTGGAGCTTACGCCGCCTACTCTCAATTTGCGTGAGCCAAGGTTGGACTTTGGGTCCAGTTTCGAGCGTGACGGAGTACCGAGTCGTGTGCCGCCTTTGCATGGCGCTGAGTTTGGAACGTTGGTGCCGGCTCCGGACGCGGACGGCAACGATCGCGGCGGCGTGCGTATGATCGAGCTCGAAGTACCGCTCGGTACGCACACGGGCTGGAACCTGCGTTCGCCGGCTACCGGCTTTGGCTGGGCCACTGCACGCTTCGATGGCAGCTTCTCACCGTTCTTGCGAACTCGAGCAGATGCGCCGGAGGACCCGCGGGTCACCCTCGCGGAGCGCTATTCGAACCGCAATGCTTTCGAAGCGCTCGCACGCCAGGCGGCCGCACGTCAGGAGGCCGCAGGCTTCCTTCTAAACGAGGATGTAGAGCGTGCCGTGGGCGAAAACCTAGGACTGTATGACCGAATTATGACGCGCGATCAAGCGAGCGCTGACTGCGATTATCTCTTTCCAAAATGAAATAGCCTCAAAATGAAATAGCCGTCGAAGACCTGGTTACCGCCGCCCGGATGTGCCCGTGATTCCGGCTTCAGGTGAAATGTGCCTGTGCGTGCGCTGAAATGGTCCCTACACGAATCACGCTTAGCATCATGACCGTTCGAAACCTTTCACCTTTGGTTAATCGGAGATGACCATGAATACTACAATGTCCACTGGGAATATTTCGGTGCAGAGCCGCAGCGAACCGAACCGCATTTTTTCACTCATCGGCGCTTTCGTGCTGGCGGGCGCTCTTTCAGCCTGCGCGGTGTTCCCAAAATCTTCCAATCCTACTGCCGACAACGCAATCACGACGGACGTGAAGTCGCGGCTCGCGCAGGATGCTGAATTCATACACCCGGCTGAGCTCGATATTCAAACGGTGAATGGCGTCGTGTACCTGAATGGTAAGGTCAACAGCGGTCTGCAGCGCCGACGTGCCGAAGACATAGCTCGTGATGATGGCAGAGTGGTGAAGGTCGTGAACGATCTTTATGTCACTCGCTAACAGATGACCCGCTGATCGAACAGGCGAGGTACCGCCGGCCTCGCCTGGTCGTCACCAGATTTGGTAAAGTTCTTCGAATTTGACGCCGCGCGCGCCGACGCGGCATCTTTAATCCAAGTGAGCCTTTCCTGAGAACAGGATGCGAGTATCGCCGCCGATCCAAACGTCTCCTTGTGGATCCGTGGCGATGTGGATGCGCCCGCTGCGGCCCACCCGTGTGCCTTGCGCCGCTACATAGGGCGCTTTCGCCCGGCCCGTACTGATGAGCCACTGAGCCACCGAGGCGTTGAGGCTGCCAGTGACCGGGTCCTCGACCAGCGCGCCGCGGTGATCGCTGAAGAATGCGCGGAGTTCGAACGAGACGCTAGCGCCGAGGGCGTAAGGTCCCACGACCCCTACGTCCACTCGCGTAGGATAGCGGTGCACGGGTTCGAGCTTGAGGACATCCTCCGCCGATGCCAGCAGAACGGCGATCCAGCCGGGGCCATTGTCCACCCACTGCGCGTCGAGTATTTCGCTGACAGCCATGTTGAGGACACCGGCGATTTCAGCGCGCTTTGTTGCATCGACCGGCCCGGAACGCAGGAGGGGCGGTGCGGCGAATGCCAAGCGGGGCTGGGCCCGAATCCGGACCAAGCCCGCGCCGCATTCCTGCACAATAAGCCCGTTGTCTTTTGCAACACCGCCTGCGGCTAGCCAGGCTCGGCAGCTGCCCAGCGTCGGATGGCCGGCAAACGGCAGTTCCCGCTCAAGGGTAAAAATGCGGACGCGATAGTCCGCCCGATCCGTGGAAGGCGGCAGCAAAAATGCGGTTTCAGACAGGTTCAACCAGCGCGCAATCTCCTGCATCGTTTCGGAGTCGAGGTTAGCGGCGTCGTTGACGACGGCCAGCGGATTACCGGAAAATTTCCCAACCCCGAATACATCCACCAGGTAAAAATCATGATTCATCAAGCGCTTCCTTCGCGGAACAAATGCGATGCGTGTCAGTGCTCATTGCTCTCGAAAGCAAGTGTTATTTGAGCGCTGCCGAGCCGAGCCACCACGTCGGCCAGGCTATCGTGCCAGCATTTGGATGCCCTGACTGCCGCCTTGTGCTCTGAAAGACTGAACGCGGACGCCCCACACGCTTCCATCGCGGCATCCTTCAATTGATTCAACGTATGCATTGCCGACGCCGGGGTTTGCGGATTGACATTGAGGTAACGGATCCTGACCACACTCGTCGTGGCGAGGTCGGTCCCGGCCGTTGCCGAACCAAATAGACCGCCTAGCCACAAAGCGGCGGCAATTGCTGAAAAGGTCGTGTTTCGTGGATTCACTTTTTTCACCCTCGTTGTGATGCGCGAGCAACATCTCGCGCCTGAAGAGATTACCGATGGGGGCTACCGGAGCCAGTGACAGTCCAGTACAATTACACGAAACTGTAACGGTACTTTTCGCAGTACGGTCATGAGCAATTCCGAATACACGAAGGTCGAACAGGTGATTTCGACCGTCAAACAGCGGATTCAGCGCAGGGGGTTGGTCCCGGGAGCCATGCTCCCGTCGGTGCGCCAGATGGCACAAACCACGACTTTTTCGAAGTCGACCATTGTCGAGGCGTACGAACGGCTGGTGGCCGAGGGCGTCGTTCGCTCACGACGCGGCGCCGGTTTCTATGTTGCCGCGCCCCTCGCGCCACTTTCCATCGCCGAGATCGAACCTCAGCTTGATCCGGTGATCGATCCCTTGTGGATGTTGCGGCAGTCGTTGCACCTGCGGCCGGATGCATTGAAGCCCGGATGTGGCTGGCTGCCCGAAGGCTGGATGGAGGACGAACTCGTCCGCAAGGGCTTAAGGGCACTCGCGCGCGGCGAGGCCTCTAGGTTGGTCGGGTACGACTCGCCCATGGGCTCGGAATCGCTGCGCACGATCATCGCGCGGCGCCTCGGTGATCAAGGTGTCGACGCCGCGCCCGACCAAGTGCTGCTGACCGATTCCGGCACGCATGCCATTGATCTTGTGTGCCGGTTTCTAATCGAGACCGGCGACGCCGTGTTGGTTGACGATCCTTGCTATTTCAATTTTCACTCTCTCTTGCGCGCGCATAGGGCAAAAGTCGTGGCAGTTCCCTACACGGCGAGCGGGCCTGATGTCGTCGCCTTCGCGCAGATTTTGGCAGAGCACCGTCCCCGGCTCTACATAACCAACTCTGCAGTACACAATCCGACAGGAGCAAACTTGTCCGCGCCGACGGCGCACCGCGTTCTGAAGTTGGCGGAGGCACACGATCTCATTATCGTGGAGGATGACATCTTCTCTGATTTTGAGGTCACGCCCACACCCACGCTTGCTGCGTATGACGGATTGGACCGAGTCATCAGAGTCGGCAGTTTTTCCAAGTCTCTTTCCAGCGCGGTGCGGTGCGGCCACATTGCGGCGCGCCGCGACTGGATCGCCGCGCTCACGGACCTGAGAATAGCCACCGGCATGTCGGGCAGCGCGCTCTCTGCTGAACTGCTGCGCTCGGTCCTCACGGATGGCACGTATCGGCGGCACATGGAAAAAGTTCGCCGGCGCCTGGCTGAGGCAAGGTCAGAGGCGTTGCGGCGGCTCGGCGAAATCGGCATCGCTCCTTGGATTCAACCTGAGGCGGGGCTGTTCCTCTGGTGCAGGCTGCCCAATAATGCGAATGCCGCCGAGGTTGCCCGAAGGGCCATGGCCGAACAGATCTTCCTGGCTCCCGGGAATGCATTCAGCATTGCCCGGTCAGCGGCGTGCTTTCTTCGCTTCAATGTCGCCATGATGGACAATGAAAAAATATACAGAACGCTCAAACGCCTGTGCGCCGAGATGGGCGAGTCACAGGTTCGCAGCATGGCAACCACGTGATTGACATCAATCGTGATGTGCTTCGCCGGATATGTTGACCGGTGATTTCGGCCTGCTCAAATAGGCATGCACATCTTTCACGTCTTGTTTTGTCAAGACATCAGAAAAGGAGGCCATTCCCGCGTAGCTCATCGTTCCATCAAGGACGATATGATCGAATGCCGCATGAATTCCCGCGGGCAAGTTGAAGAGATTTGGATAGTTTCCGATCGACTCGGGACCGCCATGGCAAACACCACAGCTCTCACCGTAGATTTTTTCACCACGTTCGATAGATTGTGTTGACCCTTGAAATTCGACTGGTGCGGGCTCAGGCTTTTGCTGCTTGCGTGCAGCTGGGACTGTCATTGCGCGGCCGCCCAGCTTGAACACCAGTAGGCGCTCCTTGTTTTCCCGTTCGTTGGCGACTGATCCGGGCGGGAATTGGACACCCATGGCGCCGCCCATGGCGGCGAGCACCGCGATATATTGCTGTCCCGCCAAACTATAGGTCATCGGCGCAGCCATTATTCCTGTACCGATATTGAGGCGGTGGATAATTTCACCGTTCGATGCATCGTAGAACACGAGAAATCCATCGGGCGCGCCCTGCACGACGAGATCCCCGCCCATCGCCAGTACGCCGCCGCCCCAGAATGGCATGGGTTGCGACTGCCATACGGTCATACCCTTTATCGGGTCCCAGGCCTTGAGTACCGTTTGAACCGATGGTTTGGGCTGGTGCACCATGAGTGCGTCATCGGAAGGGGAAAACGGAGGCCATTGAGCTTCATCACCTTGAATGGGGCTATATTGCTTGTACTCCTGCGGCATCATGCGAAACTTCATCGGCGCTTCCAACGTCGGGATATAGACCAACTTGGTTTTTCTGCTGAAAGCCATAGGTTGCCAATTGTGGCCCCCCGCTTGCGAAGGCCAAATGATCTTCGGAGATGTCGAAAAGTCTGATTGGACGTTTATAACCGGGCGGCCGCTCTTCAAATCCACCCCATCGGCCCAAGTCACGGTCGTGAACTTGTCGGCCGCCAACAACTGGCCATTGTCACGATCAAGAATATAGAAGAAGCCATTCTTTGATGCCTGCATCAGAACATGTCGCGAGCGCCCGCCAATGACTAGATCTTCCAAAATCATGTTTTGCGTAGCGTCGTAGTCCCAGCTATCGCTAGGCGTGGTCTGGTAATGCCATTTCAATCGCCCGGTGTTGGCATCGATCGCCAAAATGCAGGCAAGATAAAGGTTGTCACCGCCGCCCGGACTGCGCGTCCAAACCGGCTGCGGCATGCCGTTTCCCGTTCCAAGAAATACCAGGTTCGAAATGGGGTCATAGGCGAACCAACCCCACGGACTGCCGCCGCCGCCGAGGTCCCAGCGGGATTTAGCGCTCCACGTATTTCTGGCGATAGCGATCTCCGCCGATTCGTCTCCCCCGGCCGGGTCGCCCGGAACCGTATAGAAACGCCATGCGAGTTTGCCGGTGGCGGCATCGAATGCACTCGCATAGCCACGCGCGGCCATTTCTCCGCCGGCATTGCCGATGACGACATTGCGCCCAGCGATTTGAGGGACCCCGGTAATGGTGACGCTGCGCGAACGGTCGGCGATCGTATCAGCCCGCCATAATTGAGTTCCAGTTTTGGCATCCAGGGCCAAGAGATACCCGTCGAGTGTAGCGAGGTATACCTTTCCATTCTGTAGGGCCACGCCACGATTGACGGCATCGCAGCACGCACGGCGTGCAAACTCTCCATTCACGTGCGGATCGTGCCGCCAGATCGGCCGGCCGGTCTTGGCATTAATCGCGTACACCACGCTCCATGGGCCAGTAAAATACATGATCCCATCCACAACGACGGGTGTGGCTTGCAGGCCTCGATGCACATTGCCCCGTACGACGAAATCGTCAAATTCCCATGCCAAACCTAGTTCGCGCACATTCGTGGGATTGATTGCCGCCAGGGACGAATAGTGCATGCCGTCATTCGTAGACAGCTCTGCGCTCGACGATTGGCCGAGCAGTTGCTGGCTACTCAGGCAAGCCAGAAGGAGAGAGAGCAACGTCAACGACTTTAAGGTCCGAGAATGAATCATATGGCTCCGCGAACATGCCTCATTCGCCGTGAGTTTACGCGAGGCAGACTTGCTCGAGGAATAAATGGAAGTCCAGGGGCGCGGTGCCAAGGCCAGAGTCAGCGCCAATTAATTACGTCGGTCGATGTCCGAGTTAGCCGTCGATTCCGTTCATCTCCTTAAGAGCACCTCGCTTCGCGTTCCGCGCGCAGCGGCAGATGGCATCGTCAAGCGGAGAATCCATGAGCAGAATTTCGACGAAGTCCAACGCATTGGGCCCCTTGGCTGTGCGCGCAGCGGCGGCCACTGCGTTGCTCGCCACGGCTTCGCTAGCCCATGCGGCCGATGGACCTTACATCGCCGCGAGCTACGCCTACTCGGGTTACCAGACGCGTTGCGACGGCGATGCCTGCGATCGACATGACAGCGGATTCCGTACGGCAGCCGGGTGGGATTTCGGGAAGTACTGGTCGGCGGAGGCCCTATATCTGGACGCCGGTCACTTCGTCGCCAGCGATGTCACTGCGGGAGTGCCATTTCACGGTCGCGCCAACGTGCGTGCGTGGGGCGGCACGGTGGGCTTTGCCTGGCCGCTGGGAGCAGCATTGGCGCTGGGCGCGCGAGTTGGTGCCGCCTCGGTCAAAGCCGATTTTCAACCCGGTCCGGCACCTGCAATCGCCGGTGGCAAGACGACCACGCAGTTTCTCGGTGGCCTGTCGGCGACCTGGCATTTCTACGGCGCGTGGAGCGCACGCCTGGACTGGGATCATACGCGGGCTCGCATGAACCGCTTCAACGGCGACGTCGACACCGCAAGTGTCGGCATCCAGTTCGGCTTTTAGGAGACTGTTCATGAACCCGTCAATGACCCAAACCGGTCGCGCCCTTGCCGCGCGCGAATTTCTCGGTGCAGCCGTGCTGCTGCTCGCAAGCGCGTTGGTAGGCTGCAGCGGCAACGCTGACCCGCCGCAGCCGGCAGCATCCGCCATCATTGTGCCTCCAGTCGTTAAAGCGCCGCTCGTGACGACCTCTCCGGCCGATCAAACAGTGCAATCCGGGCAGGCGGCCACGTTTTCGGTGGTTGCGTCGGGCACGGCGCCCTTGTCGTACCAGTGGCAGCGCAATGGCACGGTGATCGCCGGCGCGACCGGCGCCAGCTATACGACCCCCGCGACTGTCGCCGCAGACAACTCGGCGCTGTTCACCGTCGTGGTTTCGAACGCCGTCGGCAGTGTTACCAGCGGCGCCGCGACTCTGACGGTCATCACCCCCGTGACCCTGACCATTACGCAGCAGCCTGCGGATACGAGCGTGGTCGCCGGTGCGGCGGCCTCGTTCACAGTGGCCGCGAGCTGCAGCTCGGGGACGCTAGGAATACAGTGGCAACGCAGTCCCGACGGTGTCACGTGGACCGATATAGCCGGCGCCACCGCGCCAACCTTCAGCGTAGTGACCGTGACCGGCGATAGCGGTGCGCAATTTCGCGCCAATCTCGATTGCAGCGGAAAGAGCCCCGCGACGAGCACGGCCGCTACGCTCACTGTGACGACGGCGAGCCCCGGCACGCTTAATCTCAGCCTGCTGCCCATCGTTGGTCTGAGAGATCAGGCTGACATCAGTCAATCGACCGCCATCGATCAGGATCCAGGGAACAGCTTTACCTTCATTTCGAGTAATCGCGTCCAGCGACTCAGCGCCGATCTCACCACCGTGACGCCTGTTGCCGGTGGGCAATTCTCGGGGTCCGCCGACGGTGCTGCGGCGAACGCGTCTTTCAATCAGCCACAAGGGCTCACACAGGACGCGGTGGGCAACATCTATATCGCAGACACTGCCAACCAAACAATCCGGCGCATCGCCGCCGACGGCACGGTTACTACCTTGGCGGGTCTCGCCGGCTCGAGCGGCTCGGCCGACGGTACGGGAAATGTCGCGCGCTTCAATCAACCGCGTGGCATCGCCATCGGCCCGGACGGGGACCTTTACGTTGCCGACAATTCGAATCACCTGATTCGCCGCGTCACTACGGCCGGCGTCGTGACCACTTATGCGGGCAGCACCATAGGCTACGCCGACGGCGTGCCGTCGGCGGCGAAGTTTCAATTTCCTTCGGGCGTGGCGGTAGCCGCCAACGGAGATGTGCTGGTCTCCGATTCGTCGAACAACCGCATCAGACGTATCGTGCGCAGCGGCAATGTTGCCGGCACCGTGCAAACCCTGGCCGGCGACGGGACCTACAGCGCGACCGACGCCGACGGCTTGGGCACCGCCGCAGCCATCGGACTCCCCAATGGCATGGTTCTGCGCGGAAATACGCTCACGGTGCGCGACGGCTTAGGTCTGCTGCGCCAGATCGATTTGACGACTGCGGCGGTCACGACCTTGACCGGTTCGCGTGTCTTGGGTGAAGGCTTTGCCGACGGGGACACATCGACGGCGCGGATCCGCGACCTGGGCGTTGGCCTCACGGCCGCACCGAATGGCGGGTTCATGCTTGCCGATGATCTGGCACTGCGTTCGGTCAGCGCTGCCGGCGTCGTGCACACCATCGCCTCGCACGCAGCTGCCCACGTGACGCCCGCCGGCGTGGGTACGCTGGACCAGATGCCGTTCTCCTTGGCGCTGAATGATCCGCAGGGTCTGACCGTCGATCCGGCAGGCAACGTGGTGGTCGCCGATCAGGCAACGGAAACGGTGCGTCGGATCAGCCCGGCAGGTGTAGTGACACTCGCGGCCGGCCTCACGGGCGGTTTTGAGGGTTCGGTCGATGGCGTCGGCAGCGCCGCGCAATTCGCGGCCCTTGGCTACGCCCTCGCCAGCGACAGCGCCGGCGTTCTTTGGGTGGCTGACAACTTCGGCCTGCGCCGGATCGGTACCGATAATGCGACGACCCAACCTGCGGGCTCGACGACCGCATTCGGTGCGGTCGATGGCAGTGGAGCGATCGCCCGATTCAACCGGATCTTCGGTTTGGCAGTCGGACCGAGCGGCAACGTCTACGCCGGCGACGCCGGCAACGCCGCGGTCCGGCGCATCGATTCCTCCGGCAACGTCACGACCTACGCCGGCGTGATGGGCCAGAGCGCGCAAGTCGATGGCGCGATTGCACTGGCGCGATTCCAGGCACCCCACCAAGTCGCGTTCGCACCGGATGGTGCGCTCTACGTGGTCGACGGCGTGCTCGGAGGCGTGATCCGGCGCATAGCGCCTGACGGCGCCAGCGTGTCCACGCTTGCCGGTGCCTTCTCGGTCGGCAGTATCGCGGTCGACGCCGCAGGCACGATCTACTTCGGCAGCCCGAGCGGTTTGCAGGCCATGGCGCCGGGCGGTGCAGTCAGCTTGCTGATTCCGAGCGGCGCCGCCGTCGTGCTCGGCAGCACCAATCCTAGGCTCATGAATGTCGACGGCCTCGCCATCCTGGGCCCGAAAAAGCTCGTCATGCTCAGCGGCGGGCAGATACTCGTGGCCACGCTGCCTTGAGTCCCTATGCCGTCATTCAATGCGCGGCTTTGAATAGGTCAGCGCTGGTAGGGATCTTGCGTGCAAGATCGTCGCGGATGGCCACGGCTGCGGCATGCATTTTAACTTCGTCGTCGCCGGCGCTGTACTTGAATACGGTGCTCAACGAGCCGATAACTTTTCCGGAGGCATCCTTAAGCGGCAGCGCCACTTCGAATTTTGTCGGATCCTTCATATTGGGAGCGAGGATCGTCTTCTTCTCGTGTGCCACGGCGAGATCATCTTCGTCATCTTTTTTGCCAATGCGATCGATATTGGCAGCGATCATCGTCTCAATCTTCGCGCCGGGCTTCAGCGCGTGCATGCCCACGATGATGAGTTCAGGATGCTGCGCCACAGTGGCATTGACCAGAGTCTGCGCATAAATCGCATTGTCCGCGGCCTTGCCCAGCTTTTCTTCCGCACTCGCCGAGGCGGTCCACGCGCATGCGAGTATTGCTACCGGCAGTGCGAATAATTTCATTTTTTCACTCATCAGTTGTCTCCATGAATTTCAAAAGGTGATCGTTGCCGTGGCGTAAATGAGTCTACCGATGGGCGAAAACGTCGATATATCGGCGTTGTTGTCGAGAAAAGCGCGGGGTGCGAGCGGCGGCATTCTATCGGCAAGATTGTTGACGCCGAGCGCCAAGGTCAAGACTCGGGAACTAGCCTCGGCTCCCAAGTGCCAGCTATAGGCGGCGCGCGCATCCCAGCTAATGTAACTGCTTACGGGAATCGTCGGCGTCGATGTGCCGTTGAGTCCCGTATCCTTGGTGGCGGAAACATACGTATTACCCAATGTCGCGTCGACATTCCGATATGTCCAATCCAACGTCGTGTAAAAGCGGTACTTCGGTAAAGTACCGCCAAAGCCTCCGCTGCCGCCGGCATTGTTGGTGGTGCCGGCATATTGTATGAACGCGTGGCCCGGCACGTCTTGGAAGTTGAAATCGGTAAAAATGGCGCCGATGGACGTGATGGTGAATGTGCCGGCCGATTGGGTGGGAATCACGTATTCCGCGTTGACGCTATAGGAGTGTTCAATCAAGGTGGCAAGGTTTCTGAACTGATCCACCACGTAGAGCCGGTTCGCCTGGGTCGGGTCTCCCTTGCCCGTCACGGGATTGGTGAGAAATGCCTGCAGGTCGCCCGGATGGACGAAGGGTTGCGATGCGCCGGGGCTGCCTACGAAATTGTCCACTCCTAAATTATTGAAGTACGGCGATGCAGAACCCAGTGCATTGATGCTGGGAAGAATATTGTTGAAACCAATACCGCCCGCGAATCCCTGCAAGTTGATGGACGAAAAATCAACCGATAGGGTAAGACCCTTAACGGCCTCAGGCTGCAACACGAAGCCGATGGATCGGGAAATAGACGTGGCAGGCTGCAGGGCGGGATTATTGCCGTCTTCGCCGTTGAACGGTAAGCCGGTGTAATTTGCGCCGAAGACTCCCTGGAGCACGCCGGGTCCCACTTGGCGCGTATCAGTGGGACCATACTCGGCGTACAAGCTCGGTGCGCTGAATGACTTGGAGTAATTTCCGCGCAGCGTAAATTGTTTGTCGATCGGCTGCCATCGGAAGCCGAACTTCGGGACGGTGGAGCGGCCCGCATCGGTGTACTTCTCTCGGCGAACCGCCGCAGTCAAGTCGAAGGCATGCAGACCGAAGACGTCCCACGACGGACTCGTCACTGGAACGCGAGTCTCGGCGAACAACGAGTCTATATCGCGGTGTTTCTTGAAAGGGTCTGCATACGTGCCGCCCAACCAAAGCTGCGCGTTGCCCGTTACCAGCCCCGTGACAGGATCGGTTACCCGGCCGTTTGCGTCGGCGTGACCCGACAATGTCTCGCGGCGAAATCCGGCCCCCAAGGCAATAGCTACCTTTCCCGCCTGAAGTTCGAACAACGAGCCGACCAACTGTGCGTCAAGCGAAGCCAATTCGCTGCTCGCATTGATGAGCTCGGTGCCGTACACATGTGCGAGAGAAGCCGCATTCAGCGCACCTCCACGCGCGAAAGGATCGAGCGCCGGCTGCAGGATCAGCGGACCGGACTGCGAGTAGTCCCCATACACCTTGCTGTACGCGCCGCCTGCTACCGCGTTGCCGGCGGCATCGTAGCCCCCCGCGATGGCCAAGGGGATGTTCGGCTTGTACAACAGATTCGCTTGCTGCTGTTCCAAGTCGCTTCGACTGTAGACCGCCGCGGTTTCCCACTTCCAATTGTCCGTGATATTGCCGCGCAAACCCAAGTTCACCCGGTACGCCTTCACGTCATTGAAGAATTGCTTGGGAGCGTTCAGATCATCGAACGTCACTCCGGCGAAGTTGGTCGTCAATGGATTGTAGGGCGCGCCCGCGGGAACCGTGAGTCCCGGCGCCGGAACCGGCAGCCACTGGGTGAAGCTCTTGCTGCGCGAAAGCATCAAGTCGCCGAACAGCTCGACGCGGTTGTCAAAGAGCTTCGAATTCATCGAGCCGACGAATGACTGCAGTTCCTGTCCCAGCAACAGGGTTTGGTAAGGCGACACGTCGAAGCCGGCCGCAACGGCCCCAGGCGTAGTTGGCACATAGGTGCCGTTGGCTATCAATTGATTGACCGATGTGGCCGCAGCGTTCGTGCCGGTGGGATTCAACTGGCTCGGCGAGTTCACGCCGGGAGCAAGAATGGCACCGGGATTGACGCCTCCCGCGGCAATTACGCCGGGTATGGACGATGTCTTGTTGTAGAGCGGACTCGTGAACTCGCGCGTGTACTGAAATAAAGGATTGGTCTTAGAGTAGCTAGCCGTGCCGGTGAAATTGAAGCCGCCGATCGAAGTGCCGCCCGTCAAGTACACCGATCGTTCCTTATAGTCACCGGTGGCGCCGCCGAAACGGCCTCCCGCTTTCAGACCGTCGTAGTCGGACTTCAAAATGAAATTGACGACTCCGCCGATGGCGTCCGATCCGTAGATCGAAGACGCGCCGTCGGTCAAGACCTCAATATGATCAATGGCGGCAGCGGGAATCTGATTGACGTCCACGAAATTCTTGCCGTTGATTCCGCCCACCCCGCTGTTGGCAACGCGGCGGCCATTGACTAAAATCAGTGTCGGCAAATTGCGTAACTGCAGTTGCGAGCCCCCTGCGGTACGCTGATTATCGTTATTAGCGTTGCTGGTTCCAGCGTTACTGCGGCCGGCGAAGGAGGGAACCACCTTACGCAGTATTTCCAGTGCATTGGTGCTGACGCCGGCCTGCTCCAATTGCTTGGAGTCTAGAGTTATGACGGGCACCGCGACCTGATCGGGTGTCGATGGCAACAACGAGCCCGTCACCGTAATTGTCTCCAGCGCCGCGGGTTCCGCATTTGTGGGAGCTTCGGCTGGCGTTTGCGCCGGCGAGTTCAGGCTCGCTAGTGATAAGGAGAGAGCCGCCGAGACCGTGGCCGCAAAAGATCTATTCATTTTGTACTCCCCACCCGGACTGATGCCAAGCTTTGGAAGAAAGGTATAACACCAACCTTAATTTGTCCTGAACGAGCCGCACATCGTTCTAGTGCGGCGCATCAGACGCGACGCGACGCGACGCGCCGCGCGACGCAGGTGTGCTCGAGCTCATGAATGCTGTAGCAAAAAATTCATATTCTTTGGATAATTTCGCGGCGCCAATAATTTCCCCTATAAGCAACAAGGTCGCGTGCAGTATCGGCGCTCCTTTAGCGGAAACCCCACCACGGCTTCTCCTTACCATCGCGTAAGCCGAATCAACTGGAGCAGCGCTCACCGTGAACCTTCGACAGGTCCATTTGTCCGTCCAACTATTGCATGTCCTGCGCACACATTGCGAAGCGGGCCATGACGACGCGATATGTTGGGTTTCAACAGGAGATTTACTGATGCTCGTTTTCGGCCGTAAGATTCTCGAGGCGGTGCGTATCGGCGAAGATGTCACGGTCACCGTGCTTCACGTGCGCGGTGATCAAGTGCGATTGCGTGTCACGGCACCGCGGCGAACGCAGCGCTCACATCGCCTCAAGCCGCACTCACATCCCCTCAAGTGAATTCATGAACGCAAAAGTCGGATCAGCGGACACCAACGAAGCGTGGAACAATAACAGGGCCCGGTATGGGCGGTATCGGAGACGGGGAGGGGGGCGATGGCGGCGCATCAGGTGCAGGAACCGGCGGGATATTTTCGGCGGACATTTGGTGCCTCACGGGAATTCAGCATCGCCTAGGGTGCGGGGCCGTTACTTGACGAAGTGGCTCGCCAGCATGCGGACCTTCAATGCGGCGGGCGCATCAATAGCTTCACCAGAATCCAGAACCTCATCGCGGCTGAACACCTGTGCAACCGTTTTGCCGCCGGAGGAAATCGTCAGGACCACTTCTTGTTTGTGATCAGGCCCCTGTTCGGCCAGATGCACATTCGCATTTGTAACGCTGAGCGTTTCAAGTGCCTTGTCCACGGCGCTACGGATGTTTGCCAAGCCTTTCTGAAACTGATCTTCTGACATAAAGGTGACCTCAGTCGAGCCAGACTCCCCTAAATCGTATCAGGGCACTAGCCGGTATAGCCGCGAACATCTATAGGCGGATTCCTAGTATCCATCTCGCCCCGGTCATGTTGCAACGACTTATGTCTATCTCAATTTCGCGGCGGCTGATCGTTCCACGTCCAGTCCTTGCTGGACCCGCGGCAGCCGCCTCCCGAGGCCTTGGACCACGCACGCCCTCGCACCACGCGCCCGGTGTGGGCTCCGGTGGGTTCTCCATCCTTGAGTGCGAGTTGACCGTTGATGAAGACGTCGGTGACCCCGGTTGCGTATTGCAGGGGCTTCGCATAGGTTGAGTGGTCTTGAAATGTCGCCGGATCGAATATCACGACGTCGGCAAACGCACCTTTGCGTAGACGGCCGCGATCCTTGAGAGACAAAACATCCGCGGGCAATGAAGTCAGTTTGCGTACCGCTTCCTCGACTGAGATCACGTGCTCCTCGCGGACATACTTGGCGAAGATGCGGGCAAAATTGCCATATGCGCGCGGATGGGTGGAAGAAAGAAGAAATACGCCCTCCGGTGCGCTCGATTCCGCGTCGGAACCGGAACTTACCCAAGGCAGTGCGACTTCACGGCGAATGTTGCTCTCATCGATGAACGTATAGGCTGCGGATTCTCCAGCTTCATCCTCAATCACGAGATCAACGATGGCGTCGGCCGGACTGACTCCGCGTGTGCCCGCAATTTCGGCGATCGTTTTACCAATCAGTGGTCGGAGCGCGGCGTGCTTGACGCCTAGTATCAACATGCCATCGGGACCTGCCTGTTGAAACAAGTTTTCCCAGTCCTTGGGATGCTGCTCGCGCATGGCGGCAATCACCTTTGCACGAACCGCTGGTTCCTTCAGCCGCGCCACCATCTCTTCTTGCCCGCCGTCGTGGACCCACGGCGGCATCGCAGCATCCAGTGAGGTACCGCCAGCCGTATACATGTACATGTCCGCGGTGATGCGCACACCAGAGGCGCGCGCCGCATTGACCATGCCGACCACTTTGTCGAGTTTGCCCCAGTTTTCGCGGCCCATGAGCTTCAAGTGATGGATTTCCGCCGGCGCGCCGCTGGCCCTTGCAATATCGATGGTCTCTTTGACCGCCTCCTCGATGTGGTCGCCCTCGCTGCGCATATGAGCCGTGTAGATGCCGCCGCAACTTGCAGATTCCGTTGCCATCGCGATGAGTTCCGGAGTCTTGGCATAGTTCATCGGAGCGTAGATCAGAGCGGTCGTAACGCCCAGCGCTCCTTCCTCCATCGCTCGGCGAACCAGACCGCGCATCGCGGTCTGTTGTACGGGCGTCGGCGCGACGTCGCCCTCTCCGAGGACATTGACTCTGACTTCTCCTTCGCCGACGAAGCTCGCGACATTCGGAGCGATTCCCCGTGCTTGCAGGTGCTCTAGGTATTGGCCGAGGGTCGTCCAGGTCACCTCATACTTCTGATCACCCTCACGCTCGAGCATCCGCCGAGCCATCTCGGGAGTCAGGGGACCCTTGGACAATTCAACGAAAATATCCAGGGTGACACCCTGCTTCAGGCCGCTTACGGCGCGCCCATCGATCAGTAAGGACTCTTCGGAGTGGCCCATCATATCGATGAAGCCTGGCGACACCGCTTGACCATGGGCGTCGATTTCATGGCGGGCCTTGAACGGCCGGTGTGGCCCAACGTATGCGATGCGATCGCCGTCGATCGCGACCTCGCCAGGATAGGGCTTATTGCCCGACCCGTCATAGATCACGCCATTGCGGATTACCACATCGCGAATCGCCGCAGGAGCCGACCAGGCAGCAGCACCGCCAAGGCCGAGGACGGCAAGCGATACGGATGTAGAAATCGAACGCAAACATCGATGAGCCATTTTGTTGTCTCCCGGGGTGAATATTCGAAGGGTGCCCCGGATGGCGGAAGATGTCGAGGTTGGCAGTTTCCTCCAAATCCACAGGCATTCTCGACAAGGCTCGAGCTCTTGCTCAATATGCGCGCTACCTTGGCCACGTTAGGCCGTGGATATTTAGGAAAAAACTGGATGGCCCATATTAATACCGGGTTGCGTGAGATATTTATTAAACGGGTTTGCTACGCTGTTTGCGGCTGCGCCTTCCTGTCCCCGTCCTTTGTGCGCGCTGAGGCGGAATGGGTCGACAACATTGTTGTTACGGCAACCCGGATTCCAGAACCCGCCGACCAAATCCCTGCGGCCATCTCCGTCGTCTCCGGTACGGAGTTGAGGGACCGAGGGGCCTCGGACATGGCGACGGCATTAAGTCTCGTATCGGGTGTCGAGGCGCCTCCCGGCGGCGACGCCGGACCATCAAGCGCTGTCCCGTCTTTTTGGGGTTTGCACGAGTTCGACGCATTCTTGCTGGTGGTGGATGGCGTCCCGTGGGGAGGCGCCTATAACCCCTCTATCACCACGCTCGATTTTACCGATATCCAACGAGTCGAAGTGCTGAAAGGCGCAGCGCCCGTGATGTATGGCGCGACATCGTTTGTAGGTGTCGTGCAGGCGATCCACTATCCCGCGGGTGAGGCGGCAAATGAGGCGGATTTGGCCTATGGCAACTACGGCTCAGTGCGCGGCTCCGCATCGCTCGTGCTGCCGCAAATCGGGAACTACCGGCAGTCCCTGGCCATTGATGGACAAGATGTGGGATTTGCCGATCCGCGCGAACGAGTGTCCAATCAACGGATACTCTATCGCGGCGCGCTGGATGTCGGAGGCGGAAAATTCACTGTCGACGCTGACGTGACACGCATCCGTGATGTCCCCCCGAGCCCCGTGCTACGCACCGGTACGGAACTTACGGCCCTGACGCCGATCAATGCAAACTTTAATCCAGCCGACGCCCGTGTCGATGAGGATCAATATCATCTGGCGCTCGGCTATTCACGGCCGACACCGTGGGGCACCTGGGATACGCGCATCTCGTATGCCTATTCGGACATTGCCGATGTGCGGGGCTTCTTGCACCCAGACCTAAGCGGTACTGCCGATAGCCAGAACCAGCGTCGCTACATTGAGGACGGGTATTTCGATTCGCATTTGTCCAACAGTTTCTCGAGCGATGCGGCGCTGATCATAGGTGCGGACGTTCTTTATGGGCATGGACGTCAAACGACCTTGAACGGCAACAGCGGCTACACAGTGCCGTTGGATGGCTCGGTGGTGCCCCCGCCGGTTTCAGCAATACCGGTAACGGAGATCGGCACCGTCGATGATCATCGGTTGTTTGCTGGACAATATGCGCAAGTCGATTTGAAGATCGGCAGCCGCTGGGATGTCATTGGAGGCATCCGCCTGAACGAGGCCTACGAACACAAGAAAACGTCCGATCTCGTCTTTCCGCCGCCCGAACTCGCCCTCGGCGATGAGAGCAAGACGATGATCCGACCCACCGAGACCTTGGGAGTCAGCTACCGCGCGTGGGTAGAAGGCAAGAATGAGGTCGTGGTATTTGCGGACGTGCGCAATGCGTTCAAACCCGCCGCGATCGATTTCGGCCCCGACTTCACTCCGGATCTGTTAAGTCCGGAGACAACTCAAAGCTACGAATCCGGAGTAAAAGGAACGGCCCTCGACGGTCGTCTGAGTTATCAGGCTGAACTATTTCAGCTCAATTTCCACAATCTCGTAGTACCAACCGATTCCGGAGCACTTGCGAATGCCGCAGGAGAGAAGCTCAAAGGCATCGAAGCGGAAGCCCGGTATAAAGTCGCAGCCGATCTCGAACTTGCCGGCAGCGCTTCCTACCATGATGCCACCTTCACGAAATATCTTTTCTTCGACGGGCTCTCAAATGTCGATGTCGCGGGGCGGCAGCTGACTCTCTCGCCGCACGTGCTCGCCTCAGTGGGAATTCTCTACACTCCGTCCCATGGCCTATTTGCCACGGCGGTAGCAAGATATGCCGGTCGACGCTTCCTGGACCCTGAGAATACCGCAGCGGTGGGCGGCTACTCGACACTCGATGCAAACCTGGGATACGGTTTTGGCCGCATCCGCGTCACGCTCGAGGGTACCAACCTCACCAACCAGCGACCACCGGTGACCTCCAGCGAATTTGGCAGCCAATCCTTTTACCTCTTGCCGGCACGCATGACCTGGATTCGCATTCGGTATTCCTGGACCTAGGATCCATCGACGTTTCAACCGGGCAGGGCGATCCCGATCGTGGCTTCTTCGTTAGAGGTCCTTCTCGAAAAGGAATTTTTCGGCGGATAGGGGAGCACATCGCAGCAGCGCGTCCCAGGCCTCGATTCCTTCGCTATCCGGTAATTGCCGCGAAACGGCGGAATCACCAAACACCAAGGCGGCTTGCGAGCGTTCGTCGAACGCCTTCCAAGCCGGCAAGCCCGGCCCATTCGGATCGCCGTGAGCGGCGAAGTTGATCCAGTACTTCCGAATCAACGCGGAGGTTGCTGCATCGATCGTAGTTGGCAATTTCGGAAAGTTGCCAAAAACGTAAGGATATTCGGCCGCATGCCACGCGCCGAACGGATGCTCGGGACCGTGCACATCGAAGTAATACATATAGGCAGGATGGTGGCCTTTCGTCGTTTGCAATTGGGCCCACTTCCACGTGGGTAAGCCGGTGCCCAAATCTCGAAAGCTATGTCGGGTTGCGAGTTTGGCTTCATCGTCATTTGCAAACGGATAGGCGGCCTCTATAGCCGCATGCGTGTCCTTGCACGGCAGGCCCGCGATCCTCGCCCTCAACCAAGCCGCGGCAGTCGGCGGCGACGGATCACCCCATTCGGCGGACGTAAAGCCGACCAGAATGGGTGTGTCATTGAATAGCCCGTGCTTGAAAAGATAGATGTTATCGCGCGGGATGAGATCGCCATCGATGATCGGCAGGGGCTGCGACGATTTCTCGCGGGCGCCGTTCAGTGTCGCAGCGGGTATTTCTCGCGCGGATTTCAGGTCCGCTACGCCCACTGATTTGAACAGTGCTTCGCCCTCCGTCTCCGCTTCTTTGAGACTCGGCAGCGGATAAAACGCGACTCCGCCTTGCGCAATGGCGCGCTCGTATAAGCCCTTTGCTGCGGGCGCGCCTGCGAGAAGGCTGACAGCAATACCGCCCGCAGAACCGCCAAAAATCGTGACTCGTGAGGGATCACCACCAAACTGCGCGATGTTCGTACGCACCCATTTCAATGCCGCGACTATGTCCAACAGGCCATAGTTGCCGGAACTCTTGCCGCTCTCGCGCGTGAGGTCGGGATGCGCAAGAAACCCCATGGCCCCAAGCCGATAGGCAATAGTGACCAATACCACGCCCTCCGGCGCGAGCTTCGATCCATTCGATAGTTCTTCCCACGACATGCCGCCCTTGAAACCACCGCCGTGTATCCAAACCATGACAGGACGCCGTTCTTTCGACATTGCAGCCGCTGTCCATACATTCAGATATAGGCAATCCTCGCTGATCGGTTTCGGCTCTGCGTTCCATGGCTGAACGCATGCAGGAGCGAAGGTGCTTGCGTCGCGCGTTCCGCTCCAAGGAATAACAGGTTGAGGCGCCTTCCATCGCAGCGTTCCAACCGGTGGTGCCGCAAACGGCACGCCCTTGAACAAGGCAATTCCCTGCGCCATCTCTCCTTTGAGCCGGCCGCCCGTGACGTCCGCAATCTCAATGGCGGCGTGCGCGGACCCGGCCCTAGCGACCAGGAGGACCAAAGTCGCGAGCGACGCTGCGGCTCGGCTAATTACTGACATTCGCGATGATTACTTTGTGACAATTCAGCGATCATTAAGGTCGCGAGTACAAAATCTGACTTGCCGCGGCTGTATGCAGCGCTGTCATCGGCATGTTGCGCCGCTAGCGCTCGCTTGAGTGTTGAATAGGCAGCGCGAAGCTCCGGATCGGCGCGCAGCGCACGCCTCGCGTCCCGGGACACCGAGGTTGCCCTCGTGGACGTACCCGAGATCGGCGAGCCGCCGAATTGCTTCTGGTATATCTGCCCCCAAGACGACCACATCGAGGTCGATGACCGGTTTGGCAGCGAGACCGGGAACGGCCGTGCTCCCGATATGTTCGATACGCAGCACGACATTTCCCAGCGCAAGCTGCACGGTTGCGACGATTGCAGCGAAGCGCTCTGGCCATATCGGGTCATACTCGCGAATCAATGATGCGATGCGACAGGCTCCCCTGGTCGTCGCGCTGAAGGGCGCGGAGTGAATGAATACGTATGCATCGTCTTGGCACCTGCCAAGTTCCGACTAGAATCTTCGCACAAGAAATTATAGAACGATTCGATGGGACGCAGCGCGGTCCGTATACGGACCGCAGCCATAACGATTGGTTGATCAGGGAGTGCTTCGTGAAAACATCTATCCAGACGTACGTCGGGCTGCGCGCGCGCATCCGGCACACCTTCACCGTGAATTCCAGCGCGCCTGCACATGGCGCATGGCTTCTGGCGGCCGCCATTGCTGGGGCAAGCGGCGCTGCCAGCGCGCAGCAGGCACCTAAGCCGCCTCAGGTCGCGGCGGCGACCGAAGAGCAACCACAGGAAATCGTCGTCGTCGGCATCCGCGCCGCCATCGAAAGCGCGATTGCCACCAAACAGCAATCCGATGAGATCGTCGAGGCGATTTCGGCCGAAGACATCGGTAAACTTCCCGATACCAGCATTGCCGAGTCGATTTCCCGACTGCCCGGCCTGACGTCGCAGCGTTCCGACGGCCGGGCCTCTGACATCAGCATCCGCGGTACCGATCCTCAATTCGCTACCGCCTTGCTGAACGGGCGTCAGCAAGTCAGCACGGCCGATAACCGGAGCATCCAGTACGATCAGTATCCGTCGGAATTGATCAGTGGTGTGATCGTCTATAAAACACCTGACGCTAGTCTCATTGGTCAGGGACTCGCCGGCACCATCGCGCTGCAGACGACCCGGCCGCTCGAGTTCGGACAACGGGCCATTGCCCTCAACTTCCGCGGCGAGAAGAATTCGGATGCGGATCTGGGCAGCAATTCAAAAAACAACGGCTATCGCGCCAGTATTTCCTACATCGATCAGTTCTTCGACCACACACTGGGAATTACCGTCGGCTACGCGCGCCTTTATTCGCCGATCGTGGGTAAAGAATTGGGAACGTATGACCCCTGGAGCCCGAATGGGACTTCGCACGCGGGTGTGCCGGCTGACGTTTACGTCACCAACGGCATCAAGTCCCTCGCCAGTTCCGGGACCAACCGCCGCGATGGCTCGCTGGCCACGCTCGAATGGAAGCCCAACGATTCGTTCACCAGCATTTTGGATACCTACTACACCAAGGACAACCAGGATAATGACCGGCGCAGCATGGAGGTGAATCTTGGCAACTATAACGGGCTGCCAAACGGCACGGCCAACTACTCGAACCTCAGCATTGCCGGCAACACACTGGTCGGTGCTACCGTCAGTAACGTGGTGCCGCTCGCGCGTAATTTCTCTTATCTGACTCGCGATCAAATTTTCGCGGCGGGTTGGAATAACAAGTGGAAAGCGGACGACTGGAGTGTGATGGGAGACGTCTCGTATTCGCGTGCGTCACGCGACGAGAAGGACTATGAAACACAGGGACAATACAATGATGGCACCACGGACACGGCGACTTACTTCCTGCCTCAATCCTCGCAGCCAACCTTCGCGCTGCAGAACTCCTATACGGATCCGGCCTTGGTGAAAGTGGGGCCGACGATCTATGGGGGCGGCTACAGCCGCTTCCCGCACGTCAAAGACGAGCTCAAATCCTTCCGCCTCGAGGGTTCCCATAGCGCCGGTTGGTGGTTCAAGGACGTTGTCGCCGGTGTGAATTATGATGATCGAACGAAGGACAAGCGTCAGCCGGAAGCGGGCTTGAACACCATCGGAAACTTGTTCTATCAACTGTCACCCAATTTGCTGCTGCCGCCGGCAAATTTGGGCTTCTCCGGAACGCCCTCGTCGCTGGCGTGGAACGTTCCGGGAGTTCTCGCCGCCGATTTCCAGCCCGTGGTACCGAGCACGAACGCGGGATATCTGGTCGGCAAAACTTGGCATGTCTCCGAGAAGGTGACAACGGCGTACGTGAAAACCGATTTGAATCATGAGATTTCGTCAGCGGTCACGCTGAAGGGCAATGTCGGGGTGCAAGTCATCCATACGCAACAGAGCTCGAGTTCGACGTTCTTCAACGAAGTCACCAACAGTCCCAGTCCCTTCAGCGATGGCAAGAATTTCAATGACGTATTGCCCGCGGCCAACTTGGTGTTCGACCTACCGTATCAGCAAGCACTGCGTTTAGGATTGTCCCGCGAGGTGGCCCGAGCCCGCATGGATCAGCTGGCGGCGTCATTCGATTTCAGCGTGTCGCAAACTACCGGCATTCCCTCGGCAACGGCCGGCAACCCGCGGCTCGATCCCTGGCGCGCGGACGCCTTTGATCTGTCGTACGAGAAGTATTTTGGAAACAAGGCCTATGTATCGGCGGCCTTTTTCTTCAAGAAGCTGAAAACGTATATATACGATCAGACCATCAACACCTACGATTTCTCGAAATATACCACCGGCCTTCCGGCGAATTATGCGCAAGTACCGATCACGAGCACCGGCTTTTTGACCGTTCCGCTGAACGGAGCCGGCGGCCGGCTCGACGGCGTCGAACTGACCGCCTCGTTGCCGCTCGACCTGATGACCGATGTGTTGAGCGGCTTCGGTGTGATCTTAAGCGCCTCGCAGACCAACAGTTCCATCACGGTGAAGGGTGCGGTCTCTGGAATTCCCTCATCGAGCATCGCGTTGCCGGGCCTGTCGAAGACCGTATGGAGCGCGGCGGGATATTACGAAAAATATGGCTTCTCGGCGCGCATCGCCACCCGCTATCGCTCCAACTATATAGGCGAGATCGACGACTTCTCGGGCACGCGCGCGTTGGAGTACGTAAGGCACGAACAAATCACCGACTTTCAAACCGGTTATGAATTCCAGCAGGGCCCAGTCAAAGGTTTGTCGATCCTGTTCCAGGTCAACAACCTGACCAACACGCCGTTCATCGATTATTCAGGTAACCCGTCGCGGGTCCGGGACTATGAAACCTTCGGGCGCGACTTCTTCTTCGGGTTCAACTACAGACGTTGACCGTCGGCGGACGCGTTTCATGTTGCGGATGCTAGCGGGGATTTGTGCGCTCGGGTTTTGCCTGAGCGCATCGGGGGCGAGCGAGCCGGCGAAAGCGAGCGCCGATTATCGGCAACGGCGCGCCCAGGACGAAATTGTTTATTTCCTCCTGCCCGATCGATTCGAAAATGGCGATCCGCAGAATGACCGGGGCGGACTTCAGGGTGGACGGCTCATCACGGGATTCGATCCGACCTCCAAAGCCTTCTATCACGGCGGAGATCTCAAAGGCCTGACCTCTCGGCTGGACTATATTCAGGGACTGGGTGCCACCGCGGTCTGGCTGGGCCCCATATATAAGAACAAGGCGGTGCAGGGAGCGCCGGGGCATGAGTCCGCCGGCTATCACGGCTATTGGATCACGGATTTCACGCACGTCGATCCGCACTTCGGCAACGATGCGGACATGCACGCGCTGGCGCGGGCCGTGCACGCTCGCGGCATGAAGCTGTACCTCGACATCGTGACCAATCACACGGCCGACGTGATTGCTTACCGCGAATGTCCGAAAAGCGCGTGTCCGTATCGATCGCGCGCGGATTACCCGTATACCCGACGCGGCGGGGTGCGCGGTGAGCCTATTAATCCGGGATTTTTGGGCGACGCCGCCCCGAATCAGACCGAGGAGAACTTCGCCAAGCTCGTACGGCCGGACTATGCCTACACGCCTTTCCTGCCGCCGGGAGAGGAGCACATCAAGGTTCCCGATTGGCTCAACAACCCCATTTACTATCACAATCGCGGCAACTCGACCTTTCACGGCGAGAGTTCCACGATGGGCGACTTCGGCGGCCTCGATGATCTGTTCACCGAAAATCCCCGCGTGCTGCAAGGATTCGTGGATATCTTCGGTGCGTGGATCGATAAGTACGACATCGATGGGTTTCGCATCGACACCGCCCAGCACGTCAATCCGGAGTTCTGGCAGCGCTTCGTGCCGGAGATGCAGGCGCGCGCGGCAGCGAGAGGCATTCCTCATTTTCATATTTTCGGCGAGGTGTTTACTGAGGACTTCAATCCGGCGCAGCTCGCCAGGCACACCCGCATCGATGGGTTGCCGGCGACACTCGACTTCGGATTCGCCCTGGCGGTGCGCGAGACCGTGGCAGGGTCGATGGGTACCGAGCGCTTAGCTGAACTCTTCGCCGACGACGCCTTGTATGAGGGAGGAGCGGGCGCGGCGCAGCAGTTGCCCACCTTCATCAGCAATCACGACATGGGCCGTTTCGGCTATTTCGTGCGCAAGGCGTGGCCGTCGGCCACGGAAGACGAGGTGTTACGACGCGTCACCCTAGGCTATGCCATGCTCATGACGCTGCGCGGCGTTCCGGTCATTTACTACGGCGATGAGCAAGGTCTCGCGGGCAGCGGGGGCGATCAGGATGCGCGCCAGGACCTGTTTGCGAGTAGGACTGCAGCCTATAACGCCGAGCCTCTGGCCGGCACATCGGCCACGACAGCACAAAGCAATTTCGTCGCGGAACACCCGTTGTACAAGACCATTTCGGGTCTGGCGAAGATGCGCAGCGCGAACGCCGCATTGCGCGGGGGTGAACAGGTGGTGCGCGCTTCCGCAAGAACGCCGGGAATATTTGCGGTGTCCCGATTCGACACGAATCGCAACAGCGAAGTGCTGATGGTATTCAATACGTCGATTCAAGCCATCGATGCCCAAGTCGAGGTCGACCCGCACTCTGAGCGCTTCCAGGCTTTGCACGGAGTTTGCGCCTCGGGCTCTTCGGCGCCCGGCAGCTACCGCGTGCAAGTCGCCGCACTGGACTACATCGTCTGCACGTCGGCATCATCTGCCCCATGAAGCCTTCGGCAGACGCTAAACCGGACGCGCAACTGGAATTTCCTTGGTGGCGCGGCGCCGTGATTTATCAGGTCTACCCGCGCAGCTTCCGAGATTCCAATGGGGATGGCATCGGCGACTTGCCGGGCATCACCGCGAGTCTGGATTACGTGGCTTCGCTCGGAGTCGATGCAGTATGGTTGTCGCCTTTCTTCACTTCGCCGATGAAGGATTTCGGCTACGACGTTTCGGACTATTGCGATGTGGATCCCATCTTTGGCACGCTGCAAGACTTCGATCGGCTGTTGCAGAAAGCGCATGAGCTTGGGCTCAAGATCGTCATCGACCAAGTGTTCTCGCATACGTCGGATCAACATCCCTGGTTCCGCGAAAGCCTCCAAGACCGCAGCAACGCTCGCGCCGACTGGTATGTTTGGGCCGATCCCAAGGTTGACGGTTCGCCGCCGACGAATTGGCAGTCGGTCTTCGGTGGGCCGGCGTGGACCTGGAACGCGCGGCGCGGCCAATACTACTTGCATAATTTTCTAACCGAGCAGCCGGACCTCAACGTTCATAATCCTCAGGTACAAGAAGCGTTGCTCAAGTGCGCGCGTTTTTGGTTCGACAGAGGCGTTGATGGCTTCCGGCTCGACGCCGTCAATTTCACGCTTCATGACCCGTTGCTGCGCGATAATCCGCCGGCGCCGCCGAGCGGCCAACCGCGCACGCGGCCGGTGGATTTTCAACAAGCGTTGTACAACAAATCACATCCGGATCTGCCGCGCTTTATCGAGCGGATCAGACGCGTTGCCGATGAATATGGAGGGCGCTTCACCGTGGCGGAGATCGGCGGTGAAGGCAGCGAACCGGAGATGCAGCTGCTGACTCAGGGACACGCGCGCTTTCACACGGCGTACGGATTCAACTTTCTGTATGCAGACCGGCTAAATCCGGGGCTGGTTCGAAAGGCGCTCGAGGCGTGGCCGGATACCGAAGGTATGGGCTGGCCCAGCTGGGCATTTTCGAACCACGATGCTCCGCGCGCGGTAACACGCTGGTCAACGCCCGAGCATCGCACTGCGTATGCCCAATTGGCCATGCTGCTGTTGATGACTTTGCGCGGCAACATATTCTTGTATCAAGGGGAAGAGCTGGGTCTGCCCCAAGCCCATATCGGTTTCGAAGACCTGAAAGACCCGGAGGCTATTGCGAATTGGCCCGCCACCTTGGGACGCGACGGTGCCCGCACGCCCATGCCCTGGCAGTCTTCGGCACGGCATGCCGGGTTCTCGACGGCGGCACCCTGGCTTCCGGTCAGTCCGGAGCACTTTGCACTCGCCGTGGACCGCCAGGAGCATGCGCCTGATTCGCAACTCGCGGTCACGCGTCGGCTCATCGAGCTGCGCCATCGCAACGCCGTGCTGCGCGATGGCGCGCAGCGCTTTATTGACGCGCCGGAGGATATATTGGTGTTCGAGCGTGTTTCGGCCGGACAGCAGCTCTTGTGTGCGTTCAACCTAGGATTGAGCGAACGACTCTGGCGGCCCGAGGCCGATCGCAAGTGGCAGCTGATCGAATCCGTGGGCGGGGCGGAGGAGTGGCGTTTCCCGCCTCTCTCTGGTCTGATCGCCCGATGCCTGGTCTGAACATTCGAAAGCGCGCCTTCGCCCTGGGCGCAGCGGCCGTCTTGGCGGTTTCGGCACTGACCCGTCCGGCGCTCGCGGCCCAAATCCTCATCGGGCGACCCGACGGCGCGGTGAGACGAGTCAAATCGGATGAGCATGCCGGCGATATTCGATGGCGAGATCAACACGTCTCGGTCCGAGTTCAATCGGGCGCCGCCGGCCAGAACGAAGGCATGCGGCGTACCTATCAATTCTCGAAGACCTCCGACGGCGGCCATAGCGATCGGCTGGTCTCCGAGCCGGCGGGAAAGCCGTATGTGCGCAGCGGCAACGTCATGTTCGATGCCTTGTTCGCCTTAAGCGTCGCAGATGCGATGCTCGACGAAGTAGCGCAAATTCGCGACGACTCCTTCAACAAGGGACAGCCCATTGATTGTGTTTGCTTCCAGACGGGCGAGAAGTGGCCCTATGTTTGGACCCGCGACATTTCCTACTCGATCGATCTCGGCCTTGCGGCGATCGATCCTAAGCGCGCCCTGAATTCATTGTTGTTCAAAACGTCAGGTGTGCGTGCCGAATTATTGAGCGCTCGGTTCAAGCCCGTGACCGTCGTGGCGCAGGACACGGGAAGCGGAGGTAGCTGGCCGGTAAGTACTGATCGAGTGGTATGGATTGCGGCGGCGAGCGATGTGCTCGAATACCTGCCCGCGCATGAGCGGCCGGCCGTCGCCGCAAAACTTTATGCCATCGCCCGCGATACAGTGGAACAGGATCGCGCATTTGCGTTCGATTCCTATGCAGGCTTGTACCGCGGTGAGACCTCATTCCTCGATTGGCGCGAGCAGAACTATCCCGCCTGGACTCGCAACGATGTGGCATACATCGCTTCCAGTTATGCCTTGTCCACGAATGTGCTGCATCTGATCGCGCTGCGTCGAACGGCGCAATTGGCGAGAGCGTCGGGCGCAACGGGCGCCTCGCGCTACCTGCGCTGGGCCGACGATTTGCAGCGCGTGATCAATGCGCGCTTCTGGCAGGATCAGGCCGGAATGTATGCGAGCTATTTGAGCGCAGAGCCGAATGCAGTACTGTCGAACTCTTACGATTTGTTGGGTTTATCGCTCGCGATCATTCACGGCATTGCGGATGAGAAAAAGTCGCGCTCCATCTTGCAGCACTATCCGATCAGCGCCGCCGGCCCGCCGGTGCTTTGGCCGGAACAAGCCGAGATCGCCATTTATCATAACCGCGCCATTTGGCCGTTTGTAACTGCTTACGCGCTGCGGGCGGCAAAGATCGGAAAACACTCAGAGTTGGGCGGCGAACTAGCCCAGTCGCTGATGCGCGGAGCGGCTCTGTCGTTATCGAACATGGAAAACTTCGAATTTCTGACCCAAGAGATCCGATTCGAGGACGGCGCACTGTCGGGGCCCGTGATTAATTCCGCGCGCCAACTATGGTCGGTCGCGGGCTACCTGAACATGGTGCTCGACACCTTTTGGGGTCTGGAACTGCACGACGGGCAAGTGTCGATCAAACCTTGGCTGCCGAGCCGTCTCGCGCACTTGCTGTTCGGCGGACAGCGCTTCGTGTCGCTCCATGATTTTAGCGCGGGCGGCAAACTGTTGAACGTCACGTTGGAGTTGCCGCAAGGGTTGCCATCGACCGGCTGGCTCGAAGCGCAATCGGTGTCGCTCAACGGCAGGACTTTAAAAGGGTCCGCGTTCAGCCCGAACCGACTGCGGCCCGATCGGGTCAACGATGTACGAGTGACGATGCGGCCGGTGGCCTCCGTGGCGCAAGCGATCGCAAGAACACCCTTCGGTAATTCTCGCGATCTGACGCCGGCGCAGCGGCGCGCGGTCTTTGCGCCGCCATCTCCGTCCGCTGCGCAGGCGAAACGAACGGACGGAGGGGTGACCATGACGTGGCAGGGGATCGTGCCGGAAGCCCGCGTTCAGGTTTACAGAAATGGACTTCCACTAACCGCAGACGCGGCGGATGAGCGACTCGAGGACGCGCCGATGAGCGACGAGGGGATCGCCTGCTATTCGCTGACGCAACGCTTCGAGGACACCGGTCTTACCTCGCCGTCCAGCCGCGAAACCTGCGCATCCACGGCAGCGGATAGCGAGCTTACGGCAGGTGACGGCACGCCTTCGGGTGCCATCGACGGTGTCGCGCGCTTCGTCGATTGGGGGTTACCCTCGCAGGAGTTGCGATCGAGCTTTACTCCCCATGCATCGGGGTGGTATCGCTTTGCACTCAAGTATGCGAATTTCCATGGTCCGATCAATACCGGGATCACCGCAACCGTCAAAACGGTGACGGCGCGATGCGGCGGCGAGGCGGAGCAGTCTGGAAGCGTCGCGATGCCGCACTTGGGGGAAGCAGGCTCATGGGGACTCTCGACGGGGTTTTTCTTCAAGGCAAGCGGCACGACTGCATGCGAGCTGCGGGTCCGGGATGGCTTCAATATGTCCTACCTAGAGTCCTTTGCGCGCTACACGGGCGGACAAGGCGGCCAAACCGGCCCACTCAATCGAGCCGACATTGCGGCCGCCCAGATCGATTTCATTAGCGGTGCCAACCCGTGATCGCCCAGCACGGACCCGCGAAACCCACTCTGACGTTCGTTCAGATCTGGAACATGTGCTTCGGGTTTCTGGGTCTGCAATTTGCCTTTGCCTTGCAGAACGCCAATGTCAGCAGAATTTTTCAATCGCTGGGCGCCGATCTGGACCAAATCCCGATCATGTGGATCGCGGCGCCGCTGACGGGCCTGTTGGTTCAACCCGTGATCGGCTACTTCTCCGATCGAACGTGGACGCGGCTCGGCCGCCGCAAGCCGTACTTCGTTACCGGTGCCGTGCTGGCAGCGACAGCACTTTGGCTCATGCCGCGCGCACCGACTTTATGGTTCGCGGCTGCGTTGCTGTGGGTGCTCGACGCCTCCATCAATGTCGCGATGGAGCCCTTTCGCGCATTCGTAGGCGATCAGCTCGCTCCGCCGCAACGCCCGTTGGGCTATGCCATGCAAGGTTTCTTCATTGGTTTGGGCGCGGTCGTGGCGAGTGCCTTGCCGTGGATCTTGGCGCAATTCGGTCTCAGCAACAGCGGTGCGGACGCATCGGGGCAGGCCATGATTCCGGCGACCGTGCGCCATGCCTTTGACGCCGGTGCCGTGGTACTGCTCTTGGCAATGCTATGGACGGTCCTGCGCACCCGGGAGTATCCCCCGGAGGAACTGCAGTCTTTCAGCGACGCCTTACCACCGGCGTCTTTGTCGGTCGCTTCACACGCTTCGGGGCGGCTGCGCGGCATTTTGTGGAGCGGCTGCGGATTTATCGGTGCCGGAATGATCCTAAGTCTTCGACTCGACCGCCAGCTCTACTTAGTCTGCGCCGGTGCACTGTTGTGGGGCCTGGCATTGCTGGTCCACAGTTTCGTGCCGGGGCGAGGCGGGTTCAGCAGCGTGATGCGCGATCTCGAGGATATGCCGGACACGATGCGCCGTTTGGCGCCGGTACAGTTCTTTTCTTGGTTGGGGCTCTTTGCCATGTGGATCTATACCACCGCGTCCGTGGCGCAAGTGCATTTCGGTTCGAGCGATCCGAAGTCGGATGCATTCAACCAAGGCGCCAACTGGGTCGGCGTCCTGTTCGCGACCTACAATGGCTGTGCCGCGGTCGCTGCGATTTTCATCCCCCAGTTGGTGAATCGAGTGGGCTTGAGGTATAGCCACTTGATCAATCTCTGGATTGGCGGTGTCGCGCTCCTATCTTTCGTCGTGATCCGCAATCCTTATTGGCTGCTGCTATCGATGGTTGGTGTCGGCACCGCGTGGGCATCCATTCTGTCGCTGCCATATGTGCTGCTGTCGGACAGTCTGCCCGCAAAAAAAATGGGCCTATACATGGGCATATTCAATTTCTTCATTGTCATCCCGCAGTTGGTCGCGGCGAGCGTGCTGGGCTTATTGCTGAAGTGGCTGTTTGGCGGCGCCCCCCTGTACGCGCTTGCGATCGGCGGGATAAGCTTTTTAATTGCCGGCGCGTTGGTATTGCGCGTTGCCGATCCGACGCGGATTCATGCTCTCATTGAACGCCCCGCACGATTGTCGAACCACTAAGCGTGCGGGAAACACCATGGACGTGGCCGGTTCGTCGCATATCGACTTGAGCAGGGTATCAACCAGGACTTCTGCCGCGCGGCGGGTGTCCTGCATGATGGTTGTCAGGGGCGGGTTGGCAAGGCTCGCCGAGGGAATGTCATCGAAGCCGACGACGGCGACGTCGGCAGGAATGCGAACGCCCTCATCTCTGAGCGCATGCATTGCGCCGATGGCGATCAGATCCGAAGCGGCAAAAATGCCATCGAAGGGCTCTTTGCGGCTCAGCAGTTCGCGGGCCGCTCGATAGCCGGACTCCTCCGTGGTAAAGGCATCGACTTGCAATTGCGGCAGGGCGAAAGCACCGGATTCCTCGATCGCAGCCACATAACCGCGATAGCGCTCGAGAAATTCCGGATAGTGGTTCGATGCATCGCCGAGAAATGCCAATCGGCGCCGGCCCAGATCCAACAAGTGTTTCGCGGCGTCATATCCGCCTTGGAAATTGTCGCATCCGATGGATATCCCCGGCTGTCCTTCTATTACTGCGCCCCAGCGCACGAAGTGCGTACCGTGCGCGACCAGCTGTTCCAGTCGGGCCCTATACTCCACGTAGTCGCCGTAACCCAATAGGATGATGCCGTCGGCTTTCTTGCTGTCCTCATAGGTCACGTGCCAATTGCTCGCCGGCTCCTGGAACGAAATCAGCAAGTCGTAACCGCGTTGCGCGCATATCCGGATAATGTGCCCGAGCATGGACAGGAAGAACGGATTGATGAGCGAATCGTCCGGGGTTGGATCTTCGAAGAATAGAAGCGCGATGGTATTGGAGTGCTGGCTGCGCAAATTCGAGGCATTTTTATCGACGGTATAATTTAACTTAAGGGCGATTTCCTCAATGCGCTTGCGGGTCTCTTCGCTGACCGTCGGACTGCCGCGCAACGCGCGCGAAACGGTAGATTGCGAGACACCTGCGAGATAGGCGATGTCGATGGATGTGGGCTTGGCAGGCATGCCCTCAGATTATGTGCCGACGCCGATTGCTCTGCCAGAAATTATTTGAGAGTTGCCGCGCACAATATCATTTGCGGGAAACGAGTTTCGGTGGATCGTCAGGCATTCCCGCGCTAGGCGCTCGGCTGCGGTGAGGAACTTGTCTCGAATAAAGATGTCCGAAAGCGTACCGACGCAAGGGATACTTTAGCCAATGGCTCGGGAGGGGAAGGCCGCAAGGCGCAATGCCGTTTTTGTAGTTGTCATACTAGGACACGCAATGCTAATCGTGGTTTTTCTACGGCCGGATCTGCTGACGAAAGACCAGCTCGCAAAAAACGCCTCATCACTGCTGCTATTGGACCTATCGATCCCTATGCCTCCGCGTAACGCCGTACCGCCTCCGGAGGCGGTTACAAAGGAACATGAGGCAAAAAAGTTGCCTTCATCGGATAGAGCAAAGGTTGACTCTGCGTCCCTGGATTCTGGAGCTATCTCCTCTTTAGACACGCCGCCTTCACCGCCCGGCATCGACTGGTACCAACAAGGACAACAGGTTGCGACCTCGCAGGCTGAATTAATATTCAAAGAGCTCAAGAGTTTGTGCGACGAGGCTGCGCTTCGTGGCGAACACCGCCCGGAATGCCGAAAATACGAGAAGCCTGATGCCTGGGTTCCGGAGCCCAAGAAGTTTGGAATCTCGGGCGGGTTGCCTTACGTCCGCCTGGGGAAGCGGTGCGTTCTCGGGCTCGGTTTCTTTGGATGCGGCGTTGGGAAACTGCCGGAGGCGGACGGACATGTATTGGATGATATGCGCGACCCTGACAGGCCCCGAAGTTCGGTGCCGGACCCCAACGAGTGAAGTTCACCGCTGCCGCGGATCGGGCTTGATCTTTGCTCGACGTGGGCGGCGTTTGATCGCGTTGTTCGACTGGCGCTTCACGGCGGCTTCCTTCAAATCGCTTTCCGAGGCGGAGCAAATGGCCATGACGCGACACGGGCCCGTTCCCCGCGCAACATATGCATGGCCCATGTTGCTGTCGAGGTACGCGGATTCGCCCGTGCGCAAGATGAGCGGCGCATACAATTCTGAATGTAACTCGATCTCCCCTTCGATAACGTATACAAACTCCTCGCCGGAGTGGCGCACGAGTTCGCCGAATTCTTCGATGCTGCGCGCATGAACGTCGGCGAGAATGGGAATAAATTTCTTCCGAGTAACGTCCGTGCTCAAATAGCGATAGTCGTAGTTGTCGGTCGCCACTAAATCGCCCTCGCCGCGCCGGTTGACGCTCCGACGGCCAGTTGCTGCGTCACGTGAGTCCGGTGAGTTTACGGGGACGAACAGATCGGCTATGTCGACGCTGAATCCCTCGCTCACCCGGATCAATTTGTCGTAAGACAGAGAGAGCTTGTCGTTTTCCACTTTGGAGAGAGTTGGAATTGAGAAACCCGTGCGTCGGCTCACCTCGGCAAGAGTCCATCCCTTCTTCTTGCGCAACGCGCGTAACGCCATCCCGAGGCGCGATCGGTCAGCTTTTTCGTTCATAGTTTTATGTAAGGATATACCGATTCACTGCGTATCGGGAGCGGGCGGGCTGCCTGCTAACAAATGGGATGCCAATGGGCGTCGTAAACGAAAGGTTCCTGCCGAATCTTGGACGCGATGAGTGAGACCTCGCGCTCGCACAAACCTACGATATCGATCTGCACGTATAGGCGGCCGGTGCTGCTCATCTCCGCGGTAACCTGACGCGGCGTCAGGTTGAGATGCTGCAATCGCCCCAGAATACGCACCAATGCCCCGGGATCAGGCTCGCTCAATACTCGCAAGCGCAGGCGTGCCACCGAGTCCGGCCTCGCCTCCGCATCCAACTGTTCGACCAACATGAATTTTACTCCTCGCTCCGAATCCCATCACACCGAACACGTCCAAGCCCCGGCTTTGCGTGAAAGCCGGGCGACTAATGCGCTCAATGTGATGTGCGAAGAATTCCATGAGATTCGATGAGATATGCGCCGACGGGTCTTCCGCTAGTCGGGGCGCGGTCCGCGTGCTCCTGCTGCCTGTGGTGCCATTAGGTGCCGGCCGAAAAAATCATCCGCGGCGCCGAACAATGCCAGCCAAGACCGTTCACGCAGCAGATCATGAATCTCATCGGGCAACACCAGTTGTTCCACCTCGACATCATGTTTGCGCAGCCCTTCGACAAGCTCAACTGTCTGGGAGAATGGAACGTTGCGATCATCGTCGGCATGCACCAGCAGCACGGGAGAGCGCCACTGATCGATGGTAGCCATGGCCGAAGAGTCGTAGGCGAGCTGGGCCGCGCCTTTGGGTGCGTTGGCGGCAGCGAGCTGTGGCAACATTGCCCGCCAGTCGTGCACGCCTGCGTAATCAACTCCGGCCGCGAGTAGACCGGAGGCGCGCGCGAGCCCTAAAGCCGTCATCAGACCTCCATAACTGCCGCCCCAGATACCAATGTGACTGGGATCCACGTCTGACCGGGAGCGAAGATAGAGCGCGGCTCCCAAAATATCATTGAGTTCACTGGCGCCGCCGGCACCGAAGTTCGGCGCCTCGCGAAAGTCCAAGCCGTAGCCGGTGCCGCCGCGATAGTTGACTGAAAGCACCACATACCCCTCGTTCGCGAGATATTGGTTCATGGCGTACATATAAGTATAGGCCCCCATGGGATGCCAACCGAGCAGCATTTGGCGGATGGGGCCGCCGTGGAAGAAGAGCACTGCGGGACCGCGGCCGCGCCGCCCAGATGGCGGCAAGAACAGTTGTCCGTGCACGGCCAATCCATCGGCAGCACTGAACACCACTTGCTGAGGTTCGACCAAGTGGGTTACCGGAAAACTCACGGGAATCGCGTCGGGCACCAGGTCGCTCATTGCTCCTGAACTTAAGATCACAGGCCGCACGGGGTTGCGACCATCGCTTCGCAGCGCGAAAGGGCGTTTGTCGCCGCCGATGACCGGATAGTCTTCGATGCCGGCACCGTGGGTCAGCTGATGCGCTGCAGTCCCTGTCGCCGAGACCTCCCACAGATGGCGGCGATCTATGTCGCCTTGATTGGAGGAATAGATGATTCGACTGCGATCGGGATTCAGAGCGACACTAAAGACTTCGAACGCGCCCTGCGGTGTGACCTCCTGCGGCGCGCCGCCGGTCGCGGGAATTGAGTACAGGTGCAGCCACTCGCTTCGCTCCCATGGAAAGACCAATCGATCGCTCGCGGTCCACAGCAGTACCCGATCGGTCTGGATCGGGTGAAAGACGCTCCCGGCGCCTTTGCTGGCAGCCCACGCGAGCTTGGCCATACCGGTCCCTGGGTCGCCAACCCAAATCGACCAAGGCTGTCCTTCACGTCGCTCGAAGAAGTAGCGCTCCGCTCCGCTCGCCGGAATTCGTATGAAAGCGAGTCGACGCCCGTCCGGCGACCATTCCGGCGCGGCGTCAGAGTCGACGCTTGGCGCCATCCACACGATTGTGTGCGAGGTCGTGTCATAGACACCGATAAGGCTGTGATCGGTCCGCTCACTGACGAACGCTAAATGCGTGCCGTCCGGAGACCACATGAGGGAACTGCATTGGCCGCGATCATGAATCAGCTGGCTTGGCGCGCCCCCAGAGAGCGGCGCGCTCCAGATCTGGCCCGCAGAGACATAAGCCGCCACATCGCCCTTGGGCGAAACCGCGGGAGAGTGGCCGAGGCCTATTTGGCGCGGTGGGCCGCCATCGACTGAGACGGCCCAAATCGTTTGGGCCGGCGCCCCGGAAGCTAGGCTCATCGTATTGACTGGGCCGCCTCCTTCCAGGCTGCCCCCGCGGGTGTACAGCACCTGACGACCGTTGGGGTCCCAGCTCAACTCCCCAAGATCATAACCATCATCGCCGCTATAGGCCGTCATCGATCGGCTTTTGTAGTTCCCGTCGGCCGCTTTATCGGCAACCCAGACGTTGCGGGTTCCATTCCGGTCGAACACCCAGGCCACCCGCTCACCTTGGGGTGCAGCTTTGAGATCCGTGGGGAAGGGTGCGCTGAGGACCTGCTCCAGCGTGAAATCGTGAGCCCGCGATGGAGGCTGTGCTTGGCTCGCGAGCGCACATAGCAATACCCCCACGGTCACGACCAGCGTGAAATTTCTGGTCGGCCTCCTATGGTTGCGGCCCATTCGCGTCATATTATTTTACTAAAAGTGCAGAGGAGTTGCTAATAAGGAAACAATACGCCCATGCGGAAAAATGTCAACGATGTTTCTGAATCGCTGTGCGCACGCAGGCCCGTGATTATGCGAATTCAACCCAGGGCTAGAGGCGAGACGGTTTCCAACACCTGATAGTGGGTAACAGTCGAGTCGTAGCTTTCAAGCGCGCGCACTGCACCAGGTTCTACCACGGCTCGTTCAATCTTGGGTCCTGCGAAGGCCTTGATTGCATCCATTGAAGCCCATTGGGTGATAACAAGGTATTCAATCCAATCCGCCGTCTCTCTACGGCTCAGCAGCGCCCCCAGAAAACCGTGTACTTGTCTCAGCTCGGGAGCTACAACGTCCCGAAAATGCATGGGATACAAGGTCGCATTCGCTCGGCTTGCTCGGCCTCGCCACTCGCGGATTATCATCATTCCTCCTTTGGATTGTGATGGTTCGAGCCAAGTTTAGGTGCAAGGGACCGATATATGCGCCGATTCACATTTCCGGTAAATAGCCGCCCAGAAGCCGCTTATCTATGGCGCAATGTCGCTGTAACTATGGAGGGTTGATCCGTGTTCGACAAAATCTCTCGCAGTTGGTCGCTAGCCGGGCAATGCTGGGACGTGCTCAAGGAAGATCCGAAGCTATTGGTATTCCCGCTGATGTCCTCGATTGCATTGTTAGTCCTGCTCGGCTCCTTTGCGCTGCCGGTGTTAGCGCTGTACCACAGCGTGCAACCCGTTATGACGGATGACAGCACAACGCACACCAGCCGCCTGTTGTTCTACATCACGACGTACCTGTTCTACCTTGTCAGCTATACCGTGATGATGTTTTTCAATTCGGCGCTGATCAGCGTGGCGCTCAAGCGACTCGACGGCGAATCGGCCAGCGTGGGCGAGGGCCTGCAGATGGCATTTGCCAACCTACCCGCCATACTGGGATACGCCATCATAGCGGCTACGGTGGGCACCATTCTGCGGGCGATCGAAGAACGGGTAGGACTCATCGGCCGCATTGTCGTCGCGATCATCGGCGCGGGCTGGACGGTTGCGACGGCGATGACGCTGCCGGTGCTGATAGAAGAGAACGTCGGCCCGATCGAAGCGATCTCCCGCAGCCTCGCGCTTCTGCGGCGCAACTGGGGCGAAAATCTCATCGGCAACGGCGGCATCAGTCTCGGCATTGCCGTGGTAGCGATTCCCCTCGTCCTTCTCGCCGGACTTCTGCTGTTTGCCGCGATAGCGACGAAGGCGAGCGGAACGATAATCTTGGCATTGCTGTTCTTTGTGCTCACGATTGTCATCCTCGGCTTGGTCAGTTCAACGCTGCACACCATTTACACGGCGGCGTTGTATCGCTTTGCGACCGGCAGCAAGGAAAATGCCGGGATAAATGGGGAGTTGCTGGCGGACGCGTACCGTCAGAAATGACGCATCACAAGCTGCTTGCCGGCTTAATGTGCCGAAGGACTCCGATACCGCCCAAACCATTCGACGATCGCCGTACTTTGCGCCGCCAGTTGCGACGGGCGGATCACCACATGTGCCGCACCCGGAATCTCATAGAGTTCAGTGGGTACATGCCGTAGCTGCAACGCTTGGTAGTACTGCTCCGCTTCCCCCACCGTCGTTCGTAGGTCGTTCAAGCCCACGAGTACCATCGTCGGTGTCGTGACGTTTCCCACCAAGGCAAGCGGCGAGTGTTTCCAATACGTCTCTTGATCGTCCCAAGGCATTTGCTTGAACCAGTAACGGGCACCAAAGGCTCCCATATCGGTGGTCAGCAACCAGCTAGTCCAGTTGATGACCGGCCGCTGTGTCACTGCCGCCCGAAAGCGATGCGTCTTGCCCACGATCCACGACGTCAGCACACCACCGCCTGACGACCCGGTCACGAACAAATTGTCCGGATCCACTCCGCCTTTCTGAATTGCCGCATCCACGATGCTCACGAGGTCATCGTAATCGTGGCTTGGGTAGTTGTTGTAGATCAGATTCGCGAACTCTTCGCCGTAAGAAGTCGAGCCGCGCGGATTCCCGTACACCACGATGTAACCCGCCGCCGCATAGAACTGATAGTCCGCCGAGAACGTCGGACCGTAGCTCGCGTACGGGCCTCCGTGAATTTCGAGGATCAGCGGATATTTCTTGGCGGGATCGAAGTTTGGCGGCAGCAATTCCCACGCATCAATGGAACGTCCGTCTGTCGATGACTTCACCGGCAGCGACGATAGCTTGCCGATGCTCACCTCCGTCAGGAGTTCGGAGTTCAAATCGGTGAGCCGCTGCGTCTTGCCGTCACGTGCCAGATACACCTCCGGCAAATGATCGGCACCGCCACCTGTGTAGGCCACCGCGCCTTTGCTGGACACCGTGAATTCGCCGCCCGAGTACGGCAATTGGCTTGATCCCATTACAAGTGCCAGATCTGAGGCTAGCGGCTCGATGCGGCCATTCAGCGACATCCGAGCCACCTTCGTGATGCCTTGATCGACATACTCGATATACAGGCTGTGTCCGTCTGCCGCCCATTGACAGTCCGACAACGAGCGATCCAACGACTCCCCGATGATGCGCTGATTCTTGCCGTCCGTGTCCATCACGTTGAGCCGCACGTTCTGATTTCCTACATGCTTATCGTCGTAACCCAGAAAGGCCACCAGCTTTCCATCCGGCGATACGGCGGGCGCATGGTACGGACCGACGGCGTGCGAAAGCTGCAGCAGATTTCCGTCCGCCAGGTTCAATCGGTAGATGCTTAAGGTCATGGCAGTATGCCGAGCCCAATCCTCCGGCTCGCGGTTCCAGTCTTTATCGTGATTTCCGGCAAAGAAAATCCACTTTCCGTCCGGTGACCAGGCCAGCGGCCCCGCATCACTGAACGGTCCCGATGTCAGCTGCCGCGGGGCGCCGCCGCCATCAACGGACATCACGTACAGATGCCGGAATCCATGTTGGTCCAACCCCTGTCCGTCCGCCCGGAAATTCATCGAATCGATCACCAGCGGCTGATCGCCCCATTGCGCGCCCGGCGGCTTCACCAGCGGCTTCCCGATCGTCGGCCCCGCTTCCGGCCCGAGCATGATGAACGCAATCTGCTTGCCGTCCGGCGACCACGTAATATCGCTCGGCGCCTCGACCAGATTGGTGATGCTCGCCGATTCACCGCGCATCCAATGAATGAGGATTTGCGTGCGCCCATCCGCTCCGGTTTCCAGATATGCAATCCGCGATCCATCCGGCGACCAACGTGGCGATGCATGCCAGCCCGGTCCGGTTGCTAGCGGCGTCTGCGCTCCAGTCGCTGTGTCGATGAGCCATAGCGACTGCGACTGTCGATCCGTCATGATGTCATTCGCGCTTCGTGCGTAAGCGATTTGCGTCCCGTCCTTACGAATCTGCGGATCAATGGTCCATTGCATACGGAACAGGTCCTTCGGTTCCAGAGCACGCGTCGCTGCTTGCGCGGCTGTAGAAATCAAAGCAGCAAATAAAGCGATACTTATTAGTCGGCGCATGAATTAGACCTCGAGATAGATGGTTCGCTTAGGTTCAATGATGCGAGAGGTTACTTGTAACGATAGTCCACTTGAACGCCCGTCGTGCGTGGCTGCATGCTGACGCTCGTGAATGGTGTGTTTGAGGCCAGCGGGACGCCGCGGTTGTTGGTGACGTTGTCGCTATAGAGCATCACGCGCCAGTGCGACGGCGCCGACACGGAGAAGCTCGTACGGCCGGTGGTGATGTTGTTGCTCTCCACGACCAGGGGCGGCAACCCCGATCCGCTCGAGACCGAGGTCGTGGTCTGCAAAGACGTGTAGCGGGCCAAGGCTTCCAACTGCCCCGTCCATCCGGTCGAGCCGAATGGGAAGCTGTACTGCGCATTCGCGCCGATGGTGTAGGCCGGCGAGTCGTCGATGCGCGAGCCGGCGGGGAACAGTAGTTCGCCGCCGGAGAGGACCGCCGAGTCCTCGCTCAGTCCGTTCCAGCTGAAGTTGAAGCCCAGCGACAGCCCTTCGATAGGCCGGGCCGTGACCGCAAAATCCACACCGACACCGCTCGCCGACTTGCCATTCACGTTCGCGACGATGTACGCCGTGCTGCCCGGGACGGGAATGCCCAGGGTCTGTTGAATGTCGTTCCACTTCATGTAGTACAGAGCGGCGTCGAAGCTCAGGCGGTTGCCGAACAAGTTGCCCTTGCCGCCGATCTCGTAGTTGTGCAATTTGTCCGGCCTCACAGGCGCGAAGGTCGGCGCCACGAGCTGCACGAGCTCGCTCTGCGGAAAGCCGCTGCGAAAGCCCTCCGAGTACGAGGCGTACGCCGTGAAATCATGATTCGGGAACCACGTCAGCACCGCGCGCGGCGTGGTGGCTTTAAAAGGAGTGTTCGTGCGCAGTAGCGGCGTACCGGGGGGCTCGCCGAAAAGGATCAGCTGCTCCAAGCCCACATCATCGTGAAAATATCGCGCGCCCACGGCCAGCTCCAGCTGGTTGTCGAGGAAGCGGCGTCCGAGTTCGCCGAACGCCGCCCACGAGCGCGATGTATCGGCCGCGGATACCGGCGCCGGTATCAGGTTACCAAGCGTCTGGTAAGTGTTGTCGCGCGCGCTACGGTAGAAGGCTCCGGCCGACCAGCGCCACGGCCCATCCAGTTTGGAATTCAAGTTGATTTCTTCGGCAAACACTCTCGAGGACAAGCGCGTGGTGAGCGGCGGGGTGTCGACGCCGGGCGCGACATCCAACGAACCGTCGTTGAGGTACGTGAAGTAACTGCTGGCGCTCGACACCGAGAACCACGGCGCCTGATAGTCGACTTTCATGTCGTAGGCGCTGTAGCGGGAGGCAATGGGCTGATCCTTGGTCGAGGCCGAGAAGTCATTGGTTGCCACAGGCGGCGCCCCAAAGTTCGCCTCCTCGTGCACGCCCGAGAGCTTGATGGTGAGATCGTCGATGGGCTGCGCGGTCACCTTGAGACGTATATTTTTGAGATCACTGTCATTTGTGTTGTTTTTGAGCGCACTGTTGATCCAACCGCTATCGTGTTCCTGGCCCACGACCAGTCGCGCGGCGAGCTTGCCCTCGACGATGGGCATGTTGACCGCCATGTCGCCGCGCCAGTTGCCGCCGCCGCTATCAGTGGTGGACGCTCCGGTGCGGGCCTTGAAGTCGAACTCGTTGAGATCGGCATCGTTCGTCAGAACGCGCACCACGCCATTCAGGGCGCTGGCGCCATACAAGGTACCTTGAGGGCCGCGCAGCACTTCGATGCGGTTCAAGTCATAGGTGTTCGCGTCCGGTTCAACCGCCGAACGCACCAGGCCGAACGGCACTGAATCGAGGTAGTAGCCGATCGGGCTCGACCCGGCGAACAGCGAGCCGCCGGCGGTTACGCCGCGCACGGTGAGGCGGGTCTGGCCGCCCTGGCCGTTGACGTTGGTCGCGACGCCCGGCACCAGGCTGAGGGCGTCCGTAACGCTCTGGATGCTTGATTTGTCGAGTTCGGTACCTGCCATCACGGACATTGAGATGGGTACGTCCTGCATGCGCTGCGCGCGCTTCTGCGCTGTGACTACGATCTCATCGAGCGTGGCTTGTTCGGGTGCGTCCGCCGCGGACGGAGTTGCGGCGGCCCCAGGGAAAGAGGAGAGGAGAAACGCGGTGCCCGAAATCAATGCGGCGCCGAAACGAAACATCGCTGAATGCATATTCATCCCTATTTATTTGCAAGCCGACACAGGAGGAAAAAAAGGCCGTCTGAAAGTACATGTCCGTCGAGCGCAGCGTCAATTTTACAAAGCGGGCCTCGATGGGGGTCTGTACGAGAACGGGGATGGCTCGAGCGTGCCGCGGCGACCGCGAGCAGATCCTAAAAACGCTGTAAATGAAGCCATTTTACGGTGACTTCGAAGGACCTGGAGCGTGCGGTGCACCGTACTGTGGGATCACTTTGCACGAATGCTACTCGCACATGCAGAAATCGAGTTTACCCAAAAATGTCGCTGCATTAGTGTTGACGGCTAACCAGATGAACACGAGCGTCTCAATTTTGCGGCAGTTGGTTTCGTTCGACACCACCTCCCGGTATTCGAACCTTCCATTGATTGAATGGGTAGCGGATTATCTGAGTACCCGCGGTGCGCGCGTGGATCTTGTGTATAACGCAACCAGAGACAAGGCAAATCTGCTGGCGAGCATCGGCCCGAACCGGGAAGGCGGTGTGGTGCTCTCGGGGCATACGGACGTGGTGCCGGTCGACGGCCAGGAGTGGACCAGCGATCCTTTCGCGCTCGCGGAACGGGACGGTCGTCTGTACGGGCGCGGCAGCTCGGACATGAAAGGTTTCATCGCGAGCAGCCTGGCCGCGCTCGAGGATTGGAAGCATAAAGATCTGCTGCGCCCTCTGCACTTGGCCTTCTCCTACGATGAAGAGGTCGGTTGCTTCGGAGCGCACCCCTTGGTGGATCGCATCATAGGCAGCGTGCCCCGGCCCGCCTTTGCGATTATCGGGGAGCCGACCGACATGAGAATAGGTGTAGCCCACAATGGCGTGACCGGCTTGCACACGAGTTTCCGCGGGGTCGCGGCGCATGCAAGTGATCCTTCGCTCGGGGTCAACGCCATCGATGCAGCGGCCGCGTTCGTGCGCTTCCTGGGCGATGTAGCCAAGCTTCCGCAAATCGTCGACAACGGCTGCACGCTGAACGTGGGGCGAATTGCGGGCGGCGCGGCGACCAACATCGTCGCGGAGCGCTGCAGCGTGCGCTGGGAGTACCGCACTGCCGGCAAGCAGGACGCGGCCGCCATACAGAAGATGATTGCCGATCACCTCGAGGGCGACGCGTTGGCGGGCCTGGGCGTCGTAAGCGAAATTGAACTCGACGTGCCGCAGTTTTACAGCCGGCTAGACGAGGACTCGATGCAGGTGCTGAGCGGATTCGGCGCAAAGTTACCGGTGACGACGATCCCGTTCGGCAGCGAAGCGGGAATATTCGAACGCAGCGGCATTCCCTCCGTGGTGTGCGGACCCGGTTCCATAGATCAGGCGCATAGGCCGGATGAGTGGATTGCTCGTGCCGCCCTTGAAGAGTCGGATGCTTTCATGTCAAAACTGGGCGCATGGGCGTCGCAAACCGAGCCGGATTGAACTCGAGCGATTCGCCGCGCAAGGTGCTGTTGGCAGTGAGCGTGGGCAACATGCTCGAATGGTACGATTTCGCGGTCTATGCCTTTCTGGCCGCGGTCATTGCTAAGACCATGTTTCCCGCGGGCGATCCCACGGCCTCCTTGCTGCTGGCAGTGGGCGCATTCGGGGTCGGGTTCCTGACGAGACCGCTCGGCGCCGTAGTATTCGGTGTGCTGGCCGACCGCAAAGGCCGCAAGTTCGCGTTGCTGCTGACTTTCGGCTTGATGGGTGGTGCGACGTTGGCTATTGGTCTCATTCCGCCCTTCGCCACCATCGGGGCGGCCGCGCCGCTGCTCGTGGTGCTGGCGCGGCTCCTGCAAGGCCTCGCTGCGGGAGGTGCCGTCGGCGGCGCGACCGCGATGTTGACTGAGCATGCGCCGCCCGGACGCGTCGGGTATTTTGCAAGCTGGCAGGCAGCGAGCCAGGCAGGCGCGTTGTTGTTAGGAGCCTTGGCTGCCGCCACCGTCTCGGCGATCGTCTCGCCCGAGCAATTGAATGATTGGGGCTGGCGCGTGCCATTCTTCGCGAGTGCAGTGATCCTTCCAATCGTACTGTACATCCGCAGGCGCATCGACGATCCGGAAGTGTTCGTGCACCAACCGCGCGCCGCTTCATCGCCCTTGCGGCTTCTGTGGCGGACCCACCGCAGCGCCGTTGCGCGAGGATTCGGCATCACCATCATCTGGACGGTCTCCATATATTTCTTTTTTGTCTACGTGCCCCTGTACGCTAACAAAGTGCTCAACATTCCCATGAGCACCACTCTTTTCAGCAACAGCCTTGCTCTCGCGTTCATGCTGGTCGTCTCACCCATCGCCGGCCACCTATCGGACCGCATAGGGCGGTACAGTCTGATGATTGCCGCGGCACTCGCCATCGTGCTGCTGATCCTGCCTGGCTTCGGTTTCCTGTTGAGTCATCCGCATGCAGGGGCTCTGGCGACGTTTCAGCTCGCATCAGCCATACTCGCGGCACTGTTCATCGGTCCGGCGCCTGCCGCGATAGCCGAACTATTTCCGGTCGGCGTTCGTTCTTCGGGAATGGGCATTGCCTATAATTTTTCAGTCACCCTGTTCGGCGGCTTCGCGCCGACCATTGCCACCGCCTTGGTCGTGCGCACGGGAAATCCGCTGTCGCCGGCCTGGTATGTGATGCTCTGCTGCGGTTTGAGCCTGGCGGCCCTTGCGATCACGCTCCGAACCAGTTCACGCGATCCTTTGTGAATCGCTCGCGCAGAAACTTCAGCAATATCTTGATGCGGTGAGATTTGTTGGGTATCGGACGTGAGACCAACCAGAGGTTCAGCGAACAGCCCGTCGGTATTGGCAATGCGATTAAGTCGGGGGCCGCCCGTTTGTAAAAATTCGGCAGCAGGCCAATGCCCATTCCGTTTCGAATGGCTGCCAAATAAACGGATGCGGAGTCCGCACGCAATTGTATTCGGTGGACAGGGGTCACTTCCTTGGTCCACCAGGCGAGATCGGCGCAGACTTGGTATGGCACGTAGTCCACAAAGTGGTGCTGGCCGAGTTCTTCGAGCTTTCGCGGGCGGCCGAATTCCCCTTCATAGGACTTCGACATGAAGAGAGAGTGTTCTACTTTTACGATCTTGGAGGCGACGAGGCGCGGATTCTTCGGCCGCTCGATGAATACCGCGAGGTCGGCCTCGAGCGAAAAGAGATCGAGTCCCTCACGATCGGTCACGAGGTCGATGTTCACTCCGGAATTCTCGCGGCAGAAATCCGCGAGGACTTGCACCAACCAAAGATGGCTGAGGCCTTCGGTGGCGAAGATGCGCACGGTGCCCGATAGACGCGAATCGAAAGCGAGCAGGCTGGATTCGATGTCGTTGGCCGCCTCTTCCATGAGCATCGCTTTATCGTAGAGAATTTTGCCCGCGGCCGTCAGTTGCATGCCGGTCGCGTGTCGCGCAAATATCTTGGTGCCAAGATAGGCCTCGAAGCGTGCGACGCGCCGCCCGACCGTCGATTGATTGGTTTCCAATGCGGCGGCGGCGGAGTGAAAGCTGCCGAGCTTTGCGGTGGCGATGACGTATTGGAGGTCGCTCCAGTTGTTGAGACGGGATTTCGCTCGCACCAAACTCTCAGTCGGTTTCGGCGCCATGGCCTAGTTGCGCATCTTTGCGTGGGCACTGCGATGTACTGCAGGCCCTGTGCGGATTCGTCGGAGACGCGTCATTGCGCATGCTATAGCACGGTTCGGAGCAGCGGGAAAGCCTGGATTCATCGTAGCGGTTGTTAGCCATGTTGGGATTGTCGAGCAACACGCGCGAGCGCGATTTCTTTCCGGAAATTTGTTGCAATCATATTTCAGGACGCGCGTGTCCATTACACGAGCAATAAAATCAAAATGTTTTTTTTCGCCATGATGTCGCGGTGAAGGTACAAGCGCCCTCGCCGAATGGTAATTCCGGTTTGTCTGCTTCCACGCACCACTGTGAATGCGCTGGATCGATCGCTCTGCCGTTTTCGCGGGGAAAAACGTTCTGCGAAGTGACTTGTCGCTCTGAGGCGACGTTGTGTTACCGCTGAGGGAGTTCCGACCTCCAAGTCAGATTGGAGCGTCCGTTGGCGTCTCGCAACGAGTCAGCCCGTCGAGCCAGATCAGCCGGCAGCGTGGGGGCGGAAACATTCGCGCTCACGCTCGGTCCACTCCGGGAATGGACACAACACAGAAATCCGCGTTGCAGATCAGTGTATTCATCGTCAGCGATGTGCGGGTGCACCGGGAGGGATTGGCAGCGCTGCTGCGTGATTGTCCTTCGATCAAGGTAATGGGTGCCCACAATTTGCGAGATTCCCAGCATGCGCTGCACTCGACCGCGCTCGACGTCGCTTTGATTGATGGCGCATTGTCGATCGAGTCGGACACCATTGGGGCGCTGCGAAAAACGTGCGCACCCGTGCGGATCGCACGACGCTTGGGAGTGCAGCCGTGCACCGCGAAAAACCATGTCAGAAACATCTTGCAAAAACTCAAGGTACATCGGCGCGGCGAGGCGGTTGCCAAGCTGAATGGCTTGCTCGGCGGGCGTTTTCCCGCCGGCTAGCCTCACGGTCCTACAACCACAGTCCCGCGGCCCGTAACTGCAAGATCGCATTCATCGGGTTACTCAAGGCCGAGGCCGGATAGCCGAAAGGGCTTGAAGCGAGCTAAAAGTGGCGCCCGCTCCGATCCCGCCATACACCTGTTGGCTCGTCGGCAGAAAGGCCGGGACCTGCTCCAAATCGGGAAACCCAGCGCCCACCCGGTCTGGGCCAACCTGCACATACGGCATCGCTGCGGCACGCAGAAGTTCTCAAGATCGAAACCCGCTCCTCGGCGCGCCCGGTACGTAGCGCTTTGCAACGTAGGATGGTGAGCCAGCAAAGCCCTGAAAACCCGGTGACATGTGCGGCAGCCGTTGAGCTGCCGTCCCAAGCTGCGTAACCGCCGCCGGGAACGGTCGAGATGACGGCGACTCCGGGCGCGCATACGTCCACTTCTGGACCCCAACAGCTAAAATTAGTCGCATATAGCCCAGAGAAACCGATCAGTTGCGGCAGCGCCCTGCGAGCATGAGTGCAGGGCGAGTCCTACGCCCGAAGGAGGCGGTGTGTGCGAATCAAATCGTGATTGGCAGACTCCAATGTTAGGAGTCCGCAAGACGATGGCGCAAAAGGGAGGCACAGGTATGCAGGGGATTGAGGATGCTTGCGCCGCGGGTGCGGGGACACGGTCGTCCAAACAGCATCCAGCGCTCAGGCAACAATGAAGTTGTCCGAAGCTGGCCGAATCGTTGCACTGCTGGCAATGATATCGGTGATGGCCAATTCAGCATCGGCGGCCAAATTGACCGACAAGGAGCACACGCGCATCGAGGAGCCGCGTCCCGCGAATTTGCCGAGCGACGAAGTGATGGAGGCGGAAGGCGCAATCATCGGCAATATCGAGTTCGATGTTCGCAATATTTTCGATGAAAACGATTCCCGCGAGCATTCTGCGCTATTTCGATTGGCAAATCGTTTGCACGTCCGGAGCCGCCGCTCGACCATCAAGGCACAAATTCTGTTTGCGAGCGGCGAGAAATACCGCGCGCGTAAGCTGGCCGAAACTGAGCGGGTGCTGCGCCGACAGCACTACATATACGATGCTCGGGTGGTGCCCGTACGCTATGCCGACGGCAAGGTCGATATCAAGGTCATTACCAAAGATGTCTGGACGCTCAGTCCCGGTATTTCATTTGGCCGGGCCGGCGGGACAAATGCCACTAATTTCAATTTACAGGACAGTAATTTCCTGGGGATCGGAAAGACGGTGCAGATTTCGCGCTCAAGCAGCGTCGACCGTACCAGCGACTCGGTCGCCTGGGTCGATCCTAACGTGTTGGGATCGCGATGGGTCTCGGCGCTCGAGTATGATCACTCCAGCGACGGGGGTTTGCGCAAACTCGAGATCGTCCAACCGTTTTACTCGCTCGACGCGCCATGGACGGCAAAGCTTAATGCGGTTAATTTTGACCGCACGATCTCTCGATATAATTTAGGACAGATCGTCGACCAATTTCACGACGACCAAACTTCTTACGAATTGAGCGGCGGACTATCCACCGGGCTCGTTGACGGATGGAGTAAGCGGCTGTTGTTCGGCATGCGCTACGACCGGAATTTGTTCATGACGGCGCCGCGCAGCACGCTCCAGGCAAAACAATTGCCGCCCGATCGAACGATCTCGTACCCGTTCGTGGGGTTCGACATTATCCAAGATAAGTACCGGAAAGGGAGCGATGAGAACCAGATCGGACGCACCGAGGATCTGTATTTTGGCACAGAGGTGACGGGCGAAATCGGCGTATCAAAAGCAGCGTTCGGCGCCAACCGCGATGCGTATATGCTGGCGGCGAGCCTGTTGCGGGGATTCGAAATCTCCGTCGAACAGCAGCTATTCTTGCTCAGCACATTCTCTACTCGAATCGAGGATGGCGGGCATGTCCGGAATCTGATCGCAGACAACGGCGCCAAGTACTACTGGAAGTGGCGGCCGGATTGGCTGCTCTATATGGCAGTTTCGACAACCGTCACCGACTCCCTCGATCCGGAACTACAGCTGCTCCTCGGAGGCGACAACGGACTCCGCGGCTATCCGTTGCGGTATGAATCAGGAACATCCAGGGCATTTTTTACCATAGAGCAGCGCGTCTTTACTGATTGGTACCCCTTTCGCCTTGCACGAGTCGGTGCGGCGGTTTTCAGCGATGTGGGTCGAACTTGGGGTCGAGGCGTTGTCGGCGACAGCGATCCGGGCCTGCTACGGGACGTGGGTTTCGGCTTGCGGCTTGGCAATACTCGCACTGGTCTAGGCAACGTATTACACGTCGATTTCGCGTTTCCGTTGACTCGAACCACGGGAATCCAAAAATTTCAGTTCCTGGTGCAAACCTATCAGACCTTTTAATGCGCGCAGGCTGTCCTGCCAACCTTGCCCGCAATTTCGTATGTTCGAAGCGGCTACATAACGGCGCTGGTGTGGGATAAGTCCTACGGCTCTGCAGGGCCCGTAGTGCTACTCTTCAGTGCTGCTGAGCGCTTCTAACTACAATGAGTCGACCGTTGCTCACCAAGACAAAAAATTCCGTGCAGGCAACCTTCGCCGAGGGTGGTTTCGAGACCGCCGATATTGTGTCGGCGGTGTTCGAGACAATGCCTGAGTGCATAAAAGTCGTGGCGCACGATGGCACATTGCTGAAAATGAACCCCGCCGGCCTGCGCATGATCGAGGTGGATTGTTGGGACAGCGTGGCGGGCGCCTCCACTTTTGAACTGATTGCACCGGAACATCAGGCCTATTGGCGCGAGCAGCATCTCCGGGTGTGCGCCGGAGAGCGCTTGGCCTGGGAGTTCGACGTCATTGGATTTAAGGGAACTCGACGGACTATGGAGACGCACGCGGTGCCAATCCGCTCCTCCGACGGCGCCATTGCGCAACTGGCGGTAACGCGCGACATTACTGCGAAGAAGAATACCGGGGAGCGCCTGCAAAAGCTCAATTCCGAACTTGAACGCCAAGTACGACAGGGCAGCGAAGAACTCGGAACGGCACTGGAGCGTCTTACGCAGACTGAGCACGGATTTGGTCTTCTGGTCGAAAGCGTCACTGATTACGCCATTTATATGCTCGATGTAAGAGGCCACGTCGTGAGCTGGAATGCAGGCGCCAAGCGGATCAAAGGCTATGAAGCAGGCGAAGTGATCGGTCGTCATTTTCAACTTTTTTACGCCAAAGAAGATCGAGTCGCCGACAAGCCGATGCGAGGCCTTCGCACCGCCGCCCGGGAGGGAAGACTCGAAACCGAAGGTTGGCGCCTACGCAAAGACGGCAGCCGATTTTGGGCCAATGTCATCATTGACGCGATTTACAGCAAAGGCGAACTCATCGGTTTTGCGAAGATCACCCGCGACATCACAGAACGGCGAGCTGCTGAGGAGAAGCTGCGGCACGCACAAAAAATGGAAGCTGTGGGCCAATTCACGGGGGGCGCCGCGCACGATTTTAATAATTTGTTGATGGCCGTGTTGGGGAGCCTCGAGATATTGCGTAAGCGATTACCCGACGATCCAAAAATGCTTTCCCTTTTGGATAACGCCGTGCAGGGCGCCAAGCGAGGGACAACTCTCACTCAGCGGATGCTAGCCTTTGCAAGGCGCCAGGAATTGAAAACTGAAACGGTCGAGCTGGCACGGCTCATCGATAACGTAAGGGATTTGATGGAACGCTCGCTCGGCCCCGCGGTAAGCATCGACTTGCATTTCCCGCCTTACCCCATCTACGTCCATATAGACCCCAATCAACTTGAAACTGCGTTGTTGAACCTCGTCGTCAACGCGCGCGATGCCATGTCAGGAGGGGGCGCGATTACGGTAAGCGTGCGCCAGGAAGAGACGGCTGCTGCGCATCGGACAGGACTGGAGCCCGGACGCTATGCGTGTTTGTCCGTTGTCGATACGGGCGCTGGCATGGACGAGGCTACCCTGGAGCGCGCCACTGAACCTTTCTTCACGACGAAGGGAGTCGGCAAAGGCACCGGTCTCGGCCTTTCAATGGTCGAAGGCCTGGCGGGTCAATCCGGCGGAAAGCTGATGGTGCAAAGCCAGGTGGGCGTAGGTACGACGATCGAGATTTGGCTTCCGATGGCCTCTGCCGCCGGTGTACGCGCCCAGAATGCTGTCGATTCGGGCCAATCCGCTGACGCCGAAACCAGTGGGACACTGTGCGTGCTGGTGGTTGATGATGACAGCTTGGTTTTAGCAAATATCGTCGCTATGCTCGAGGACTTGGGGCACGAGGTAGTTGCAGCGCCATCGGCGTTGAAGGCCTTAAACGCCTTCGATTCAAATCCTGGAATCGATGTATTAGTTTCAGATCAAGTTATGCCGGTCATGACGGGACTGCAGCTAATTGAGGCGCTGACAGCTCGGCGGCCTACATTGCCTGTCATTCTTGCAAGCGGTTACGCAGAATTTCCTGTCGGCGTCGACGCATCGATTGTGCGACTGGCCAAGCCATTTACACAGCAAGAGCTAAAATCCGCATTGAATCCTATAGCGAAGCAACTCTCGCGCAAGGCCGCAGGCTGAAAGCGAAGGGATTTGCGGGCGCCCCAATAGCGATCGCGCGGTACTGTATGCCAGCGCACAGACCCGAGGGCAAACAGCCGGGATAATGCAATACCTTTGTTAATTGGAATGCACATGAAAAAAATATCGGCGATAGCGTGTATCGCATTGGCGACCTCGTTCGGGTTCTCGGCGCTGGCCACTGCGCAAGATTCGGATTCGGATCGTGCTCACCCGGGCGCGTTTGTGAAAGACTCCGCGATCACAGCGAAAATCAAGGCAAAATTGGCCGGTGAGCATATAAAGAGCTTGGGGCGCGTTCACGTCGACACCGACAAAGATGGAGTCGTGTGGCTGACGGGAACGGTTAGGACAAAAGAAGCGGCAGAAGAGGCGGGGTCCATTGCGCGCGACACCGAGCACGTAAAGGCCGTGCACAACCATATCAAGGTGAAGAAGGACGATTGATGGTTGGAGAATCGGTTCGTCTGGAGCCAGTGGTGACAGCGTCTAGGGGCCGCACGGAAAAAGCGGCGGCTGCAGGTACGGCTAAGTAAGGATGCGCAGGACGCCCGGTCAGGGCCTCGGACGGACATGAGGCCCCTACGGCCGATATCGGCGCGGGGAGCAAGCAGTTGACTCCAGACTCAATATGTTCATTAATATCAAGCCTTAATGCTCGTTCGGCCGGCGCGTGAACGTCTACACACTTGTACTGATTGAAAATTTGGCCGAGACTTTGCATCATAAAGTTGGCGCAGACCGAAATATTGTCAAACAGCGCGCTTTCATCGGGCGGCCTCTATTAAAAGGTGTGAAAATGGGACATTGGGAAGGACACAAATCCGCCACCAGCGCCGCCTTACTCGACGTCATTACCACCGCCGTTACGGGATCCGCGCGGCCGAGCCACTCGGATCGAATCCTTTTTACCGCATGCGAATTTTGGGCGTCCGCTAGAAATTGCACGTTATTCGAGCAATTGCGCGATGACCCCCTAAACCAGTTGCAAACGGCTGAGGCTGCTTTTACCGACATCGGGCTCGCGGGCGTGGCCTTGGTCGTTTCGCGGGGCCGCGAAGTTTTTACGGAAGATCCACAGCTCGACTCTCTGTCGAAGGTCTGTAAGAGCATAGAAAGCTCGCTTGCCGAAATCGATGAACCAGTCGATCAAGTGATCGCCGCCTATGCCAACCAACAGGCTCGACGCCGACAAACTTAGCGGCACATGACCTTAAGGCCGGTGCTAGGCCGCGTACGCTGTCAGGGGGCTAGCTCGACGCTACGGGGTGCGGCCAAACCCCCATAATGCCCGTCGATTTTAATCAGCGTCCTTTGTGCTTCATCAAGATGACCTGTTGCGACCAGCGATTCCACTTCTTGCATCTTGATGTTCAGTTCTTTCTCGATAGCCAGCCTGCAAGCGCTGAGTTTCTTGGGGTCAGGCGGCGCGCCGTGCAGTAGGGTGCCCAGCGCCCACGCGAGCGCCGTTGAACCGGCAACCTCATGGTTCGCAGAGCGCTCGATATGACTCTGCGCGTCGAGGACACACCATGATTTCAACGAATGCATGCTTGCTAAGTCATTGTTGAGCTGAATCGTATCGCCTTCGCCTGTGACATAAACCAGGTGGCTACGCTGAAACTGTAAGAACAAGTCCTTGGGAGGCAACGGAATTTGCGAATCGCCGATCAGATCGCTGCCGGCATTGAGAAGGGCCCCGTGGAATAGGTCTGGATATGCCAGCGCAAGGCGCAGCGCGACCCGGGCACCGCCCGAGAATCCGCCGATGTAGACTCGCTCCGGATCCACCGGATAGCGTCGCGCTGTGTTATGCGCGGCGAGCAGCGCCAAAGGTTCTCGGCGATCGAAGACGCTTTCTTCGTTGCCGGATCGAGCTGCACTCACGAAGATGACGCCGTAGCGATCGAGCATAGTTGTCCACCCCGGCGGCAACCGCGCATCCTGCCACGGCGGCACGAATACCAAAAGTGCATAGCCCCGAGTTGGAGTTGCGGACGGCACGTAGACCGTAAATTTCTCTTCGGCAAGGTTGATGGACTGCTGGATCATTTTCTTTCCAGCACGCGCAGCTTGCCGCTCAAGTTGCACTACAGCAAGCGGGCTCAACATTCTCCGAGAAAGTTCAGCGCTTCTCGATAGTTCTGAATATTCCGCAAATACGACGTTACGAAAGATTTCGCCCGCGGCTTGTACGCTCTGGGCGGCCGCGAACAGAACCAAGGTCAATATCGGGAACGCAACGAAGGTGCGACGAGCCTTGATACACATACAGCCAAAGAATCGTCCGTGCTAGGTGATTTTAAAAGGCGGCGACGGAATTGGCTCGCACGGCGGTGCGCCAAGATCTTGTACCGAGCCACTCCGTACCAGCCTCTGGTATAACCGTCCGAGGCAGTCATTCCATTCGGTGTGACCCTGCCCACGGATCACCACCTTGACGGCATTTGAGAATCCGAGCGCGACATGGTCGGTGTACCACAGCGGCGTACCGCCATCGGCGTCGCCGGTAACGAGCAACGTGGGCGCGGACGAATGCACCAGTGTCCGGTAGCCTCTTGGAAGGGATACTTTCGGCCAATACCCGCATGCGGCGCGTTGCTGGCGAATGCGGTCGTCGCCCAAGAACGTGCCTTGGGTTTGGGGCAAGATGTCTGCCTCGCGGAGAAAAGCCACGTCCTCGCTGCAGGTGATGGCGAATAGCAATCCAAAGCTGAAATCCGAGTTGTCGGCGGACACGATGTCATCGACGATAGGGCTCCAGTCTCCCGCATAAGCGCGATGAATCACCCATGGCAATATCGATGCACTTTTAGGCCTGTATAGCTTTGCGCGAATCCATTCCGCCACGCGACCTCGGGAAAGCTGCACCGTATCTGCGCGGTGAGGAATCGAGACTTGCACCTCTCCAGACTCCAGTCGGGAAAAGATCTGCCGGAACTCCTCACGTAAATCCGGAAACGCCGCGTTGCACGCGGTGTCAGCGGCGCACTCGCCGAACAGGCGCTCGAGCGCCGTCTCGGCGGTCTTGGCCATGGCGAGCGGTGTCGCTACATCAATGGGTACCGGACTCCCGAGATACACGGTGCGCACACCTCTCGGGTAAGTCCGCACGTACACCTGGGCGGCGCGAGTTCCGTACGAACCTGCGAATAGGTTCATTGGTCCAAACTTAAGCGCGCGGCGCACGCGTTCAAGATCATTCGCAAAGCGCCTATAGCCATATTGAGTAAGGTCGGCCTGCGCGCGTAACCGCTCTTCACATTGTTTGATTGCGGCCGGCGGAAAGAGGTCCCGAAGAGCTGCCTCCGGCTCCTGCGGCGAACTGAGGTCACAGCGCAGCGCGCCCGATCGCCCCGTCCCCCGCTGATCGACCAGCAACAGATCGCGATCCTGCATGAGTGGCGCGAATAGCTGTGCATACCAGGAAGCATCGCCAATAGCAGCCTCGCCGGGTCCACCCATCAACACTACGATCGGGTCGGAATGCGATCGCCCACCGTGGGCAGGGATGACTGCAACGCCGATCGAGAGTCGACGACCGGCTGGCCGATCGGGGTTTTCAAGAACGGAAAGCGCGCCGCACTTTGCGCTTTGTTCAACATCAGGCAAGCGGCACGAAGAGAGTTGGATCGGTCGAGCCGGCTCACTCATAGGCGGCCCGGCTGTATCGCCCATAGCCGGATTCGCACAAGAAAGCGATATGGCTGCCGCTACCAAGAGTAGCGAAATCCCTGGAGCCCGATCGACCTTTAGCATTCTTACCGTCGAGCCGCCAGCGCCGCAGATACCTTGCTCAGCTGACTTTCCATGCCCATTTTTGCCATCTGCGTCCACTTCGGATCGTGATGGGGTTGGACCGTGATGACCATCTGGGCGCCGTCGCTTGTTTTCGAAAACTCGACCCGTATTCGATTCTCATAGGATTGCACGCCTGGAACAAAATCGATGAGATGGGTGATTTCCAGGTGCCGGAGCTGCTCAATCTGTGTAAAAGTCCCGCGGGTCTCGTGCGTCTTCGGCATGTTCATTCTTTCCATGGCCGCGATTTCCTCCGGTGCGACAGCGATCATGTCATACAGCAACTCGCCACCGACGCGAAGCTCGAGCTTGCGTACTGCGACTCGAAACCCCTTCGGACCCCACCAAGATTCGAACCCCGCCTTCGTGGTCCAAAGATCCCAAAGATCCTCAACAGCCGCGCTCTCGTAGCGTCGCTCGAACTTAATTGAGGCCTGCGCCGCGGGCGCCGCAATGTTTATCATGACTCGCTCCTGCTTCGGTGTGTTTTTCTCACTCGCGCACTTCTCTTGGCGTCAAGCGCTGCATCAAATCGCTGCAGCCGCTGTTCCCACAGGTCGAGATAACCCGCCAGCCACGCCTCCACGTCCCTGAAAGGCTCCGGACGTAGCGAATAGAGCCGCAATTGCCCTTCGGGCCGAACGGTCACGAATCCAGCTTCGAGCAAAATTCGAAGATGCCGAGAGACGCCCGACTGATGAATGTCGAGCTCCTCGACTATATCGTTAACCTGTCGCTCGCCTCGCCGTAGCGCCGCAATGACCTGCCGACGCGTGGGATCCGCCAATGCCTGAAATGCGTCCATATGCGTTAATATACATATACACATATGTGCATGCAAGCGTTGATCGAAGGGAAAATGCCACTGTTGGGGTCAATTGTGTCGAAATTAGAACGGCGCCTTCGTCGTTGAGAATAGGAAACGGCGGGTGCCGTGCTATTGCGCCCGATACTTATGAGGACTCGAATATGCTGCTGACGCTTTACTACCACCCGCTGGCTTCTTTTTGCCATAAGGTACTCATCGCTCTTTACGAGCACGGTGTCGAATTCGAAAGGCGGGTCATTAATCTTGCGGATGACGCTGATCGGGCGGAGCTTCATGAAATATGGCCATTCGATCGGTTCCCGGTCGTTCGCGACCATGCCCGCAACCGCGACGTGGCCGAGACCACTATCATCATCGAGTACCTAGATCGCTATTTCGCCGCTGAGCGCTTGATTCCACGCGACTGGGACGACGCGCTGGAGGTGCGTCTATGGGACCGGATCTTCGACATGTACGTGCAAGGGCCGATGCAGCAACTGGTCGGCGATCGCTTGCGCGGCGCCAATGGCGATATGACCAAAGAACGCGCTACTTTGGACACGGCGTACGGCATGCTAGATCGCCACATGGCAACCAGGACTTGGGTCGCGGGCCGAGGCTTCAGCATGGCCGATTGCGCCGCGGCACCAGCGCTTTTTTATGCGAGCACCATACAACCGTTTCCAGACCACCCCCACTTGGAAGCCTATTTCGACCGACTGACGCAGAGGCCCTCATTCCGTCGGGTGCTTGAAGAGGCAAAGCCTTACTTTTCGTTTTATCCGTTTGTCGACGCCATTCCGAAGAAATTTCGCTAAGCCCTGGGACCATATCGGGCTTCCACTTATGCGAGAATCGCGCATCGGATGTTGGGCGCGCCCGTATTCACCGGACCTGAGGGGACTTGGAAAAATCGCGTAGACAATTCTTGACGCATGCCTCGCTCGGAGTGCTGGCGACGCTTGCCGCAAGTCGTCACGTTGCGGCAAACCCGCCCGATGCGCCGGCGGCTTCACCGAACCCGCCGCCGGGCACGCCTTCGGCATTCGCGACTGCACCCGCGGCGGGACCGGAGGTTTCAGCGTCTACATTTGCCGACGCGGAGAAACTCGCGCGCGTTGAATTGAGCGACCCGGAACTGAAGCAAGCCGCCGCGAGTTGGCGAGTGACAATGGCGCCGCTGTACGAGCGTCGCACCGGTCCCAAAAAGCTCCTGCTGGAAGAAAACATCGCACCGGCGTCCCGCTGGGATCCGCGGCTACCGGGGGAACGACAACTTGAGTTACACCCCAATTTTGCGCGCTACCAGTCCAAGCCCGACCGCTTACCGAAGCGCGACGAGGATATCGCCTTTGCCTCGGTGGCACAGTTGTCGCGATGGCTCGAACAACGGCAACTTTCGTCCGAGCGGCTTACGCATATTTACCTAGATCGTTTGCAACGCTTCGACTCCCGGCTCAAATGCGTCGTTACTTTGACGGCGGACTTGGCGCGCGCCCAGGCAAAACAGGCCGATACCGAAATTGCCGCAGGCAAGTACCGCGGACCACTCCACGGGATCCCGTGGGGCGCCAAAGATCTACTGGACACGGCCGGCATTCGAACCACGTTTGGGGCGGAGCCGTTCAAGGATCGTGTGCCCACTTCCGACGCTTTCGTTGTAAGGCGATTGCACGACGCGGGTGCCGTACTGGTTGCCAAATTAAGCATGGGCGCGCTGGCGTTGAATGACATCTGGTTCGGGGGTCAGACAATGAACCCATGGCTCCTCGAGGAGGGCGCTTCAGGGTCGAGTGCCGGGCCCGGCGCGGCAACCGCCGCGGGGTTGGTAGGATTTGCCATCGGCAGCGAGACCGGAGGAAGCATCGTAAGCCCCAGCATGCGATGCGGCGTCAACGGGTTGCGTCCAACTTTCGGGCGGGTGGCCCGCACAGGAGCGATGACGCTCTGCTGGTCTCTGGACAAGCTAGGACCGATGACACGTGGTGTCGAGGACACGATGCTGGTGCTGCAGGCAATCTCAGGCGCGGACGGTGGCGATACGGCTAGCATCGCGTGCGATCTGGATTACGATGCCCGCGTCCCGATCAAAGGACTTCGAGTCGGGTACTTTCCCCATTGGATGAGCGAAGCGACCGCGGTGGATCGCGCTGCGCTGGAGGCCGCGAAGAACCTCGGCATGGAACTTGTCGAGGTTTCAATCCCCGATTGGCCGTACGATTCCCTGGACTTGATATTGTTCGCCGAGGCGGCCGCGGCATTCGAAGATCTGACGCTTGGCGGCGGGCTAGAGCGGCTGAAAATGCAAGTACCGGATGCATGGCCCAACATTTTCAGACAGTCACGATTTCTATCTGCGGTGGATTATGTGCAAACGGACCGCATGCGACGCAAGGTGGCCGTGGAAATGGCGCGCGTGTTTTCGCAAGTCGACTTGCTGCTCGTGCCATCGCTGCGCGACGAGATGCTGACGATAACCAACTTCACCGGCCACCCATCTTTGACTATCCGCGCCGGCTTCGTCGAGGTATCAGAGGCTAGAAGCGATTGGGCTCCGGACCCACAGCGCCCGCTGCCAACGTTCCACCCGCCGCGCCGCGTTCCGCACGGCATTACGTTGATCGGACGACTCTTCGACGAAGGTACGCTGGGCCGGGTCGGTCTCGCGTTTGAGCGTTTCTTTGGCGTCGCATCGGCGAGGCCTCCCGGGTTCTAGAGCCGGGACCTATCCCGCAAACCCCTTTACGCGGCCGGGCGACGCCGCTCCAAGATTGTCACCATGCCATTCTTAGGGCGCAAAGTGATGCGGGCTTGGAGTTGGATGTCCTGGCGCTGCTTGAGGCGCAGGCGAAATCGCTGTGCGAGTACCGCGAGAATCAACGTCGCCTCGGTCATGGCAAGCGTCGCGCCGATACAGACTCGAGGTCCACCGCCGAAGGGCAGGTACGCAAAACGAGGACGCATTTCGCTGGACTCCTTAGTGAATCGCGCGGGGTCGAAGCGTTCCGGATTGTCCCAGAGACGGCGGTGGCGGTGCAGTACCCACGGCGATATCAAAACCTGCAGTCCCGGCGTAACTTTGAACCCGCACACTTCGTCGGCTTCCGTAGCTTGCCGGATCGACATGCCAGGTGCCGGCGGAAATAGGCGCATCGCCTCTTCGATGACCATTCGTGTGTAGCGCAAATGGGTTAAATCTTCCACGGTCGGATTTCTGCCTCCGAGCACCGCATCGAGTTCTTCATGAAGCCTCGCCTCTTCGGCCGGATGCTGCGATAGCAGATACCACACCCAGGTCATGGTCACGGCGGTGGTCTCGTGCCCGGCCATGAAAATCGTAATGACCTCGTCGCGTATCTCGGTAGCGTTCAATCCCACTCCATTGTCAGGGTCCTTCGCCACGATCAGTCGAGTAAGAAAATCTCTTGGAGCCTCGTTGCGAATCTTTTCGCGCTCACTGATCAAGCGATAAATGGCCGCATCCATACCCCTAAAGTGTGCACGTATGGCATTCACCGTGCGCTTGATTCGCCAGGGACCAAGCACCGGCAAAACGTCCAGCAGGCCAAATTCCATCGATGCTTGCGCGAACTCTAGCGCCTCGTGGGCGCATGCCGCCAACTCCTCCGCGTCCGAGGAGAACATCGTCCGGCAGATGATCTTCAGGGTCAGCGCGTTCATTTCCGCCGCGATGTCCACTTCGGCGAGTTCGGGCATCGCATCCCAGCGCTGCGCAAAGGCAGCCGCGGTATCCACCATCGCCGGTGCGTATGATTCTACAGTGCGTATTCCAAAAGATGGTGCCATCACCTTGCGATGGGTCTTCCATTTAGGGCCCGGCGCACTGAGCAGGCCTTCGCCGAACATGGCCGAAAAGAATTCGATCTCCATGTCATTTTTTGGATAGTTAACAACGTTATCCAAGAGTATGCGGCGCACACCTTCCGGATCATTGACCATGAGCACCGTACCGAGCGGCGATTTTGATAAATAAACCGGCTGCTCGAATGCCTCTAAGGGGATGACTTCAAAAGCGTTGCCCCTGGACGCACGAATGGTCTTGAGGAATGAAGCGGGTTTCAGCGGCGGAGGCTCGAGCCCAGGCAATGATCTGGTCGCGGATGTGGTCGGAGTAGTCAACGATATTCCTTCGAGCATCGCGAGCCGGCCACTCCTTATTTCAATAAGGGCCGGTCAAAGCGCGAGTGTATCCTGATTGAAAACTCCAGCGCGCCTAAGCGTAATACGTTCTACGGCATCATTCTCACGCGCCAATTTCAAAATTCGATCGCGCTCGCGCGAAGACGCATCCCAAGTGTGATCATCATACGCGCAGCGCAATTCGATGGAATCGCTGCTGGCAAGCCGGCGCTTGAGTTCTATGCGCGCAAAAGACACCACGCTGTGCCGCTTACACGAGTTGCAAATCACCGGAACAAAAATAGTTTCCATACAAGCCCTTCTTGCTTTTGAACGATACCGCGAATCTAGACGAGACGCTCAGAGAATATGGACCGCGCGGTATGCTGGTCGCGGCATTATCCCACGAACCGATGGGCGAACAAGCAGGATCATTAATCGTACAGTCGGCCAGCCAGAAGCTGGATTTCTGTGCGTCGCCCGGTGATTCAGCAAAGAAAGGCGGACCAAACGATGGTCCGCCGCGAGCAAATTGCCATTGTCAATCAGTTGTTGAAATGTAATCCCGGCAGCACCGGCGTACCTTCCTTGCGGACCGCATCGAGGCGCTTCGGGTCAAGACCGAGCAGCTTCAGAACGGTAGGCGCAACCTGCGACGTTTCGACCAGACTCCTGACGGTCGCCTCGTGGATTGATAGATTCGAGACCAAAAGCATGACATTGGTGTCGTCCTGCGCGAAGCCGCCGTGCTCCTCTTGCTTCTTCAAGCTGCCCGTGTAGATCACGCCGACGTGGGGCGCCACGACAATGTCCGGCGTCCGAGGATCGTCGCCGTCCGCCGACGCATTACTTTCGAGCAGACTTACGGCAGCGGCCGTACTCGCGCCCGACTTCAACCACAGCACTGATACGTCATCCTCCGTGGTGCCAATCTGATTCAATTCGGAATCCGGCAGGAACGAGGAGCCGAGGATTGCGGAGGGAGTTGAGCCGTTGGCACCGCTATGGCCCGGAATGGGCAGGAAGCGGTTCGGGTCGATCGGGGACTGGCCGTGCTTCGCCGTGATAATGATAGTCGTCGACTCGAGCAGATGCTGCGCTTGCAGGTCGGCGACGAATTTGATTTGGCTCGGACTGACTCGCAACATCCGTGAA
>JAXDQK010000060.1:0-2561 GCA_034667905.1 Gammaproteobacteria bacterium | reverse complement strand
CCAGTAGGGAAAGAACGCGCTGCCCTCGATCGGCGCTCCATACGCACCCCAGGCATGAAAGAAGTTGGGGACTTTCCCGGAAAGGTCCACGACATTCTGACCGAACGAAAAGCTGCCCGCAGTCGCGCGCACGAGGGACGCCTCCTTGAGTCCCAGTTTGGTGTGAAAGGCTTCGAGCGGCGGCAGCGTGGCGCTGACATGGAAAGCTTTCAAGCGAGTCGGCAGCTCGACCGCGACCACTTGCACGCCCACCTGCCTCAGCGCGGAACTCAAGGCGTTGACGCCGAGCCACAGGTCCGCATCCCGCCCCACCACCACGACGCGCGACAGCGGCGCGTCGGCGCTCATACCGCCATTTCCTCGGCGGGCATCGCCTCCGCAGCTTGGGCATAGTTGGCGATGAATCCGCCATGCGATGTCATGGCGTTCACATTGGTTTGGATGCGGTTGCGCAGTTCCGCCAACCGCTCATCGAGCGTGTCCATGGTGAATGCATCGGCGAGCCGATCATAGCGCTCGGGCGTGATCCCTTGCCCCGTGAGCACCGACAGCCAACTGTCCCGCGCAAACAAACCATATTGGTAATTCGGAAGCGCGGCGCGCGCGCGGAACAGGGCCAGTTTATGAACGAGACTGTCCGGCAAGGGCATGGATCGCACATAGTCCCACAGCGGTTCGCCGACTCGCCGGTTGGCAATGTAATGCAGCACGAGAAAGTCGCGGATGCGCTCATACTGCATATCGTTGAGCCGGTTAAACTCATCGATGAGCCGTGGGTCTGCAACCGCACCCGGCCTTGGCATGAGGTTGATGAGATCGGTCACCGCTGCCTGGATCAAGTAAATGCTGGTGGATTCAAGCGGCTCGAGAAAGCCGCTGGCAAGCCCGATCGCGACGCAATTGCCTCGCCAAGCGTGTTCGCGGCGGCCCGGAGAAAATCGCAGCAGACGCGGCTCGGCTTGCGCAGTGGCGCCCGGCGGATAGCCGCCCGGCGCGGCGGCGCCGAGTGCGGCTACCAGTTCGTCTCTCGCGTCGCTCTCGTTGATGAAGCGGCTCGAAAAAACGTAGCCATTGCCGGTGCGATGCTGCAACGGAATGCGCCACATCCATCCGGCACGGCGCGCACTGGCGCGGGTATAGGGTGTGAGTGCACCCGCCCTCTTGGTTGGCAGGGCGAACGCCCGATCGCACGGCAGCCAGTGGGTCCAATCGCGCCACGCCACCCCCATGACGCCGCCGAGCAGCAGCGACCTGAAACCAGAACAGTCGACGAACAGATCGCCCGCGATTCGCTCGCCCGACTTGAGCGTCAATTCCTGAACATCGCCGCTCGCAGCGTGGCGTTTGACATCGCATACCTGCCCTTCGATGCGGCGCACGCCCCGCTCAATGGCCCACCTGCGCAGGTAAGCGGCATACAAACCTGCGTCGAAGTGGTAAGCATAGGCATAGGTCGAGCGGATCGATTTTCTGTCTTCGTTGGGAAACTCGAACGCGTTGTTGCGTGCCGCGACCACCGCATACGAATAGTCTTGAAGCGAGTTTCGCTGGCGTCCCGCTTGCAGCGCCCGCAACCAATGGTGCTGAAATTCGACCCCGCCCCAGGGTTCGCCGAACGCACCGAACGGGTGAATGTAGCAATCGCCCGGCAGGTCCCAGTCGCAAAACTGTATGCCTATCTTGAAGGTGGCCCGCGTTTCGCGCATGAACTGGGCCTCATCGAGGCCCAGCATGTCATTGAAGATCTTGATATGCGGCAGCGTCGCCTCGCCGACGCCGACCGTTCCGATATCATCGGACTCGATCAGCGTTACGACATAGTCTTCCGGCTTCAGCCGGCGCCTTATCGCAGCCGCGCTCATCCACCCGGCCGTGCCGCCGCCCACGATGACTACGCGGAACGGCGCAGATCTATTATGACCCCGAATGGCTTCGCCCATCGACCCCCCTGGCACTCGCGCAATGATACTCGACGTTGGCGCAGCGCAGCTGCCTAGAGAGACGCGGCCGAATGCACCCTCTCACCCAAGCGAATATCAGAACTTGACACGGGCACCGAGCTGGTAGCGCCGATCAACCCGAGACCAACCCGAATCCATGAAAACCGGTTTGGCCCCGGGGGTCGCCGATGAATCCCCGAATATCTGCTGCTGGTACTGGAGCCTGGTATCCAACAGGTTGGTCGCATCGAAAGACAACTCGACATGGGAGTCGATCGAGTAGCGGACCGAACCATCGAGGAAACCCGCAGCTTTCTGGAACACAGGCAAACCTATGCAGCAATCCAGATTGGCCGTGAGGTAATTGGAGCGCCAGTTATAAGCCAGGCGGAATCCGACCGGTCCCTTCTCATACAGCCCAACGACATTGAAGGTATTGGTGGAAATGCCGGCCAGTTTGTGCGAGTCGATCACGACACCCCCCACCGCCAGGTTCCCCGCACCGAACGCGCCCACGCCGCCGGCGTTCAGTCCGCCGGCGTCAATCAGATTGGAGTTGTTTATCCCGATTTGATGGACATAAGTATAGTTGGCCTGCATCCCTAAGCCGCTCAGGAGCCC
>JAXDQK010000059.1:0-2860 GCA_034667905.1 Gammaproteobacteria bacterium | reverse complement strand
CCCGATCGTCGTGGATTTTTCCTGCGCTGGCGGTGCTGCTTTTCGCGGCCGTCACAGCGACAGGTTACGTCTTCGTGCCGTCGGCTGGCGGGTTTTTGTTCGCCGCGGTGCTGCTGCTCATCCTGTTCGGCACGGTGTTTGCGGCGGTCCATCACGCCGAGGTGATCGCCGAGCGGATCGGCGAGCCTTTTGGCACGCTGTTGTTGACGCTGGCCGTCACCATCATCGAGGTTGCGCTGATCGCGACCATCATGCTCGGCGCCAAGGCGGTGCCGACGCTGGCGCGCGATACCGTGTTTGCGGTGGTGATGATCGTGTGCAACGGACTGGTCGGCATTTGCATCCTGGTCGGCGGACTTCGTTACCGCGAACAGGACGTTCAGGTTTCCGGCGCCAATTTGTATCTGTCGGTGCTGGCGGTGCTCGCGACCATCACGCTGGTGCTGCCGAATTACACGCTGACCACGCCGGGACCGTTTTATTCGGCAGCCCAGCTTGGCTTCGTCAGTGTCGTTACCCTTATTCTCTATGGGGTTTTCCTCTATACCCAGACCACCCTGCATCGTGACTATTTCGTCCGCGTCGACGACGGTAGTTCCGGCCACGCCGAGCAAACCTCCGGTCCGGCGCTGTCGCTCAGCATCGGATTGCTGCTGATCTCGCTTTTGGCGGTGGTGCTGCTGGCGAAGAAATTCTCGCTGGTGGTGGACGCCACTGCGGCCTTGATCGGCGCGCCGCCGGCGTTCGCAGCTATTCTGGTGGCGCTCTTGATCCTGTTGCCGGAAAGCGTCGCCGCGGTTGCGGCTGCGCGCAAGAACGATCTGCAGAAGAGCATCAATCTGGCGCTGGGCTCGTCGCTGGCGACCATCGGGCTGACCATCCCGGCGGTGGCGGTCGCAGCCTATGCGCTGGACAAGACGCTGATCCTCGGGCTCGACGAGCGCGAGATCGTGCTTCTATTGTTGACGTTCCTGCTGAGCATGCTCACTTTCGGCACCGGCCGTACCAACATCCTGTTCGGGCTGGTTCATCTGGTGGTGTTCGCGGTATTCATGTTCCTGGTATTTGCGCCGTAGCCGCTCTGAGAGGACAAACTTAATGATCAGTGCCAAATCCGACGTTCAGGTCGATACGCCGGAAGTCCGCGTCACCGAATGGCGGCTGGCGCCCGGCAGTGCGACCGGTCATCACACCCATGAGATGGATTATGTGATCGTTCCTGTGACCTCGGGGGAAATGACCATCGTGGCGCCCAACGGGGACCGCTCCAAGGCGCAGCTCGGGATCGGCAAATCCTACTTCCGCAAGGCCGGCGTGCAGCATGACGTGCTCAATGAGACGGCAGCCGAGATCGTGTTCCTGGAAGTCGAACTGAAACCCTAACGGCTGTTTACTTTCGTTCATCCAATTGCCACCGATCCGTCGCAGTTGATCCCTTAATGTGCCTCAAAGTTCCCGCATCAAGCCTATGCTGGGAGTGGTAGGCATGCTGAAATACGTTTCCAAATTGGCGATGGATATTTTGCCGTCGGTGGTGGCCACCATCATCGGGGCCTACATCGTCAATCATTACATCGTGACCAAGCCGGGCGCCGATGCGCCGGTCGCCGCCGCGGTGTCATCGGCCGACCCCAAAAAGCCTGATGCAGCATCGACTGACGTTGCCAACATCCCCGCCGCAGGGGTGCGGGCCAGGGGCATCTCCCTAAAGGCCATCTTCGATAAGCCCGCCGCCGTAAAGCCTGCTGAAAAGCCTCAGGAAAAATCCGCCGAGAAATCGCAGGAACCGTCGGAAGATAAGCCCGTGGAGACCGCGAGCATCCCACCCGACAGCAAGCGGCAACCGCCCGCGCCACGCGAAAAGACCGCTATCAGGACGATTCCGCTGGCTGTGCAGCCGGCCGCATCGGTGGTTACGCCGGCCGCGGTTCCGGCTTCTCCGGCGCCGACGGTTGAGGCCACGGTCACGCCGGACGACCATCGCGATGCCAACGATCTGGCCCGTGCCGCGATCGAGCGCCTGCGCGGCTCGAGCGGCAGTTCCCCGCGGGTGCAGGAAACCGTGCGTACCCCGGATGCACCGCGTGTCGTACCGGCGCCGCAGACCCAGACCGTGCAAGCATCCGCTCCGGCTATCCGGCCGCTGCCGCCGCCGATCATGGTGTCCACGCCGCCGGTTGATTCGTTGGGCGGATCCGGACCGTCACCGACGCAGCCGTCCAGTGCAGCCGCGGCGCGGATCGACGATCCTCGCCGTCCGATCCCGCCGGCCGATATTCCGGCTGCGCGGCCACTCGATCTGAATGCCGGCTCGGCCGACCCAACGGTGCGGGAACATCACAACGTGGCCGAAGACATGCTGCTGGCCGCGAAATCGGTGTTCCACGCGGTGCTGCCGCAATAGCCCGCAAAACCCGTTCCGGGTCGGATTGGCTTCAATGCCTTTAGCCACACGGCGCCGGGCGGCGGTATGCGGCGCCGACTAAAACAAGATGCAAAAAAATAACGCGGGCACTTGGCCCGCGTCATTGCATTCAATCGTGGCGTATTCGAACCGCTGAAATTGGGGCTCAGCGCGGTCCGCGCGGACCTGCGCCCGGGCCACCGCGTCCGCCAGCAGCGCCACCGCGCTCGGCGCCGGGACCTGCGCCGAATACCGGCTTCGGCTTCATCGGCAGCAGACCTTCGCGCTGCAACTTCTTGCGGGCGAGCTTGCGCGCACGGCGCACCGCCTCGGCCTTTTCACGGGCCTTCTTCTCGGAGGGCTTTTCATAATGACCGCGGAGCTTCATCTCGCGGAAAATACCCTCGCGCTGCATCTTCTTCTTCAGCGCCTTGAGGGCTTGATCGACATTGTTAT
>JAXDQK010000058.1:0-17433 GCA_034667905.1 Gammaproteobacteria bacterium | reverse complement strand
CACCCTCGAACCGGCAAACGGTTGGTGCTCAATAGCCCGGTTCCGCAAGACTTCGGGCAACTGCTTCTCGCGCTGCGCGCCGATGCCGCTGCAGCGGCGGCAAACCCTGAGCGCAGGCGGTGAGTTCGCTCTGGTTCGAGCCTGAATGGCCCGCGCCGCCGGGCGTTCGGGTCTTGTCAACCTGGCGCGGAACTTTAAGCGACGGCGGAGCCAGCAAGGCACCCTATGCGTGTTTTAATCTTGGCGCCCATGTCGGCGATGAGCCTGCAGCTGTCGCCCAAAACAGGCGACATTTGAGGAGCGCGGCGGGGCTGCCTGCGGAACCCTCTTGGCTCGCGCAAGTGCACGGGGTGGCCGTTGCGGATCTCGATGGTCCGGACGTTTTGGGTCCGGCGGATGCGGCGATCACGCGCCGATCGGACAGGGTGTGCGCCATTCTCACTGCGGATTGCCTGCCGGTGGCCTTTTCGACCGACTCAGGCGAGGTGGTGGCGGCCGCGCATGCGGGGTGGCGCGGGCTGGCGGCCGGTGTGCTCGGCGAGACGGTGCGCGCCTTCGACGTGCCGCCGGGGCGCCTCTTGGCCTGGCTGGGACCGGCCATTGGCCCGGCCCACTTCGAGGTTGGCCTCGAGGTCCTCGAGGCTTTCACGGCGCTAGATCCCGGGGCGGGCGCAGCTTTTCATCCCAATGCGCGCGGACGCCTCATGGCTGACCTCGAGAGACTCGTGCGCCGGCAGCTGACGAATCTTGGGGTGACCCGCATTTATGGAGGCGGCGAATGCACCTACGCCCAAGCGGATCGGTACTTCTCGTATCGTCGCGATGGGGTGACTGGCCGGCAAGCCACCCTCATTTGGCGGGAAACTTGAGCAAAGCGTTGAATTGGCGGTCTGCCATCCCCAAATCCTGATGCTTCCAAGCGTTTTCGCGAGAGATGTTTATGCGAATGGATAAACTGACGACCAAATTCCAACAAGCGCTGGCCGATGCCCAGTCCTTGGCGGTGGGTCGCGACAATCAGTACATCGAGCCGGTGCACCTCATGGTGGCATTGCTCGATCAACAGGGCGGGACAGCTCGACCGCTGCTGGAGAAGGCGGGCGTCAACGTGCCGAAGCTGCGCTCGGATTTGGCCGCAGCGCTGGAACGGCTTCCCAAAGTGGAGGGAACCGGCGGCGAGGTGATGCTCGGCAACGACCTAAACAAACTGCTGAATGTTACCGACAAGCTGGCGCAGCAGCGTGGCGATCAATTCATTTCCAGCGAGCTGTTCGTGCTGGCGGCCTGCGACGATCGGGCTGAGTTGGGCCGCATATTGAAGGCGAGCGGCGCGACACGGGCAGCGTTGGAAAAGGCTATCGAGGAAGTGCGCGGGGGCGCCAAGGTAGACGATGCGGGGGCCGAGGAGAATCGCCAGGCGTTGGAAAAGTACAGCATCGATCTGACCGAACGCGCTACCCAGGGCAAACTCGATCCGGTGATCGGGCGCGACGATGAGATTCGCCGCACGATCCAGGTGCTACAGCGGCGCACCAAGAACAACCCGGTCCTGATCGGCGAGCCCGGCGTGGGTAAGACGGCCATCGTCGAGGGCTTGGCGCAACGGATCATCAACAATGAGGTTCCGGAAGGGTTGCGCAACAAGCGCATTCTATCGCTCGACATGGGCGCGCTCATCGCCGGCGCGAAGTTTCGCGGCGAATTCGAGGAGCGCTTGAAAGCCGTACTCAATGATCTGGCGAAACAAGAAGGCCAGGTCATTTTGTTCATCGACGAGCTGCATACCATGGTGGGTGCCGGCAAGGCCGAAGGCTCGATGGATGCCGGCAATATGCTCAAGCCCGCGTTGGCGCGGGGCGAACTGCATTGCGTCGGCGCCACCACGCTCGATGAATACCGCAAGTACATCGAAAAGGATGCGGCGCTCGAGCGTCGCTTCCAGAAGGTGCTCGTGGATGAGCCCTCGGTGGAAGACACCATTGCGATCCTGCGGGGACTCAAGGAGCGCTATGAGGTTCACCATGGCGTCGAGATCACGGATCCCGCCATCGTCGCCGCGGCGACCTTGTCGCATCGTTACATAGCCGATCGGCAGTTGCCTGACAAGGCGATCGACTTGATCGATGAGGCGGGCTCGCTGATCCGCATGGAAATCGATTCCAAGCCCGAAGCGCTCGACAGGCTGGACCGTCGCATCATTCAACTCAAGATCGAGCGCGAGGCGCTCAAAAAAGAAACCGACGAGGCATCCCGCAAGCGCTTAGGGCTGCTCAATGAGACCCTGGGTGCCTTGGAGAAGGAATACTCGGATCTCGAGGAAATATGGAAGGCAGAGAAGGCCACGGTGCAAGGCGCCGCTCATATCAAAGAGGAACTGGAGCGCGCACGCCAAGACCTCGACACGGCGCGGCGAGCGCAGGATTTGGCGCGCATGTCGGAATTACAGTACGGCCGGATCCCCGAGCTGGAACAGAAATTGGCCAAGGCGCTGGAAGTCGAACAGAAGCCGCACCAATTGGTGCGCAATGCAGTGACTGAAGTAGAAGTCGCAGAGATCGTCTCGAAGTGGACCGGAATTCCAGTGTCGCGCATGCTCGAGGGGGAACGCGAGAAGCTGCTGCGCATGGAAGAGGTGCTCGGCAAGCGTGTGGTGGGCCAGCCGGAGGCGGTAAAAGCGGTGGCGGACGCCATTCGTCGCACGCGGGCCGGACTCGCGGATCCGAACCGGCCCAGCGGCTCGTTCATGTTTCTCGGCCCCACCGGCGTCGGAAAGACCGAGCTGTGCAAGGCCTTGGCGGAATTCATGTTCGACACCGAAGAGTCCTTGATACGTATCGATATGTCGGAGTTCATGGAGAAGCATTCGGTCGCGCGCCTCATCGGCGCGCCCCCGGGTTACGTGGGCTACGAGGAGGGCGGATACCTCACCGAGGCGGTTCGCCGGCGGCCGTACTGCGTCATCCTGCTCGATGAAATCGAGAAGGCGCATCCCGACGTGTTTAACGTGTTGCTGCAAGTATTGGACGATGGACGCCTCACCGATGGCCAGGGGCGCACCGTGGATTTTCGCAACGCCGTCGTGATCATGACCTCGAACTTGGGCAGCCAGGTGATCCAAGAACTGTCAGGAGAGGCGAACTACGACAAGATGAAAGAAGCCGTGATGCAGGTGGTGACACAGCATTTTCGGCCGGAATTCATCAATCGCGTCGATGATATCGTGGTCTTCCATTCCTTGGGCCGCGAGCAGATTCGTGCCATTGTCGATATCCAATTGGCACGCCTTCGCCAGCGCCTGGCGGAGCGCGATATCACCCTCCGTTTGGACGACGATGCACGCGACAAAATAGGCGAGGCAGGATTCGACACGGTGTACGGTGCGCGGCCTTTGAAGCGCGCCATTCAATCGCAGATCGAGAACCCGTTGGCGCAGCGAATCCTCAAAGGCGATTTCGTCCCCGGCGACCGCGTGATCGTGAAGTTGAAGCGCGATCAGCTGGTGTTCGAGAAGGAACGTCTGCACTAGTTCGCTATACTTCGCAGCGCGAGTCCCTTCAAGAGGAAATCCATGCCTTTCTACGAGTATCAGTGCAAGAGCTGCGGCCACGAACTGGAGGCCATGCAGAAAGTCAGTGATGTGCCGCTGAAAAAGTGCCCCCATTGCGGCAAATCGCAGCTTCAGCGCCTGATGTCGGCGCCGGTCTTCCGGCTCAAGGGCGGCGGCTGGTACGAGACTGACTTTAAGGGGGATAAGGATAATCAACGCAATCTGGCCGATCGTCCCGAGGAGGCTCCGAAAGACAAGAAGGACACGGACGCCAAGGCCAAGGATGACACCGGCAAGGATGCAAAGGATGCCAAACCCGAGGCCAAATCCGGGGATGCGGCGCCCGCAAAGGAGACTGCCCCTAAAGAAAAGTCGGCAGAAAGGGCATCGGAGAAATCCTCAGACAGCAGCGCTGGTAAGAAAGCCGCGGTCAATAAGAGCGCGTCGCGACGCGGCCGAGCGAAGAAGAAGCCGAACATGGTGAAGCGGCGGCGCTGATTGCTGGTCCACTTGCCCGAATGCCGCTCAAGCCTTAGCATCGCGCGCTTCCCCTTTCTTGGTTGTTTTTGCTTATGCGCACTCATTATTGCGGGCGGGTTGACGAGACGCTGATCGGCCAGGTCGTGACCGTGGCCGGCTGGGCCCAGCGCCGGCGCGATCACGGCGGTGTCATTTTCGTTGATTTGCGCGATCGCGAGGGGTTGCTGCAAGTCGTATTCGATCCTGACAGAGCTGAGACGTTTGCCTTGGCGGAGCGTGTGCGCAACGAGTACGTGCTCAAAGTGACCGGATTGGTGCGCGCGCGGCCTCCGGGTACCGCAAATGCCAACCTGAAGTCCGGTCAAGTCGAAGTGCTGTGCCAGGGATTGGAAATCTTGAATCGCTCCGAGCCGCTGCCTTTTCAGCTCGATGAAACGGTGAGTGAGGAAGTGCGATTGCGCTTCCGGTATTTGGATCTGCGCCGCGAAGAAATGCGCGAACGATTGTTGTTGCGGCATCGAATCACGCGTGCCATGCGCCATTACCTGGATGAGGCGGGGTTCATCGATATCGAGACGCCCATGCTGTCGAAGGCCACGCCGGAGGGCGCGCGCGATTACTTGGTGCCGAGCCGCACCCACGCGGGGAAATTCTTCGCATTGCCGCAGTCGCCGCAGATCTACAAACAGCTGTTGATGATTTCCGGGTTCGATCGTTACTATCAGATCGTGCGCTGCTTTCGCGACGAGGACTTGCGCGCCGATCGTCAGCCTGAATTTACGCAGCTCGACATCGAGACCTCTTTCCTCGACCAAGGCGAAATTCAGCAGCTCATGGAAGGCTTGGTGCATCAGCTGTTCAAGCAGGTCATGGGCGTTGAATTGCCGAGCCCGATGCCGCGGATGAGTTATCCGGAGGCAATCCGCCGTTACGGCTCTGACAAACCTGACTTGCGCGTGCCGCTGGAACTGGTCGATGTCGCGGATCTGGTCAAGGGTTGCGATTTCAAAGTATTCGCCGGACCTGCAGCCGATCCCAGAGGTAGGGTTGCCGCGCTGTGCGTTCCTCAGGGCAGCAAGCTGACGCGCAAAGAGATCGATGATTACACCGCCTATGTCGCACGCTACGGGGCGAAAGGTTTGGCGTACGTCAAGGTCAATGATGTTGCCAAGGGCCGAGAGGGCTTGCAGTCACCGATTTTGAAGTTCCTCAGCGATGAAGCGATCAGCGGCATCATGCAGCGGGTTGCCGCCAAGGATGGGGACCTGATTTTCTTCGGCGCGGATACCGGCAAGGTGGTCAGCGATGCGTTGGGGGCACTGCGCCTCAAGGTCGGACAGGATTTGAAGATGGTTGCCCCCGGCTGGCGGCCGCTGTGGGTGGTGGACTTTCCCATGTTCGAGTGGGACGCGGACGCCAAGCGCTGGCAGGCCATGCACCATCCCTTTACGAGTCCGGCCAACCTGGACTATGCGGCGCTGGCGGCGAGCCCGGGCGAGGCAACGGCCAAGGCGTACGACATGGTTTTGAACGGCTCGGAGATCGGCGGCGGATCCGTGCGCATTCACAATCAAGAGCTCCAATCCGTGGTGTTTGACCTGTTAGGGATAAGCCCCGAAGAAGCCCGGCAGAAGTTCGGATTCTTGCTCGATGCGCTTAAATTTGGGGCCCCACCGCACGGCGGCATCGCTTTTGGCCTGGACCGGCTGGCCATGCTGATGGCCGGGGCCGACAGCATCCGCGATGTAATCGCCTTCCCGAAGACCCAGACCGCGGCGGATCTGCTCATGGATGCGCCGACCGAAGTCAGTGAGGCGCAGCTCAAGGAGCTGCATATCCGCGTGCGAACTGCGCCGAAGATAGACTGACCCTTGCAGCAATTTCGCCGCCCCGAATCCGTCTTGATCGTGATTTACACGCAGGACGGCGAATTTCTACTGCTCGAGCGGCGTCGGCCGCCTGGATTTTGGCAATCGGTGACGGGGAGTTTGGAATGGGGAGAACTCGCCGATGCGGCAGCCCGGCGCGAAGTCATCGAGGAGACTGGCATCACTCAAGGCGTGCTGGTGAATTTGCAATGGACGCAGGTGTACGAAATCCTGCCGGCCTTCGGCAAAGTGTATGCCCCGGGAATAACGCTCAATCTGGAACATGCTTTTTCACTGCGCCTGGCGCATCGAGTACCGGTGACGTTGAGCGATTCGGAACACGTCCAGTACCGTTGGGCTTCCGACACGGAGGCTGTCGAAACAGCATCCTCGAGCACGAATCGCGCGGTCATCGCCGAGCTGCGCCTGTAACAAGATTTTGGCCATGAGCACGATGGCGGTGTATGTGCACGGCCTTTGGCTCACCGGGCTCGAGGGCGGGATCCTGCGCAAGCGCCTGGCTAAGGATTTAAATGCCGAAACGCGGGCATTTTCCTACGCGTCGGTGAGGTCGGGCGTAAGTGCGAACGCCCAGGCTCTGGGAACGTTCTTGAGGGACTTGCACGCGGACACGCTACATCTGGTGGGACATAGTCTCGGTGGCTTGGTCATTTTGAAACTGTTTGAAAGCGGCGAGGGCGATCAATTGCCGCCGGGCCGAATTGTGCTCTTAGGTTCGCCCTTAAGTGGCAGCCAGGCAGCGCGAAATCTTGCGCGCTTGCCGTTCGGCAAGCACATCCTCGGACGCGGCGTTCACGAAGAATTACTGACTCCGCGTGAGCGGCGCTGGAACGGTCACAGGGACCTTGGCGTCATCGCGGGCAGCTTGAGCTTAGGGTTGGGGCGCTTGGTCGGCACTCACGGCGCGCCGAGCGACGGGACCGTTTTCGTCGACGAGACTCGCCTTACGGGCATCTCGCAGCATTTGGTCTTGAATGTAAGTCATACGGGATTGCCTTTTTCCGCCAGCGTCGCGCGGCAAACCGGCGCTTTCTTGAGCTCCGGGAATTTCATCCGCTAACGCTGCGGGTCCTGATCGAGGCTCTTCAAGCGGAATAACAAATCCAAGGCATCGCGCGGACTCAAGGTGTTGGGATCCGCGGCGCGCAGAGCGTTGAGCGCTGCGGATTCGGGAATCGGCACCGCCGAGACGGGCGGCGCAAATAGCGGCAATTCACCTTGAGGCGAGCTGTAACTTCGCAGCGCGTCACGCTCACGCTCCAACTCGGTCAAGTAACGTCGCGCCTGCGCCGTGACCGATTTAGGGATGCCGGCGAGCGCTGCGACTTGCAAGCCATAACTCTGATTGGCAGGGCCGTCCTTGACGCTGTGCAGAAATATGAGCCGATCGCCGTGTTCGACTGCCTCGACATGCACATTCACGACGCCGGCCGCCTCCGCGGCAAGACTGGTCAACTCAAAGTAATGCGTGGCAAACAAAGTCAAGGCGCGAATTTTGGTGGCGATAAACGCAGCGCATGCCCAAGCGAGCGAAAGCCCATCGAAGGTGCTTGTGCCCCGGCCGACCTCATCCATGAGCACCAAGCTCTTGTCGGTGGCGTTATTCAAAATATTTGCCGTTTCGGTCATTTCCAGCATGAATGTTGATCGGCCTCCCGCCAGGTCATCGGATGCGCCGATGCGTGTGAAGATCCGATCCAGAGGACCCAACACCGCACGCCGGGCCGGTACGAAGCATCCGATGTGGGCGAGGATTACGATGAGTGCGGTCTGACGCATATACGTGCTCTTGCCGCCCATGTTCGGCCCGGTAATGATGAGCATTCGGCGTGCATCATCGAAGCGCAGATCATTGGGGATGAAGGGCTCCCGGCTCGCACGCTCGACCACGGGATGCCGTCCGCCATCGATCAACAGCATGGGCTCGTCGACCAATTCCGGCTGGGCGCATTCAAGGGCAGTGGCGCGCTCGGCGAAACAACTGAGCACATCGATTTGCGCCAGCGCCGTGCCCGTTGCCTGCAAGGCTGGCAGGGTTGTACACAATTGCGTCAGCAGCGCATCGTACAACGCCTTCTCCCGCGACTGCGCACGATCGCGCGCGCCCAACACCTTGTCTTCGAAGGACTTGAGTTCGGGAGTGATGAAGCGTTCCGCCGATTTGACGGTTTGCCGGCGCAGGTACTCGGCTGGAACTTTGTCCGCCTGACTGCGGTTCACCTCGATGAAAAAGCCTTGTACCCGATTGAATCCCAGCTTGAGGCTGGACAGGCCGCTACGCTCGCGCTCGCGCTGCTCGAGTTCCACCAGAAATTTCTCGGTGTTGCCGCCGAGCGCGCGCAATTCGTCAAGCTCCGCATCGTAGCCTTCGGCGATCACACCGCCGTCCCTGACATAGTGCGGCGGGCTTTCCACGATGGCGCGTTGGAGCAGCGCGTGCTCCAATTGGTGGTCGCTCAATTCCGCGCCCAGCTGTTGCAGCAGAGGCGAGTGAACCGCGCCGATCAACTGACGCAGCGAGGGCAGGGCTGCCAGCGAGGCGCGCAGCTGTACGAGATCGCGCGGCCGTGCGGAACGCAGAGCAATTCTCGACAGGATTCTTTCCAGATCTCCCACGGCCCGAAGCGCGGCGGCGATCGGGGCATGCCTCGCTTGATCGATCAGCGTCGCGACCGCGTGATAACGCGACTGCAAGATGCCGCGATCGCGCAACGGCCGATGCAGCCAGCGACGCAGCAGCCGCGCTCCCATGGCCGTAGCGGTTCGATCGAAAACACCGGCCAGTGTGAGTTCATCCGACCCTGAAATGCTTTCATCGAGTTCGAGGTTGCGTCGAGTCGCAGGGTCCATGAGCAGGGCCGCGTCGCGTTCTTCCGTCGTGATCGACAACAGGTGGGGCAGGGCGGATTTTTGCGTCTCGCGGACGTAGGCCAGCAAAGCACCCGCTGCGGCAATGGCCAGCGGCTTATCCGCGCAACCGTACCCGGCCAGATCCCGGGTGCGAAACTGTTCGGTGAGCGCGCGCGTAGCTGAGTCCTGGTCGAAATGCCACGGAGCCCGAGTCCGCCAGGGCCGATCTTCGTTGGCCCATGAGCGGCCAAGCGCGGGCTGCGCTCCATCCGGTGCCAGGATTTCGGCAGGACGCAGCCGTTCGACTTCCGCCTCGAGGGCCGCGAGGCTGGCGAGTTCCATAACCGTGAAGCGCCCCGCCGACAGGTCAAGCCAGGCGAGTCCATAACGGTCCGCCTTGCCGCAGACGCTGGCCAGAACATTGTCGCGCCGTTCGTCGAGCAAGGCCTCGTCGGTTATCGTGCCGGGAGTGACTATGCGCACGACTTCCCGGTCCATTGGACCTTTGGTCTTGCCGGGGTCGCCGCGCTGCTCGCAAATGGCAACCGATTCCCCTTTGCGCACCAATTTGGCCAGATAGCCATCGAGGGTGACGGCCGGCACGCCGGCCATCGGGATTGGGGCGCCCGCGGAAGCGCCGCGCTGGGTTAGGGCAATATCCAAAAGACCCGCGGCCCGTCGCGCGTCCTCATAGAACATCTCGTAGAAATCACCCATCCGGTAAAACAGCAATACGTCCGGATGCTGTGCCTTGATGCGCAGGTACTGCTGCATCATGGGTGTGTGTTCGGGCGTATTCTTTGGATCGTTGGTGGGGTTTTGAATCATTTCCTATTTCGCGGCGGTGCCGGGCGCTATCGCAGTCGTATGCCGGCTGAATTGGCATATTTGATCGCTAGACCAGTTCTATTGCGCCCCCATAGGCTGCTAGCACTGAATCGGCGGTCACGAAGCGTAAGGGTTCCAAAAAGGCTTGAGCCAACAAGAGGCGGTCGAACGGATCGCTGTGATGCGGCGGCAGCTTGGCTACCGCCGCCGCATGATGGGCGCTCACCGGGAGCTCTTGAAAACCGCTGCTGTCGATCGCGTCAACGAGAAGGGCCTCGTCGGCCTCGATCTTGCCCAAGCGCGCCTTGATGGCAATTTCCCAGATCGACGCCGCGGATACATAGACGGCGTCAGCCCGCGAGAGAAATTCACGCGTGCTCGACTTCAAACGTCGGTTGGCAGTAACAGCCCACAGGAAAACATGGGTATCGAGGAGCAGCCGCATCACGACCCCTCAAATTGCCTTAAGATTTCGCTTGGCAGCGGCGCATCGAAATCCGCCGAGACCTTGATCTTGCCTTTGAGGATGCCAAATTTCAGCTTGCGCTTGGACGAGCCTAGCCGAGTAAGTCGCGCTACAGGTTTGCCGCCCCGCGCAATTACCACGTCATTGCCGGCCGCTGCCTCCTCGATAAGCTTGGAAAGCTGGGTCTTCGCATCGTAAATATTGACGACAGTCATCAGGCGTTCCTCTCTTGATCCGCTTAGTCTAGTCTAGTCAGGTTAGTGGATCAATTTTGGTCACCCAACGCCGCCGAGGGGTCCGGAAGGGTCCGCATTAGGCGATTGAGGATCGTGAACCTTAAACTATCTGCGATGCTAGAGAGCGATGAGAAATTGAAATTGCTTGCCGCGCGAGTGGGCCGGCTGTTGCTCAAGGCACACCGCTCAGTGGCCACAGCGGAGTCCTGCACCGGCGGATGGATCGCCAAGGCCTTGACGGATACCGCGGGCAGCTCTCAATGGTTCAGCGAAGGATTCGTGACTTATAGCAACGAATCCAAGACGCGGCGGCTGGGCGTGCCGCGTGCCATTCTGGAGAAGAACGGCGCGGTCAGTGAGCAAGCGGTGCGCGCGATGGCGAGCGGTGCGCTGCGTCGAGCCAAAGCGCAAATTGCCGTCGCGGTCACCGGAATTGCCGGTCCCGACGGCGCGGTTCCGGGGAAGCCGGTGGGCACCGTCTGGCTGGGGTGGGCGACCCGGCACGGCTCTGCCATTCGGGTGACGACGCAATTGAGGCACTTCCGCGGCGATCGCGATGCGGTGCGTCGCAAGACGGTGCGCGCGGCTCTTGAAGGGCTGCGCCCGCGGTAAACAGCGCAACTCGAGGTTCGTTTGCGATTATTTTTCGCGCTTTGGCCTGAGGTCGATGTCGTAACGCAACTGGCGAGCGTGGCGGCTCGGCTACCCATCAATGATTCCGGTCGATTGGTGAACAAAAAAAATTATCATTTAACAGTGGCCTTCGTTGGAGAGGTAGACAGTGCGCGACTCGAGGCGCTGAACCAGATCGGCCAGTCGTTGCTAGCGGATTGCGGTACGGTTGTTCTTGATTCGATGGAGTTTTGGCCCCAATCGCAAGCGCTGGTAGCCGCGGCGCGCACAGTTCCGCCCGGACTCCTTCGACTTTGGAGGCAACTGCAGGATGCACTGGCCTTGCCGGAAACGCGATATCGCGCGCATGTCACGCTGGCGAGGAAGGTGACGCAAGCCCCTGTGCCGCAAGCGATGTCCCCGATTCTCTGGCATCCGACCAGCATTGCCTTGATTCGCTCCGATACGGGCGGCATGGAGTCGGCGTATACAGTAGTGAGCACCTGGCCACTACTGGATGAAACGTAAAAACCTTCAGGAAACTGTGCGAATTGATTGCATATGAGGTGAGCGCAGGGCGCTGAATATGAAATAATAGCGCCACACTTTGTCGAGGAATATCCATGGAAGAGAATCGTAAGAAAGCTCTCGCTGCCGCGCTGAGCCAAATAGAAAAACAATTTGGAAAAGGCTCGGTCATGCGTTTGGGCGATGCCGCGGCCACGTATGAGGTGGAGTCCATCCCCACCGGCTCATTGGGGCTCGATATCGCGCTCGGTGTCGGCGGCATCCCGCGCGGCCGAGTCATCGAAATTTTCGGTCCGGAATCCTCCGGTAAAACGACCTTGACGCTGGCCATCATCGCGTCGGCGCAAGCCAACGGCGGAACCGCCGCGTTCGTCGATGCCGAGCATGCACTCGATCCGGTGTACGCGGAAAAGTTGGGCGTGAAGGTCAATGACCTGTTGGTATCTCAACCGGATACCGGCGAGCAAGCGTTGGAAATCACAGACATGCTGGTGCGCTCCGGCGCGGTTGATGTGGTTGTGGTCGACTCGGTTGCAGCCTTGACGCCGAAAGCCGAAATCGAAGGCGAGATGGGCGATCAGCATATGGGGCTGCAAGCGCGCCTCATGTCTCAGGCGCTGCGCAAGCTTACCGGCAACATCAAACGATCCAACACCATCGTGATTTTCATCAACCAGATTCGTATGAAAATCGGCGTGATGTTCGGAAATCCGGAAACGACTACCGGTGGCAACGCCTTGAAGTTCTATTCCTCTGTGCGAATGGATATTCGGCGTATTGGGGCGATTAAGAACGGCGAAGAAGTGGTGGGTTCAATGACGCGCGTTAAGGTCGTGAAGAACAAAGTGGCGCCTCCTTTCCGGGAAACGGAATTCGAGATTATGTACGGCACGGGCATTTCCAAGGAAGGCGAACTCATCGAATTGGGTGTCCTACACAACATGATCGAGAAATCCGGCTCTTGGTATAGTTATAAAGGCGAGCGGATCGGGCAGGGCAAGGATAACGCCCGCACCTTCCTGCAGCAGCACCCCGAGATCTCCAAGGACATCGAAGCGCAAGTGCGCGCCAAGCTGATTCCCGAAAAGGCCACCATGAACCGGGGCGGTGACGTCAAAGAGGCGTAATGTCCTGGTTGGCCGCCCGGTAGAGCCCCTGGACGCCCATGCCGCCCGGGTGGCGGCGCTCGATGCGTTGGCGCGGCGCGACTATGCATCCGAGGATTTACGCCTCAAATTGATCGAGAAAGGTTACGATGCGTCTGTCGTGTCGCCCTTGCTCGATGCGCTGCGCGACGAAAAATTACTCGACGATCGGCGTTACATGGAAAACTTCGTGGCCTATCACGCTGCGAGGGGCCAAGGACCGCGTCGCATCCGGCTCGATCTTCGTCGTCATGGGGTGCAAGGAGCGCTGGTTGAGGAATATCTCGGCGCCCATCCAGATTGGCTTGCGCACCTGCAAAAAGCGCGGGTGAAGAAATTTGGCGCCGAACTGCCCAAGAACTACGCTGACAGACAGCTGCAAGCGCGATTCTTGAGTTACCGAGGTTTCACGAGCGCTCAGATAAGAATGGCCTTAGGCTTTGACATCGAAATTGACTCAGACACCGAAGAAACATGAAACGCGACGCCAGATTGAGATCGATGACGACCTCGGAAATCCGAGCCAGTTTTTTGGAGTTCTTCCGTAAGAACGGCCACACGGTAGTACCGTCCAGTTCGCTCGTGCCCGCGAACGATCCGACGCTGCTTTTCACGAACGCCGGCATGGTCCAATTCAAGGATCTATTCCTTGGAAAAGAAGTACGCGACTATTCGCGCGCTGCTAGCGCTCAGCGCTGCTTGCGCGCCGGCGGCAAGCACAATGATCTGGAAAATGTCGGCTACACGGCGCGCCATCTCACTTTTTTCGAGATGCTGGGCAACTTTAGCTTCGGCGATTACTTCAAGCGCGAGGCGATTCACTTCGCCTGGAATTTCATTACCGGGACCTTGGAAATTCCCAAAGACCGGCTGTGGGTGACGGTATACACGGAAGACGACGAGGCCGAACGCATCTGGGTCGAGGAAATCGGCATCGACCCCAAGCGCTGTACCCGCTTGGGCGAGAAATCCAACTTCTGGGCGATGGGCGATACGGGTCCGTGCGGGCCCTGCTCCGAAATATTCTATGATCATGGACCTGAGATTCCCGGCGGTCCCCCCGGTTCCCCCGACGAGGATGGCGACCGTTATGTGGAGATTTGGAATCTTGTATTTATGCAATACGAGCGCTCCTCGGACGGGATTCTCGTGCCCTTACCCAAGCCCTCGGTAGATACCGGCATGGGTCTCGAACGCGTCGCCGCCGTCATGCAGGGCGTCCACAGCAATTATGATGTTGATCTATTCAAGTCATTGATACGGGCCGCTGCGGACATTACGGGCACCCAAGATCTCGAGTCCTCAAGCCTCAGAGTGATTGCCGATCATATCCGCGCGTGCACGTTTCTCATCCTTGACGGCGTCGTGCCCTCGAACGAAGGCCGCGGCTATGTTTTGCGGCGCATCATCCGCCGCGCTATCCGCCATGGCTATCAACTGGGTCAGAACCAGCCATTTTTCCACAAGCTCGTTCCGAACTTAGTGCGAGAAATGGGCTCCTATTATTCGGAGCTCATCAGCGGCGAGGCGAGGGCAATGCAAATTCTCGCCCAGGAAGAAACTCGCTTTGCGGAGACCCTCGCGACGGGCATGGCGCTGCTGAATACGGAAGCCTCGAAATTAACATCCTCGGTCATCCCCGGCGAAACGGTCTTTAGGTTATACGACACCTACGGATTTCCGGCGGACTTAACGGCCGACGTGGCGCGTGAACGCGGCCTCACCATCGATCAGCAAGGCTTCGATGTCGCGATGGAAGCGCAACGGCGTCGTGCGCAGGCAGCGAGCAAGTTCGGCGTGGATCTACGCGATTCCATCAAGCTTGAGGGCAAAACCGACTTTTCCGGCTACGATCGGTTCGCCGAGAGCGCTCAAGTGACCTCGCTTATTTTCGACGGCAAAGTGGTTGAGGCGCTGAATCCGGGCCAAGAGGGCCAGGTCATCCTCGATCACACCCCATTTTACGCCGAGAGCGGCGGCCAGGTGGGCGACACGGGCGTGTTGAGCAATGCGGGTGCGCGTTTTAGCGTGCGCGATACGCAGAAAATCGGCGCGTCATTTGCCCATGTAGGCGTCCTAGAGAGCGGCGCATTGCACGTAGGCGACGTCCTGGATGCTCAAGTAGACCAAGAGCGGCGCAAAGCGATTGCTTTGAATCACTCAGCCACTCACCTGCTGCACGCGGCGCTCCGCAAAATTCTGGGTACGCATGTCGAGCAGAAAGGTTCATTGGTGGCGGCTGATCGATTGCGGTTCGATTTTTCACACACGCAGGCCTTGTCAGCGGATGAGTTGCACCAAGTCGAAGCGCTGGTCAATTCGGCGATTCGCGAGAATGCACCGGTCGAGACGCGAGTGATGGCGTTGGATGATGCCAGAGCGGCCGGTGCAATGTCGTTGTTCGGCGAGAAATATGAGAGCGATGTGCGGGTCCTCTCGATCGGGGATTTTTCGATGGAACTCTGCGGCGGAACACACGTCGAACGTGCAGGTGATATCGGATTGTTCAAGATCACGGGGGAATCGGGCGTGGCCGCCGGGGTGCGCCGCGTGGAAGCCCTGACAGGACGAGGTGCTTATCAGTGGGTCGTGCACACGGACGAAGTGCTGCGGGATATTGCTGCGATGCTACGGGGCAGCCGCGAAGACGTGGACGAGAAAGTCCGCGAGCTTATCGAGCGCTCCCGCAAGCTGGAAAAGGAAGTTCAGCAGCTCAAGTCGAAACTCGCGAGCGGGCACGGCGGTGATTTGTCGTCGCATGCAAAAGACGTCGGCGGCGTTAAGGTTTTGGCTGTGCAGATCGACGGCGCGGACGTAAGGTCGTTGCGGGACGCCATGGATCAGCTCAAAACCAAGCTCGGCTCCTCGGTAATTGTTCTCGCCAGCGTGTTGGAGGGCAAGGTCGTGCTGGTAGCGGGTGTTTCGGATGATCTGGTCGCGCGCATGAAGGCCGGCGAGATCGCGGGGCAAGTGGCCGCGAAGGTCGGAGGCCGCGGCGGCGGGCGCGCCGATTTCGCGCAGGCGGGCGGCACACAACCTGAGAATTTGGGCGCCGCCTTGGCCGGAGTCGAGTCGCTGGTGCGCAGCAGGCTGTCTAATTGAACGATTGTTTTATTTCTGAAAGGAAGTTGTAACAAATGCGTTTGGCTTCTTGTATTCTCCGCGTACAGATCCAAGAATTCCTGTGGATTTTGCTTGACGCGGTGCGGCGTGCACGCAAGTAGATTTTGCCGCTGCAAGTGCCAAGGCAGCAAGGAGCTAGATTATGTTGATATTGACTAGGCGCGTCGGCGAGACCGTCATGATCGGCAATGAAGTGACCGTTACCGTCTTGGGCGTAAAGGGCAACCAGGTTCGAATCGGTGTGAACGCACCGAAGGACGTGGCAGTCCACCGCGAAGAGATCTACGAGCGCATCAAGCGCGAGCAGGACCAGGATCCCTCCGGTGTTCCGGTCTCCAAGATTGTCGATGACGCTTGAAAAGCGCGTTTAGACCCCGTTAGCTTTGCCTAGACTGCTCTGGGCGGGTATCATCCCGCGCTCCGCGAAAGGCCGAATGGCTGTAATCCGGAGAGGTGGCCGAGTGGTCGAAGGCGCGCCCCTGCTAAGGGCGTAAGGGTCAAAAGCCCTTCGAGGGTTCGAATCCCTCCCTCTCCGCCACGTATAAACTCAGGGTAGGGTTTTTGCCCCGCCTAAAGTTTTTTTTTGTTGGATGGGCGGAGAGACCCGTCTCGAGCGATGCTTTGTCGATTATGTCTTTGCGCCCGTAGCTCAGCTGGATAGAGCGCCTGGCTACGAACCAGGAGGCCGGGGGTTCGAATCCCTCCGGGCGCACCAATTAATCAAAAACTTACGCGCGCTCAATGTACCGACCGTAGCGAAAACGTAGCGTTTTTTGCTACGTTTTTCTCTTGCGGCGCCTCCTCGATGAGCTTCGATGCCTGCCGTTCAATGCGTCCGGCCACGAAGGAGAGTTTCTCCGGGGCCAGGTGCGCATAGCGCAGTACCATCTCGTACGACTTCCATCCGCCCAGTTCCATCAGCTCCGGCAATGAAGTGCCGCTCTGCACGTGCCACGAGGCCCAGGTGTGCCTCAGGTCGTGGAAGCGGAAGTCCTCGATGCCTGCGCGCCGCTTCGCCTTGTCCCAGGCGGTTGAGCTTTGCTGGATGCGTTTTCCTGAGAAAGTGAAGCACCAGCGCGGGTGCTGTCCCCGCGTCGCTTCGAGCGCTGCTACGGCATCCGCGTTCAAGGGAATGCCGCGGCCATCGCCCGATTTCGTCGTACCGTGATCGAGCCAAGCCACTTTCCGGGTTAGATCCACCCGGCTCCATTCGAGCCCCAAGATCTCGCCCGCACGACAACCGGTCGAGAGTGCAAACTCCACGATCGGCTTCATATGCTCAGGCAATGCCTGGATCAATCGGTCAGCCTCCTCCCGTCTCAAGAAGCGCACGCGCCGCCGGGGTTCCTTCAGCATCCGAATCTTCGGCACCCCTTTGAGCCATCGCCAGTCCTGATGCGCGACATTCAATATCCGCCGAACCACCTCGAGTGCGCGATTGACCGTCGCGTTCGAGACACCATCTTTCAACTTGCGATCTCGCATGAACGGCTGCAACACCGTCATGTCGATCGCATCCAGCTTCAGGGACCGAAGATAAGGATCGAGTTTCTTCAGATGATCCTTATCATCCGAGAGGCTCCTCTTATCGGCGAACTCCTCGAGATATCGCACGACCGCTTGCTGCCATACGAAAATGCCGAGGAGCCCCTGCTGCTTCGCTTCAATTGCTTCGTTCTTCAGGCGGACTGCGTAGCTTTCGGCATCGGTGCGATTGATACACCCAGTG
>JAXDQK010000057.1:0-19001 GCA_034667905.1 Gammaproteobacteria bacterium | reverse complement strand
GCACAGGGTAAGCGAACCGCAGGAATCGGCGTGCAGTTCAGCGATCAGGATCGCGGCAACACCCAAAAGAAAATCGAAAACTATCTGGCCGGGGCACTCGGCGGCGACAAGCCCACCCACACGATGTGATTCAACGGCCGCTCGGTGCGGGGTGCTGGGGTAACGGTTCGACGTAAACCGGCGGGGGTGGAGGCGGCTCTATTTTTATGGGCCGGTGCGGCGCTCTGAGCAAATAGACGGCCGCGGCAAGAATCGCGAGAACGAAAAGTATGGCGAGATACTTGTGCTCCGCCAGAATCGAGGGAGCCTTGTACTCGAATCGCGGCTTTGGAACGAAGCTGTCGGGTCCCTTGCCGCCGCCCGGCCCGGGCGCCGGATCAAGCACTTCGAGAGCGAGCCGCTTCGCTTGCAGCGAGGCCGCCCCTAAGAACGTAGGCCTCGAAGCCCCGCTCACTCAAGATATACGCGGCGGCCGAACTGCGCCGGCCCGTATCGCAGCAAACGACGTACTGCGTGTTCTTGTCCAAGGCATTTATCTTCAAGCGGATGAAGTAGAGCGGTATGTTGACCGCATCGTCAATTCGGAAATTCTGGAATTCGCTTGGCAGGCGCACGTCCAGCCATTTGCCGCCCCCGGCGACGATTTCCCGCGCCGTCTGCTGATCGACCCACTGCAATAGGGGCTCGTTCAGCAATGTTTGGAAGTCCTGCTTGCCCAGACGCATGAGCGTGCCGTCGGTGGACATAGTGACCGTCGCGTTGCGCTTGGCCTCCGCTATCAATGCCTCTTCGCCGAAACTATCGCCGGGATTCAACTCCGCGAGCTTGATGCCTTCCTTGTTCAGGGGCGTCTCACGCGTGACGATGCATTTGCCGGCAACCACGACATAGAAGTAATCGCCTTCCGTGCCCTGCTTGATGACGATGTCGCCGGCGCGATAGTTGATGCGTTGCATGCGCATGAATATTGCTTGGATGTTGGCAGGCGGGATGCGATGGAAGGCCTTGGTCTGCAGCAGGGTGGTCATCCAATCGCCAGTGACATCCAGGCCGTCGCCGCGCAGTTCCGCCACTTCGTATTGACCGGTTTGATCCCAGGTCAGCAGTACATCGAGTAAATCGCTGTCGATCATGATGTATTCAAGATCCATCGCGGCGCGCGCCGTGAACTTGCGCGGCAATCCGGGAGCGAGCGCCGCTCGGGCTTCCGCGGTACCGGCCCTAATCACACCCATGGTGCGATCATCCGCCCTCAGTTCGACTTGGCCCGCCACCAGATAGAAGGTGCGCTTGTCCGTATCGCCCTCCTTGAACAGTACGCGCCCCACGCCCAGTTCGCGGATCACCGTTTTGCGGGCGAGGGCATGCAGGTTTTCCGCCTTCAGGCCGTCCAGCGGCGAGAAAGTCTTTAAAACCGCAAGGTCTATTGGTCGCTCGTCCATCAATAAATTCTTCCGCCCTTGAGGCTCAAGCCTATGATTTTGCCTGTGAATCGTACCATACGCGAATGATCACCCCGACCACGCTTAGGTCCCAAGCCGGTCGGCTCTCAAGCAGGCAATGAACTCCAGCCGGCATCCGGGCGGAAGCGCTCGCCGTATCGGTCGGCGAGTTCGTTCAGGCGGCTCGTCACGTCGACAATGCCGCGGTCCCTCGCATATTGCAGCGGTCCGCCGCGAAAAGGCGCGAATCCGGTCGCAAATACTGCACCGGCGTCGAGCAAATCCGCGTCTTCCACCGTTCCTTCGCGAAGACAAGCCACGGCTTCGTTCAGCATGGCCAATATCAGCCGATCCTCCAGATCCGGCGGCTCGGCCTGTTCGGCCTCCGGCTTGAGCGCTTTTCCGTCCTGCCAGCGGTAAAACCCTTCGCCGCTCTTGCGGCCGAGTTTCTTTTGATCCACCAATCGGATCAAGATCTGCGGCACTTCGCGATGAAAGGCCTCGCTCAAGACTTGCCCGACATGCAGCGAAACGTCCAGGCCCACCACATCGGTCAGCTCAATCGGCCCCATGGGCATTCCGAAGCGCTCGGCCGCGCGGTCGATTACCACAGCTGAGATGCCCGCCTCGAGCGCATACAGCGCTTCGTTGATGTAGGGCGTAAGGATGCGGTTGACCACGAAACCGGGTGCGCTCTTGCAAGGCAGCGGAAGCTTGTCGAGCTTGCGCGTGAACTTTAATGCATCGTGCAGGACCCGCGCACGTGTGTTCGCCCCTTGGACTACTTCCACCAGCTGCAGTTGCGCAACGGGATTAAAAAAATGAATGCCCACGAGCCGGCTTGGGTCGGCGAGTTTCCGGCACAGAATTTCGATTCTGATACTCGAGGTATTGGTGGCGAGAACGGCCGTCGGCTTGAGCTGCGGCTCGAGTTCTGCATACAGCGCTTGTTTCGCGTCGACATCTTCGAAAATCGCCTCAATAACGACGTCCGCCTTCGCAGCACCATCACCCTTGACGTCCATCGTGAGGCGCGATGCGGCATCGGCTGCGGCCGCAGGGTCCTTGAGGCGCTTCTCGAAAAAGGATTGGGCGCGGCGCAGTGCCGGCCGAATCAATTCCTCATTGCGGTCCTGCAATGTCACGGTCATGCCCCGAAACGCTGCCCACGCGGCAATGTCGCCACCCATGACGCCGGCCCCGACGACGTGCACGTGTTTGAATTCGACGCTCGATTCGCCGCCTAAACTCTTGAGGCGATCTTGCAGCAAGAAAACGCGCACCAGATTGCGCGAAGTGGAGGTGCACATCAGTTCGCTGATCGAGCGCGCCTCGGCTTCATAGGCGGCCGCGCCGTTTGCGCCATGTTGCTGCCAAAGTTCGACGATGGCATAGGGCGCGGGATAGTGTTCGCGGCGCACGCTGCGGCGCAATGTCGCGATAGTTTGTTTGGCCACGAACGGCCGCACTGCGCCGAGGTTCATGAGTTTGTCGACCAAAGGTGCGCTTTTCCTAGCCGGATGCCGCAGCAGCAGCGCCTTGGCGCGCGTCGCAAGCTCATTCGGCGGCACAAGCCCGTCCAATAATCCGACGCTCAAGGCGCGCTGGGCCCTGAACGGCCGCCCTTTGAGCATCAGTTCCAGCGCAGCCCGCACACCGACGGTGCGCACACTGCGCACCGTGCCGCCAAATCCGGGATGAATCCCAAGCATGACTTCGGGCAGGCCCAGCGACAATGCCGGGTCATCAGCCCCGATCCGGTAAGTGCACGCGAGCGCCAATTCGAGGCCGCCCCCTAAGGCAAAACCACGCAGTGCGGCGACGCTCGGAAAGGGCAGATCCTCGAGCTCCTGCAAGACCGATTGCGCGGCGCGCACCAGAAGGTAGCCCTCGGCCGGCGTACGGATTTTGACGAATTCCTTGATATCGGCCCCGGCGATGAAGCCACTGGGCTTCGCCGATTGCACCACCATGCCGACTGGGCGCAATGTCCTGATCTCAGCGAGCACTAATGCCAGCTCGCGCACGACCGCGGCCGACAAAACGTTGGTCGACGCTTCGGCCATGTCGCAAGTCAGCCAGGCAATCCGGTCGGCATCGATCTGCAGCGACCAGTTGCTGTAGCTCATGCGGCCAGCTCGGCGGCCTTCAGAATGGTGAAATCGCAGACCAAGGGAAGATGATCCGAGAATTGCACGTCGGGTATCGCAAACCGATCCACTTGAATCTGCGAGCTGTGCAAAATGAAATCGAGCTCCTTGCGAGGACTGCGGCTCGGGTATGAGTAAAGACCTTGGCTGTTGGCGCTGGTTAAGCCGGCCGCCTGGGTGAAGAGGTAGATTTCGTGATCGCCCCAGTATGTATTGAAATCCCCGGCCACGATGACCGGTTTCGCCGTTTTGCGCACCAAGTCATACAGGTAGCGAAGCTGATACTGCCGGTGCCTGAATTTCAAGGAGAGATGTACCAAAAAAATGGCAATGTCATCGAGTTCCAGTTCGATAATCAGGCGCTTGATGCCGGTATCGAAGTAGTGGAATCGCTCGCCGCGCACCCGGGGTGCGGCGAGGAAGGCGTTGGCCTGCTTGCGCACAATGGGCACCAAGTGATTAACGGACGAAACGCCATATTTACATTCGTAAGTCGAATAGTGGCCCAGGCTCTCCGCAATGTAGTCGGCCTGATTGACCATGCCGGTCCGTATGGAGCCGGTGTCGACCTCGATGAGGCCCACCACGTCAGGGTCCTGCTCTTTGATGAAGTCGGTAATCCGGGACAGCACCTGGCGGCTGGAGCGAAGGTAGCCGGCGCCTGGCACCGGAAGGTGGAAGGCGGGCCCGGTTCCGGTTGCATAGCGTATATTGTAAATCAGCAATCGCACCAGGCATTGTATCGGCGCACGGTGCTTCGCGCATGGCCATCGGCGAGCTACACTAGCCCCATGACCGGGGATCCCATTCGATTATTCGTCAGCCATGCGTGGGCCGAGAATGATGACTACACGCGAGTCTTCGAGTATTTGGAGGCGTCCGGCAAATTTTACTATGTGAACACCAGCAAGCCTCAGGAGAAGCAGCCGCTCGACAAGGAATCGCAGCGCGAAGACCTGCGCCGACAAATCGCTCCGTGCGAGGTGATCGTGGTGTTGCCGGCGGTCTATCAACTCGCTCCCGAGCTAGTGCTTTTTCAGATGCATTTTGCCAAGGCCGCGGATCGGCCGATTGTCGCCATGGAGAATTTTGGTTCGCCCGCACCGCTGCCGAAACCCATCAAAGACCTGGCTGATGAGGTGAGCGCCTGGAATGAACGCAGTTTGATCGATGCGTTGCGCCGCCAGGCGCGGCATCAAGAATCGACGCGCTGGGACACCATCGAGTTCAAGCTCGATTAGTTGCTGGCGGTCAGCGCCGGCGTTGAAAATTCGTCGATGGCGCGGTCTACGGAGTGCAATTGCACCACATTGGTCGTCCGCATGGTGTTGTGATGCGTCCTGCACATCAGGCCGAAGATCTCGACGATTTGCGCCGCACAGTCATCCGCGTCTTGGTTTGACATCTTGCGCACCGAAGCGGCTACTGCATCCTCGCCGCGCAACGGCGCAACGCCGCATAAGCTGCGCATGACTGACCCGAAGGAGTCGCGCAGTTCGTTCGGCATTTCATCCGGCGGTAGCGAAACGAGATATCGGCGGTATGCGCAAACCAAGCGCTGCTTGATGGGTGTCGAGCGCACTAACTCGAGCGTGGCAAGGTGGAAACAATCCCAGGCACTGATCATAAAGCCTCACGGTATACAAGGACATAAACCTAAAGTGGTTTCGAGGCTGCCACCTTGCTTGCGAATCTTGTTAAATCAAGACTCTGCGGCTGGAATATACAAGACAATCGTGAAAACGTAACGAGGATTTTTTAAAATTTTTGAACTGCGTTCGCGAATCGCAGCAGCAGGTCGCTGTTTCCAGAAATATCAACGCGATACGCACAGAACCGATGGGACTATCTAGGTGGGGTCCGTATGCTCACGCCAACCGCCGCCAAGCGCCTTGTACAGCGTCACAAGGTTTTGCAGGCGCGCCAGCTTTACGCTCACGAGCGACTGCTGAGCCGTGTAGAGGATGCGTTGCGCATCCAGGACACCGAGATAGTTATCCACGCCGCCCGTATAGCGCATGTTGGATAGGCGAAAGCTTTCGCTGCTTGCCTCGACCAATACCGTGTCGGCGGCAACCTGAGAGTCGAGGGTAGCGCGGCCGGCCAAGGCATCGGCCACTTCGCGAAACCCGTTTTGGATGGCTTGCTGGTATTGCACGATGAGAATGTTTTTCTGCACTTTAGCCAAGTCGAGGGATGCGACATTGGCGCCACCCGCGAAAATCGGCAAGCTGATCTGCGGCGAGAATGTCCACGCCTGTGACCTCGGCTGAAAAAGGCCGGATAGCTGCGTACTGGCGGTGCCATAGGAGCCCGTTAATAGGATGCTGGGGAAAAAAGCGGCACGTGCAGCCCCGATGTTGGCATTCGCGGCGATCAGGTTGTGCTCGGCCGCGAGGATGTCGGGCCGCTGCACGAGTATATCCGAGGGCAATCCCGCAGGCAGATCCGTCAGCAGCTTCTCTTCGTCCAGATCCTCTTCTGCGATCACATCGCTCGGCATGGGTGCGCCGAGCAGCACCACCAGCGCGTTCTGGTCTTGTGCCACCTGGCGCCCGTATTGCGCGAGGTTTGCTTGCGCGGTGGCGACGGTGGTTTCGGCCTGATGCAAATCGAGGGCCGTGGCGACGCCGCCGTCGAAGCTCATCCTGACGAGCGTGAGCGACTCCTGCTGACTATTCAACGTATCCATGGTGATCCGCAGCAGCTTGCTGTCGGCAAGCCATGTCAAATAGGCGCTCGCCACTTCGGCAATCACGCTGATCTGCGTGCTACGCCGCGTTTCCACATAACCTAGATACTGCTGCAGGCGCGAGTGATTGAGGCTTCGAATGCGGCCGAACAGATCGAGCTCGTACGATGTAAAGCCCACCCCTACATCGAAATATCGAAAGAGGCCCGAGCCGGCGGCCGTCGTCGTCCCTCCCGCACTTCCGGCGGTGGGGGTAACCCCTGTGGGGAATCTTTGCACTTGTTCGACTGCGCTGGCGGAAATTTTCGGAAAAAGCGAGGCGCGCTGGATCTGATACTGAGCGCGTGCGGCTGCAATGTTAAGGGACGCGACTTGCGCATCCGGGTTGTGCTGTAGTGCCTGTTCTATCAGTGTCTGCAGCTTGGCATCGGTAAAGAACTCGCGCCAGCCGATCTGTGCGGCGCTGCGCTCGGAAACTTCAGCGGCGGCCTCGTATCCGGCGGGCGGCGCCGGCCACTGCTGCGTTACCGCCGGTTGCGGTCTCACGTAGTGCGGCTCGAGCGTACATCCGGCCAGCAAAAGCGACAGCAGAGCCAGTTTCAAGGTTGGATTCTTCACGGCGAGTCTCGTAAAGCCTGATCGTTCGCTTCAACGCCGGAGGCATGGTGAGGCGTTGCGCCGGTGAACCATTTCAACGTCGCGACGAAAAACACGGGCACGAAGAAGATTGCCAAAACGGTCGCCGACAGCATGCCGCCGATCACACCGGTGCCGATGGCATTTTGGCCGCCCGAGCCGGCGCCGCTGGATATGGCCAATGGCATCACGCCGAGCATGAAGGCGAGCGAGGTCATGAGGATGGGCCGCAGGCGCTGACGCGCCGCATGCACCGTTGCCTCCAGCAGTTCCATGCCTCTATCGTGGTTTTCCTTTGCAAATTCGACGATCAAAATTGCATTTTTGGCCGACAAGCCCACGGTGGTCAGCAGGCCGACCTGAAAAAATACGTCGTTCTCGAGCCCGCGCGCGAGGGTGGCGAGGATTGCTCCGAAGACCCCCAGGGGTACCACGAGCATGACGGCAACCGGGATCGACCAGCTCTCATAGAGTGCGGCTAGACAGAGAAACACTACGATGAGCGAAATGGCATACAGCGCGGGGGCCTGCGAACCGGACAGGCGCTCTTCGAAGGAGAGCCCGGTCCATTCGACATCAAACCCCGGCGGTAACTGCGTCGCGAGCCGTTGGATGGTGTCGAGCGCCGTGCCGGTGCTGACTCCGGCGACCGGTGCCCCGAGAATTTCCACCGACGGGACGCCGTTGAAGCGCTCGAGCTTCGGTGAGCCGAAGCCCCAGCTCGCCGCTGAGAAAGCCGAGAAGGGCACCATTTGCAGTTGCGAGTTGCGCGCATACCAGTCGGTCAGGTCTTGCGGCAGCATGCGCGAGGACGGATCGCCCTGAATGAACACGCGCTTCACGCGGCCTCGGTCAACGAAGTCATTCACGTACTGCGATCCCCAGGCCGCCGAGAGCGTATTGTTGATATCCGCAACGGTCAATCCGAGCGAGCTGGCCTTCTCCCAATCGATCGTCACGAGATACTGCGGCTCATCGTCCAAGCCGTTGGCTCGCACCTGAGTCAGTTGCGGATCCTTGCGCGCCAGATCGAGCAGCTGATTTCGGGCAGCCATGAGTTTTTCGTGCCCTTGATTCGCGCGATCCACGAGCTCCAAGTCGAAGCCCGTCGCGTTGCCGAGTTCCAGAGCCGCGGGGGGCGCGAAGGCAAATGCCTGCGCGTCCGAAATTTTCCGAAGCGCGCCGTTTGCCCGCGCGGCAACCGCTTGCACACGATTTTTCTTCCCGGGTCGATCGCGCCAGTCCTTCATGCGCACGAAGACGAGGCCTGCCGCTTGGCCGCGAGCCGCGAAGCTAAAGCCCGGTACGGTGAACACGCCCAAAACGGCATCCTTTTCTTGGGTCAGGAAGTAGTCACGGACTTCCGTCAGCGATTTTTGGGTGCGTTCCAGGGTCGCGCCGGGCGGGGAAGTGACCTGGGCAAAAATGATCCCCTGGTCCTCATCCGGCAAAAACGATCTGGGAATTTGTATGAACAGGACCGCCATCAAGACGACGATCAACGCAAAAATCAACAAATAGCGCCCGGTTTTGTTCAACACATGCACGACCGCGCCTTCATATTTCTGATTGGCGCGGTCGAAGTTTCTGTTGAACCAACCGAACAGGCCTTTGCGCGCGCGCGCCTCTTTCTTTGGCTTGAGGAGCGTGGCGCACAGGGCTGGGGTGAAAATCAGCGCCACCAGTACCGACAGTGTCATGGCCGAGACCATGGTGACCGAGAACTGCCGATAGATGACTCCGGTCGAGCCGCCGAAAAATGCCATGGGCAGAAACACGGCCGACAAGACCATGGCGATGCCGACCAATGCGCCCGTAATCTGCTGCATGGACTTGCGGGTCGCTTCCTTCGGCTTCAGGTTTTCTTCCTCCATGACGCGCTCGACGTTTTCCACCACGACGATGGCATCATCGACCAAAAGGCCTATGGCCAGCACCATGGCAAACATGGTCAGCACGTTGATGGAATAGCCGAATGCCCGCAGCACGCCGAAGGTACCCAGGAGAACCACGGGTACTGCGATGGTTGGAATCAGCGTAGCGCGAATGTTTTGCAGGAACAGCAGCATGACGAGAAACACCAACCCGATCGCTTCGAACAATGTCTTCACGACATCTTCGATCGAGATGCGGATGAAAGGAGTGCTGTCGTTCGGATAGATCACTTGCAAGCCGGGCGGAAAAGTGGGTTTCAGCTTCTCCATCGTCGCGCGGATGGCCGCGGCGGCATCAAGCGCGTTTGCGCCCGTGGCGAGCCGCACCGCGATGCCTGAGGCGGGATGTCCGTTCCACTGCGTATTGCTGAATTGATAGTTCTCGCTGCCGAGTTCGACGCGAGCGACATCCCGTAGGCGCACCTGCGAGGTGTCAGGATTGACCTTGAGCAGAATGGCACCGAACTGCTCCGGCGTATTCAGGCGCGTTGAGCCGATGATGGTTGCGTTGAGTTGCTGGCCCTTGACTTGCGGAAGGCCGCCCAGTTCGCCCGATGCTATTTGCACGTTCTGCGCTTGAATCGCGACGCTGACGTCGGCCGGCGTCAAGTTGAAATGATTGAGCTTTGTGGGATCGAGCCAGATCCGCATGGAGTACTGTGCGCCGAACACTTGATAGTCGCCCACGCCTGCGGTGCGGCTCAGCGCATCTTGCACGTTCGATGCGATGAAATCGCCGATGTCGCTGCTGGACATGGCGCCGTCTTCCGAGAAAAATCCGATCACGAGAAGAAAATTGCGCGTCGACTTCGCAACGCGGATGCCTTGAAGTTGGACCTCCGGAGGCAGCAATGGCGTTGCGAGCTGCAGCTTATTCTGAACCTGGACCTGAGCTATGTCGGGATTGGTGCCCTGCTTGAAACTCAGCGTAATCGCCATGCTGCCGTCTTTGTCGCTTTCCGACGAGAAATACAACAGATTGTCGATACCCGAGAGCTGCTGTTCGATCACTTGCACCACGGTGCTTTGCACCGTGGCCGCCGAGGCGCCTGGATAGATGACGCTGATGGCGATGGCGGGCGGGGCTATGCTCGGGTACTGCGCGATCGGCAGCGTCTTAATAGCGAGTCCGCCGCCGAGCATGACGACGATGGCGAGCACCCAGGCAAAGATCGGCCGTTCTATGAAAAATTCAGACACGGTCGATTACTTCTGCGGCTGCGAAGGAGCGGGCGCAGCGGCAGCCGGTTTACTGAGTTCATCGGGCGTCACTTCGTGAGGATGAACCGCGCTGCCCGGACGTACCGCTTGGAATCCTACAACGATGATTCGGTCGCCTGGTGCGAGGCCTTCGCTCACCAACCATTGGTCGCCGATCGCACGGTCGGTCTTGATAATGCGGGTCGTAGCCTTGTTATCGTCGCCCACGACCGTCGCCGTTGCCTCGCCACGTTCGTTGTGGGCGACGGCACGCTGCGGCACAAGCAAGCCTTTCTCGTTTATGCCTGCTTCCACGCGCTCGCGGACGAACATTCCGGGCAACAGAATATTTTGCGGATTGGGAAACACAGCTCGTATAGTTATCGACCCCGTGCCCGGGTCCACCGTTACTTCGGAAAATTGCAACTTGCCTGCCTGCGCATAGGGCGAGTTGTCTTCTAGGATCAATTTAGCCTCGGCCTGGGATTCGCCGGTCTTTTTCAATTGCCCTTCAGCGAAAGCCCGCTGCAAGTGCAGCAACACCGTGCTCGCTTGCGTGGCATCGACGTAAATCGGATCCAGCTGTTGAATGACCACGAGAGCATTGGTCTGATTAGCGCCGACCAAGGCGCCTTCCGTGACGGATGAACGTCCGGTCCGACCCGAAATCGGGGCAAACATCTTGGTATAGGCCAGATTGATGCGTGCAGTGTCCACCGAGGCCTTGGCCGAAGCGACATCTGCGGCAGCTTGATCTTGCGAGGCCACGGCGTTGTCATAGTCTTGCCGGCTGACGGCGCGCGCTTCGCTCAGCGGCTTGTAGCGCTGCGCGAGCAGACGGCTCGAGGTGGCGGCGGCTTGGGCGCGTTCCAGCGCAGCGCGGGCACTATCGTAACTTGCCTGAAACGGTGCCGGATCGATTTGATATAGCTGTTGACCGGCTTTGACTTGACTGCCTTCGGTAAATAGCCGCTTGAGTATCACGCCGTTTACCTGAGGCCGCACCTCCGCGACACGAAAAGCCGCCGTGCGGCCCGGGAGCTCGGTGACGATGGTCACCGGCTGCGCTTTCAACGTCAGAACACCAACCTCGGGGGGTGGCGGGGGCGGCGGGGCAGCTTTGTGCGAGCACGCAACCGTCAAGACGAAACTGGCAAGCATGAGTTTCCGCATAGGTCGTTTCCGGCCGATCAATCAGCCATTGCAAAGGGAGCTGTGGGGGGCCTTGGGGGATCGGCTCTGGGCGCCGCGCCAAGAAGAAATAGGTCGATCGCGTGATCCAAGTGCGATTTGCAGTCGAATTTTGCCACTGCTTCCTCATCGCCGAACAGCAGGCGTTCCCGCAGTTCGGAACAGATCATCTGCAGAAAGAGCCTTGCAGCCTTGTCCGGATCGGCGAGGTTCAAGACGCCGCGGCTGACTTGATCGCGGAAATAGTGAGCCACGACCGTGCCCACGCAGCGCTTGTCGGTCTCGCGCATTTTCGCGGCCAGCTCCGGAAAGCGGTGCGCCTCCATCGCGACAATGCGAAACAGCGCCGCGGAATCGGGCTCGCGTGCACGGCCCGTGATGATTTCTGCAATGACGGTGAGTGCGGCTCTCGGCGTCAGACGATTCAGCTCCGCGGTCGCAAGAACCGTCGACATGCGATCCACCAGTCTGCTGATCACCGCGCCCAGCAGCTCGGCTTTGTTCCGGAACCTTTCGTAAATCGTGCGAGTGGATACCCCGGCTTCGGCTGCGACTTTATCGATGCTTGCCAATCCGTAGCCTTCGCGCAGAAATACCCGCGTCGCAGCATCGATGAGAGCCTCCGTCCTCGCCGGTTCGGTACCTCGACGAGGTCGTCCCCGCTTGGGATGCACAGTCCCCAAAAAATGACAGGTGTCGTTTTCCATGACAATAGATTACTACGATAAGTTAATTGCGTAGCAGATATTCACTTGATAAAATATACAATATCGAATAGTTAGCATGCAAACTAATAATACAGCGACTCAGTTTGAATTGGTGGAGACCAATCTCCAAAACCTTCGGGCCCGTCTGCCTGATTTGCCGGTGACGAGCATTTTGCTGTGCCGGCTGCTCATGCACTTGGGGCGCGAGATGGCGGTGATGTTCGAACATCAAATTCGTCCTTTTGGTCTCGCGGAGGCGGAATTCCGCGTCTTGACCACCTTGTTCTCGCAGCCCGACGGCGTCGCACACCCGAGCGATCTATGTGCCCGCGCCTTGCAGAGCCCGGCCAACATGTCGCGCATCAGCGATGCGCTCGTGAACCGCGGGTTCATCACGCGCGTCTCGAGCGTTCACGACAGGCGCAGGATGGTTCTGAGAGTCACGGAGGAGGGCGAAGAGTTTGTACGGCAGCTGCTGCCCAAATTGTTCGTTCCGTTGCGTGAGATGTTGAAAGGTTTCCCGGAGCCCGAGCAGCGTCAGATCACCGCTCAGCTCAAGCGGCTCGTCGTTGATTTGGAGCAGGCGACCGGCGCTGCGGCCGCGGAGACGCCGCTATGAGCCCATGGCGAATCGCAGCGGCTGTATTGCTTTCTCTGCTGGCAAGTTGCGCCGGCTTGCCGCCGAAGCACAAAGCGGTGCGTTTGCCGGAATCGGCACCGCTTGACGGCCTGGAAGCCGGCGCGGGTGGCGACTGGCCTGAGGAGCAATGGTGGAAAAGATATCGGGATTCCACCTTGGATCAATTGATTGAGCTGGGAGGCGCGAACTCGCCGAGCTTGGCGACCGCACGCGCGCGCTACAATTCCGCCAGCCAATCCGTGCGTCTGGCTGCCGCGGAATCCGGTGCTCACCTCGAGGCGAGCGCCGATGCAGATCGACAGCGGCTGAGCGAAAACGGGGTATTTCCGCCGCGGTTGCTTGGTTTCACTTGGTACAACCAGTTCGATCTCGGATTACAAGCCAGCTATACCTTTGACTGGTGGGGCAAGCAACGCGATGCCGTGGAAGCCGCCATGGATCAGGCACACGCCTCCCAAGCGGACCGCAGCGCAGCGGCCTTGATGCTCGCCAGTTCAATTGCCGACATGTATTTTGCCTGGCAATCCGATCAAAGCCGTTTGGCGCTCGCAAGAGAAAAAGAAAGTGCAGTCGAATCCCAAGGGCTAATCGTTGCCGAGCGGGTGGGCGCCGAGCTCAACTCCGCGGACGAGCTCGATAGAGCGGAACTGTCGCTCGCAGCCGCCCGCGATCAGGTCGCAGCGCTTCAAGGTTCTGCAAAGCTACGCGTGGTTGCATTGGCCGCCTTGGTTGGCAAAGCCATCGCAGATCTTCCGCCCTTGACGCCGAAGCCCTTGCCGTCATTTCCCGGCAACCTGCCGGACAATGTAAAGATCGATCTGATATCTCGCCGCGCCGACATCACGGCGAGCCGCTGGCGTATCGAAGCGGCGGAGAAAAGTTTGGCATCTGCCCGCGCGGAATTCTTTCCCGATGTGACGGTTAACGCCCTGCTCGGTCTCTCGAGCCTGGATGTGGGCAAGCTGCTCGAGTATGGCAGCCGTGTTCCTCAAGCGAGTGCCGCCATTCACCTGCCGATCTTCGATGCGGGCCGCCTAAAGGCGCGTTATGGCGGAGCCCAGGCGGCGCTCGATGCCGCCGTGTCGAACTATCAAGACACCGTTATCAGTGCTGCGCGCGAGGTTGCGACGCAAGCGACGACGCGAGCGCAAATCGAGGCTCAACGTGCGCAGCGCAGCCGGGGCGTCGCTGCGGCGCTGCGAATGAAAAATAACGCCGCCGCGCGCGTGCGCCAAGACCTCGATGATTCACGCAGCGAACTCATCGCAACCGAGAGCTGGATAGATCAGCGCGACGCCATGACGCAGCTCGACTCGGCGGCCTTGTCGGCGGATATCGCGCTGCAAAGGGCGCTTGGCGGCGGATATCAAAGCGCGCAAAAGCTTGCCAATTCCTCATCAACGACAACGACACCATGAATGCAACGATAGATTCGCCGCCCACCGATCCGCCGAATAGCAAGCGGCGCAGGATTCTGCTGCTGATCGCGCTTATCTTCATCGTATTGGGAGCGTTGTGGGCTGCCTACTGGATTTTAGTGCTTTCGAAGCGTGAGAAGACCGATGATGCCTACGTAAACGGCAACCGAGTCGTGATATCCGCGCAGGTCTCCGGCACCGTCGTCGCGGTGCTGGCCGACGACACTCAGCTCGTCAAAGCGGGCCAGGTGCTCGTGAAGCTTGATCCGGTCGATGCGCAGACTGCCTTGAGCCGTGCCGCCAGCGCCTTGGCGCAAGCGGTGCGGCAGGTCCGCCAGCAGAAAGCGACCGCGGGTCAGTACGATTCGGAAATCGATACGCGTAAAGTTGAATTGGCGCGGGCGCAAACCGATCTGGCAAAGCGCGAACCGCTGATGCCCAACCACGCCATCGCGGGTGAAGAAGTGCGGCATGCGCGCGAAAATGTGCAAATCGCGCGAGCTTCCCTCACGCAGGCGCAACGGCAGTCGCTTTCCGCGCATGCGCTGGTCGATGGCACGGCGGTGGAAGAAAATCCGGCGGTCCTGCAAGCCAAGGACGCATACCGCGATGCGTGGATCGCCGCGCGCCGCAACGCGGTAGTTGCGCCGGTGTCGGGCTACGTCGCTGAGCGAAGCGTGCAGCTAGGACAGCATATTCAGGCGGGCGAAGCGCTCATGACGGTGGTGCCGTTGCACTCGCTGTGGGTGGATGCGAACTTCAAAGAAGTGCAGTTGCGAAACTTGCGAATAGGGCAAAAGGCTGAGGTGCGCAGCGACTTGTATGGCGGGTCGTTCATTTTCCACGGGCACGTGCAAGGCATGTCTGCCGGTACAGGGGCCGCTTTTTCGTTGCTGCCGGCGCAGAACGCTTCAGGCAACTGGATCAAAGTAGTGCAACGCGTCCCTGTGCGAATTCAGATCGAGGAAGGCGATCTGGATAAATCGCCGCTGCGCGTCGGTCTCTCAGCCACCGTCACGGTGGATACGACGCTTCGCGACGGAGCGGTATTGGCGCGCGAGGCGAATGATAAACCAGTGGGGGACACACAGGTTTATACGCAGGATTTGGATAAAGCCAACGAGGAGGCCGATGCGGTGGTGCGCCGCAATCTCCGACCCGTTCACTCTCCCTAGGGGGCGTTCATGGCTGAGCCAGCACAGCCGGTGAACGCCGGCGAATATCCACCGCTGCACGGCGGCAAGCTGTTTTTCCTAACCGTCGCCATTGCGACGGCCTCCTTCATGGAGATTCTTGACATGACCATTGTCAATGTCTCCGTGCCTTCGATTTCCGGCAGCCTCGGCGTGACTCCGTCGGAAGGCACGTGGGCCGTCAGTTCGTACATGCTCGCCGCTGCGATCATGCAGCCGTTGTCCGGATGGATCGCGCGGCGCTTCGGCGAAGTCAGAACCTTTGTCACGTCCATCATGCTGTTTATGGTTTTCTCGGCTGTTTGCGGCGTCGCCAACAGCCTCCCCATGCTGGTGGGAGCACGCCTCATCCAGGGTCTCGTGTCCGGCCCGATGATGTCCGTGGCGCAGGCCATACTGCTGCGCAACTACCCTCTCGAGAAGCGCGGCTTGGCGTTGGGGCTGTGGTCAATGGTCATTATGGTCGCGCCGATTTTTGGTCCCATCCTCGGCGGATGGATCACCGATAATTTTTCGTGGCCTTGGTTGTTCTATATCAATTTGCCGGTCGGCGCCTTCTCGGCCGCTGCCAGTTGGTCGATACTGCGGCACCGCGAATCGAAGACCATCAAGTTGCCGATTGACGTGGTGGGGTTGGTGCTCCTCGTCATCGGCGTCGGCAGCCTGCAATTCATGTTGGACAACGGCAACGAGAAGGATTGGTTCAATTCGCCGTTGATTCTGGCGGCGGCCATCACCTCGGTTATTGCGATCTCGTTCTTCATTCCCTGGGAACTGACCGACAAGCATCCGGTCGTCGACCTGCGCCTATTCAGCCACCGTAATTTCCGTGTCGGGACTTTGGCGGTAGGTCTGGCCTACTTTGCATTTTCCGGCGTCAACATTATCTTCCCGCTTTGGCTGCAAACTACGGTGGGTTACACGGCCACCTGGGCGGGATTGGCGCTTGCGCCGGTCGGACTGCTCGGGCTCTTCGTGGCGCCCATCGTGGGACGGAACATGAACCGGCTCAACTTGCGCCTCGCCGCCAGTTTTGCGTTTTTGATTTTTGGCTTCTCCGTGTTTTGGACTGCCACGTTGAATGAGAGTGCCAGCTTCATTCAGTTCGCGATCCCGCGGTTCTTGCAAGGGCTCGGAGTGGCTTTTTTCTTCTTGCCGCTGAACCAAATCCTGATGTCGGGCGTCGCCCCAAATGAACTGGCATCGGCCTCGGGAGTCAGTAATTTTGTTCGCACCATGGCCGGCAGCTTCGCAACCGCCATCACGGTGTGGATATGGAATCAGCGCAGCGATTATCACCATGCGGTGCTGACCGAGCACATCAAAAATTCGTCCCAATCCTGGCTTCAGTACTTGGCGCAGCTTGGCGCTCACGGGATCAAAGGCGTCGGTGCCTCCGAGTATGTCAATCAATTGATCTCCAATCAGGCATCCACGCTGGGGGTCAATGATGTGTTTAACATGTTGGGGATACTGTACTTAATCCTGATACCTTTCGTCTGGTTCGCCAGGCCTCCGTTCGGAGCGCGGGCGGCGCGTGCAGCACGCTGATCCCGGCAACGATACTGTGTAAAATTGTGCTTGTGACACATCCTTATATCGTGGCCGTCGGCGGCACCCTGCGTTCGAATTCCTCCACCGAGTGGGCCATGCGTCATGTGCTGGCGGCTGCGCAACGCGCCGGAGCCCGCACCAACCTCATTAGCGGCTCATTGCTGGAATTGCCTCTTTACCAGCCCGAAATTCTGGACAGAGGCGAGCGAGCGCGCTGCTTGGTAACCGAGTTGGCGCGCGCCGACGGCATCATCCTTGGGTCGCCGGGATATCACGGCAGCATTTCTGGGTTGGTCAAGAACGCGCTGGACTATGCCGAGGACCTTCGCGCTGATGTGCGGCCGTATTTCAGCGGGCGCGCCGTGGGCTGCATCGCGACGGCGGCTGGGTGGCCCGGTGCCGTCAACACACTCAACGCTCTGCGCGATATCGTGCACGCGCTTCGCGGTTGGCCCACGCCCTTGGGCGCAGCCATTAATTCCACGGAGAATGTGTTCGACGACACCGGGCACTGTCTCGTGCCTCGAGTGGGTCAAATTCTGGACGCGATGGCCGCTGAGGTCATGAGCTTTGCGCAATCGCGCGGGGGTCGAGGCTGACAATCCCCCTGGAGGCATCGCCGCATGGCCGCGGCGATGCCTCCAGTCCAACTAAACGCGCGTCCTGCCGTTCATCAGGAACGTGACGATCGCGCCGATCAAGAACACAACAAACAAGATCTTGGCAATGCCCGCGGCGCCGGCAGCAATGCCGCCAAAACCGAAGACAGCCGCGATCAAAGCAATGACCAAGAAAACGACGGCATAATGAAGCATGTGAGTTCCTTCTTTATAGATTTCGACAGACACTTACGGCCCACGCCCTTTTCCCACGCTGAAACGATACGGGTGCCGATTGGCGAAGTGAAGGAGTTAGGCCCTTGCATGAGCGTGGGATTTTGCCTACTTGAGCTTAATGCCCAGAGTCGTTGCGATGGAAGTGGCAGCTTTCAGATGCGAGTGAAGCATGGGCAGCGAAGCGCTGGCGAATGCCTTGGCATCCGCGTCTTGCCCTGAGGTAGCTTCCTTGCGAAACAGCGCGATGGCCTTCTGGTGCGCGGTAACCTGACTTTTCACGTACGACTTGTCGAACGTGTCGCCTGACAGAAGCTTCAATTTCGCTTCGGTCGCCATCTCCGCGACGCCGGCGCTGGTCGGCAAAGTGATGTTTTTTGATGAGGCGATGGACTGCAGCTTGTCGTTGGCTGCCGTGTGATCTTTTACCATCATCGAACCGAAGTCCTTCACCTGCTGATTATTGCCTTTCTCTTGCGCCATGTGGCCGGCGTCGACCTCGAAAATACCCGCTTCAGCCGCATTCTTGTAAAAGGAAGCGTCGGGGTTCGACGCCGCGAACGCGGCGACGGGCAAGATAAGCATGAGCGCTACGAATTGGCTTTTCATCTTTTTTCTCCTAAATCGTTGGGACAGCGGACTGGCGGCATTCTTCCGTATCTCCCCGTAGGGCACGAGTTGTCTTGAGCGCGCAAGTGCGTAGGAAAAATCAGACATTATGGAAAAGACGGCGCGCTGCCCGAGTTTCATGACCTACGTCGCAGATCGCGCAACTCGGCGCGTTGTCCTACGCGTCGTCGGCGTTCGGCCATAGTCTCGCCGACTTCTACCTGCTACAAGTCCTCCGTTATGAGCCTCAGAGCCTCATCGCAAAACGACAAGCTGGCCGGCACCGCGGCGGAGGAAGCTGCGCAGATGGCCGTGGAGGCCGGGCTTGTCTATGTATCCGATACCCAGCCAGGAATCCGCCGCCTGCGCACCGGCCGAGGCTTCCGATATCTAACGCCGCAAAATCGCCGTCTCGACGCTGCGCCCGAACTGAAACGCATCGCGAGCTTGGCCATCCCGCCGGCCTATCGCGACGTGTGGATCAGCATGCAGCCGCGTGGCCATTTGCAGGCGACCGGCCGAGATTCGCGCGGACGCAAACAATATCGCTACCACGCGAAATGGCGCGAGCTGCGCGACAGCGCGAAATTCGAGCGCATGGTGTCTTTCGGCGAAAAACTTTCGCGACTGCGACGGATCCTCAAGCGCGATTTGGCGATCCCCGGTTTACCGCGTGAGAAAGTGCTGGCCGCTGTCGTCACGCTGCTCGACGCTACTCGGATTCGCGTCGGCAACAGCGAATATGCGCGCGACAATAAGAGCTTCGGATTGACGACGCTTCGAAACCGCCACGTGACCTTCA
>JAXDQK010000056.1:0-5141 GCA_034667905.1 Gammaproteobacteria bacterium | reverse complement strand
TACTCCGTATTCATTCTCTCCATGTTGGTGGCGGGGGCCGGGGCGGGCCTTCTCAATGGACAGACCGTGAAGGTTCTGGGCGGCGCTGTTCCGCCAGATCGCTCCGGCATGGCCTCAGGCCTTGCTAGCACGACGCGCTTCATCGGCATCCTCGTCAGCGTTGCCGCCATGGGTGCAATCCTGTCGAACGTGGTCGAGCGCAATTTCAATTCCGACGCCATGAAGGTGGGACTTAATCCGGCCACGACGCAACAAGTGATCAAACGCGTGACCTCGGGCGATTTAGCCGGTGCGCTCAATGAACAGATTCCTGCACAGGTGCGCCAGACGCTGGAGCGTGCCGGTATCGCCGCCTTCTCCAATGGCTTTTCTGCTGCTACTCTGTTTGCGGCAATACTCGGACTTATTGCCTGCATGCTAACTTTCAGGCTCATTAGCGCAACCGAAACGGCCCCCAGTGGCCCTTTACCTGAAAGCAAAGAGCGCTCTTGCAAACGCATCGATTGCCGTGATCCTTTGTGACGAATTGGCCTACACAACGTAGTTCGTCCGGCATCGAAGCATGCCTGTCGATCTGTGCGGTAAGCTCAAATTATTCGAATCGGACGTCTAAACGGAGCCGCTACAACATGAAACGTACCATCATTCGCGTCGAGCCCTTATCCACCTACCTCGAACGTTGGAAGGCACCGACCTCTGCCATCACACGACATGGCGATACTATTTATGTCTCGGGTTTTCCGCCTTTTGATCCTGCGACCGGCGAGGTGGTGAATGCCTCGATCGAACGTCAGACCGAATTGGTACTCGAACAGTTAAAGCTCTGCGTGGAAACGGCCGGAAGCTCGCTCGATCAGGTGCTCAAGTGCACGGTCTATTGCACCTCGGTCGACCTGTTCCCAAAAGTAAATGCGGTGTATGCGCGGTATTTTCCAAAAGATCCGCCTGCCCGCATGTTTGTCAACGTTCCGGCCTGGCCGGGACATTTCGACATCGAAATTGATTGCGTTGCGTCCGTGTGAGGAGGTGCCCGATGTTTTCGGTTGTTTTTGAAGTTCACCCCAAACCTGAGCAATGGGACGCCTATCTTGGCCACGCTAAAATGCTCCGACCCGAGCTTGAGCAGGTCGATGGCTTTGTCGACAACATTCGCTACAAAAGCCTAACTCGCGAGGGCTGGATACTCTCATTGTCGGGATGGCGTGATGAGAAGTCGGTGGTGCGGTGGCGCACCAAGATGCGCCATCACGAGGTGCAAGAAAAAGGACGCGGCGAAATTCTCTCGGACTACCATTTGCGGGTAGGCCAAGTCACGGCGGATACGCGGATTCCGCCGGGGTACCTTCTCCAAGAGCAGCGTCTAGATGAAACCGAGGTCGGCGAGGGCACCACGCTGACCCTCCTAGATGCTAAGGCGCCCGCCTCGTCCAAGGACTCTCTGGACACCAAGCAGCCTACGTCCGCACCCAAGCTATCCCCGCAAGAATCTGCACGCTATTTGGGACTTCCGAAGCAGGCCGAGGGCATGCTTACATGGGACGTGTTGGATGCGGTGCTGACGCCGGGCGACCTGTTGCTACTGACCTCCTGGAAGACGGCTCGCTTCGCGCAAGAATTCGGAAACACCGTGCAGATGCCATCAGACGGGCGATTGCGCCGTGTAAGGGTGGTGCGTGATTACGGTATGTTCGATCGGCGAGAAGCGCCTCAGTACTACCCAGATGCGTTACGCACCACGGCATGAAGTCGCGGGTCTCAACCTTTGAGAGCGCGCCACCTGCTCGATCAGGGGTGAGGATCACTGCAACCCCGCGACTATGGCGGAGCAAACGCAAGTCAACGACCAGTGTGAATCGTCGCTTGGCTCAGGAGAGGCGGCTCCTTCGCGCCGATCCTGAACTCGGGCGAGTTATCGCGGCTGTCATTTCCAGTATCGGACCCCAGCGCATCAAGCACTCGAAAGCTTCTCCTTTCGAGGCATTGATCCGTGCCGTCGTCTATCAGAGCGTATCGGGTAAAGCGGCGGCCACGATCTTCGCGCATCTGAAGGACTGGTTGGGAGGAGACTTCCGGCCCGCGGCGGTGGCCAAGAAAAGCCCCTCCGCCCTCGCCTCAGTGGGCCTCTCCGGCGGAAAGGCTCGAGCGATCCGAGGACTTGCAGAATGGTTTTGTGCGAATCCGCGCGCGGCGCGCCGAATCGCTGACCTGACAGACGAGGAAATCGTTGCCTCGTTAACGAATGTCCCGGGCATCGGACTTTGGACCGTGAATGTCTTTCTGATATTCAGTCTTGGCCGCCCGGATGTGATCCCGTCGGGCGACATGGGCATTCGGCGCGGCGTGCAGCTGGTGTGTAATTTGCCCCGCCCGGCGACTCCTAGTCAGGTTCGGGAACGGTCGCAACGCTGGCAACCCTATCGAAGCCTCGCGTCGATTTATCTTTGGAACGCAACGAAACTCAATTTCACACAGAAAGATCTTAAGGGCAGGAGTAAATCATGATTACCGTCCATCATCTCGATGATTCGCGTTCCCAGCGGATTATATGGCTACTAGAAGAGCTGGGTGAGCCCTACGAGATCGAGCAGCACCGACGTGATCCCGTGACGCGCGCCGCCCCCGCGGCTTTAAAGGAGATTCACCCGTTGGGCAAATCGCCCGTCATCGAAGATAACGGCCGCGTTGTTTCCGAGTCCGGCGCCATCATCGAGCATGTCTTGCGGCGCTACGGCAAAGGTAGGCTGCAACCCACCGTGGATGATCCTCAATATGATGAATATATTCATTGGATGCACTACGCAGAAGGATCGGCGATGCCCGCCTTGATTATCCGAATCAACATAGGTCGCGTGGGGGAAGCCGCTGCCGCTTCTCTGCCCCGTTGGGATGCAGAGGTTGCGCTACAGCTTACCTATATCAACGGAGCGCTAGAAGGCAGGCAATTTCTCTTAGGCAATGCCTTTTCAGCGGCCGATATTCAATTGAGCTTCGCTGGCGAACTCGCCATGGGAGTATTTGGTCTCTCTGATTACCCAAATATTGAAGGGTGGATCCGCCGCTTTCAGGCCAGAAGCGCCTATCAGAAGGCATTAAAGAAGGGTGGCCCATACCGCTTTGCAGCCACTTAGCGCGCTTTCAACCGTTCGCGTTTATCAGGCCGGCCCGCGCAATTCGACCACGGGCATGAACACATTCTTCTCGAGATATCGCACAAGAATTTGATATGCCAATCAGACACCATGCACAACATTTCTCAGACCGGGCTGCGATGGTGACGCTGAGGCAGAAGCTCATGTCCATGAAGGGAAGCGTGAATGGCCCGGACGCTCGCAGGGCATTCGACGAAATGATGACCGCGGTCCCATCGGCCTCGGGGATTACCTATGACGCAGAAACAATCGGCGTGCCGGGGAAGTGGTGTCGATCGCCGGAGGCAATAAATGACGCCGCCATCCTCTATTTTCATGGTGGCGGGTATGTGGTGGGCGCTGCCGAGGCTTATCAGCACTTCGCTGGCCAGATTGCCTTCCGAGCGAAAACTGCCGTGTTCGTCCCAGAATACCGGCTTGCACCTGAGCACCCCTTTCCGGCCGCGGTCGAAGACGCGCAGGCAGCCTACGCCGGACTCCTCGCTCAAGGCTTTACGAAAATAGCCCTGGCGGGCGACTCCGCTGGCGGAGGTCTTGCATTGGCACTTCTTTCTACGAGCAGCAAGGCACGCGCCGGTTCCGACACAATTCTTAAGTGCGCGGCGGTGATCTCGGCATGGACGGACCTAGCGATGACTGGGGAGAGCATGAAGACGCGCGCGGATGCTGATCTATTATCGACACCGTCTTCACTTGCTGCGCTATCTCGGCTGTACCTCGGGAATCAGAATGCCCGCGACGCAAGGGCGTCTCCGCTTTACGGCGACCTTGGCGCGCTGCCACCGGTCAGAATGCACGTGGGCGAAAATGATGTGCTACTCGACGACTCGCTCAGATACGCAGAGCGCCTTGAACAAGCTGGTGGAACGATTGAAGTACACACCTGGCAAGGCATGATGCATGTCTTTCCGTCGAACGTCGCACTACTGCGTGCCGCGCAGGAAGCTCTAGATGACATCGGTGACTTTATTAAATCACGGCTGACCGACGAGCCCATGGCTGGACCGGTCAAATCCGTCTAATTAAGCGACGCGAACATTCAAATCGATTGGAGGATTTTTTATGCATCCCTTTCCTCACTATTACGAGGTTGCGGTCTCCGCGACTCCACAGGGGCGAGCCACCCTTAATTCGGACGGCCTCAATCAGATAGAATCCTCGCCGCCTCGGGAGTTTGGTGGTCCCGGGGATCGCTGGTCTCCGGAAGGCCTGTTCACCGCAGCCATCGCCGATTGCATTGTTCTCAATTTTCAGGCAATCGCCGCGAATTCTAAGTTCACTTGGTATAACCTCGCGGCCTCCACAAAGGCCACCTTGAATCGGGTCGAAGGGAAAATGCGCTTCACACGATTCGAGACCCGCGCGCTACTGAAGATCGCGCCCGACGTCGATCAGGCTCGCGCGCGATTGCTGCTGGAGAAAGCGGAGGCGAGTTGTCCGTTGTCAAACACGCTCAACTGCGATAGGCACCTCAGCATCGACTTCGAAGTCGCCTAGAGAGGCAGGGCCAGTCTCCACAATCACTCAGCTGAGTGAGTACAGGCTCTCCCCGCATTACATTCAGGCGTCATAGCCACAGCAGTTCACCTTGAGAATCGGGGCATTCTTATGTTCCTCAGCCGCCCGGCTGATCCGATCCTGCTTCGTCAGCGTCGGCAGGCAGGGGCGCACTCGCATGCATCGAGTGGGGCACTGCATCGAACGCAATTTTGCCGCATTTGCCGATGTGCCTTATGTGATCCCGCTCCTTGACGGAGATGAGAGACCCGACGGTAGCCGATCCGTTCATTCGCAATTCTACGAGTCAGGCCAGGCGTCGATTTCACCCACTCGGGTGAAGAGTTCCCCCGCGTCCTGGCTAACACTGCAGCACAGTGAAGCGCCAATGCGTCCAAATGCGCAAGGGCGATCTGCTGAGGAGTCGTTTATGAACAAGCGGATTTTGATGGTGGGCGCTACAGGCACTGTGGGGCGCGCCCTGGTGCAACGAAT
>JAXDQK010000055.1:0-178536 GCA_034667905.1 Gammaproteobacteria bacterium | reverse complement strand
TATCTCATGGTGCTCAATTTTGCGACTGGCCAGAGCTTCACAACACCCCAATGGGACGTCAATGGCGACGGGCATATCAGCGCGGGAGATATGGTTACCGTCAGCGGTGTAACCTACGGTGTGGCCGGCGTGGGATTGGGAAGCGTCTACGCGTCCGGGGTAACAAATCTAAATGGTTCAGTAGGAGGCGGCTCCGGACTCGCCATCGTTACTGTGACCAGTCTACCGAACGGTGGCACGTCATATGTCGATCCGGCAGCCGGAGGTCCTCCAAAAGCTCGCAAAGCATGGTGGGAGATACGTCAATGAAACTAGCAAAACTTAAGCTCACGATCGGCGCGGTCGCACTCGGGTTGTCCCTGCAGCCCAACATCGGGTGGTCCTCGCGTATGTTGGATCCCCCGATCACCGGCACGGTGACTGCGGCGCCCTCTAGCGGCACGATCGAGGTCGATCATGTCAGTTATCACGTCAAAGCCGACAGCACCGCGGCCAAGACACTGAGCAGCATCCACGTGGGCGAGACCGTCGACATAATAGTGGACGGCCCGCCGGGCGGCACTGTCGAAGTCATTTCAATCATGCAGCACCAGGGATGAGGCTCGCGCCATGAACAAGAATGGATTTACCTTGGTGGAACTGATGATCACCGTGGCGATCGTGGCCATCCTGGCCATGATTGCCGTACCTTCCTACACGCAATACGTCAGAAGGGCGAACCGCACGGATGCGACCAAAACCATGACGTTGGATGCGCAGGCGCTGGAGCGCTGCTACTCGCAGCGCTTTACTTATGCCGCCTGTGCCGGCGCTGGCGTGGGAACGGTTGCGTCCCGGGACGGGAAATACAATGTAACGATCGCCATCCCGGACACCGTCACGCCGGGTGCACCGCCAGCAAGCTACTACATCACCGCTGTGCCCTTGGCGCCTTCCCAACAAGCCGACGCCCCTTGTCAGTCATTCACGCTCAACACAGCGGGCACGCAAGGTGCGACTCCCGCCGGCGCTCCTACCTGTTGGGGTTCGACCTAATCGGACGCGACCCGCTTCGAATCTGTGCCCACAAAAAAGCCGCGCTCGAAGCGCGGCTTTTTTTCAACTCTTCAACTTCGCGCGCTGCTATCGAGCGCTATAACCCCGCCCCTCGACGCACGCCACCATCGCTCGGTTGTAGTCAGAGCCGTTCTGCGCCACTTGGCCCGCTTGCTGGGATGCCCACTGCTGGCATTCAGCCTTGTCGCTCGCTTGCTGCTCGGGGCTCTGGCCATTTTTCGGGTACATGAAAATCTGACCTGCCGGTCCGCCCGGGCCAGGACCCTGATCCGGGGCGCCCGCATCAACAGGCGCAGAAGCTGCACCCTCAGCCGACCCACTGGAATCCGCGACCGGCGGGGGGTCGGTCGCCACGTACCCCTCATACGACGGGTTATACGTGTAGTACACATCATTGGCGTAGTAGTACGGCACCCCGCCATACCAATAGGTCGCATAGGCTAAGGGCAGGATGGGTAAGAACCAGGCAAATCCGCCGCCGTAGTAGGCTCGCGGCCAGAAACCGCCGTGCCAATAACCGCCATGCCAACCGCCTCCGCGCCAGCCCCCGCCATGCCAGGCGCCGGTCGAATAACCATGGCCGCCATAGCCGCCATAGCCACTTCGCCCGGCGTAGCCGCCGCGATACCCGCCGCTATAGCGTGCCCCGCCGCCCCCGTAATAGTGGGCCCCGCCAGTTGCAAAGTGGGCGCCGCCCCCAACGTGGCCCACCGAGCTATGGCCGCCGCTAAAGGAGTGTCCACCACCGCCGCCGGAATGTCCGCCGCCGCTGGCATGTCCACCTCCACCGCCCCCTCCACCGCCGCCATGTCCGCCGCCACCTCCGCCGTGCTGCGCAAGCGCAGGCCCAGCGCCGGCCAAGATCAATCCCAGCGCGCCTAACGCCAACAGACCGCCTTTGCCCTTGATACTCATTTGCCCTCTCCTCGCAACAGCCGCAGACGGCTGCTTATTTAAGCCTTGATCAATAAGACCCTATAAGCACAACGCGGTTCAAGCGGTTTGGTGTACATAACGACAGCTTAATTCCGCAGAGCTGCATTGAACATTACATAAGCCGTTCGGCCCGGCGCAGGCTCGAAATACCGCGAATTGGCCTCGTTGACGATCACAGAGCCTACGTAGGCGCGATTTGCGAGGTTATCAAGGCGGCCGAATAGGCTGAGGCGCCAGTGCGTGGTTTCCTGTTCGAAGCCCGCGCGCCAATTTATGACCCAAAAACCTGCCGCCGCGTCCGTGTTGCGGTCGTCCGCGTAAATTTTCGACCTTCCCAGCGTTTCAAGCGTAGTGGAAAAGCCCCAGGGGGCGTAATGCCAAGTGAGCCCGAGGTACAGTGAATTGCGCGCGATAGCGGGTAGGAAATTTCCCGCAGCCACCGGCAGGTAGTTGGCCGTTGCCGGACTCGCCAAGGGATTGCAGGGCGTTCCCACGCAGGTGTAATAGGGTTGCGCTACCAATGCGCGGATATAGGTATAGGCAACTTGCGCGTCGAAGCCTCCGGTCAACTTGGCATCCGCCTCGAGTTCCAAGCCGCGCCGCGTGGTCTCGCCGATGTTTTGATCCACGGTGCGGCCGCTGCTATTTTGCAGCACCGCCAGTTCATCCACGGTTTTGATATAGAACGCAGCCAAATTGACGCGTACGTATTCGTTGCCGGCCTTGAGGCCGGCCTCGTAGTTGTCGCTGCGCGCCGGTTTGAGCGCGAGATTCAAACCGGGCAGGCTGCCGTCCACCGAACGATAGGCCAGATCATTCAGCGTGGGAGTCTCGAATCCTTTACCGTACGATGCGTAAACATTGATCGCCGAGTTCGCGCGAAATGTCACTCCGCCCACGGGATTGACCGCTGAATAACGAACAGCGCTATTCGCGGCATCCAGCACAGCCAAGTGGCCGTGAGAACTCACCTCGACTAAGTTGTTGCGCACGCCCGCGACTACCCGCCAGCGCGGCGCAGGATCCCACTGGGCCTGTAGGTACTGATCAAAATCGTACACGTGATTGGCCTCATCCCGCCTAAGCCCTCCTTGCAAGCCCAATTGAGAACCGATGAAGTTCAAATACCCTTTGCGTGCTTCGGCCAAGTCGTCGTAATTAAGGCCAGCCACCACCAACAAGGGCATGCCGCCCAAGGTGCGTTGATCCGCGAGATGCAGGTCCGCGCCCCAGTAGGAGCGGCTCAAGTCGATTACACCGCCGGGGTACAACGGCGCCGCCACTTCTGTTGCCTTCGGGATCGCCTGAAACTGGGTCGTGGCACGATGCCCGGTGTACACGCTGGCGACGATCTGATCGGCGCTACTGATTTTGTTTTCGAGCACCGCGCCCAGTTGTTCTTGCGCCAGCTCTTTACGCGTGTTGTAAGCGATGGCGTTGGTGCCGGCCTGGCGCGGATCCGCAGCCAGCTGCGCACGGGTCAGTCCCAAGGGATCTTGAACGAACGGACTTTGCACGGCATTGGCTACGACGGTGAGCTTAGATTCGCCGCTTAACGGAGCGGTAATCTTGGCGTTAAAAAGATTGCGCTCCGCTTGACTGTGAACTCGATATCCATCGGTGGCAAAATGCGACGCGTCAACGACGTAATTGAGTACCCCAGTATCGCCCGTGGTTTTCAAAGCATAGCGCTGCGTGTTGAAGGTGCCGTAGTCCGCACCACCGCCGAGAAGGTACCCCGGCTTGGCATCCTCGGTGAATATCGCAATAACACCGCCCGAGGAATTGCCATACAAGGCCGAGAAGGGTCCTCGCAGCACCTCGATGTGATCGGCAGATCCTAAATCAAACTGCGAAAATTGCCCTTGGCCATCAGGCATGGTACCCGGAATTCCGTCGGAATAGAGGCGCACGCCGCGGACTCCGAAGCTCGAGCGGGCGCCGAAACCACGCACCGATAGCTGCAAGTCTTGGGCATAGTTTTGGCGACTCTGCGCGGATACGCCCGGAACCGTCAGCAGCGACTCGGATAAATTGACCTGTAACTGGCCGCTACGAATGGTTTGCGCATCAATCCTGTCGATGGAAACGGGCAGATCCCGGCTTTCTTCGGCGAGTCGAGTCGCCGTGACGACCACCGATGACAGTTCCCCGCCGACGGCACCGAGCGCAGCGGCCGACGCATCGTTGAGCCACGCCGCCAAAATAAGGGCCGATATCGCAAGGGGAACACGCATGGTCGGAAAAGTCAGAAAAATCACCTTCTGCTTGATTTTACGTTATGTCTGAAGAGTAAACTTGAACTTGCGCCCCTCAAGTACGACCTTTATTTGCCGCTATTAAGGACTTGAGTAAATCTTCGCACAATCACGGGTTCAACACGGCACGCATCGCGCTGATTGTCGCCGCCAGCGTCACGGCGGCCGGCGCGCGAGACGTTCGGTCTGACCTCAACGTCGGCGCCATCGTTCGCGCCGTCGCCAAGATCGAGCGTCAATCCGCACCGGCCGGTTTGCCGATTTCCGACGCGGATTTGCAGCGCGGCTTCATCGATGTGGTGCAACCGGCGACCTTGACAGTGCGCAGCAACAGCCCGAACGGTTTCGCTTTGGAAGTGCTCACCGTCGCGCCGATGCTCTCGGCGATGAGGGTCGCCGGGTTGAACTCCGATCTTGACCTCGGAGCCGAGGGCGGTACCGTTGTGCAGCGATGGCAAAAACCTCAAGTCATCGATCTAACACTGAAGTTTCGATTCACCTTGGCGCCGGGGCTTCGCGCAGGCGATTATCCTTGGCCGGTGCGCTTCGCGGTGCGCCCGCTAGAGTGACTAATAGGTGACGGTGACCGTGATCACGTCGCTGTAACTACCGGGGGCCAAATCCTGTGATGCGGGAATGCGCCCATACATCGTTCCGGTCGCCACATTGCTGCCGCCCGCGGGCACCGAGAACGGTCCGGCGGTGCCGGCGAATGAGCCTCCGCTGCCATCGCCCATGATCTGGTTATAAGCGGTGCTCCAAAAAATGTTGTAGTTGAGAGTGTTGACTCCTGAGAACATTTTTCGCGTCGCATAGCTGCCGCTCGAGCCGGTGCTCAATGAGACATTGACAGTGACATTCGCCGATCCCGTGCCGCTTCCATTGCAAACGACGCGCAGAGTTCCTGTCGATGCACTCGCCACGGCGCTTAAGGGATTGTAAATCCCAAAGGCTATTCCGCCCGCACTCACCGTGCAGTTAACCGTGGTGGCGGCGCGCGAGCACGGAGCGAGCAGTCCGATCAAGCTCAACGCGAGAATAAAATTCCCGGGCTTCACAGTGTGCGCACCGCATCGGTAACGCTGAGGCACGTCACCGTGCCCATGTCCGGCAACGGGTCGTCCGGCGGCGGCGGCTCCAACCGGAAGCTGCAGTGTCCGCCCGACCAACTGGCCTCCGCGGACATGCCATGATCGTAACCGGTGACGTACACCGTGCCGTTCAACACCACAGGAAACTGCGCGCCCCGCAAAGTGACCACGGCGCCCACGGGAACGGGCTTGCCACTGTCCAGGACCAACCGAAACGTGCCGCTGCGCACGCGTTCGACGGGAAAGCGCGCAATGACACCGCTGCGAAAGGGCGGCGCCATGATGGTGCTGCTCGCGCCGATGGTGGTATCCAACGGCAGATCTTCCGGCGTGATGCTGATTCGATTGGCCTCATAGGGCCGCAAGTTGTAGAGCAGCGCCCGTCCGCCGGCGTCGGTATGCGTGGTGAGTTGGTTTTCCACATACACCGGCACATCCGAGAGGCCGGCGACGTCCACCATCGCAAAGCTCCCATTGACGGAACGGGTGGTATTGAGTTGACCGTCGAGAAATGTCATGGCACCCGACAGGTAGGCGCTGCGTCCCTCGATACCGCGATTGCGCGCCACTTCCAATTCCAAATCGGCGCTGTGGAACTGCTGGCGCCAATCGGCATCGTAATTACCCGCGGTGGAGGCGCTCAGGCGATAGCCGCTGCCAGGCCCGACCGGTGGGCTTTGGGCCAGCGATGCAATCACCTCGTTGTCCGGCGCACCGCTGCCGCTCCCACCCACGGCAGCCAGCGTGGCTGCGCGCCGGTTTTCCAAGGGCAGGACAAAAATTAAATAAGCACTGGTTGAGCTCTGGGCGCTGCTGGAAAGATCGGATGCCGTGCGGGTTCGGGTCAGTGTGAGATTGAGCGAGCCGATCCGCCCGAAGCTGATGCTGTGAGTCAAACCGAGTGTCTGCTGCACGGGCGAATCACGATAGGTTTGGCGCACATACGCCAGCGATAGGGATCCGAAGCGGCCCAGCCCCATGCCGGTCTGCAGAAGACTGCGCTGCCGCATCCGAAGGGCGGGATCTAGAGGCTCGCCCACCTGCGAGAATTCATTGGATGCCCACAGGCTGCTCGCGATGAAACTCGTGTTGGTGCCGCGATGTTCTATACCAACCCCGCGCAGCCATCCGGAGCCGGCCGCATCTCCGCCATTGGCCGCAGTGAAGTTGATGACGCCGATTCGACCCACGGCGAAGGCCGCGTTGAGCCCGGCAGCGTGCGCCTCGCGCGCAAGATATTCGGCGTGCCCCTCGAGGGTTATGCCGTCGGTAATGCCCCGTCGATAACTCACCTCGCCGAGCAGAGGGCCATATTCATTGCTCTCTAGGCCATAGTCGTCGCGAATCTTGCCGAGATTGACCGAATATTGGCTCAAGCCCTGGGCCAGCAGGGTGGTGCTCGAATAGAAGGACTGCGTGACCACTTGCTCGCGGCCGAGTGCATCCCGTATCACGACGCTGACATCGCCGGTGCCTGAAACCGTGGGCAACCGATCGATCACAAAGGGTCCCGGCGGCAACTGATTGCTGGATACCAATTGATTGTTCACGAAGACATCCACCGTCGAGGGCACCGTGGCGCTGCCTGAAGTGGCGAGCAGCGGCGTGGTCAACAAATCCGGACGCAGGCCGAAGTTTCGGCTCCAGCGCACGCCGGCATAGCGCACGGCATTACCCCAGCTGGCCCCATCACTGATGGCGTCGCCGAGATTCAAGGTCTCGAGCGTTGCGGGGAAATCCCTCGTGTAGGTGGTGTCCAGCCTGACTAATTGATTCTCGCCGCCGCCATAGCGAGCGACCGCGGTGTTCGTCATCACGCCGGCTCCCGCGAAAAGACCCAGTTCGGTATAGGCGCCGCCCAAGTTCTGACGGTCGATTTGCTGCGCCGAAAGCTGGTAATTTAAAAAGGCGCCGGGGGAAGCCGGCGTGATGTCCGGTGTGCGTCGCTCCGCGGCGCTGAGATGCGTGGTGTCGAGCGAGGCAGTCGGCGCGGAAATGACGGCGCGCTGCAAACGCTCATCGATGGTTACCGAGCAGCCCTTGATGGCTCTGGGATCGAAATAGCGCCGGCCCTCAAACAGGAGCGCTGCGGTGTTGGGCCTGCGCAGCCGCAGCCGCGAAAAATCGCCCTCTTCCAGGTACAACTCGCCTTGCGGGCCGCGCAACACGACGAGCATTTCCCCGGCATCGGCGCCGCTTACTGTGACTTCCACGACGGACTGCGTGAGCTGCGAGGGGTCCGCCGCGAAGGCGGACTGAGCGCTAAGCCACAGTATCAGCAGAACACCAGAATATGTCTGCAGCGCGTGTGCAATTCGGATCAGCCTGGTTGTGGCCACGCGCCAACCCGTGGCTCTTAGAGATCGCTGGGCGCAACGTCGGCGGAAAAATCCCCTTTGTCGCTGTGACCGCGGATCGGAATCAGGCCTTGCCGTATGGCATCCGCGGGCGGAGTCAAAGTCCAGCTCATACGGCTGCCCGGCAGCACATACTTGGAGGTCACTCCGCGAAGCGGCATCAGCGAACCGGGGAACTGCGCCTCGAAATCGGTGATTTGCAAGTGGCCGCTGCCATTGTTGGTCGCTGCGAGCTCGAGTTGGCCGTTTGGAAGCCAGCGCGACGCCCAGGCGACTTGCGCATTTGCCTTCCCCTGCGCAGGAGCCACGAATATCGGGATACTCAGCCGCAGCGCGACGCGCAGTCCGGTGAATTCCTTCGGCGCCGCCTGCGGCACTTCCTCGAAAATGATTCGATAGGTTAGCTCTTGCGTCGCATCCGGCGTGCGGCGCAGAGCGACACGGATGATTTGCTGACCCATTGCGGGTATCTGCAGCACCGGCGGCGTCGCCAATATTTCGCGCGTGTCCTCGAGCTGTTCCGCGCCGTCCCTTTGCGACCAGCTCACCACGCGGATTTGCACCACGACGGGACTATCCTCCTCGTTCGTAATGGTCAGTGCTTCGGTGCGGTGGCTCGCGTTCAATTCCGCCCGGATGGGCGAAATATTGAAGGTGCTCGCGTTTGCCGCAGCGGCCATCGCACCGAAGATCAGCGTCATTGCGTGAATCTTGCGCATGGATTTTCTCTCGCGGCAGCGGCACGCCGCCGCGAGAACCCTTTGATCAATACGTGACTGTGACCGTGATGGTGTCGCTATAAGCGCCTGGCACCGCCGCTTGGTTCGTGGCGTTGTCGGGAAGTTGCCCAAAGACCTGCACGCTGTTTGCCGTCGCGACGCCGAGGCCGGTGCCGGCTGCGGTGCCGGTGCCGCCGGTGCCATCGCCAAATATGGTCCCGAGCGCGGCGGTGGTGTACAGGTTGTACTGCAAGGTGTTCGCGCCTGAACCCATTACGCGTTGAGCGAAGGTATCGCCGGTGGTCGAGCCTGCGTTAAGCGCCACGCTAAAGGGTGTGTTCTTGGTGCATTTGACACTGATGGTGGTATTGCCGATCTGCGTGCCGCCGCCGGGCGTGTAGTTGGGGAATGCCAGGGTTGCGGCCGTTGCGGAACAAGTTGACTGCACCGTTGCAGTCACCGCAAAGGTGGTAGTCGTCGTGGCAGCCTGCGCAATGCCCGCAACCATTACTCCGGTCGCCAGGGTTACGCTTAAAATCTTATGCATGAGAGCTCCTAAGGTATTTGACATCATTGCGGGTTTCCCCGAGCGGAGCTATTTTTGCTGGATAGGCCGAAAAGGTTGTGACTGGCCTCGCAGTTTGGTTGGCTAGGGCTCAAGTTTTGAGCCAATGTGCCGGGCCCATCTCATTCGCAGGCAGCTTTGAATGACGGGCGCGCGCTCAACGCGCCGCGCCGAGCCATGGGTTGTGTGAAGTGCTACACGGTTTCGAGTGCGGCGCTTAGGTCGGCGATGAGATCGTCCGAATCCTCGATCCCGACCGATATTCGAATCAATGAATCGGTAATACCGAGCCGGTCGCGCGTTTGCTTGGCCACGCCGGAATGCGTGGTGCTGGCCGGATGCGACATCAAGGTTTCGGTGCCGCCGAGGCTCACCGCCAGCTTGATCACTTGCAGCGCATCGAGCAGGCGGAACGCCTCAGCCTCGCCGCCCTTAACGGCGAATCCAAAGGTCGAACCGGCATTTTGACACTGCCGTTTGAAGACAGCGGTACGGGGGTCGGCGGGGCTCAGAAACCCCAAATAATTGACGGCGGCGATCTTCGGATGCTTGCGCAGAAAGTCGGCCACCAACGCTGCGTTCTCCGCGGATTTGTTCATCCGAAGCGCCAGGGTCTCCATGGAGCGCATGATCATCCAGGCCGTGTTCGGATCGAGCTGAGTGCCGAGTGCACCGCGTAATTTCTTCACCGGCCCCACCGCATCGCGCGAACCGACGACTCCGCCCGCCACCAGGTCTGAGTGACCACCCACGTACTTGGTCAGCGAGTACATGACCAGATCGACGCCATGCTGAAGCGGTTGTTGAAATACCGGGCCGAGAAAAGTGTTGTCGACCGCCACGGGCGGCCGCCCTCCGCTCTGCCGCGAGCCGATTGTTTCGGACACTTCGCGCATCAATTTGAGGTCGACCAAGCTGTTGGTAGGATTGGCCGGTGTTTCGACCAGAATGAGGCAGACCCGGCCTTTGGATTGCTCGGCTTTCTTGGAAGCTTGCGCAGCGGCTTCCAGCACAGACTGGCGGTCGTGCCCCAGATTGAACCCGACTGCGCTCACGCCAAACGCCGGCAAGGTTTTCTCGATAAGCGTTTCTGTGCCGCCATAGAGGGGTTGACTCATGAGAACCACATCGCCGGGGCGGACGTGGGTCCAAATGACGGTCGAGATGGCGGACATGCCGCTGGAGAATACCGCGGCCGCTTCGCCCTCTTCCCACAGTGCCAGCCGATCCTCGAGAACTTCCAGATTGGGATTGTTGAAGCGTGAATAGACCAGACCCGATGATTGTCCCGCCGGCGGTTCGCGTCTGCCTGAGGTGTAGTCGAAAAAATCCTTGCCGTCTTGCGCGGTTCTAAATACAAAAGTTGATGTCAGAAATATCGGCGGCTTCAAAGAGCCTTCCGACAAGCTCGGGTCGTAGCCGTAACCCATCATTTGGGTTTCCGGCTTGAGCACGTGTTTGCCTATTTTGCGCTTATGATACGTGTCGTAACTCACGCTGCCCCCAAAAAGTTAAAATTATGGCCCGCAATATAACACTGTGTTACTGCTAGTCATCGCCGCTGCGGCATTCTGCAGCACGCTGCTGGGCGGCCTGCTGGCCTTACGATTGCGCGACAAGCTGCATCTGGTGCTGGGATTCAGCGCCGGTGCCGTCATCGGCGTCGCGTTTTTCGATTTGCTGCCGGAAGCGATCAATTTCGGCGCAAAACTTCACTCTCCCGAAGCCATTTTGGCGTGGAGCGGTTTGGGCTTTCTCTGTTACTTGGTACTGGATCGGGTTCTGCTTTTTCACGGCGATGCGGCACCTCGCGGCCGAATCGCCGCCGGCGTTTTGTCTTTGCATAGCTTGCTCGACGGCGTGGCCATCGGACTGGCCTTTCAAGCTTCCCATCAGATCGGGCTCATCGTTGCAATCGCGGTGTTGAGCCATGATTTTTCCGATGGCATCAACACCATGAACATCGTGCTCAAGAATCAAGGCAGCCGTACTGCGGCAGTGCGCTGGCTCATTGTCGACGCGGTAGCACCCGCGATTGGACTGGTCTCGACCCATTTCTTCACCCTGTCCGGCGCTTCATTGGGCAGCGTGCTCGCCTTGCTGGCGGGATTTTTTATTTATATCGGCGCAAGCGATCTCATCCCCGAAAGCTACCATGCGCATCCAAAATTCCTCACCACCGCCATGACTCTCGCCGGGGCGGCGGCGCTCTATCTGGCGATATCGCTAATCGGGCAATGAGCGCGTAGAGGCGCTGCCGGCGGAGGCAGCCACGATGCTGGCAATCGCAGCCCATTGAATGAAGGTCAAGCTCTCGCCGAGGAAAATCAAACCCGAAAGCGCGCCCAATGCGGGATTCAAGCTCATCAGCACACCGAACGTGCGAGTCGGTATGCGCGGCATGGCAAACATTTCCAATGAATAGGGTAGCGCGCTGGAAAGCACAGCCACGGCGACTGCCATCGGCAACAGCGCGGGCGACAGCAGCTGCGTGCCGCTGTGCGCAATGCCGATGGGCACGATTACCGCAGCGCCGATCACGGTGCCCAGGGAAGTAATTTGACCTCCATGAGCCGTGCCCGCCTTTCGCCCAAAGACAATGTACAGTGCCCAGCAGGCGCCGGCGGCCAGGGCGTAAATGATGCCGAGCGCCGACAGCGTTTGTCCGGCGAAACCCAACGGCAGCAAAGCGGCCAAGCCCAGCACCGCGAGCGAAATCCACAGGAAATCGACGGGACGGCGCGAGGCGAACAACGCGACTCCGAGCGGACCCGTGAATTCCAGCGCCATGGTGATTCCAAGCGGGATGTAGCTCAAGGCGAGGTAGAAGAAGAAGTTCATCCACCCCATGGCCACGCCGTACACGACCACGGTACGCAGCTGCGCTGCGGTGAAACGCAGATGCCACGGGCGCCACACCGCCAAGAGGATGATCGAGGCAATCGCCAAGCGCAGTGCCGCCGTGCCTATGGCACCCACTACAGGAAACAATCCTTTGGCGAGCGTCGCACCGAGCTGAAAGCATGCCATCGCCACCATCAGCGCCGCGATCGGCACGGCAATAGGAGCGATTTTGGATTGCTTGGTCAAACCCTAAGCATCGTCCTGCTCGTGTTCGGACAGGTGCAGGTGTTTCATCACGCGCCTGAGATTGCGTCGAATTTCATTCAGATGCCCGAGGCTCACCGCCGTTTTCAGCGCCTCTTTCAACGGCTGCAGCGGATAGCCGCCATAGGCGCCTGCTGCGGGCAGGTTGTTCGTGACGGAGGATCTCCCCGATAGCACCACGTTGTCGCCCACTGTGATGTGTGCTGTGACGACGGAATTGCCGCCGGTGACGAACTGACGTCCAATCTTGGTGGATCCTCCCATCATGAATCCGGCCGTGAAAAAACCGTTCTCGCCGAGATCGCAGTTGTGCGCGATGTGACATATGTTGTCGAGCTTGGTGCCGGATCGAATATGTGTCGAGGTTAAGGTTGCGCGGTCTATCGCGCAATTGCTGCCGATTTCGACCCCATCGCCGATCTTCACGTTCCCCAAGTGGGCGATCTTGCGCGGCCTTCCGTCCGGGTCCACGGCGTAGCCAAATCCATCGCTGCCGATACTGGTATGCGGGTGAATCTCGCAATCATCACCGATCTGGCAGGCGGCACCGACAAAAACATGCGGGTGTAGAATGCTGCGCGCCCCGATCTTTGCCGCATTCTCGACGACGGAGTGCGATCCGATCATGCATCCATCGCCGATTTCGGCGCCGGCGCCGATGACGCAATAAGGGCCGAGGAATACTCCCTTGCCGATAATGGCGTCGCGATGCACGACTGCCGTAGGATGATGCTCGCCCCACTGTGAAAAGCGGCTACTTTTGCTGTCGAAGTACTTAAGAAGCATCGCCATGCCCATGGAAACATTCTTGACCGAGAAACAGCAACTCTCGGCGTCAATGGCAGCGCAAATACGATCAGCGACCTTTGCATGCACCACCAAAATGGCGGGTTGGTGGCGCCGAGCCTCGGAAAGTTGCGCAGCGTCAGTGACATACACCAAACTCTGGCGCGACGCTTCTTCCGGAACGTGGCAATTCATAGCCATGATCTCAAGATTCCCTTGGAGAAATGTAAAAGTCTCCGAGTGGAGATTATTGATTGTCTGGCCGCTTAGCATGCTGCTCCGTTGGGAAGATCGGCGATCGTTATAATCATTGTCTAACCCGGGAGGTTATCATCGTCCGCAAGGCTTCGGACAACCCAGCAACATGCATCGAGCGTATTTCACGGCGCGACATGCCGGCCGAAACCGTTGCGCTGGCCCAAGCTTTGCTCGGCAAAGTGCTAGTACGCCACATTGGCGGACTCATCATCGCCGGGCGAATCGTCGAAACCGAGGCGTACTTGCAACATGATCCGGCCTGTCATGCATTTCGCGGGATGACACCGCGCAATCGCTCGCTTTTCCTCGAACACGGCCATGCCTATGTGTATCTGTGCTACGGAACATCGTACCTTTTGAATGTATCGAGTGAAGCGGGCGGGATCGGCTCCGGCGTGCTACTGCGCGCACTTGAGCCTTTGTACGGAACCGAACATATGCAGCGCAACGTCAGGCATGTCAAGTTAAATGACTTGACGCGCGGTCCCGGCCGCCTGACCGCGGCGATGCGGATCGATCGGCGGCACGACGGAATCAATTTATTTACAGATCAGCAACTCTGGATAGGCAGCGATTGTCATAATGTCGAAACCATCGGAGAGAGCGTGCGCATTGGGCTCACCAAGGCCGCAGATGAGCGATTGCGCTTCTTTGTCCGCGGCAGCCGCTACCTGAGCGGCTCGCGAAAACTCAACTTCGCCGCGGAGCAGTGATGCGTGCAGCGTTGATCCTCGGTGGCGCGATGTTATGTGCGTTTGCAACGCTCGGGCACGGCGCCTGTCCGGCCGGTGTGAATATGCAGTTGCCGGTGAGCGGCTCGCAGATCTGCGTCTTCATCGAGGATGCCGGACTCGCCAAGCACCAGCCCTTGCTGCGCCTCTGGATCGATCGTTCCGCGCACATCGTGGCTGGCTATTACGCGAGATTCCCCGCCGCTCTGGTCGTTATCAGACTGCAAGGCATGGACGGCAGCGGCGTGGGCGGCGGGCGCACAACGAGCGATTCCGGTCTCATGATTCAAATGCGCGTCGGCCGCGAAACCACCGCGGATACATTGGCCGCAGATTGGGTGCTCGTGCATGAGATGGTGCATCTGGCATTGCCCGAAGTGGGCCGACGCCATGGCTGGCTCGCCGAGGGGCTGGCCACCTACGTCGAAGGGGTGGCAAGGGCCCAATATGGAAATCGCGACATTGCCGATGTTTGGGCGGAAGATCGCCGTTCGATGCCCCTGGGGCTGCCTCGAGCGGGAGAAGGCGGTATGGATGAATCAGCGAGTTGGGGAAGAACCTATTGGGGCGGCGCCCTGTACTGTCTGCAGGCAGACGTAGCCATACGCGAACAAACTGCCAACCGCGTCGGCCTGCAAACCGCACTGCGAGCCATTCTCAAGGAGACCGGCGGCTACGCGGCGGACCGCGATATCGCTGAGGTACTCAAGATCGGCGATGCGGCAACGGGCACGCATGTCCTGTACGGCCTATACCAGCAAATCAGGACAACTCCTCAATCACCGGATCTCGATGTGCTCTGGACCTTGCTCGGCGTGCCCAACGATCCGAAAACTCAGCCATTCGACGATCGTGCGCCGCTTGCGGCGATCCGCATTGCAATCACCGCGCGCCCGGATGGCGAGGCTCCTAGTGCTCTGAAAAATTAGGTTCGCGCTTCTCGAAAAACGCTCGAACTCCTTCCACGCAATCCTGCGTCTCCAAGGTCATCTCTTGCGCGCTGCGTTCCGCGCGCAGCTGCTCTTGCAGCGAGTTATCGAAAGTCGAAGCATGCAAGGTTCGAATTTGACCAAGAACCGCACAAGGCCCCGTGGCCAAGCGATGCGCCACGGCTTGTGCGCGGACCATGAGTTCGTCGTGGGGCACTACCGCGTAGGCCAGCCCCCACTCCAATGCGGTTTTGGCGTCGATTCTTTCGGCCAGCATGAGCGAGGACAACGAGCGGCCCGCACCAATCCGACGGGCTAAGTGGAAGGTGATTCCCGCATCCGGTACCAACCCCAAACGCGCAAACGAGGGTAAGAAATAGGCATTATCGGCCGCGATGATGATGTCGCTCGCCAGCGCGAGACTCATACCGGCGCCCACGGCTGCGCCATTGACCGCCGCGACGATCGGAAACCGAAATCCGCTCAAGCGCAAAATCAAAGGATCCATGAAACGGCGCATTTCGAAATGCGCTCGCTGCCGCGCCTCTGCCGTTTTCAAATCGATCGAATGCAGATCGAGGCCGCTGCAAAACACATCGTTGCTGCCCGTGATGACCACGGCTTTTGCGTGGCCTTCACCTTTTTGTATTTGATCGAGCGCCAAGTGCACTGCGCGGATAACTGTGATGTCGATCGCGTTGCTGCATGTCGAGCGTTGCAGCGCCAAGGTCGCAACGCCATCGGATACCGTGAACGACAAGGAACCCATTGTCTGTCCTCCTCACTTGCTGCCAGCTAACTCTCCCTACCACCGATCATGCCCCCTAATGATCCGCCACCGCAAGCAAGTGGCGACGGAACATTAGAGGGCTAATGGTTGGGGAGCTAATCGCGAGCGGAGCTTGTTTCGCCGGATTATTTCTCGCGCTCGCCCTTTTTTGCCTCGGGTGCAGGACGCTGAGGCTTAGGTTGTAAAGCCGGCCTGGCGGCCTTGGCGGCGTTGGCCGGCCCCGCGCCGGCCGGCCCTGGACCGGCGGCGGGCCCCCGGCCGGATGAGGCCGGTAGTCCCTGGCGAGCGGCACCGCTCGGCTGGCCGGGTGTCCTTACAAAGTTATTTTGCTGTCCCTGCCCAGGCGCGCGTTGTCCCGCATTTTGCTGCCCGGGATTGCGCTGTGCGCCGTTCGGCGCGCGTGCCCCTGCGGGCATCGCAGCGGCGCCGTGGGCGCCCACGACGCCAGCAGCAGTAAATGCGGCCGGTCGAGGTGTTGCAGCGATGGCGGGATGGCCACCGTTGGCTCTGGCCCCGAGCGCCGGGTTTCGAACCGCTTCCTGCACATGCTGCCGTTGCATGGCTGTAGCCGGCACATGGTGCTCGGCCATCGCGGTTCTTTCCTGAGGCGTCGGTGCCGCGGCGGTGCCGCCGGGTCCGCCGTTGTAACTCACCTTGTTAACGCGCACGTTGTTCACGACGGTTTCGTTGTAGGTGTTGTGAATGACCGTGACGTTCACGTTATTCACCGAACGATTGTAGGCAAAGCGATTTCCCTCCCATCGTCCGCCGGCAAATCCAACGCCGACATAGCCGAAGCCGTAATTGACTCCGCCGTAGTAGCCGACGTGCGGGCCCCAGTAGCCGGGATGAAAGGCGTAGATCCCCCCGACGAAGCCCCAGTAGGCAGGCGTCCACAGCACACCCACGCGCGGCGGCTGAACCCACGTTCCCGGCACCCAGTAGTACTCTCCCCCGCCCCAGGCCCAGTAGCCCGGCGTCCACATATAGCCTTCTTCGGGGCAAGGGGGTTGCTCATAGTCGGGCAACGGAGGCGGTGCCTCGTTGGCCTGGACTTCCACGTCCACCGCCGGCTCGTAGGCAGGCAGCGGGGGCGGTGCAGGCCGTTCATATACCCGCGGCGGCGGGGGCGGCGGCGGTGGGCTTGCCACGCGCACTACACAGCCGCCGAGGAGCGCCGATGCGGCTAGCAGCAGCGCCGCGCCGGCTCCGTAAGCCATTGAATTGGAAGATTTTTTAGTAGTATCCATGGTCACCGCCGTTTTGTGTGGTTATGTCACAGCGTACCTCGGGGTATGCTGCTCCTAGAACCCATAACGTCACAATTTGAAGAGCGGCTACTTCCGTGAAGCGGATGTAACGCTTGAGGTCAACGCGGGCAGGGAGGAGCCGCCAGGCAGCGGCTCCTCCTATCGGTCAAGCATCGATCGTGCGCTTATAAGTCTCAGGCAAGAACAACAGACCGAGAACCAAAGTGATGCCCGCGACCACGATGGGATACCAAAGGCCGTTATAAATGTTGCCCGTTGCCGCCACGATTGCGAAAGCCGTGGTCGGAAGGAACCCGCCGAACCAGCCATTGCCGATGTGATAAGGCAAGGACATGGCGCTGTACCTAATTCGAGCCGGAAACAACTCCACCAGCAGCGCCGCAATGGGCCCGTACACCATGGTCACGTACAGCACCAGGATGAACAGTACGAGGACCACCATCGGCTTGTTGATGGCCGCGGGATCCGCCTTATCCGGATAACCAGCCGCCGACAGCGAGGCCTTGACCTGCTTCTGGAAAGCCGCAATGGCTGTCTTGCGATCGCTCCCCGTCACGACCTTGGGATCGGGTGCGGTAAAGAGGTTGGTGCCGCTGCGAATCTTTGCCAGCGTTCCGGGCGGTACATCTTCGCGTAGATAGGACACGCTGGACTTGGCGAGAAAGCTCTTTGCAATGTCGCAAGACGTGGAGTCGAAGGGGTTCTTTCCGATGGGATCGAACTGGAAAGAGCATTCTTTCGGATCCGCAATCACAGTCACGGGTGTGGAGGATTGGGCCGCGTACAACGCCGGATTGGCATAGCGTGTGAGCGCCCCGAACAGCGGGAAATAGGTCAGCATGGCGAGCAGGCAGCCAAACATGATGATCTTCTTCCTGCCGATCTTATCGGACAGCCAGCCGAAAAATACGAATCCCGGTGTCGCGAGCACCAGAGCAATGGCAATCAGAATATTGGTGGTGGCGCCATCTACTTTCAGCGTGCGCTCGAGGAAGAACAGCGCGTAGAACTGACCCGTGTACCACACCACCGCTTGGCCCATGACCGCTCCCAGCAGGCTGATGAGCACGATTTTTAGATTCGGCCAGCGGCCGAACGCCTCGCTCAACGGTGCCTTGGACGTGGTGCCCAAGGTCTTCATCTTGACGAACACCGGACTCTCGGACAGCTGCATGCGAATCCACAAGGAAATGCCGAGCAGAATGACGGAGATCAAAAATGGTATGCGCCATCCCCAGGCTTTGAAGGCATCTTCGCCCAGACTGGTACGCGTCACGATGACGACGATCAACGCGCCGAACAAACCCAGCGTGGCCGTGGTTTGAATAAAGCTGGTAAAGAGGCCGCGCTTTCCCGGGGGCGAGTGTTCCGCCACGTAGGTCGCTGCTCCGCCATACTCGCCGCCCAGAGCCAATCCCTGCAACAAGCGCAACGCCAGCAGCAGAACCGGTGCGATCACACCGGCAGTCGCGTAATTCGGCAGCAGTCCAACGGCAAAGGTGGAACCGCCCATGATTCCCATGGTGATCAGGAAGGTATGCTTTCGTCCCACCAGATCGCCCAGCCGCCCGAACACCAGCGCGCCGAAGGGCCGCACGGCGAAACCGGCGCCGAAGGCGGCCAGCGCAAAGATGTATGCGGTCACCTCGTTCACGCCGGAAAAAAATTGCGAGCTGATCACGCTGGTAAGTAGGCCGTACAGGTAAAAGTCATACCACTCGAAGACGGTGCCCAGGGATGATGCCCCGATTACCAGCCAGTTATTCTGCTTCGTTGCCGTTGCCGGCACTCCTGCATCTGCGGACGTGGTCGCCATTTTATTCCCCTGCTTTTTTTAAAATCGTTCGTCGCAAGCTAAGGATGCCAATATCAGCCTCGGCCTATGGGCGCTTGAGCGGTGCTGCGGTGATGGCCGCTCGAAGTTCTGTCAGCTTGGCTTTGATCGCTTCCTCGTTCTCCGGCCCCATGCGGATCAGCAGCTTTTGCCCGGCGGAGCGCGCCTCCAGCGTCGGATCCGCAAAAGTGTACATGACATTGGGGCGTACCAATTCCACGGCTCCCTTCGGTTCCGGAGTAGCGAGCATGTCGTCGATGACCGTCACCAGCCGATCATTGAAGTATCCGGTTGGATATCCGAGATTCTGGTACGACTGCTGAAACAGGGGGTAGAAGCGGATATAGATCGCGGCCAACTGTTGCATGTCGAGCTTGCGAACGACGGCCACCATGGGCTTGTAGCGGTCAAAGTTTTGCTTGTCGAGCGTTGCGTGTAATTCATCTCCCTTGGCAAGGAAGGAGCCGCCGATCGGACTCGTCGGGCGCTTCGCCACGGCCACCTTTTGGCGCGGCAAATTATCGATGGTCACTACCATCCGGCGTATCAAGTCATCCGGAGCCAAGTAGTTCTTGACGGCATCCTCACCCGTGAGTTGCGCAAGCGCATCGTGCAGCGGCAAATCGCTGGCGGCGAGATCGGGCAATGGCGCGGCCGGGCCGGAATTAACCGCCTCGGGCAAGGGATGCGCGATGCCCGGCTCGCTTGGGCCGGGTGAATTGCTCGTGCTCACCGCCGGTACGACGGTGGTGGCGGCATTGCGGTGCTTGAAGTAGTACACCCCCCCTGCCGCAAGTACCAAGACCAAGGCCGCTACCCAAATGATCGGTTTGTTTACCATGCGCGCCTTGAGCGGCTACCCGGCGTTCAGCATACGAAGCTGCAGCTCGTGCCGACGGTAGTCGATGATGAGAGTGTCAAGCAGACCCAATGTATCCATGCCGATCAAAATTGCGGGCTCATTCGTGAGCCTCCACTGCTTGAATATGTACAAATCGCCGTACGTCACGCCGGGATCGTGAATGGTGATGGCGCCCATTCCAATGGCGGGCGTGTCCATCAACTCTCCCTTCTGAACATCCTTCGTCGCGCCGATGATGGTATCGATTTTGGATCTGGGCGAAGTACCGACGCGCGCCAGCGCTTCCTTCAACGCAAGATTGGCAATTGTCACTTGGCCGCCGGTGTCGATGATGGCCTTGCAGCGGATTTGACCGACCAAGGCATCCACCACCACCAGCGTGCCGGCACGCAAGGAGTGGAATGGCACGCTGATAAAGCCCGGACCGGAGCGTTCGTTTTTCGAATAAGCAATATTGATCTTATCGTGGCGAAAATCGATAAAAATGCGCTTGCCTACCAGGCCCTCTGACCCCAGGACTCCTTCCGCGCCGCCCAGGGCGTCCGGCACAATGGGGAGAATCGTCTGGTCGACCGCCACGTCTCCAACGCTCAAGGTGTCGACGCGGATGGTGGGCACGGTAGCAAATCCCGTGACGCCTCGCAAAATCACGGGCGGCGAACGGTCCGTTGGAATACCGAGCGCCAAGGCCACGAGCGCTGTTATCGCGCTATGGCTGGCGCCCGTATCGAGAACCAACCGGAAAGGGCCGCGTCCATTGATCATTACGGGTGCCCAGATGCGTCCGATTTGATCTCGGCGGGTTGGCGAGACATAGCGCGGCTCGCGTGCTTCCACCATGACTTCCGCCAGCTGATCGATGGGATCCACCACCGGAGTCGACGGCGGGGAGACTTCGGGGGCAGTGGCCGGCGTCGTACCGGGCCAGGCCGCCAGGGCGCCTGCAACAAGCGAAGCGCCAAACCAGCGCCGGGCCTTGGTTGACGGCGAAAAAGCCTGTTTCGTATTGTTCATGCCTGCCTCCAGGCTTCAACGCGGCTTGCCGTCGATCGCCTGCCCCGAAGAACTGTCGTACTCCGCTTGACAGCAGCATAGCACCGCGCTTACTGCGCACCAAAATTCTTGACGGTTACGTCAAATCCGCCTTGTGCGATCATAGAGGCGACGAGGTAGCGTGAAAACATATCAAAATTTGACCGAACTCAAGGCGCTGCTGGGCAGCGAGATTGGCACCAGCGATTGGCTCACGATCGATCAGGGCCGCATCGACCAATTCGCGGCCGTCACCGGCGATGATCAGTGGATTCACGTCGATCCCAAGCGCGCTGCGGCCGGCATGTTCGGCAGCACGGTGGCTCACGGTTTTTTGACATTAAGCTTGCTGCCGTTTTTCATTCGCAGCTCGCATAAGCTCGAAGGCGCGCGCCTGTCAGTCAATTACGGGCTCAATCGCGTGCGCTTTCCCTCGCCCGTTCCCGTCAACAGCCGGCTGCGCGCGCACTTCAAACTACTTTCATTCGAGCCCATCGAAGGCGGGGTGCAGATCGTTACCGAAGTGACCGTCGAACGCGAAGGCCAAGGCAAGCCGGTGTGCGTCGCCGAGAGCGTGGGGAGGCTCTATACCTGATTACGCTTCCGGTTCCGACAACGCCCGCACGTGAGCCACAGCGCTGCGGCCCAACGCGGATAAATTATAACCGCCTTCGAGCATGGAAACGATGCGTCCCTGGGAATGCCGGGCAGCTACCCGCTTCAATTCGCGCGTCATCCATACATAGTCGGCTTCGATGAGCGCCATGCCTCCCAGCAAATCCTCCTTGTGCGCGTCAAACCCGGCGGAAATCAATATCATCTGCGGCTTGAAGCTCTCGAGCGCGGGCAACCATTGTGTCTCCACCGCCTTTTTCGCGGCAGCGCCGCCGCTGCCGGCTGCCAAAGGCACATTGATCATATTGGGCGCGGGGTTCAAGGTCCCGCTGTAGGGATAAAAGGGGTGCTGAAAAAAACTCGCCATCAGTACGCGCTTGTGCCAATGCGTGGGGCTGAACATGTCTTCGGTGCCGTTGCCGTGATGCACATCGAAATCGATCACGGCCACGCGCTCGAGTCCTTTTTTTTCCAACGCATAGGCAGCGGCAACGCCGATGTTGTTGAAAATGCAAAAGCCCATGGACCGCACTTGGGTTGCATGATGACCACACGGGCGCACCGCGCAGAACGCATTCGCGGATCGGCCCGCCATGATCTCATCGACGGCGAGCACTCCAGCGCCTGCCGCCCGCTGTGCCGCGGCAAGACTGTACTGGTTCATCGCCGTATCCGGATCCAGCTGCACATAACCTTCGCTCGGAGCGTTCTCGAATACCGCGTCCACATAGGCGGCCCGATGCACCCGCTTCAGATCGTCGGGCGTGGCCAGCGGCGCTTCGAGGCAGCGTAATTCATCGAGCAATCCGCAAGCGCGCATTTCCTGGTTGACGGCATTCAAACGATCCGGGCATTCAGGGTGTCCCGCCCCCATCTCGTGACGCAAGCAGTCGGCGTGCGTAATGTAGGCTGTGTTCATAATGCGAATATTACCCTGTTAGGCGCAGACCGGAGGCCCGCTCCCTGATCAACGCGAGAAGCGCGTCGACCATCGGAGTTTTAAGTTGCAGTTTCCGACAATGCTGCTTCCGAAGGTGTCGGGGGCAGCACTGCCGCATGAATGGCAGCGGCGATTTCATGCTGCGTGCACGGTTTGGCAAGTCTCGCGATCCCCAGTGTTGCCGGATCCACGGGTAGTTCCGCATAGCCCGTCGCCAATATGATGGGTAAACCGGGGAACCGCTCTTGAATGCATCCCGCAAGCTGCAATCCCGTCATGCTAGGCATGGCGTGGTCGGTTAAGACCACATCGACTTTGACGCCGGAATGCAGCAGATCAAGCGCCTCGGCGCCGGAGTGTGCTTCAACCGGCGTATGACCCAAGTCCGACAGCATCGCGGCTGTCCCGGTCATCACCAGTGCGTCGTCATCGACAATGAGCACGGTGCACGGCGTAATCACCGGTCTTGAAGGCGCGGGGCACTCCGGGCGAACCACCACCGCCGGAGCAGTACGGGCTCTAGGCAACCAGAGCTCCACCACAGTACCGGCATTCAGCTCGCTGCGAATCCGCAACAAGCCGCCGGATTGCGCGGCAAGACCATGCACCATCGACAATCCCAGGCCGGTTCCTTTGCCGGGCCCCTTGGTCGTAAAGAATGGCTCCGTTGCCTTGGCCAAGGTCGCCTCATCCATGCCGACGCCCGTATCGACGATTTTGATTCGCACATAGTCGCCCGGCGGCAACGACACGCCCTCCACGGTTTCACTCAACGTCTTAGCCGAGCCGTTTGCACCGCGGCGCCAGCTGGGCGAGGCCGGCGATGCGATCGTCTGCGCTTCCGCAGTGATCTTGACGCTGCCCCCGTGCGCCATCGCGTCACGGGCATTCAAGGCCAGATTAAGCAGCGCCAGTTCCAGCTGATTCGCATCCACCAGCACCGGCGGCAAATCCTCCGGGAATTCGCTGCCGAGCGCAATGGCGGCGCCGACGGCGCGCTTGAGGAGTTCCTCCATGCCGCGCAGCAGTTGCGCAAAGTCGACCGCCTGCGGCTTCAATTCCTGGCGGCGGGAAAAGGCCAACAAGCGCTGCGTAAGCGCCTTGCCGCGATCGGCTCCCTGGATGGCGTTTTGCAGCAAGCGCCGCGCCTGCGGATCCTCGGGCAGGCGCTTTTCCAACAGCGTGAGGCTGCCCAACACCGCCATCAGCAAATTATTGAAATCATGCGCTACGCCGCCGGTCAGGCGGCCGATGGTGTCCATTTTCTGCGCCTCGAAGAGCTGCGCGATGGCAAGTTCACGCTCTCGCGTGCGTTCTTCGATCCGTAGTTCAAGTTCCTCGTTGAACTTGCGCAGTTCCGCCGTGCGCTCCTCGACCCGCCGTTCCAAATCGGCGTTGAACTGCTCGAGCTGCCGGGTTTTCCGATACAGCTCGACGAACACCTTGACCTTCGCCCGCAGCAATTCCGGCACCACCGGTACGGGCACGTAGTCCACACCGCCCGCCTTGTAGCCGCGCAGCTGATCCAGGTGCGCCATCATCACGGCGGACACGAAGATGATGGCCGTGCTCTGAAAACGCGGGTGCTCGCGAATCATCGTGGCCAGCTCGAATCCATCCAGATCCGGCATGCACACATCGATGAGAATCAGGGCCACTTCGTTCTTCAGCAAGCACTCGAAGGCCTCGCGCGCCGAACTGGCCTTGAGCACATTTTCGCCGATCTCGGCGAGCACGACCTCGTGACTCAGCAGTTTCGCCTGCTGATCATCGACCAGCAGGATATTGACTTTGTCTGTGGCGGCCATGTCGATGGGATCCCTAGCGGTGCAGCCACATCCGTAACGCCGACATCAATTGCTGGATATTCACGGGTTTTGCCAAATAGTCCGAGGCCCCCGCATCCAGACATTTTTCACGGTCGCCCTTCATCGCTTTCGCCGTCAGCGCGAGTATGGGCAACCGCCGGTAGGTGGGATCGGCACGGATCGCCTGAATGGTTTCGTAGCCGTCCATACCGGGCATCATAATGTCCATGAGCACGATGGCAACATCGGTACGCGACCGCAATACCGCAATGGCCTCGCTGCCGGTTGTCGCCGTGAGCACTTCCATGCCGCGGCGCTCCAGAACGCTGGAAAGCGCAAAGATGTTTCGTGCATCGTCGTCCACCAAGAGTACCGTGCGACGCAGCAGGTCCTCGTCCGAGCTGTGCAGGCGCTCCAGCATGCGCTGCTTGCTCAGCGGCAGGTCGGAGACGATGCGGTGCAGGAACAGCGCCGTCTCATCGAGCAGCCGCTCCGGCGATTCCACGCCCTTCACGACCACGCTGCGCGCCATGGTATGCAGTTTCGCATCTTCGTCGGGCGAGAGCTCTCGACCGGTGAAGACCACCACCGGCACATCGCACAGCGATGCATCGTCGCGAATCCGTTCCAGCACTTCGAAGCCGGACATGTCCGGCAACTTTAAGTCCAGCACCACGCAATCGATACTGTTGTCCCGCAGTTGCAGCAGGGCGCTGGCTCCCGTATCCGCCGCCATGATCTCGATATCGTCCGAGCCCAGAAGTTCGGTCACACCCTTGCGTTCCGCCTCATCGTCTTCGACCAGCAATAGCCGCTTGCGCCGCGATTTCGCATAACCCTTGATGCGGGCGAAAGCATTTTCCAAGCCTTCCGTGGTTGTCGGCTTCTGCACGAATGAGAACGCGCCTCGCGCCAGACCGTGATGTCGATCTTCATCCAACGTGACAATCTGCACCGGGATATGCCGCGTGGTGGGATCCTGCTTCAGCTGACTCAACACCGTCCAGCCGAGCATGTCGGGTAGAAAAATATCGAGTGAAATGGCGGTGGGATGATGCGTACGCGCCAGCGCAAGTGCATCCGAGCCGCGATGCGCGACCAATACTTTGAATCCTTCATCTTTCGCCAGATCGACCATGACGCGCGAATAATGCGGATCATCCTCGACAATGAGCACCACGCTATCGTTCGGTTCAATATTATCCCGGTCATCGAGAACTTCTTCGGGCGGCCGTTCGGCCAGTCGCATCTGCGCCATCGTCCCATGGCTGGACACCGGTGCGCCATCGGCGGCCGGCAGCGGCGCCTTCAAAGAGGCGGCGCCGAGGTAGGTGAGCGGCAGGTAAAGGGTAAAGGTGCTGCCCGACCCCGGTGTGCTGCGCAATTGGATTTCCCCGCCCAGCAGATTCGCCAGCTCGCGGCTGATGGCGAGCCCCAATCCGGTGCCCCCATACTTGCGGCTGGTACCCGCGTCTGCTTGTTGAAACGCCTCGAAGATGATGCGCTGCTTTTCCGGCGGGATGCCAATGCCCGTATCCCTCACCTCGAAAGAAACCACCGAGGGCGCGTGCTTGAGCACAGGGTGATCCGCATTCCAGCCGCTCACCGCGGGTGCGACGGTCAGCTTGACGCCGCCTTCGGCGGTGAACTTGAAGGCATTGGATAGCAGGTTCTTTAGCACCTGCTGCAAGCGCTTCGAGTCGGTGATGATGCTGCGATCCAAGTCCGAGGCGATGGCGATCTCGAACTGCAGCTTGCGATTTTCGGCTTCATGGCGGAATGGGCGGCCGATCATGTCCAGCAAGTTGCTGAAATACACCTCCTCGGCGTCCACCGATACGGTGCCGGATTCGATTTTCGACAGGTCGAGAATGTCGCTGATCAAGTTCAAGAGGTCGGTTCCGGCACCATGTATGGTGCGCGCAAATTCGACCTGCTTGCCGCTCAAGTTGCCTTCCGGATTTTCCGTCAGCTGTTGGCCGAGAATCAGGATGCTGTTGAGCGGCGTACGCAACTCGTGCGACATGTTGGCCAAGAACTCGGACTTGTACTTGGAAGTCAGCGCCAACTCGGTCGCCTTCTCTTCGACGGCGCGGCGCGCCTGCTCGATTTCCTGGTTCTTCGCTTCGACCTCGACGTTGCGATCCGCGAGCTGTTGTGCCTTTTGTTCAAGCTGCTCATTGGTCTGCTGCAATTCGCGCTGCTGCGTTTGCAGCTCCGTCGCGAGCTGTTGCGATTGCTTGAGCAGCCCTTCGGTCTGCATGGTCGCTTCAATGGAATTCAGCACGATGCCGATCGAGGTCGTCAATTGTTCCAAGAACGACATCTGCAAGTCTGTAAATGTTCCGAGCGAAGCGAGTTCAATCACCGCTTTGACCTGGCCTTCGAACGACACCGGCAGCACGATCGCATTGCGCGGCGGCGCCCGGAATAATCCCGAGCTGATGGGCACTACCGTATCCGGCATTTCGGTGATGAACATGCGGCGTGCATCGCGCGCGCATTGGCCGATCAATCCCTCGCCCAATTGCAGGCGTTCCGGGTACCCTTGCGATACGTCATCCGCGTAGGCGGAAAGCAGCTTAAGCCCCACATCCGAGCCGTCGGTCTGCACTTGATAGATCACGCCATGCTGCGCGCCGACCAAGGGCGCGAGCTCGGAGAGCAGCATGCGCCCCACCGTGGTCAAGTCGCGCTGGCCCTGCAGCATGTTGGTGAAGCGTGCCAGATTGGTCTTCAGCCAGTCTTGCTCGGTGTTCCGATCCGTGGTCAGGCGCAAATTGCCGATCATCGTATTGATGTTGTCTTTGAGTTCCGCCACTTCGCCGCGCGCTTCCACCTGCACCGATCGCGTCAAGTCGCCCTTGGTCACCGCGGTGGCCACCTCTGCGATGGCTCGCACCTGCGTCGTGAGATTGGCCGCGAGCAAGTTCACGTTGCCGGTAAGATCCTTCCACGTTCCCGCGGCGCCCGGCACGTTCGCCTGTCCGCCCAACCGGCCTTCGACGCCCACCTCGCGAGCCACCGTGGTGACTTGATCCGCAAACGTGGCCAGCGTGTTGGTCATGTTGTTGATGGTTTCGGCCAGCGCCGCGACTTCGCCCTTGGAGGCGACCGTCAAGTTTTGCTTCAGGTCCCCATCGGCCACCGCCGTCACGACCTTCACGATGCCGCGTACTTGCTCCGTCAAATTCGCCGCCATGACATTGACGGTGTCGGTCAAGTCCTTCCACGTGCCCGCGACGCCTGGCACCTGTGCCTGGCCGCCGAGACGTCCTTCCGTTCCGACCTCGCGCGCCACGCGCGTCACTTCGCCGGCGAAACCGTTTAGCTGGTCGACCATGGTATTGATGGTGTTTTTCAGCTCGAGGATTTCGCCCTTCACGTCCACCGTAATCTTGCGCGACAAATCGCCGCGTGCCACGGCAGTGGTAACTTCGGCGATGTTACGCACTTGTGTCGTCAGGTTGGCGGCCAAAAGATTCACGTTGTCGGTCAAATCCTTCCACGTGCCGGCAACGCCCGGCACCACAGCCTGGCCGCCTAGGCGGCCGTCGGTACCCACTTCCCGGGCCACGCGTGTTACTTCGCCGGCAAATGAGCGCAGCTGGTCCACCATGGTGTTGAGAGTTTCCTTCAACAGCAGAATTTCACCGCGCACGTCCACCGTGATCTTGCGCGACAAGTCGCCGGTGGCGATGGCGGTGGCCACCTCGGCGATATTGCGCACCTGCGCGGTCAAATTACCCGCCATGGAGTTGACGTTATCGGTCAGATCCTTCCAGGTTCCGGCGACTCCGGGCACTTGGGCTTGGCCGCCGAGTTTGCCCTCGGTACCGACTTCGCGCGCCACGCGGGTCACTTCCGCGGCGAAACCGTTGAGCTGGTCGACCATGGTGTTGATGGTGTTTTTCAGCTCGAGAATTTCACCCTTCACGTCCACGGTGATTTTGCGAGACAGGTCGCCGCGGGCCACCGCTGTGGTGACCTCGGCAATGTTGCGCACCTGACCGGTCAAGTTCGATGCCATGGAATTGACATTTTCGGTCAAGTCCTTCCAGGTGCCGGCCACGCTGGGGACGTTGGCCTGACCGCCGAGCTTGCCTTCGGTGCCGACTTCGCGCGCCACACGCGTCACTTCCGATGCAAATCGATTCAGCTGGTCGACCATGGTGTTGAGCGTTTCTTTCAATTGGAGAATTTCGCCCTTCACATCGACGGTGATCTTGCGCGACAAATCGCCATTCGCGATCGCCGTGGACACTTCGGCGATGTTGCGCACTTGCGCGGTGAGATTTCCGGCCATGGAGTTGACCGAATCGGTCAGATCTTTCCAGGTGCCCGCGACACCCGGGACTTGTGCCTGGCCGCCGAGGCGTCCCTCGGTACCGACCTCGCGCGCCACGCGCGTCACTTCGCCGGCGAAGGACCGCAGCTGATCGACCATGGTGTTCAAGGTTTCCTTGAGCAGGAGAATCTCGCCGGACACGGTGACGGTGATTTTCTTCGACAAGTCTCCCTGCGCCACGGCGGTAGCCACTTCGGCGATGTTGCGCACCTGACCGGTGAGGTTCGAGGCCATGGAATTCACCGAGTCGGTAAGATCCTTCCAAGTGCCGGCCACGCCCTTTAGTTGCGCTTGCCCGCCGAGCTTGCCTTCGGTGCCGACTTCGCGCGCCACGCGCGTCACCTCGCCGGCGAAGGCATTCAGCTGATCCACCATGGTATTGATGGTGTCCTTGAGTTCCAGGATCTCGCCTTTCACGTCCACCGTGATTTTCTTGGACAAGTCGCCGTTCGCGACCGCGGTGGTCACTTCGGCGATGTTGCGCACCTGACCGGTCAAATTGGAGGCCATCGAATTCACGTTTTCGGTCAAATCCTTCCACGTGCCCGCCACGCCGCGCACATTCGCCTGGCCGCCCAAGCGCCCCTCGGTGCCGACCTCGCGCGCCACGCGCGTTACCTCGGAGGCGAAGGCGTTGAGCTGATCGACCATCGTGTTGATGGTTTCCTTGAGCTCCAGGATTTCGCCCGACACGGTCACGGTGATTTTCTTTGCGAGATTGCCGCTGGCAATCGCGGTCGAGACTTCGGCGATATTGCGCACTTGCGCCGTCAGATTCGAGGCCATCGAGTTCACGTTATCGGTCAAGTCCTTCCAAGTGCCCGCGACCCCGGGGACTTGCGCCTGCCCGCCGAGGCGGCCCTCGGTGCCTACTTCGCGCGCCACGCGCGTCACTTCGCCGGCAAAGGCGTTCAACTGATCCACCATCGTATTGATGGTTTCTTTGAGCTCCAAAATTTCGCCCGAGACATCGACGGTGATCTTGCGCGACAAATCGCCGCGCGCTACGGCGGTGGTGACCTGCGCTATGTTTCGTACCTGCGCGGTGAGATTTCCGCACATGGCATTGACCGAGTCGGTCAGATCCTTCCATGTGCCCGCCACCCCTGGCACCAAAGCCTGGCCGCCGAGTTTGCCCTCGGTGCCCACTTCGCGGGCTACGCGGGTCACTTCCGAGGCGAAGGAGCGCAGCTGGTCCACCATGGTATTGATGGCCTCCTTCAGCTGCAGAATCTCGCCGCGCACGTCGACGGTAATTTTCTTGGACAAATCGCCGTTTGCGACGGCGATCGTGACGTCGGCGATGTTGCGTACCTGCGCCGTCAGATTCGAAGCCATGGAATTCACGCTTTCCGTCAGGTCCTTCCAGACTCCGGTGACTTCGCGAACCTGCGCCTGCCCGCCGAGCTTTCCGTCGGTGCCCACTTCGCGCGCCACGCGCGTCACTTCCGATGTGAAAATGCTCAGCTGCTTGATCATGGTGTTGACGATGTTGGCGGAGCGCAGAAACTCGCCCTTCAACGGACGGCCGCCGACATCCAGCGGCACGGTCTGCAAGAGATCGCCGCGTGCAACTGCGGTAACGGTGCGCGTGACCGCGGTGGTTGGCCAGAGCAGATCGTCGATCAGGGCGTTGACGGAACCCTCCATGTCCGCCCAGGCTCCGTCGGATAACCCGAATCGCACGCGGGTGCGCGTCTTACCTTGGTGACCGACTACGTCGCCGACGTGTTCCAACTGCTGCGCGATACGCTGGTTCGCCGCGACGATGGTATTGAACGCATCGCAAATCTTGCCGGCGACTCCAGTCTGGTGCCCAGGCAGACGCACCGAAAAATCGCCGGCTTGCATGGCGTGCATGGCATTGAGCAATTGATGCTGGTCGAGTTCCGGAACGCTCTGCAGCTGTCCGTTGGAAGCACTCTTCTTCGAGGCGCCATTGAGCGATTTGACCTTGGCCGTCCGAGACTTGGCCGCGCCAGTGCGCTTGTCGCTGCTACGCGCAGCACCGGGTGAGCTCTGATCCATTATCGAGTCTCCGGGCCGCACCCAGGGCAGCCGCGAGGCAGCATGTTAAATCCCACTAGCGAAAAACGTGTTTGTTGCGTTATGTTGCAGCCGGTTCTTGCCGGCTTTATTCGCCATTCCCATGGCACAGAAGCTTGGCAAAGACTGCCCGAAAAGTCCAAACTTCCGCGTGTCCCTCGCACCGAAGTCGGTGTAGGAAATTTCTTACACAGATAACCTACTCGGTCAGGCTGAACCCTACTCGGCCAGACTCCATCCGTCCACTATGACGCGAGAGCTAACCAAATGGCCTTGGGCTGTGTGAAATTTTCGATGGCGGCATCCCCATGTTCGCGACCCAGCCCGGATTCGCCCGAGCCACCCCAAGGCAGGCGCACGTCCGTGTACCCATACGTATTGATCCAAACCGTACCGGCCTTCAGCGCCGCAGCGACGCGGTGCACGCGGCCTATGTCCGCACTCCAAATGCCTGCTGCCAGGCTGTACGCCGTGCCGTTGGCGATTCGAATTGCATCTGCCTCATCGTCAAACGGCACGACGGCGAGCACTGGCCCAAATATTTCTTCCTGGGAGATGCGCATTTCGTGCGCGACATTGGCGAATATCGTGGGCTCGATGAAATATCCTTGATCGCCCACTCGCCCTCCGCCCGTGACCAGCGATGCGCCCTCCGCCTTGCCGATGTCGATGTATTGCAACACTGTTTTCATTTGCGCGGCGGAGATCACCGGCCCCATCGTGGTTTTCGGATCAGCCGGGTCGCCGACGCGTATGGCGCGCGCCCGTTCCGTCAACCGCTGCACGACTTCATCGTAGACCGGGCGCTCGACCAGCACCCGCGAGCCCGCAGAGCAAACCTGACCGGCGTTGAAAAAGATGCCTGAGGAAGCCGCGCGCGCCGCACGATCCAAGTTCGCATCGGCGAAAATGACGTTGGCTGACTTTCCACCCAATTCCAAGGTGATCTTTTTGAAGTTGGCGGCGGCACCTTGCATGATGCCGCGCCCGACTTTCGGCGAGCCCGTGAAAGTCACCTTATCGACCCCAGGATGGCGCACCAATGCCTCTCCGACCACGCTGCCCTTGCCGCACACCACGTTGAATACCCCCGGCGGCACGCCGGCTTCCAGGAAAAGTTCAGCGACGCGCAGCATGGACAAGGGGGTCAGTTCTGCCGGTTTGACCACCACGGTGCATCCGCACGCCAAGGCGGGCGCGATTTTCCACATGCCTATCATCAACGGGAAATTCCAAGGCACGATGGCCGCGACGACGCCTATCGGCTCACGCACGGTATAAGTGAGCGCGTCGGGACGAGTGGAGATGACCTGTCCGGTGATTTTGTCGCACCAGCCCGCATAGTAGCGAATGGTGTCGATAGCCGCCGCCATGTCCTGGCGCCGCACGGCCGCGAGGGGCTTGCCGGCGTCCAAACTTTCGATCTCGCACAACTCTTCCTGGTGCTGCTCGAGCAGCGCGGCCGCGCGCTGCAATATGCGGCCTCGTTCTGCGGCACGCATCGAGCCCCAAACCTTCAATGCCTCTCGCGCCGCGCCGACCGCATTGTCCACGTCTGCCCGACCGCCCTGCGCAACTTCGGCGATGGCCTCGCCGGTCGCCGGATCGAGATCGATGCTGTATTCGCCGCTGCTAGGGACGACTTGCTTGCCGTTGATGAACAATTCGTGGTGATCAAGATGCACTTTTTGGTCCATGGGCTTCTCCGTAATCGGCTCGCCGCGACGGCGTCGACGCTGAAATAGAGTTTTCAGTGTGCGATCGGCTAAGACGGCGGTCCAATCGTTTGGACTAACCAACTGATAGGTTTGGCCGATTAAGCGGATCTAGTCGAGAGCGAGGTCAAAGCGCCGTTGCAGATCGAGACTGCGTGCGATTTCCCACACCGCAGCAGTGATCGGTGCCAATGCGGGTCGATTGCGCGCAATTAAGCCGATGCCTCGCGTTAAATAAGGCAATAGCGGCTTCGCCTGCACCCTGGCTAAATCGAAGAAATTGAGAAGGCTGTGGGGCACGATGCTGTAGAGGCCCGCTTCACACACATGGGCGTACAGCGAAAAAATTGAATCCGTCTCGAGAATCACGTCCGCTTTGGCGCCCGCGCGCCGGAAGGCGGCATCGATCACTTGGCGGTTGCGCATTTTCCCTGTGAGCAGACACAACGGCAGGCGACCTGCCTGCTCCCACGTGATCGAGGCTTCGAGCGTCACCCTGCGATCGGCCAATAGCACGTAGCGTTCATCGAATAGATGCAGCGATTCGAATCCATCAATGGTTTTCTCATCCAAGTAAGTCAGCCCCAAATCGAGCTCGAACCGGTCCAAGTGCGCAGCAATGGCCTCGGTACTCAAGGAGGAGACTGCATAGCGAACATTCGGGTAGGCTGCACGGCATGGCCCGGTTATAAATGCGGTGACCGTCATGGTGGTCGGAATCGCGCCGACGCGCAGTGTGCCGGCCACGCTCGACTTGGCAATCGATGCATCCTGGCGCATATGCGCGAGGGAAGCGAGGGTTTGCTGCGCCCACACCAAAACGCGTTCGCCTTCGCTGGTCAGCCCCATGAAGCGCCGGCCGCGTTGTACGATCATGATGCCGAGTTCTTTTTCCAAGCTGCGTATGGCGGAGGACAAGGCGGGCTGCGACACATGGCACGCGTCAGCCGCTTTGGCGAAATGCTTTTCGCGGGCAAGCGTGACCAGGTAATCGAGTTGGCGAATGAACACCCGAACATCTTGCCGCAAATCTTCAGGAATGTTGCCCAAATATTGAGTAGCGTTTAGATTGACCGGCCATTCGTCTCGACGAACGCGGAGAAAATGCATGACGTTGCCTCGCGAAATGACGGTAGTTGAAATCGCGGCACCCGGCGGGCCGGAACAGCTGAGGACCGCGCTTCGCCCGGTTCCGCAGCCCGGCGAGAACGAGGTTCTAATCCACGTCGAGGCCGCGGGCGTCAACAGACCGGACGTCATGCAACGCCAAGGCCGCTATCCGCCGCCGCCGGGGGCATCCGACTTGCCGGGCATGGAAGTGGCGGGAGAAATCGTGATGTTAGGTCCGAACGTCTCGGGACTGGCGCTCGGCGATAAGGTGACCTGCCTTCTTCCCGGCGGCGGCTACGCAGCGTATGCGGTCGCAGCGGCACCTCTGTGCATGCCCATACCGGAAGGCCTGAGCATGGTGGAAGCGGCCGCCATACCTGAGACATTTATGACGGTATGGACGAATTTATTCGAGCGCGGCGGCTGCAAGGCGGGGGATATCGTGCTCATTCACGGCGGCACCAGCGGTATCGGCACGACCGCAATTCAGCTCGCCAAAGTCTGGGGCGCCCGCGTATTTGCCACGGCGGGAACAGAGCAGAAGGCGCGCGCCTGCGAAGCGCTGGGGGCAGTGCGGGGCATCGATTACAAGACCGAGGATTTCGTCGAAGTCATGCGCGCGGAAGCCAAGGGTCACGGCGTCGACATTACGCTGGATATCGTTGCCGGTACTTACGTGCAGCGCAACTTGGAGATCGCGGCCGTAGAGGGCCGAGTAGTCACCATTTCTTTACTCGGCGGCTCGCGCGCTGAAATCAATATGGGCACGGTTTTGACGAAACGACTCACGCTGACCGGTTCGACTCTGCGGTCGAGGAGCGTGGCACAAAAAGCGGCCGTAGCTGAGGCGGTTCGCAACAACGTTTGGCCCCTCCTTGCCTCAGGAAAGGTCCGACCGGTCATCTTTGCAACCTTCCCGCTCGCCCAGGCGAGCGAAGCGCATAGGCTGATGGAAACCTCGAACCATATCGGCAAAATCGTACTCACTGTGCCTTAAAGCTGAGGCCTGAGGCGCGCGCTCATGCGCCAAGGACGGTATTGAGGCAAAGCCCGGCTTCGGCGTAAAACTGCGACGCGGGCAATTTCTTTCCGCCGTCATACCGCAGCCGAAATGCCTCGATCTGACCGCCCTGCGCGGTGATGTTGATGCTTTTCTCTCCGATGGCGGTGACGGCGCCTAGCTTGCCTTTGACCTGGGAAAATGTTCGTGCGGGGTGTTTCCGGCAATCGAAAAGCTGGAGTTTCTTGCCGTTGAATGACGTCCATGCGCCGGGCGCAGGATCGCAGCCGCGAATCAAGTTGTAGATCTGGTCAACGTGGCTGTGCCAATTGATGCGCGCTTCCGCTTCGCGGCACCAGCCTTCGTAGCTGGCCCTGGTTTCATCTTGCGTCACCGCCTGAGCCTGGCCGCTCGCCACGAGGTCGACAGCCTCGAGCAATGCGGCAACGCCCATCGGAAACAGCCGGCCAAAGTATACCTGCCCCACCGTCTCGTCCGGGCCGATGGGCGTTTCTTTCTGCAAGATGACTGGACCCTCGTCGAGCCCGTCAACGGGGCGGAAGATGCTCAATCCCGTGCGCGTGTCGCCCAAGATAATCGGCCAGTTGATTGAGCTGGGACCTCGATAACGAGGCAGCAATGAGGGGTGGAATTGGATAGTCCCGTGGCGGGGGATATTGGCGAAATCCTGCGGCACGAATTGCAATACAAAGGCGAGCACCGCGATGTCCACGTGCAAGCCCATCAAAGCCAGGCGTGCCTCCTCAACCCGCAAGGATGGCAGCGCGAAGACCGGGATTCCAAGTTGTTCTGCGGCGAGTCTGAGGGGGTCTGCGACCTCGCCCGGCTTTTCAGGAGCGCAAAAAACGCCCGCGACGCTATCGCCTCGCTGCACGAAGGCATCCAATGCTGCCTTACCAAAGTCCTTTTGGCCCACAATGGCGATGCGCATGTTGTCTCCTGATATCTCATATATCATCATGGTTTGGGCGTATAATCGAGTGCAACCTTTGGGTCACGCCCGCATTGTTAAGAATACTGGATATTTGAGTTTCCATCGATGGGCGCACGTAGTTGCTTGATGCCAGCATGATCAACGCGAAATGAGGGGGAAATCACTGTGGCAGGTCGAAACTTCTTATTTGTCCCGGGCCCGACCAACGTTCCGGATCGGGTGCTGCGAGCCATGTCCGTCGCATCGGAGGACCACAGGTCGCCCGATTTTCCGGCACTCAGCCGCGCCTGCCTCGATGGCTTAAAGCCGGTGTTCAAAACCACCGTCGGTCATCCCATACTTTTCCCCTCCTCCGGGACCGGATGCTGGGAAGCGGCCCTCACCAATTGCCTCGATCCGGGCGCGAAGGTGCTGATCGCCCGTTTCGGTCAATTCAGCCACCTATGGGCGGACATGTGTGCCCGGCTAGGGTTGGAAGTGGAATTATTGGAGACGCCCTGGGGAAACGGGGCGCCGGTGGAAGAATATTTGTCGAGGCTCGAATCGGACCGGCAGCACTCGATCAAGGCGGTGCTCGTGTGCCATAACGAGACCGCGACGGGCGTGACCAGCGATGTGGCCGCGATTCGCAGAGCCATGGACAGCGTCAAGCACCCCGCGCTGTTGTTTGTTGATGCGGTCAGCGCACTCGCCAGCATCGACTTTCGCATGGACGAATGGGGCGTGGACGTGTGCATCAGCGGTTCGCAGAAAGGCCTGATGCTGCCGGCGGGATTGGGCGTGACCTGCGTCAGTCCGAAAGCCCTGGAGTGCGCCAAACGCGCCAAATCCAAACGCTGTTATTTCGATTATGGCGATATGGTTGCAGCGAATGCTTCCGGCTATTTTCCTTACACCCCGTCGTTTCAGATGTTGTGTGGGCTGCGCGAGGCTCTGAGCATGCTGGCCGAAGAGGGACTGGAGAATGTGATTCGACGGCACAACTATCTTGCAGGCGGCGCGCGTGCCGCCGTCCTGGAGGGATGGAAACTCAAGCTCTGCGCGAGCGCGCCTAAATGGTATTCGGATACGGTCACGGCAGTCATGGTGCCGAACGGCATCGATGGCGCCGCGGTCATCGCGCGCGCGTACACGCGCTACAACTTATCGCTCGGTGCAGGATTGTCGAAAGTCGCCGGAAAACTATTCCGCATTGGTCATCTCGGGGATCTTAACGAGGTCATGCTGCTCGGCGCGATCGCGGGAAGCGAGCTGGCCATGCTCGATACGGGCGTGAACATCGAGCCCGGCAGCGGTGTGGCGGCGGCTCAAGTATATTGGCGCAAGAGTTAACCGTGCGCGCGGTATTCCTCGATCGCGCATCGTTGAAAGCCAATGTGCGCAAGTTCGCTTTTCCCGCCGAATACGTGGAGCACCAAAAAACCGATGTGGGCGAGATCGTGCCGCGCTTGGCCGGCGCCGACATTGCGATCATCAATAAAGTACCTATGCGGGCGGAGACTTTGCGGCAGCTTCCGCAGCTGAAAATGATTGCCGTCGCGGCCACCGGCTATGACGTCGTGGATATTGCCCACTGCAATGAGCACGGCATCGCCGTCGCCAATATTCGCAACTATGCGGTTCATACGGTACCCGAACATGCATTCGCCATGATCCTGGCACTCAGACGCAACTTGCTCAGCTATCGGCAGGACGTGGAGGCGGGTGTGTGGAACCGGTCGGAACAATTCTGCTTTTTTACCCACGATATCGGCGACTTGCACGGCGCGACGCTCGGCATCATCGGCGAAGGCGCGATCGGCCAAGGTACGGCCGCGATTGGACGTGCATTCGGCATGCGTGTGTTATTTGCCGATCATCCGCCTCCTAAAATGCCAGGCGTTACCTTCACTCCGCTCGACGAAGTGCTCTCCCAGTCAGACGTCATTTCGCTGCACTGCCCCCTTATGCCGGCGACGCGCAATCTCATCGATATCAACGCGTTTCATAAGATGAAGCGCAATGCGCTGCTCATCAACACGGCACGTGGAGGACTCGTGGATGAAGCCGCGTTGATACAAGCTCTCGATGAGGGTTTGATCGCCGGCGCCGGCTTCGACGTGCTGACGGTCGAACCACCCAAGGACGGTCATCCCCTGCTGGACTTGCGGCGCCCGAATTTTATTCTGACACCGCATGTGGCATGGGCGTCTGATGGCGCCATGCAATTCCTTGCCGATCAACTCATCGACAATGTCGACGCCTGGGCCGCAGGCAAACCGCAACACTTGGTGACGACTGCGGCTTGACGCTCGGGTGCATCGGCGGCTTTGATACAATGGAAGCCAAGAATGAAAAAGCTGCTTTACCAGTTCGACACCGACGCGCTTCCTTCCGTATTTGACAATGTCGTGGGCTATGACGGCGGCGCGGATCAGATTTCCGCCTATGGCGGCGTGAACGCCGACAACGTCGGGGGGTTGGTGGAAGGCGCCATATTTACGCGCTCGCCGAAGGACAAGAAGAATACCGCGCTCTTCGTGGGCGGCTCAAACATGCTTAAGGGCGAGGCGGTGCTCAAGGCGATTCGCGCGAAGTTCTTCGGCAAGTTTCGCGTGTCCGTGATGTTCGACTGCAATGGATCCAATACCACCGCTGCGGCGGCGGTAGCGTGGCTGGCTCACGGCCGCAGCCTTCGCGGCAAGCGCGCCGTCGTGCTCGCCGGTTCGGGTCCGGTCGGTCAACGTGCCGCGGCCTTGCTGGCGCGGGAGGGTGCCCAAGTCGCCATCACGGGCCGCAAGCTCGAGGTCGTGCAAGCAGCCCGCGAAGCAATCAAGTCGCGCTTTGGGATCGACGTCGAAGCCATCGAGGCGCCGACCGGCGCCGAACGAGGCGCCGCCATCCAGCATGCGCACATTGTGCTCGCGACCGGCGCACCAGGGGTTGCGCTCCTGGATGCGAGGTGGAAAGAGACGCCGTCGTTGGAACTGATCGCGGACGCCAATGCTTCGCCTCCCGCGGGGATCGAGGGTGTGGGATTGAGCGATCGGGGCGCCAGCAGTCATGGCAAAATCTTGTTCGGGCCTTTGGGTTTCGGTGCCCTCAAGCTCGCGCTGCATCGCGCCTGCATAGCGCGCCTCTTCGAGCAGAATGATCTGCTGTTGGATGCCGAGGAAATCTACGACATCGCCAAAACCATGGTCGGAACTTGATCACCCAACAAACTGTCGGCACTTTTCTGGATGAGCTGGCAAGCGGCGCCCCGACGCCGGGCGGCGGCAGTGCCGCGGCCATCATGGGCGCCATGGGTGCGGCGTTGATATCCATGGTCTGCAACGTAACCCTCGGTAAAAAAGGGCACGAGGCAGCGGCGGCGGAATTGAAAATGGTGCGCGACGACTCGGAGAAGCTACGCGCTGCTCTGACCTCCATGGTGGCCGACGACATTGCGGCTTTTGACGCTCTGATGACTGCGTACAGGCTGCCGAAGGCCGGCGACGATGAGAAATCTCGGCGTGCGGAAGCAATCCAAACTAGCTTGCGTGCCGCGACCGAAACACCCTTGGCCTGCGCGCGCGCCTGCGCCCAAGTCATTGCACTTTCGAAGCGCGCGGGCGAACAAGGCTACGCGGGCGTGGTCAGCGATGCCGGCGTCGGGGTACTGGCGGCAAACACCGCGCTACGCAGCGCGGCGCTCAACGTCTTCATCAACGCACCGTCCCTTAAAGATCGCAGCTTTGCAGCTGCGGCCACGGCGGAAATAGAAAAATTACTCGATGACTGCGCACGCGAGAGCGAACTGGTGTTCGATCTCGTGCGCAGCCGCCTCGATTAAATCCCGCCCTCCTCCCCATCGCTTCCGCGGCCGCGGCCCGCTTGACAGCCTTTTGTTGAACTGGTACCTTTTTATCACAAGGTAGCTTTATCAGAATGTCGACCGACCAAAAATTCAACCCCCTGCGCAAGGGTTTGCTCGAGTTCCTCATCTTGCAGATTATTTCCGCGGACAAGGTCTATGTAGCCGACATGATCAAGCGCTTGCAGGAGACGGACTTTGCGACACAGGAGGGGACCTTGTACCCCTTGCTGAGCAAAATGCGCCGCGAGGAGTACGTGGACTACGAGTGGCAGGAATCGGAATCAGGTCCGCCACGCAAATACTACAAGTTGACCGCCAAAGGAAAATCGCAGCTCTCGGAATTCAAGGACTATTGGGCTTACCTCAATACAACAATCAACCAACTGGGTCGCTGATTGACATCCTCCTCGCCCTCAAGAGCCAAGGATTCCTTCTGCAAGACGGCGATGCCCCGCCGCGAGGATATTGTGAGCTGCATTGACGTTACGATCATGGATCGCTCCGCACACAGTGCACTGCCATCCCCTTATTCCAAGATCTTTCCGGCCTTTAGGTCCGGCGCGGCTGTTACACACGCTGCAGTCCTGGGTGGAAAACGCTTCATCAACTTCGTCAAACCACACGCCTGCGTCAGCGCACTGGTACTGCAGCATGGTTCGAAATGCGCTCCAGCCCGCATCGAGCACCGACTTGGCCAGTCGGGTCTTAGCCAGAGCGGAGGCATTCACGTTGCCGACGACGATCGCACCGTTGGCCTCCACCAAACGGGTGCTCAGTTTGTGCAAGAAATCTTTTCTCCGATTCGCGATTTTTGCGTGAATCGCTCGGGCTCGGTTTCGATGGCGAAATGCGGGTCGTCGGAGGCACGTAGGCTACGCGTGTGGCTATCCCTCGCCGGCCCGAAGGCCAGCGTCTTTCGCGGAGAAATAAGATGAATACCGTCATCATCGTCAATCTGAACGGCAACGCTTTTCATCTCGAAGAAACGGGTTATCAAAGCTTGCGAGGGTATCTTGAGCTCGCCCATGCTCAGCTGAAGGGCAATCCGGACGAATCTGAGATCATGGCCGACCTCGAGCAGGCCATTGCCGACAAGTGCACGCGCTTTCTGCGCCCGCATAAAAACGTGCTGACGGCTGCGGAAATCGCCGATGTGTTAAAGGAGATGGGGCCTGTGCAAACCGGCGACGCGACCGGCCCAAGCGCAGATGAGCAGCCGCGAGAGCAGCCCAAGGCCAGAGATGGGACTGCGCCGAAGAGGCTCTATCAAATCCGCGACGGCGCCATGCTCAGCGGTGTTTGCACGGGTATCGCGGCCTACTTGAACATCGACGTGACCGTCGTGCGAATCCTCTTTGTGCTGCTGACCGTGCTCACCGGCGGCATCTGGATACTGGTTTATATCGCGATGATGCTGGTCATTCCGTTTGCGCATACCGGCGAGGAGCACGCTGCGGCCGCGGGCGCGCCATTTAACGCCCAGGAAGTAATCGACCGGGCGAAGAAACACTATGCAGAATTCAAAGACAGCAAGGAATGGCGCCGGCACTGGCGCCAGCAGCGCCGCGAATGGCGCCGCAGGTGGCACGACGGTGCGTATTGGTGGGGACACAATCTGCAGCGAAACGTGCAGCAAGTCAGCGCCGGCGCGGGCTACGGTGGGCATCTCGGCGCCACGCTCCTGATACCGTTCCTCGCGCTCTTTAACGCATTGCTGTTTTGCCTGTGGATCGCCGCCATTGTCTCGATCGCCACGACCGGTGAGATCTTCGGCTGGGCCATTTCAGGCGCAATTCCGCTGTGGGTATCAATCTTGATTCTGGTTCTTGTCTACGGCGCCATTTCTCGGCCGCTGCGCCATGCTCGCCGAGCCATTTATTTCAATACCAACAACGGCTACAACTATGTATGGTTCGCGGCGTGGTACGACATCTTGTCAACCGGCGTCTTGATCCTGGTTTGCTGGTTTGCCTATACCCACGTGCCGCAGGTGCATGACTTCTTTCAGCACCTAGGGCAAAACTGGTCACTGATGTGGAACAACTTCATCGATTCCTTCCACCACACGGCCTCGAGCAAGTCCACCGATTCCCGGCTGGATGTGCAGATTTCCGGCACGGTTGCCGCCGTATCGACGAGCGCTTTCCTCGCCTTGCGCAGGTAGATTACCCGCGCCCCACTTACATGCACCAGGTTCCGAGCTTCTGCGCTTTGATATCTCGCGTGGCGCGCCATGACAATCAGGGAATGCTGCGCAGCTCGTGCTTCGATCGATTAAAAATAACGCTCGAACGGAACCCGAGCCCGATCCAAACACTCCTGGCTAGAGCTCGGTTTCAAAAGGAGAAACTACACCATGAACAAAGTGCTCAGCCCGACACTTGTCGCGGCCATCGTATATGCGGCCGTTTCCTGTGCCCCCGCCTCGCCCGGTAGCGAAAGCTTAAACCTTCTTATCATTTCCTTGTCAAACCAAGAACCCATCCCGCGTCTATAATCAGAACCACATCACCTCATGACGGATCCCGTTCTCGACCTCCCCGACACCCGCCCTTTCCATGAGCGAATCGCCAATGGTGCATTCCTCCTGCAAGGATTCGCGCTCGACAACGTCACGGCACTGCTCACCGAAATCGAGCACATCGAAACCGCGGCCGAGTTCCGCCACCTGGAAACTCCCGGCGGCTTTAGCATGTCAGTAGCGATGACCAACTGCGGCGCGCTTGGTTGGGTGAGCGATCGTCGCGGTTATCGCTACACCACTCACGATCCCTTAAGCGGTCAACCCTGGCCACCGATGCCTGCACTCTTTTCAGAGCTTGCCGAGAGCGCGGCACGAGCCGCCGGATTCGAACGCTTCAAGCCTGACGCCTGTCTCGTCAACCGCTACGTGCCCGGTGCGCGACTCACGCTGCATCAAGACAGGGACGAAAACGATTTCAACGCGCCAATCGTTTCTGTTTCCTTAGGACTTCCCGCCGTTTTTCTGTTTGGCGGCAACCTGAGGAAGGACAAACACCGCCGCATACCCCTGCGGCACGGTGATGTCGTCGTCTGGGGCGGACCCGCACGCCTCTATCACCATGGCGTATTACCATTGAAGGACGGCCACCACCCCGTGTTGGGGCGACAACGCGTGAATCTCACTTTTCGCCGCGCGCGTTGAGGTTACACCGGTGTCGGTTGCCGTTGAGACTCGGACATCGCAATGCCGCGATGCTCGGGCCCCCAGATCACCAGCAATACAATCACGATGACCACCGTGCCTATCACGCTCGCCATGGCCAGCCCGTAATTGTTGTTATGTCCTTCGGCTATCATGACCTGGATGGGAAGATTGCGGGAGGCAACCAGATTGCCGAGCTGATAGACGAATCCGGGAAAAGTAGCGCGAATCTCCGGCGGCGAGAGCTCATTCAAGTGCACAGGAATGATTCCCCAAGCCCCTTGGACAGAAACCTGCATCAGGAAAGCGCCTACGCCTAAGACCAGCGGCGTGGTTCCAAAAGCCCAGAAAGGGATGATGGGCAAGGCGAGCAACGCCGCGATCGTGATGGCGCGGCGCCTGCCGATGCGTTCGGACAGCCAGCCGAATCCGATCCCGCCGCAAATCGCGCCGATATTGGCGATTGCAGTAATGAGGCTGGATAAATGCGTGTCGAAGTGGTGCTGGATCTTCAGGAACAGGTTTGGATAGGCGTCTTGCGATCCATGGCTGAAGAAATTGAAAGCGGTCATGAGTACGACTGCGTACAAGGCGAGTTTCCATTCACGGCGCAGGACGCCGATCAGGCCTAGCTCGTGTTTGACGGCACGCCGCTCGAGCCACGCCGGCGATTCATCGACACCGGCCCGAATGAAAAACACCAGAATCGCCGGGGCTATACCTAACAGGAACATATAGCGCCAGCCCAATTGATCGTAGAAGAAATATGTCGCAATCGAGGCGACAAAATACCCGCTGGGGTAGCCGGCCTGCAAAAGACCGGAAACGATACCTCGCGCTCGAAGGGGAATGGTTTCGAAAGCCAGGGCGGAGCCGATGCCCCACTCGCCGCCCATGGCGACACCGAAGAGGAACCGCAAAACCAAAAAAGTCGTGAGCGAAGGGGCAAATCCAGAAGCCGCCTCAAGGACCGAAAATGCCACGATGTTCCACATCAAAGTGGGTTTGCGGCCAAAACGGTCCGCAAGCCGGCCAAACATGAAAGCACCGAGCGGCCGTGCGGCCAAAGTCAAGAACACGGCTTCGGAAACGTCCTTCACATCAACGTGGAATGTGTTGGCGATGTCCTTGAACATGAACACCATGAGAAAAAAATCGAAGGCGTCCAAGGTCCAACCGAGGTAAGCCGCCAGCACGACATTCTTTTGGCTTTTCGTCCACTGCATTGCCGCCCCCCTTCTTGTTCACTTGATCCTAGCCGCCGCAGCAGCAATTGTCGACATTCTCGCAGTTCTTCCATTCCCATGCCGTTCGGCCGAAACTTGGGGTCGCGGTGCATAGCGAATCGGCCGGCAGTGATTGGGGGAATAGATGTTAGACAAACCCTTGCACGAATATGCGATGCGCAAGCTCGATCGCCCGGAGCCCGTTATTCATGTGCAACGTGCCGCCGCAGGCATCGTGTATTTGAGCTGCGGCTTGGAATACCAGCCCGGCCTCCCCTCGCTCATCGATTATCTGTCGCGGGCCGCGCAGTTGCGTCCTTCGACCACTTTCCTTGCCGAGAGAGACGCGTCTAAACAATGGCGCAGGCTCACGTACTCGCAGGCCGCACGGGATACCGCGGCGGTTGCAACTTGGTTGATGCGCAAGGGACTGGGGCCGTCGAGCGCACCGATCATGATTCTGTCTGAGAACTCCATCGAGCATGCACTTCTGATGTTGGGTGCGATGCGCGCCGGCGTGGCCGTGGTGCCTGTCTCGCCGACCTATTCTTTCGGCCATGAACTTTCACGATTAGGATACGCAATCGAGCTGACGCAGCCGGCGATGGTGTATGCCGGCGACGCGCATCGTTATGCGCCGGCGCTCGAATATGTAAAGGCACCCGGTCGACTCATCATCGCCGGAAATGATTTCTCTGAACTGCTCCGAGAAGTCGATGAGGCCGCGGTCGCAGTCCGCCGCCTGCTGATCAGCGACGACACGCCCGCGAAAATTCTTCTCACCTCCGGATCCACCGGCCGGCCCAAAGGCGTCATCAATACCCACGGCAACATTGGCGCCTCGGTGCAGATGATTCGTCTGGTCAGTGAACCGTTTAATCCCGACCGAGTACACACCATCGTCGATTGGCTTCCGTGGCATCACACCTTTGGCGGCAACGCTCAGTTCAACAATGTTCTTGCGCTGGCCGGCACGCTGTACATCGATGGCGGCCGTCCCGTGCCCGGGCTCTTCGAGGTAACCTTGGAGAACTTGAGGGAAATATCGCCTAGCAGTTTTGGCTGCGTGCCCGCGGCATTCGGAGCGCTCGCCGTGGCACTGGAACGCGACGCGGACTTGCGAGCAAAGTTTTTCAAGAATATGCGCGGCCTTGGCTATGGAGGGGCCTTGCTTCCCAGGCCAATTTGGGAGCGCATGCAAAGGGTGACCGTCCAGCAACTGGGGGAGCAATTGCCGTTCGGTACGGGCTGGGGCATGACCGAGACTACGGCTACCGGAATCGCGGTTTATTGGAACACGCACCGCACCGGGCTGCTCGGTCTTCCGCAGCCGGGCGTGACCCTGAAGCTCGTGCCCACGGGTGACCGGATGGAACTGCGGATAAAAGGGCCGAACATCATGAGCGGCTATTACAAAGCGGACGCCTTGAACGCGGAGGCCTTCGATGAGGAAGGCTTCTTCTTGACCGGCGATGCCGTTCGTTGGGCAGACCCAGAGCGGCCCATCGAGGGGCTTGAGTTCGCCGGACGCACCGCGGAGGACTTTAAGCTGTTGTCTGGAACCTGGGTGCAGGCAAGTATCGTGCGCCGTGATTTGGTCGAAGCCTTGCAGCCCTTTATCAGCGATGCCGTCATATGCGCGCCCGATCACCCTTGGTTGGGGGCGTTGGTGTGGCAAACGATGCCGGATGAGGCACTATTACGCAACGGCCTCGCGGAGAAGCTCGCCCTATTCAATCGCGCCCGCCAGGGCAGCGCCGACACCATCGCGCGCCTGTTGATATTGAAGGACCCGCCGTCCGCGGAAGCCGGCGAGATCACCGACAAGCGCTCCATCAACCAGCGGCTTGTCATGCAGCGGCGCGCGCATGAGGTGGCTGCGTTGTATTCGCAGCGCGGGGACCCGCGAATCATCGAGCCAGTGGACGCTTTGATAGACTGTGTCATTCAACCGGAGTAATTCATGCAAGGTAGGTTCGAAAAGCGCGGCGATGTAGGCATCATTTGGATAAATAATCCGCCGGTCAACGCCATCAGCGTCGGTGTGCGCGCGGCAATTATCGATGGTGTCGCAAAGCTCGCCCAGGATGATGAAGTAAAAATCGGGGTCCTCGCATGCGAGGGGCGCACATTCATGGCGGGCGCCGATATCACCGAGTTCGGCAAGCCTGCGTTGTCGCCGAGTCTGCACGATGCGATCACCTCGATCGAGAGTTCCGGCAAGGCGATTGTCGCCGCCATTCATGGCACGGCATTCGGCGGGGGCTTGGAGGTCGCCCTCGCCTGTCATTACCGCGTGGCCGTTGCCGCGGCGAAAGTAGGCCTGCCGGAAGTGAAGCTTGGATTGCTGCCCGGCGCGGGCGGCACGCAGCGACTGCCGCGCTTGATCGGTGTCGAGGCGGCGCTCGGCATCATTGTTTCTGGCGATCCCATATCCGCCACTCAGGCCGCCAAAGCCGGCGTGATCGACAAAATCATCGATGGGGACCTGCTCGAGGGTGCGATCGACTACGCGCGCCACCTGATCGCGCAGAAGGCGCCTTTGCGCAAGATTCGAGATATTCATGTGGCTGCGGGAAATCTTGCGCCGGGATTCTTTGACGAAGCTCGCAAGCGCATAGCGAAGGAAAAGAGAGTTCTGTTCGCGCCGCAGCGAATCGTCGATGCCTTGGAAGCGGCCGCAACGCTGCCCTTTGAGAAAGGCATGGCGCGCGAGCGGGAGTTATTTTTGCAGTGCCTGCACAGCAGTCAAGCCAAGGCACTGCAGCATGTGTTCTTCGCGGAACGCAAGGCGTCAAATGTGCCGAATCTCGACAAGAATACACGTAAGCGCGACATCAAGTCGGTGGCTATCATCGGCGCCGGCACGATGGGTGGCGGCATTGCGATGAATTTTTTGAATGCCGGCATTCCGGTCACGCTGCTGGAAATGAAACAGGAAGCGCTGGACCGAGGTGTCGGCGTCATTCGCAAGAATTACGACAACACGGCCTCGAAAGGCAAACTGACCGTGGAGCAAGTCCAGCAACGCATGGAATTGCTGAAGCCAACGCTCTCGTATGACGCTTTGGGCGAGGCTGATTTGATCATCGAAGCCGTTTTTGAAACCATGGCGATCAAGAAAGACGTATTCGGTAAGCTCGATAAGGCCGCTAAACGGGGCGCCATTTTGGCTTCGAATACCTCGTACCTTTCTATCGATGAAATCGCCGATTCAACCTCGCGGCCGAGCGATGTTCTCGGCATGCATTTCTTCTCTCCTGCAAACGTCATGCGGTTGCTGGAAATCGTGCGCGGCGCCAGGACCGCGCAAGATGTGCTGCTGACGGTAGTCGATATCGCCAAACGCATCAACAAGGTTGGCGTGGTCTGCGGCAACCGGGATGGCTTCATCGGCAACCGGATGTTGGGCGGGTATGCGTACCAGGCATCCTTGATGGTGCTCGAGGGCGCCGCGCCGGAACAAGTCGATGCTGCCTTACGAACCTTTGGCATGCCGATGGGCGTGCTCCAGATGAGCGATTTGGCGGGCCTGGATGTGGGTTACAAATCACGAAAGGACCGCGATCCATCGACCTTCGATGGGCGTGTTACCCGCTCTGCAGACTTATTGGTGGAGATGGGCCGGCTGGGCCAAAAAACTCAAGCGGGGTACTACGATTACGCGCCGGGCGATCGCACGCCGCGGCCCTCACCTGTGGCCGCCGAGGTCATCGAAAGGGTTTCAAAAGAGTATGGCATTGCGCGCCGACAATTCACCGACGAGGAGATTGTGGAGCGCTGCTTTCTAGCGCTCATGAATGTGGGCTGTGAGGTCTTGAGCGAAGGAGTCGCCTATCGCGCCAGCGACATCGACATCGTCTATTTATACGGGTACGGTTTCCCCGCTTACCGCGGCGGACCGATGTTCTGGGCCGAAAACGAAGTGGGCCTGAAAACGGCGCTGGAAAAACTCCAGAAATACAGCGCCGAGACAGGCGGCAAGTGGCTCAAGGTGTCCCCGCTGCTCGAACAGCTGGTCGCACAGGGCAAAGGTTTCGCCGGCGTCGGACAATGAGGCGCCGTGCGTGCCAGGAGCCTCCTAGGGCGCGGTCAAACCCCGGTATTTCATCATGGCGTCGATGCTCGGCGCTCTGCCGCGCCACGCAAGGTACATCGCTGAGAGGTCCTCGGTATTGCCTCTCGATAGCACCATCTTGCGGAATCGGTCGCCGTTCGCACGCGTTAAGCCGCCGTGATCGTCGAACCATTGGTAGGCGTCGTCGTCCAGCATTTGACTCCACAGGTAGGCGTAGTACCCGGCGGAATAACCGGCAGACCAGATATGGCTGAAATAGCTGGAACGATATCGCGGCGGCACCGCATGCAAATCCAAATGGGTTCTCGCCAGTGCCTGCTTCTCGAATTCGTCCGGGTCCTGCAGGGGCAAATCGGCCTGCAGCAGGTGCCATTGCATATCAAGCTCGGCCGCCGCCAACAGTTCGGTTAAAGCGTATCCTTCTGCAAAATTCTTCGCTTTCTTGATTTTCTCCACTAATGCGCCAGGCATGGGAGCCCCGGTCTTGAAGTGCTTGGCATAGTGATTGAACACCGCGGGGTAAATCGCCCAGTGTTCATTGAACTGCGACGGGAACTCGACAAAGTCGCGTGCGGTCGCGGTGCCCGAAAGTCTCGGATAACGGGTATCGGCAAACATGCCGTGCAGCGCGTGGCCGAATTCATGGAACATGGTGGTGACGTCATCGAAACTGATGAGCGCCGGCTCGCCGGGCGCGGGTTTCGGCAAATTGGCGACGTTGTAGATCACCGGCAAGGTGCCGAGCAACTTCGATTGCCCGACGAATTCCGACATCCATGCGCCGCCATTCTTGTTATCGCGCTTGAAGTAATCGCAATAAAAAAGCGCCAGCGGCTTACCCCCGACATCATCGACTTCGAAGACGCGGATATCGGACTGGTACACGGGAATATCATGCCTTTCCTTGAAGCTGATCCCATATAGTTCGGTAGCGGCAAAAAAAACGCCGTTCTGCAGCACATTGCCTAGTTCGAAATAAGGCTTGATCTCGGCGTCGTTCAGATCATATTTGGCCTTACGCACTTGCTCGCCGTAGAAATCCCAATCCCACGGTTCAAGCGCGAATCCGGCATGCTGGGCATCGATGCTTGCTTGAATATCCTTGCTCTCGCTGACCGCCTTGGCGGTCGCCACCGGCACGAGCGCGTCCATGAACTTAAGCGCCGCTTCGGGCGTCTTGGCCATCTGGTCCTCGAGTTTCCAGGCGGCATGGCTGGGGAAGCCGAGCAATTGGGCCCGCTGAGCGCGCAGCTGCGCCAGGCGCGCGATAATTCGCCGCGTATCGTTGCCATCGCCCCGCTCCGCACGGTTCCAAGAATTATTAAAAATGCTCTGCCGTGTAGCGGGCGCGCTCAAGGATGTCAGCACCGGCTGCTGCGTGGTGTTCTGCAGCGGGATGAGGTATCCCTTGGCGTTGCGCCCCCCGGCGGCCTGCAGCGCCGCCGCCAACTGCGCATCGCTGAGTCCCAAGAGTGCGGCCTTGTCTTCTGTCAGGAACGCACCGGCTTTGGTGGCTTCCAGCAATTTCTTTGTAAATTCATCCGACAGCGACGAGGATTCCTTATTGAGTTTCTTCAGCTGCTCCTTATCTTGTTCGGCCAGGTTTGCCCCGAAATGTCTGAACTGATCATATTCCCGCTCGAGCAGCCGCAGCGACTCCGGATCAAGCTTGAGTGATGCGCGCTTTTGATAGATGGCGCCTACGCGCTCGAACAGCTTTTTATTCAGTCGGATGGCATCCTCGTGCGCGGCAAGCTGCTGTGCCAGAGCCGTCTTCGCCTGCTGCAGCACGGGGTTGGTGTTTGCTTGGCTCACGCCGTTGAATGCCGCAGCCGCTCGGGCGAGCAATCGGCCGCTCCTCTCTATGGCTACCAAGGTATTTTCGAAGGTCGCCGGTGCTGGGTTATCCGCGATTTGGCGAATTTCGGCAAGCTGTTGCGCCATCCCGGCCTCCATGGCCGGTTGATAGTCCTCGTCGCGAATCTTATCGAACGGCGGGGCGGAAAACGGCAAGGAGCTCGGAGCATAGAATGGATTGGAGGGGCCAAAATCGACCGCAGCGGCGCTCAACCAGGCGGAAATCGCGAGTACGGACACTGCTGCAAACAATCGCTTGGCGTTTTTCAAAGGATTGATCCATACGTGAGTAACTGCATTAGATTATACGTGTGAATCTTTCTACCGGTCGCGACTGGCGTAGAATGTAGAAAAAAAGTCAATACTCGATCATTGCGGGAGAACAAAAAGCCTATGTCCCTTCGAAAGCGCGCGCAGCGCATGTCGCCCAATCAACGCCGCGAGCAAATCATGGACAGCGCCGTGGCGCTCATCGTCAGCCGCGGCCTATCCAGTTGCACCCTCGAGCTGGTTGCAGTCGAGGCTCGCATCAGCAAACCGCTCATTTATAGGTATTTTCCCAAGCTGGCGAATCTCTTCAAGGCATTGGTTGAGCGCGAATACCGGTTTTTGCGCGGACGCGGTCTCGACGTGCTGCCGAAAAACGCGGCATACGAGGAAGTCATTCACCGCTCAAACCTGCGTACGATGGAATACCTGTATGAGCGCGGACCGATCATGCGGTTGCTGGCGAGCGATCGTTCGATCGCCGGGCTGGCCAAGAGACAAGACCGCGACGAGCGCCGCGTCATCATGGACTACTTCGCAAAACGATGCGTGGAGGAGTACGGCGTTCCTCAGGAGGTCGCGCGAGTATGTTCGATAATGACAGTCAACGCGCCGATTTTGTCCGTTCGCGCGCTTCGCAGCAGCGGCATTGCCGCGCACAGAGCGGCTGAGATTTGGAGCGATTTCGTCATCGGAGGCAACTATGCCTTACGGCTGAAATACGGCAAACCTAAGCAGGTAAAGCCGCGAAAGCGGCGCAAGCCGCTTTCTTGATCAGACGTGCGCTTCCGCGGGAATTGCATCCTTCGGCGGCACCGCAGGCCGTGCGCGCATCGGCAATTCGGGAATCATCAAGGACGCGCCTAGCGCAATGATGACCACGACGATGCTAAGACGAAAAACATGCGTAACCGAATCAGCAATCAGCATGCGGATGGGTTGCGGAAGATGCATCACGCCTGAATGAATTTGGGCATCGACCGACAAGTTGCGCAGCGTGGATAGGCTCATAGCCGGTAGTCCCGCGGAAGCTGACCAAGCGTTGAGCTTGGCATTCAGGTTGGTGGTCAGCAGCGTGCCGAATACCGCCACGCCCACCGTCGAGCCGATTTGGCGAAAAAACTGATTGGCACTGGTCACCACGCCGATCCGATCCATCGGTACCGCATTTTGTATGGCCACGCCGTACAGGCTCTGCAGCGGGCCGAGTCCGATACCGAGTAACGCCATTCGCCAGCTCAAATCGAGCCGCGTAGTCTGATAACTCATTTGGCTCATCAAGAAAGTCGCAATCAAGACCACGGCCATTCCGAACAGCATGAAAGGCTTATACCTGCCGGTGCGGGTAACCAACCTGCCGCTGATGGTCGCCGCGACGATCAGGCCCAGCATCAGAGGCAAGGTAGAAAGCCCGCTGGTAGTGGCTTGAACACCCTGGCCCAGCTGCATGAACAGCGGCAAAAACGCCACCACGCTGAGAAAAGACATCGAAGAGAAGAAACCGGCGATGTTGGCCCAGGCAAATACCTTGTTGTGGAACAGCTCCATATGAATGATCGGGTCTTTGACCCTTTTCTCGACGATCACGAACAGAACCGTGCAAACGAGGAACATCGCGAGCAAACCAAGCACCGTCGAAGAGTCCCAGGTATATTTCTGGCCGCCGAATGTCAGCGCAAGCAGCAGCGGTACGCAAGCCGCGGCGATCAACACCGCGCCCAAGTAGTCAATGCTTCCCTTGGCCGCGTGTGAGAGTTTGGGCATCTTCGCAATGACCATGAAGAGCGCCACCAGACCCACCGGCAGATTCAGATAAAACACCCATCGCCACCCCTCGACAACGTGGCCTCCGATGCTCAGCGTGCCGTGATCGGTAAAATAGCCGCCGAGCAAGGGACCCACGGCGCTCGCGACACCAAACACAGCGCCGAATAATCCGGCGAATTTACCGCGCTCTCGGGGCGGGAACAGATCCGCAATGATGGCGAAGGCCGTCGTAAATAGCGCGCCGCCGCCCAGACCTTGGATGGCGCGGAACACGACCAGCTGCACCATGCCGCCGCCCAACAGGGGCAGCGTGCCGAATTCCCCCGCGAGTCCCGACAACCACGAGCCAAATAGGAACAGCCCGATGCCGATCAGCAGCACAGGCTTTCGACCGTAGAGATCGCCGAGCTTACCCCACACCGGCACCATCACGGTCGAGGACAAGAGGTATGCAGTAGTCACCCAAGAGTACAGCTCCAGACCATGCAATTGGCTGATGATCACCGGCATGGCCGTGGACACGATGGTTTGGTCCAAGGCCGACAGCAGAAACACGATCATGACACCGATAATGGTGATCTTTCGTTCGGCGTCGGTGAAGTGAGCTGTCGTCAAGAGTAAACTTTACCTATTGAGGCATTATCGCAGCGCGCCGGCCGCGCAGCACGAATTTTTGAATCTTGCCGGTGGCGGTTTTCGGCAACTCGTTCACGAAATGGAATGCCGCGGGAACTTTAAAATGCGCCAGCGCGCCGCGGGCGAATTCATGCAGCTCGGCTTCGCTCACCGTGGCACCGGCGCGCAAAACCACGAATGCATGCGGTGATTCGCCCCACTTCTCATGCGGCATACCGACCACCGCAACTTCGAGCACGACGGGATGCCTCAGTAACGCCCCCTCGACCTCGATCGAGGAGATGTTTTCCCCACCGCTGATGATGACATCTTTGAAGCGATCCTTGATCTCGATGTAGCCATCAGGGTGTACGACTGCACCGTCGCCTGAGTGAAACCACCCGCCGGCAAATGCCGCCGCGCTCGCTTGAGAATCATTATAATAGCCGCGCATCACGACATTTCCCCGTGCGACGATTTCGCCCATGGTTGCACCGTCCCACGGAACGTCCCGCATGTCGGCGTCCACCACACGCACTTCCCCAGAGGTGATCAATTCGACGCCCTGACGAGCTTTCTGCGTGGCGCGCGCAGCGCTCGAGAGCACCGCATGCTCAGGCAGAGGCTCGCAAATGCTGATAAACGGCGCTGTTTCCGTGAGACCGTAAACCTGCGTCACGTCCCAGCCGAGTTCAGATTCCAGGCGTTCGATGGTTGCCGCGGCCGGCGGCGCCCCGGCGGTGATCACACGTACGCCACGGGGCAATTGGCCGCGTTGATCGGCAGGCCCGTTCGCGATGGCGATAAGCACGGTAGGCGCAGCGCAAAGGTGGGTGATGCGCTCGCGGCGCACGTGTTCATAAATGCCGGCCGCATCGACGGCGCGCAGGCATACATGCGTTGCGCCTGCGGCGGTCACCGTCCATACGAAAGTCCAGCCGTTGGCGTGGAACATCGGCAGCGTCCACAAGTAGCGATCCGCGGGTGTCAACGGCCAGTGCACGAGGCTGCCGACCGAATTCATCCATGCGTTGCGATGCGTGATCATGACGCCTTTCGGGCGCGATGTCGTACCACTGGTATAGTTGATCGCGATCAGATCCGTTTCGGCAATGTCCGGCAACTCGTACGACTCGTTGGCGTCGTGCAGCAGCGACTCATAGGAGAGCCAGCCGTCTTTAGTTCCCTCCAAGGCGACGAAGTGTTGAACCTGCGGCATGCGCGCGCGGACGCTGTCGACCAATCCCAAGTAGTCGCCGTGCACGCACAGCACCTTGGCGCCGCTATGCGAAGCGACATATACGAAATCGTCGGCCGACAACCTGAAATTGATCGGCACAATGACGGCCCCTAGTTGCGGTATCGCGTAGAATTGCTCCAGATGCTGATGCGTATTGGGCGCGATCGTGGCAACCCGATCGCCCTTGCCTACGCCGAGACTGGCGAGGGCGGCGCTCCATCGATCACATCGGCCGCCGAACTGGGCATACGTGAAGCGCAAATTCCGATCGACCACGGCGTCGCGCACGCCGTGCAGCTTGCGCGCGCGGCGCGCGAATTCCAGGGGTGTCAGCGGCGTTTCCATGCAAATTAAAGCCTACCAGATTACCGCATGATCATCGCCCTTCAGTGCGTATCCTAGCGGGCACTCTCGATGAGGATGGCACGGAAATCATTGACGTTAGTCAAGGTGGGGCCCGTGATCACAGAGTCTCCGAGCGCGGCGAAGAATCGATGGGCGTCGTTGCGATCCAGCATGTCCCTTGGTTTCAACCCGAGCGAGCGGGCGCGCGTCAAAGAATCGGGGCTTACGTAGGCGCCGGCGATTTCTTCTTGACCGTCGACGCCGTCGGTGTCGCCGGCCAGCGCGTGTATACGCGACTGCCCGTCGAGCGCGATCGCGAGGGATAATAGAAACTCGACATTGCGGCCGCCTCGGCCGCTGCCGCGCACCGTCACGGTTGTTTCGCCTCCGGAGAGCAAGATGCATGGCGCGCCAAGAGGTTGGTCGCGCGCGGCGACTTGCAAAGCCACCGCGGCCAATACCTTGCCGACGTCACGCGCTTCGCCTTCGATGGCATCGCTCAAGATATACGCCGGCACGCCCGCGTCGCGCGCCACTGCGGCGGCCGCTTCCAGCGCCATTTGCGGGGCCGCGATGGTACATACGCTGGCACGCGCGAGCCGCGGATCGCCTGGCTTGACGGATTCACCGCCACCGCCCTCGAGGAGTTCAAGCACTTGGCGCGGCAACTCGATCCCATATCGGCGGACGATGCCAAGCGCCTCTGCCGAGGTGGAAGGGTCGGGCACGGTGGGCCCCGATGCAATGTCGACCGGACGATCGCCCGGCACGTCGGAGATCAGCAGGGTTACTACTTGAGAGGGAAAACAGGCGGCGCCCAGTCGACCGCCCTTGATGGCGGATAGATGCCGTCGAACGCAGTTTATCTCGCTGATTGTGGCGCCCGATGTCAGTAATGCACGACTCACATCCTGCTTCATCTCAAGCGTCAGTCCCGCCGCCGGCAGCGGCATCAATGCCGAACCTCCTCCGGAAATCAGGCACAACACCAAGTCGTCCTCGTTCAAATTCTGGACAAGCTGCAGAATCCGTTGCGCGGCGCGCATTCCAGCCGCATCCGGAACCGGATGTGCCGCTTCGACAATTTCCACCTGTTTGCACGGCACGCCGTACCCATAGCGAGTAACTACCAGCCCCGACAACGGCCCCTGCCAAACATCCTCCACCGCCCTCGCCATCGCGGCCGAGGCCTTTCCCGCGCCCACGACGATGGTTCGGCCGGCCGGGGGGTTGGGAAGATGAGGCGGAATACAAACGGCGGGCTGCGCGGATGCGATGGCCGCATCGAACATCCGGCGCAGCAATTCTTTAGCGGGCGGGCGGCGCAAGCGTATTGGAGAGACAGCCGACTCCGTCGATGTCGACTTCAATCGTCGCCCCTTCCTTGATTGACCCAACGCCCAGAGAGGTTCCGCAAGCGATGACATCGCCGGGCAGCAAAGAGACATCGCGAGAAATCAGGCTGACCAATTCATGCGGAGGGAAAATCATGTCGGCGAGTTGATAGTTCTGCCGCTCCACCCCGTCGAGCCGGGTGATCAAATTTGCGGCAGCGCTTTGCAGCTCCGTGGCGATGACCGGACCGATGCAGCCGAAAGTGTCGAAACTTTTCGATCGAGTCCACTGCGGAAAATCGCCATTCTCGGACAACAGATCGATTGCGGTCACGTCATTGACGCAGGTGTAGCCGAAGATGTGCTCGGAGGCTTTGTCCACCGGTACCGATCTCGCCTCTTTTCCAATCACGATGCCCAATTCGCCCTCGAACACGATCTTGCCTGCATATCCATTGGGCCGCCTGATTGGCTCACGGGTGCCGATGACAGAAGTCGCTGACTTGATGAAAAACAACGGGTGCAGCGGGGACGCTTTGCCGATCTTGGCGGCGAGTGCATGAAAATTGTTCCACAGCGCCACGATCTTGCTTGGCGCACACGGGCTCAGCAAGGTAAAGGCGCCCGGCGCAAGCCTAACTCCGTTGGAGCGCGGCGCGCCGAACATGTCCCCCTCGTGCTCGAGCAAGCTCTCTTGCTCGAGCGTGCCAAATCCGACGCGGTCGCTTGTTCGAAACCGCGCCCATTTAGCCACCGCTACAACACCGACTTGAGCAGTGCCGCCATTTCAGAAGGATTGCGCGTGGTCTTGATTCCGCACTCCTCCATGACGGCAAGCTTCTCGTTAGCCGTGCCTTTACCGCCGGAAATAATGGCGCCGGCGTGGCCCATGCGCTTACCCGGCGGCGCGGTGACGCCTGCTATGAAGCCCACGACGGGCTTCTTCATATAAGCCTTGATCCACCGCGCGCAAGTCTCTTCGTCATCGCCGCCGATTTCCCCCACCATGATCACCGCATCGGTTTCAGGGTCATCATTGAATAGGCGCATCACATCCACATGCTTCAAACCGTTGACCGGATCGCCTCCGATGCCGACGCAGGTCGACTGCCCCAAACCCAGATCCATTAATTGACCCACCGCCTCGTAGGTAAGCGTACCGGAACGGGAAACAACGCCGATGCGGCCCTTTTTGTGAATGTGTCCGGGCATGATGCCGATCTTTATCTCATCGGGGGTAATGACGCCGGGGCAATTGGGGCCCACCAGAAGTGTTTTCTTGCCGCGCATGCGGTTGCGAGTTGCGATCATGTCGCGCACCGGCACGCCTTCAGTAATGCAGATAACCAAATCGAGTTCGGCGTCCACAGCCTCATCGATGGCGCCGGCCGCGAAGGGCGGAGGCACATAGATCACCGAGACAGTCGCGCCGGTTTGCTCTTTTGCCTCACGCACGGTTCCATAAATGGGAATGCCTTCGAAATTCTCTCCTGCCTTGGTCGGATTCACGCCGGCTACGAAGCACTCTTTGCCGTTCGCATACTCGCGGCAAAGGTGTGTGTGAAACGCGCCGGTCTTTCCCGTGATGCCTTGGGTCATCACCCTGGTATTCTTGTCGATCAAAATACTCATGCTGGCCTCACCTGCCTGTCGTTTACCGCGGCGACAATTTTTTTGGCGGCATCCGCCATGGTGTCCGCGGAAATGATCGGGAGCCCGGACTCCTGGAGAGCTTTTTTGCCTAAATCCTCATTGGTACCCCTCATCCGTACCACCAACGGTACGCTGAGCTTCACTTCTTTTGCTGCCGCTATTACGCCTTCGGCGATGGTGTCGCAGCGCATGATTCCGCCAAAGATATTCACCAAAATACCCTTGACCGCCGGATTCTTCAGCATCAGCTTGAATGCTTCAGTCACCTTCTGCGTCGTGGCGCCGCCGCCGACGTCGAGGAAGTTGGCAGGTTCTGCGCCGAACAGCTTGATGGTATCCATGGTTGCCATTGCGAGGCCGGCGCCATTGACAAGACATCCGATATTGCCGCCCAAGGAAATGTACGACAGATCGAACTTGGAGGCTTCGACTTCCGCCGGATCCTCTTCATCCAAATCTCGCATCGCGACGATGTCCGGATGCCGGAACAAGGCATTCGAATCAAAATTCAATTTAGCATCCAACGCCAAGACGTCTCCCTTTCCGGTAACGATCAATGGGTTTATTTCCGCAAGTGATGCATCGCACTCGACGAAAGCCCGGTACAGCCCTTGCATGAATTTGCAGGCCTGCGCGACCGAAGCGTCCGGCACGCCTATCTTGCGCGCAATCTCCGCGGCTTGGCTCTCGGTCAAACCAGTGTCCGGATCGATGGCGACCTTGTGTATTTTCTCAGGATGTTTCGCGGCGACCTCTTCGATCTCCATGCCGCCTTCCGAACTCGCCATGAGGGTCACGCGTTGGGTCGCGCGATCAACCACCATGCCGACATACAGCTCTTTGCGGATGTCCGCGCCTTCTTCGACCAGCAATCGCTTGACTAACCGGCCTGCGGGGCCCGTTTGATGGGTTACAAGCGTCATGCCGAGGATTGTTGAGGCAAAATCATGGACTTCTTGCAGCGACTTGGCCACTTTGACGCCGCCGCCTTTGCCGCGGCCGCCGGCGTGGATTTGTGCTTTCACCACCCAGACTTTTCCGCCAAGTTCTCGCGCCGCGGCGTCCGCTTCCGCCACTGAAAAGCAGGGGAATCCGCGCGGCGTCGCGACGCCGAACTTGCGCAGGATCTCCTTGCCCTGATACTCGTGAACATTCATGGATTTGAACTCCGCATTACTGTCTTCCTTCCTCTAACGTCTTGGCGAGAAGCTTCGTCAACGCATATACCGTATCGATATGCGGAGTCGGTGTGTTGGTGCGACGCGCCAGTTCCACGACTGAACCGAGCAGCGCGTCGACTTCCAATGTACGGGCAGCTTCGACATCCTGCAACATGGAGGTTTTGTGGTGGCCTACTTTCTCCGCGCCTGCGATCCGCTTCTCCAGCGAAACGCGGAATTTCACGCCTAATTGATTGGCAACGCACTGCGCTTCTTCCATCATCGCCGCCGCGAGAGCGCGGCTTGGCGGATATTGACAAATGCCCGCCAATGTCGCCCGCGACAACGCACTGATGGGATTGAATGTCAGATTCCCCCACAGCTTTAACCAGATTTCGGAACGGATGTCGCTCAAGATCGGCGCCTGCATTCCGCCGCCGATGAAACATTGCGCCACCTGCGACACGCGTTCGCTGGTTGAGCCGTCAGGCTCGCCCACCGGAAAGCGATTTCCCTCAACATGCTTGATGACGCCCGGTGCAAGCAACTCGGCGGCCGGATAGACCACGCAGCCGATGACGCGCTCACACGGGATGTTCTCGTAGATGGCTCCGCTGGGATCGACACTTTGCACGCGCGATTCCGCGAACGGGCCGGGGTGACCGTGAAAGTACCAATAGGGTATGCCGTTCTGCATTGGAATCACGACGGTCTTGGGGCCGAACAGCTTCGGCACTTCGCTCGTGACCGCCTCGACCTGATGCGCCTTCAATGCCAGCACGACCACGTCCTGGGGGCCCGCCTCGGCATAGTTGTCGGTGGCCTTCACTCGCGGCACCGCCTCCTCGGAACCATCCGGGTTGACCATCCGGATACCGCAGGTGCGCAGTGCCTCGAGATTCGCCCCGCGCGCAATGAAAGTCACGTCTTCTCCGGCCAGTGCAAGCCGGATCCCGACGTAACCGCCGATGGCACCCACTCCGATGATCGCTACCTTCATGTACCGCCACCGCCTGTTTCGAACAGAAAGCCTCAGTTTGAACTGCTACCTTCACTGTTGCACGCGCCTGGCGGCCGCGTTTCGATGAGGCCGCGTCCTACACGGCTATTTGCAGCCGGCGATCATTCCTTCGGAATCAAGCCGGCGCCGCGTGCCCATTTGTATTTCGCACCCAAAACCGCCACGGGGATTTCCGTGGAATAGGCATAGGCCGGAATCCCATGCTGATACAAATATTCCGCCGCCTCTTCTACCTCGACATCCCCGGCGAGCGAGGCGACTACCGGCTTCTCAATGCCCTTGGCGCGCATCTCGGCAACCACTTCGGCCATTAGCTTCGCAAACACCATGGGAGGTGTGATGATGGTGTGCCAATAGCCCAAGATCAACGCGTGGATGCGCGGGTCCTGCAAGCCAAGACGTACCGTATTTTGATAGGTGCTCGGCGGTTCGCCGCCGGTGATATCGACCGGATTTCCCGCTGCGCCAAAGGGGGGAATGAACTTACGGAATGCGGCGTCCAGGTCTGCGGGCATCGCCATCAATGAAAGACCATTATCGACGCATGCATCCGACAGCAGAACGCCGGAGCCGCCTGCGCCGGTGATGATGACCACGTTGTTGCCTTTGGGCGTCGGCAGTACCGGGATGCCGCGCGCAAATTCCAGCAGGTCGCGCAGCGATCGGGCGCGTATCACGCCTGACTGCTTGAACACGTCTTCGTAGATTTTATCATTGCCGGCCAACGCGCCGGTGTGCGAACTCGCTGCTCGCGCACCCATGCTGGTGCGGCCTGCCTTCAAGACAACAATGGGCTTCTTCTTCGAAACTCGCTTGGCAACTTCGGCAAAGGAACGGCCGTCCTTTAGATCCTCGCAGTGCTGAGCAATGATGGTGGTGTTGTCGTCTTGTTCGAAAAACGTCAGCAAATCATCCTCGTCGATATCCGCCTTGTTGCCGAGGCCGACGATGGCCGAGACGCCCATTTTGGCGGACCGCGAAAAGCCGATAATTGCCATGCCGATGCCGCCGGATTGCGATGACAGGGCAGCGTGGCCCTTTACGTCGTATGCGGTACAGAACGTGGCGCATAGGTTGCTGGGCGTGTAGTAAAACCCGTAAATATTCGGGCCCATGAGGCGCACACCATACTTGCGGCCGATTTCCACCAGCTCCTGCTGGCCCGCAACGTTGCCGGTCTCCGCGAAGCCGGAGGGAATCAAGATCGCGCCGGCGATCTTCTTCTCGCCGACCTCGATCAATGCTTGCGCGACAAATTTGGCGGGAATGGCGAAGACGGCGACATCGATGGGAGCCGCCACGTCTTTGACGCTCTTATAGGCTTTCTTGCCCATGATGTTCTCGGCGCTGGGATGGATCGGATAGATCTCCCCTGTGTAGCCGCCATTGATCAAATTCTTCATCACGGAATTGCCGATTTTTCCGTTCTCGTTCGAAGCACCGATGACCGCCACGGCCTTGGGCTTCATGATGCGGTTCATCTTCTCAACGATCTGCGCCTGGCTCGGACGATCGCGAGGAGGCGGCGGATTGAAATTCAGCACGATGCGCACGTCTGCTGCGGTCGCACCCTTGTCGGTCGCGAACACCGGGTTCAAATCCATTTCTGAGATTTCGGGAAAGTCCGCTACCAGCGCGGAGACTCGTTCGATCATGCCGGACAATGCCGTCCGATCCACGGGCTTTGAGCCGCGAACACCGCGCAAGATTTCCGCCGCCTGGATGCCGTCGAGCATCGACAAGGCATCCTCGTTGGTGGCGGGCGCCAGCCGGAATGTGATGTCTTTGAGAACTTCCACCAGAATGCCGCCAAGCCCGAAAGCCACGAGCTTGCCGAATGCGGGATCGGTCACGGCCCCGATAATCACCTCCTGACCGCCCATCAGCATCTGTTGGATTTGAACGCCGAGTATCTCGGCCTTGGCGTCGTATTTCCGTGCATTAGCGACGATGGTGCCGTACGCCTCCTTGGCCTGTTCTGCCGACTTGACCCCGACGATGACGCCGCCCGCCTCGGTCTTGTGCAGGATCTGCGGCGAGACGATTTTCATCACCACGGGAAAGCCGATACTGGAGGCAAGCTTGACGGCCTCATCCGCTGAGCTCGCAACGCCCTCTTTCGGGATGGTGATCCCGTACGCCTCGCAAATGCCGCGCGCCTCCGGCGCAGTCAATGCCTCGCGGCCGGCAGCCTTGGCCTGATCAAGAATTTTACGGACGGCGTTCTTATCGTATGACATAACTTGGATATCCTTGACTGAAAGGTGCGCTGAGGCTCGCGGCACAACGCCGTCGACCTCGCCCGCGTATCAAATGACTTTTTTCGATCGCAGCGCCGCGACATCGGCGGGCGCAAAACCCAACTCCGCGAGCACTTCATCGGTATGCTCGCCGAGCAGAGGTGAGCGCGTGACCTCGGTTGGGCTATCGCTCATCTTGATCGGGTTGCCGACGGTGAGATACTTACCGCGTTTCGGATGGTCTATCTCGACGACGGTTCCTGTCTTGCGCAGTGAAGGCTCGTGCGCGAGTTCCTCCATCGACAGGATCGGACCGCAGGGAATGTCGTGCTCGTTGAGCAGCGCCATGGCCTCGAATTTCGTCTTGGTGGAGGTCCAGGCCTCTACAGTCAAGAACACCTCCTTGAGCCGCGGCAACCGCGCGTTCGGCGTCGCGAAGTCAGGATCCGTAATCCAGGATTCCTTGCCGATCACCTGACAGATTTCTTTCCACACGGGCGCTTGGGCGATGAAGTACAAGTAGGCATTCGGATCAGTCTCCCAGCCCTTGCACTTGACGATGGTCCCGGGCTGGCCTCCGCCCGATGCATTGCCGGCACGGGGCACCGCACTGCCAAACTTACCATTGGGATACTGGGGATATTCTTTCATCACGCCCGTGCGTTCGAGCCGCTGCTGATCGCGAAGCTTGACCCTGCAGAGGTTTAAAACGCCATCCTGCATCGCCGTCAGGACTTTTTGTCCGCGGCCGGTGGTGTTGCGCTGGTAAAGGGCCGTCACGATTCCGAGTGCCAGATGCAGCCCCGTGCCGCTGTCGCCGATCTGCGCACCCGTGACCAGAGGAGGCCCGTCGTCGAATCCGGTGGTGGAAGCTGCGCCGCCGGCACACTGCGCCACATTCTCGTAGACCTTGCATTCTTCATAGGGGCCCGGACCGAAGCCTTTAACCGAAGCGACGATCATGCGCGGGTTCAGTTCCTGAATCCGCGCCCAGGTGAACCCCATGCGATCGAGCGCCCCGGGGGCGAAATTCTCGACCAGCACGTCGCAATGTTTGACCAGCTTTTCGAGTACTTGCTTGCCCTGCTCGCTCTTGGTATCCAGAGTCACCGAGCGCTTATTGTGGTTGAGCATCGTAAAATAGAGGCTGTCCACATCCGGAATGTCGCGCAGCTGTTCACGGGTAATATCCCCGCCGCCGGCTTTTTCAACCTTGATGACATCGGCGCCGAACCACGCCAACAACTGTGTGCAAGTCGGTCCCGATTGCACGTGCGTGAAATCGAGAATGCGGACGCCGTCTAACGCCTTAGCCATGAAAACTCCCTGACGCCTTACTTGTACATCGTTTGGTTTTTCGTTCCCGGGGCGTACTCGCGCGGATCGACCCAGATATTGATGACAGCGGACTTGCGAAGTTTTTGCACCGACTCACGGGCGCGCTGCAGCGCCGGAGCGATTTGCGCCGGATCGCGGACTTCTTCGCCGTATCCGCCCAGCATTTCGGCAAATTTTCCGAACGGCACGTCGCCGAGCAGATTGCCGACATTGCCGCGCTGTTCGCCATACTTGGCGAGCTGGCCGTAGCGAATCTGATTCATGGCAGAGTTGTTGCCGATGACGGCGATGTACGGGACACCAAATCGATTGGCCGTCTCCATATCGAAAGCCGTCATGCCGAACGAGCCGTCGCCGTAATAGCACAGCACCTCCTTTTGAGGATTCGCGAGCCCAGCGGCGATTGCAAAGCCGGTGCCCACGCCCAAGGAACCGAGTGCACCCGGATCCATCCATTGGCCCGGACCGCGGGGCCGAACTGCTTGTGCGGAAATGGTAACCACATCGCCGCCGTCGCCGATATAAATAGTGTTGTCGGCGAGAAACTCATTCAGTTCAAACGCGACCCGGTACGGATGAATCGGCACGCTGTTCGACTTGAACAAGGGCATGAGCTTCTCGCCCGCGACTACTTCGGCATCGCTGAGCTGCTTCAGCCACTGCTGGCGGGCCTGGCGCTTATCGCCTTTGATACGGCCCGATGCTGCCGCCAGCACGGCCCCCAGGATCGCGCCCGGATCACCCACCAATCCTAAATCGACGTCGCGATTCTTGCCGACGGTGCGGTAATCCATATCGATTTGCACCAGCTTCAACTCCTTGCTGATGCGTTTGCCGTAGCCCATGCGGAAATCGAACGGCGTTCCCACGATCACCAGCACGTCGGCGCTGGCGAAGGCTTGGGTTCGCGTGCGGTCGAAATGATGCGGATCGCCGGGAGGCAACAACCCGCGGCTGGCGCCGTTGAAGTAGCCCGGGATATCGAGCCCGCGCAGAAGCGCAATCGCTTCCTTGTGGCCGCGCGCCGTCCACACTTGTTGTCCGTATAGAATGGCCGGCCGTTCGGCATTGACCAACAGATCTGCGAGTTTTTCAATGTCGCGCGGATCGCCGACCGACTTGGTCGACGCGCGATACTTGCCGGGTTGAGGAATAACGGCCTTGGTGAGATCCACCTCGCGATCTAGAACGTCGCGCGGAATCTCCAAATAGACCGGGCCGGTGGCACCGTTAAATGCTTCGCGGGCGGCCATCGCAATCATGTCCGCGACGCGTTCAGTGCTGGAAACCGACGCGGCGAATTTGGTGATCGGGCTCATCAGCTCGACATGCGGCAAATCCTGCAGAGATCCCATCTTGTGCTGGGTCAAGGCACCCTGGCCGCCGATGTGCAGAACCGGGCTCTCGGAACGGAACGCGGTAGCGATGCCGGTAACGGCGTTCGTGCAGCCAGGTCCTGCGGTGGTTACCACGCAACCCAGCTTGCCCGTTTGCCGCGCATAGCCGTCTGCGGCGTGCGCCGCCACCTGCTCGTGGCGAACGTCGATGATGCGAATGCCTTCATCGACGCAACCATCATAGATGTCGATGATGTGTCCGCCGCAGAGCGTGAAGATGGTATCCACACCTTCATTTTTCAGCGCTTTCGCAACCAGGTGGCCGCCGGAGACCACGCTGGCATCGCGGCTCTTGCGTTGCAAGGTATCTTCAGCCGTCGTGGCCTTGGGCGGACTTGATATGGGATTTGCGGTTGCCATGGTGTCTCCAGATTCGTGAGTGGATGCGAACCCTCAGGTGGTTCGCGGTCCGGCTAGGGTAGCGGCCGATGTTGTGGCCGACGTTGGGAATTCGGCGCGGCTCTTCGCAAAGTGCTTGATCCGCATCGGCTTGAGCACGAAGAGCGCCAAGAGCGCCGCGATGATGTTGAAGCTCACGCCGATCGTAAACACCGCGCCCCACCCGTAATTCTTGGCGATGATGGCGGCGATTGGAACCAGCAGCGAACCGGCACCTTTTGCGGTGTACAGCATGCCCGCATTGGCCGCCGCATATTTCGAGCCGAACGTATCCCCTTGAGTGGCGGGAAACAGGCTGAAAATTTCGCCGTACACGCCGAAATACAACGCGGTAACCAACACAAACACCACCGGGCTGGACGCCGATTGGCTCAAGGTAAATAGCGCAACGGCTCCGATCGAGAACGCCAGGGCCATTGTGTATTCACGGCCGATCTGATCGGACAGCCATCCGAAGAACGGACGCCCAATGCCATCGAAAATTCGATTTAAAAACAGCGCGAACCCCAATGCGGGCATCACCGTACCGAACAGGGCGACCGGAACCTTGGCGATTTTCATGTCGTCCGCGATGGGCGCCATGGACGCAGCCATCGTGAGCCCTCCGGAGGCGATCAGCACGAACATGATGTACATCACGTAGAACACCGGACTTCGCAACACCTCGGTCGGCGTGTAGCCATGGGCCGTTTGAGCGGGTTTTACGACGGCGTTCGCCAATTGCGGCGGCGGCACCAACAGCAGCCATGCCATGACAAATACAATGCCGCCCTGAATGAGCCCGAACGTCAAGAACGCGTGCTCGTAGCCCGACGACTCAATCATGGTCCTGATCGGACCGATGGTAAGCGCCGCACCGGCGCCAAATCCGGAAGCGGTGATGCCGGCCGCAAGTCCGCGTCGGCCGGGAAACCATTTAAGCGCATTGCCGACACAGGTGCCGTAAACACATCCCGTGCCGATACCGCCAAGTGCCGCGCCGAAATACAACATGGGCAGCGAGCTTGCAAAGGAATTCAGCACCCATGCCGCGGCAACCAAGATTGCGCCCGTGATGACAACCCAGCGCGGCCCGAAACGATCGACCATGTAGCCTTCAACAGGAATCAGCCACGTTTCCAGCAGTACAAAGAGAGTGAATGCAACTTGGATCGCCGCGCGTCCCCAGTGATACTTGGCATCGATGGGATTGACGAATAGCGTCCAGCCATACTGCAAATTGGCCACGCAGGCCATGCAGATCACACCTATGATTAATTGCACCCAGGGATTCGCGAACGGTGACTTAGAAGTTTCGATTTGACTCATTTTATAGTTCTCCGTGTTGGCGCCGGTTTGAAGGTCAATTTTGCTTTTAACTTAAGCAAAATGATTGCGCAGAGAGTAATCCACTTTTAGTGCCCCCAAAAGCGACGCTCGAATACTGAATTCGAGTAAAGAACAGCCATGCATCGCTTTCGTGGTATACCATATATGAACGACTTTCCGAGTGTCAAGCAAAGTGGCTTGTGCGTGCGATATTCTGGTTTGGCGACCGGCGTGTGACCGGCAGAGCGCCCCGGACCGGCTCATTAATTAGCTTTGATTTGACGGCTGCAATGTAATATATCTGCCCGGTGTCCTACATCCATAAGCACCCCTGCTGAAACGCATCTAAGAGGCATAATGAATTCAATCGTGACGCTCGTTCAACGCACCACAGCTGCCACTCCGTTGGCTCTTGCACCGCTGAACGCGACCAGCCTACGTGACCAAGCGTACGCACTTCTAAAGAATGCTATCGCCGATACCGATATCTACGATCCTCAGCAGGAGTTGCGCCTCGATGAGCGGCAGCTCACGGAGGCGCTGGGCGTCAGCCGCACCCCCATACGCGAAGCCCTGTCGCTGTTGGAGCAAGAAGGGTTTATTCGCACGGTGCCGCGCCGCGGTATCTACATCATCCGAAAATCGAAGCGCGAGATGATCGAAATGATTCAAATGTGGGCGGCGCTCGAGTCCATGGCAGCAAGGCTCGCCACCTTAAATGCGAGCGACGAGGAAATTGCCAAGCTGCGCCACTTATTCGATGGGTTTCAGACTTCGCCTCCGTCGGAACACTTATGCGAGTATTCCGATGCGAACATAGCATTTCACACCGCTGTCATCGCCCTGGGCGGCTCGCAAACGATCATCGATGCGACGAAGAATTTGCTGCTGCACGTCCGGGCTATTCGCCGCGCAACCATCACGCAAATGGATCGCGCCGCGCGTTCCATCATTGATCACTTGAAAATCATCGAGGCCCTCGAGCGGCGCGAAACGGAATTGGCGGAGAGCCTTACCCGTCAGCACACGCTTGATCTAGCCGCCCATGTCGATCGGCACTGCGGCTTTCTAGGCTAGCGCGCCCCATTGCCCCAGCGTGGGCAGTGCGGCCGCATCGTTGCCGCCCGCCAGATACTCTTGGCGTCGTGTTTCGGGTGCTGAATCCGCGAACGCGTCGGCGGCGACTGCCCGGATGCCCGCCAATGTGTCCGGACTTATCATCGCCGCTTGAAATGCAGCGGCATCCTTCCACACGGTCTTGCCGCTTTCAATGCGCAAGTACACCCGGCCACTGGCTTGATCGGCAAAGTTGACCCGGCGAAAGACTTTCACGCATCGTTTCAAGAATTCCGTGTTCCTCTCCGGATCCAACAGCGCCGCATCCGAGTACAAAAATTCCGCGGCCGCGGCATCCACATCGACGCGCGCATAGCGTTGTATGTCGAGCGTACCCTTCACATCCAATACATTGAACGTTTCATTGTCGCCAAAAGCGACGGTTCGAGGGCGTTCGCCCAGACGCACGGTGTTATCCAAAAACTCGAATTGAATGCGCTTATCGCTGCGATGTATCCAGGTAAAGAACACGTCCGGTATCCCCGAATATGCCTCGACTGCGTGCGCCAACGTGTCGTCGACCGCTTTATACCGGCCGACCTCGAGGCCGCGCATCCAGGCACGTTCGACCAGCATCTCGGGCGGCGTAATCATGAAAAACAAATAAACAGACTGGCCGAACCGCGTGAGTAAATTGCTGCCCGCCTCGTCGGAGTCAGGCGCGAAGCTGTCAAAACGAAATCGATCGATCAACAAATGCGACATTTGTCCGCGCCGATGCTTGTTCGCCATGTAGCGGTCAAGCTTTTGATCGACGATTTGCAGCTCGTCCGAGGTAAAGGCGCCGGCGTACTTATAGGCCGAGCCGAGCGAGGCGTAGTCGAGAAGCTGTTTGCGCCAAATGTCGGGACTGATCAGGGCGAAGTCCACCCATTGAATGCCGATATCGCCCGCCAGTTTTTTCAGCAGCGGCCGCAAGGTACTCTTGCCCGACGCTGACGGCCCTTTGGTGTTGATGACGACCGGGTGTTCTTGCTTCGGCAACAGCGTATAACCTTGTTCGCCCGCGGCTTGGCGCAGCAAGGGATCGATCGCACGTCCAACGCAATCGCTGCCTGCGAGGTTGCTGGCCAGGTCGATTGCCATGGCCGCGATGAGATCTCTCGTACCCCACGCCTGGCCTTGCGTCGTAAAGAGCGCGGACATCGTGCGCGCAACGGACTTGTATGCCGCCGCCTCCATGGCGTCGCCGGTGGCGGCGGCCGACTGTTCGAACGCGGCGATTTGCTCCGGTCCCCAGCCGCGCCCGAGGCGCGACAGCGCGGCATCGATAATTCTCTTGGCATCCCGACGCGCGCGATCGTAGACGCCGACAATCGAGTCCATGTGTGGTTCAAGATATCTTGACAGCAAGAGCCGCGCGATTTCGCGAAAGTTCAAGCCCAAATCCTCAATTCGCGTTCCATCCGGTACCGCAAAGTCCGCGGTAACCCGAATCAGAAGCTCATGAAGCGCCAACCGTTGAGGACGAAAAACCACGAGCTCGCTCAGTTCAAAACCAGTAAGACTGCGCAATTCCGCGGCGCCGGCGACACTGGTGAAAACGTTTTCGCTCCGAAAAATCGTCGCCAAGTGCAGCAATTCCTTGGGCATCTGCGATTCGATGCCGGGATTCCAGGGCCCATATTCGCTTTCAAGCGGCGTCGGCATCGAGTTTCGCGCTGTCCGGATACACCCTTAAGGCAGGCACCTCTCCGCGCTGCAGCTTTTGCTGCACGTCCTGCCAATACTCGACCGTGAGAAGATCGGCATTCTCCTGGCGGAAACACCGGCGCGCAAAATCGTTTCTGAATTGCATGCCGTGTTCGAGCTCTTCGGGAAGAAAAATAACACCGTCTTCGAAAAACCAGCCCGGCGCACCGTCCTCCCCCGGTTCACGGTCCGAATTTGTGCGGATCTTGACATCGGTCAATTTTTCCACCGCATCATAGTCGAACAAAAAGACGCGGCCATACCGGCCGACACCGTAGTTGCGAGAATCCAAATCCTTGTTGAAGATATTGGTAGCCGCGTTATTGCGAATGCAATGCCCCAGGCGAGCAATGACGGAGCGCGTCTCGTTCTCGCCGGCGCCGTCCAAATACACTGGCAGCGGAATAATTTTCAGCTGAACGATCAGGGACCGCAAAAACACGCCCTCTTCCACCACCTGCACGCTGCCGGCCGCCTCGGAACGCAGCTCCTCCAGGAGTGCCGGGTCAAACATGTTTCGATCCAGCCGCATATTGAAGTACATGACGTTGTCCAACATGCTCCCCGCTCTGTTAATTTCGTGCACGACGCGATACTTCTCTATCACCGCCGCCACGCCGGGAAAGGCGCCCCATTTATAAGATTTTGTCGGCTGGTCCCGGACGACTTTCAGATGATAAGCGCATGAGGAGAAAGTGAAGCCGAGCGCTACCGTGCCCGGTACGCCGGGAGAGCGCCGAAATTTCTCGCCGGTATTCAATTGCGCTGTGATCTCGTTCAGGATCGCGACCTTGCCAACGTGATTGTAGCCGATGGTCGAGTAGTGCTCACCCAGTGGACGGCGCGGCATCAGGCTGAAGAGAAACATGCATGTCTGATAGTAAAGCTCGGTGGTCACGTGCAGGTTCGCCAAGGTCGAGCTGAACAATTCGTGGATGTCAGCGATGCTGTGGACCACGGCATCGGCGTAAATGCCTTCGGCGCCGTTCAGCAACGCGACCACGAGGGGCAGCACTTGTTCGTCGGCAAACACCCATCGCCCGACGATGAATGCGCTGCGGTCGCGAAAAAATCCCGCCTCCACCACATCGAACGCCACAGGCAGGGCGGCGTCCGGTGCCTGCTGCAGCAACTCCTCGACGCGTTGCCGAATCTTTTGTGCATCGCCCTTGAGATCTCGGTACGGCACTGAGAAGTTCGGTATCTGCAATGCCGCGCACAATAAGTCCTCATCTATGCGGCCGTGCACCGGCAGCCGTCTATGGACCGACGCCATCGATAAAGCCCGCAGCCTGCTCGGCGGCGGAAATGAATAGGCGACAGGCTTCCAGAGCCCATGGTTGATATTGCGGCGCACAGAATGGGCAAAACTAAAGGCGATGTCGGCTTCGTAGCGATCGACGATCATCGCGACGAACAAACGGTCCAGATCCAGCCAAAGGGATGAGTCTGAGAACAGAGCCGGGAAGCAGGCGCCGATCCTCGGCCCATGGTGCGCGATGTAGCGGGTGTAAAGACCGAGACGTTCTTTGCTGACGTTGATGGAGGCGTGGGGGTCCATCGATTCAAAGGCCTGTTTCGCTTTGTCTGAGTATTGGCGAAACCGTCGGTAGAAATCATCGAAAATTGTCAGGATGAGCGCTGCCGCCGCCACGATGCGCTCGGCATCGCTGCCTGCCGCGGCAAGCCGGCCGTATGCTTGCGTCACGGCTGACGAATTGTCCTCGTCGATCATGCTCTAGCCGCTGTTGCGAAGGGCGGTGGCGATCGCATTGATCGACAATTGTATGCCTTCGCGGACCCGCGGATCCTTTTCGCCCGCACGATGGCGCTTCAGCAATTCGACCTGCAGCAAATTCAAGGGTTCGATATAAGGAAGGCGCAGTCGTATCGAGGCGTCCAGCACGGGATGCTTTTCGAGTAGACGTGTTTGGCCTGTTACCCTAAGCAGGCTGTCGTGGGTGACCAGCCACATATCGCGAATCCGGCCGAACAGCTCTTCACCCCCCGTCCGGTCTTCGACGAGCGTGAGATAATGCGCTGCAATTCCCATATCCGACTTGGAAAGCACCATTTCCAAGTTATCGACCGTGGCGCGAAAGAATGGCCACGCCTCGAGCATTTCCCGCAACAATCCGTGGTCGGCGGAGCGCAGCGCTTGGCCCACACCGTACCAGCCCGGCAGCATCACCCGTGCCTGCGCCCAACTGAATACCCACGGTATCGCCCTCAGATCCTCGATTCGTTGCGAGTTGGTGCGCGAAGCCGGACGCGAACCGATCTTGAGTTCCGAGATTTCCAGCAATGGCGTCATTTGCCGGAAAAACGTCGGAAATCCTGTCGTCTCGTACACCAGCGCACGATAGGCGCGGAACGCCTCTTGCGAAAGACTTTGCATGGCGGTCGCAAAGCGCTGGCCGCTTTGCGCGGACAAGGCGGCGTTCTCCAGGGACGCAAGCAAGGTTGCCGCGGCGATGGAGTCCAGATTCGCGGCAGCGGTTTCGCGGGTGCCGTACTTGGCGGCGATAATCTCTCCCTGCTCGGTGATGCGGATGCGGCCGCGCACCGTCCCATGAGGTTGTGCGCGGATTGCCGCGAAGGACGACCCGCCGCCGCGGCCAACCGCGCCGCCGCGGCCGTGAAAAACTTCCATCGGGGTATCGAACTCTTCGAAAACCGCAGCCAGTTCGCGGGTGGCTTGATGCAGGCTCCAAACAGAGGTTAAGTAGCCGCCGTCTTTGTTGGAGTCCGAATATCCCACCATGACTTCTTGAAATCCGAAGGCGCGGGTAATGGCCTCGGTTTCCGGCAGTGCCAGCCACGCCCGCATGATCTTTGCCGACCCCTCCAGATCGGCGATCGTCTCGAACAGCGGCACGGCCATGATCACCGCCGACGCCTTGCCTAGCCCGCGGTACAGCCCGGCTTCCTTCAGAAGGATATTGACTTCGAGCAGGTCGGACACATTCTCGCACTTGGAAATGACGTAGAACCTGATGCATTGCACGCCATAGCGCTGATGTGCTTCCGCCGCGGCGCGCACGATGCAAAGTTCAGAGAGAGTCTCCGCCGAGTAGGTTGCATAGGGGCTTGCCAACAATCGCTCGCTCGCCAACTCGCGCCGCAACAACTCGATGCGCGCGGATTCCTCGAGCGCATCGTAGTCGGATTCGACGCCCGCTACTTTCAGCAGTTCGGCGACCACGCGCGCGTGCACATCGGCGTTCTGCCGAAGATCCAGTGTGGCGAGGTGAAAACCGAAGGTCTCCACCGCGCGATTCAACCGCGCCAGAGAAGCGCCGCCATTGAGCCGTACTTGACTCTTCGATTTTAGGGAATCCTCGAGTATTTGAAGGTCCGCACGCAGACTCTCAGCATCCGGATAGGCTTTCGCCTCGACGCTCGCAGGCCGTGGCGGCGGCCGTCCCGTAAGGTTTAGAAAAGTGGCGGCCAACCGTGCATACATGCCCGTGATGGCCCTCCGGTACGGTTCGTCGGCGCGCGCGGGATTCGGATCTGCGCCCCGTTGCGCCAGCTCCGCGAGGGCCTCTGAGACGGTGGCGAGTTCGCTCGACAGCGACAGCTCCGCGCCGATGGCATTGAGCTGTTCGAGATATTCGGCAAGCAGCGCTTGGCTGGCCCTTCCTAACGCCAGTCGCAACGAGTCCGCGGTGACGTGCGGGTTGCCATCGCGATCCCCGCCAATCCAGCTGCCAAGCTTCAAGAAACTCGTGGGACGAATGCCGAGGGCTCGCTCCCAGCGCGCGTATAGCGGCGGGACGACCGGCAAGAAGATATCTCGCAAATAGGTCAGCGCCGTGTCGACTTCGTCGGCTACGTATAGCCGCTCGTGGCGCAACGCTCGGGTCTGCCACAGGAATGCGATTTGCGCGACAATCGCCTCCTCGATCACTTCCCCTGTAAGCGTTTCTCTAAGGCCCGAGTCTCGCTGTGCCATCAAGGCGGCGATGCGATTGCGATGATCGAGCATGCTCTTGCGCATCACCTCGGTGGGATGTGCCGTCAATACAGGCATGATGACGGCCCGCTCCAGCAGCGCTGCGGCAGTATCGCGCCCTACCCCTTGGGCGGCCAAAAAATCCAGCGCCGCGGCCAGGGTGCTCTCCTTCTCCGTGGCTGCGCCCTGGCGATCCTCGGCGAGATTCGCCAACATTGAAAACAGCATGAAGCTGCGCACGAACGCTACCGTCTCATCGAGCGACATGTTCTCCCATCCGGCGGCTAAGCCGCGCGGATTGGAAATGCCGCGATACCGGTCGACTGAGGCGGCGCGAATGGCTTCGATGCGATCAAGCAGCGCGTCGCCGCCATAGGTCCGGATGACATCCCCGAGCAACTTGCCCAGGAATCGGACATCTGCGTTTTGGGTTATCGCAGGGGCAGTAGGTGTCATAACGGCCATAATATATAAGGAGTAGGCGACCCATTCAGTGGGCTATCAGCAATATCCTACAGGGGCGGGCGCAGCAAGCTGATTAAGACCTCCACAGTTGCGCTATATAGTGGTGCTCGCAATAACATCGTCGCCACGCGATTCGGTTTTCGTTCGGAGATAAAAACTATGCGTTCGAACACTTGGACTCGCTGTATCGCTTCCGCGCTATTGCTGGCGCTTTTTCCCCTCGCCGTCATCGCTGAGGTAACTATTTCGGTGAACATTGCCCCGCCTGAACTCCCTGTCTATGACCAGCCGCCGATTCCGGCAGACGGGTATCTCTGGACACCGGGCTACTGGGCTTGGAGCGACGAAATCCAAGATTATTACTGGGTCCCAGGGACCTGGGTAGAGCCGCCGCAGCCGGAGTATTTATGGACGCCGGGTTATTGGGCGGCTTCAGACGGAGTCTATTTATGGCGCCCCGGTTACTGGGGTCCCACAGTCGGCTTCTACGGCGGAGTCAACTACGGCTATGGCTACGGGGGCCGTGGATATGAGGGAGGTTACTGGGACCGCGGCCGGCTTTATTACAATCGCTCGGTGGTCAATGTGGGCAATACGCGCATTACCAACGTTTACAACAGGACCGTTATCAACAATGTTTCCAACAACCGCGTGAGTTTTAACGGCGGCAACGGCGGCGTTCGTGCCCAGCCGACCGGCGCCGAAATAGCTGCGGAGCGCGGGCACCACGTAGCTTTTACTCCAACGCAACATGAGCACGAGCAGACGGCGCGGACCAACCCCGAGCTGCGCGCCGCTACCAATCATGGCAACCCGCCGATAGCGGCAACCCCACGCGCGGGAAATTTCTCGAATCCGGTCCCCGCGCAGCACGCTGGGACCCTTAATGGCGGGCGTGCGGATCCGCAACCCCGCGAGGGCACGCCGCGCCCCGGTCCAGACGCAGCGCCGTTTGCACCCAAACGACAGGTCACAACCAATCCGGGACAAGGCACTCCCAATCGAGAGGCCGCTCCCCCAGTCGAGAGGTCGCCTCCCAATCGACAGGTCGCGCCCCCGATCGAGAGGTCGCCTCCCAATCGAGAGGCCGCGCCCAGTCAACAATTTACCCCTAATAATCGACAGGTCGCGCCGAATCGCGAAGTCGCGCCGAATCGCGAAGTCGCGCCGAATCGCGAAGTCGCGCCGAATCGAACAGCGCCGCCGCCCCAGAATGTTCGACCGCCCCCACCCCCACCTCGCGAACCCGCCCGGGTTGAGCCGCAACGCCAACCCGCGCAAACTCAACCAGCGAGGCCGCCGGCTCAGCAGCAGGCGCCAAGAGAGCAGCCGCGTCCCGCGCCTCCAAAAGAGCAGCCGCGTCAAAACGCACCGCACCCGGAGGATCATGAGCACCATTAATCACGATTCGAACGGACACCAGTTTACGACCGAGATCGACGGTTTTCGCGCGGAATTGGATTACACGCTGGCAGACGGCGTCATGACTATTACGCACACTGGCGTGCCGCAAGCCATTGGTGGACGAGGGGTGGCGGCTGAACTCATGCGGGCTGCGCTGAAGGTGGCCGGCGAGCGCGGCTGGTCGGTAAATCCCGCCTGTTCCTATGCAGCTGCCTACATGAGTAAGCACGCCCAAGCGCCCGACAAAAAGCACATGGATGAATTGCTGGACGAAGCCCTGGAGGAATCCTTTCCCGCGAGCGATCCTCCTTCCGTGGGCGCCAGCGACTAAGCCGGAGTTTTTTCCCTGCTATCCGGGAAGCATCGGACGACCTTCGTGGGCCACCAACAAATCATGCATGTCGTTCGCATGCTCTTCTTCAACCACTAAAATGTGCTGCAGCATGGTCCGGGTGCCGGGATCATCCTCGCCGAAATAGCGGATCAGTTCTCGGTAATGATCGACAGCGATGCGCTCCGCGATCAGGTTTTCCTTGATCATTTCAACCAAGTTCTCGGCCGTGCCGTATTCCGAGGCGGCGCGGCTAGCCAAGCCGGTGGGGTTAAAATCCGGCTTGCCGCCGAGCTGGTTGATGCGTTCAGCGACTTGCTTCATATGCTCCGCTTCTTCCTTGGCGTGCTGCTCGAACTCGTCCTTGACCCCTTCGCTGGAGATACCCTGGGCAGCAATCGCATGCATGGTATATCGCAATACGCACACGATCTCGGTCGCTAAAACCGATTGCAATATCTCAATGGTCTTCTTGACGTCGCCCTTATAGGTGAATGTCACGCCGCCGCTCGCAATGTTGCTTCTTGCCCGCTCGCGCAAAGTTTTGATATCCGTTAAGAACGGTTTGGATATGGGTTTTTGATTTTCCATTGACTGCTCCTCAAGATGCGACGGCGACCGTATTTATACACTGCCTTGAGCTTAAGCTTGGATTTGTCTCCGTCAGACCTAGCGCCAAGCCCCTGTCGTCTTGCGCCGACAGGAAATGGACAAGCTATGCGGCATTCATCGCCTCCTCGAGCGCAACCATCAACGGCCCGAGTTTCGGCGGGTTCGCCTCGAGTGTCGGCGTGACGCCATGCTCCCGCAGCGCGCGCGAGCATACCGGTCCGATGGACGCCACGATGCAGCGGTTCAAGTGGTCCGCTAACTGCACCGCCGCGCCGCACCGCTCCGCGACCGCATAGAGATGATGCATTTGTACAGCGCTCGTGAACACCACGGCATGTACGCGGCGTTCAGCCAAGGCTGCCAGCAGGTCGACAAGCGGTTGCGTATTCGCCGGCAACGCCCACCGATAGGTGGCAATTTCGTGCACGGCCGCGCCGCGAGCCTCGAGTGCCGCCGTGAGCACTTGATTCGCCGCTCCGTATCTTTGCACCAGGATCAAAGAGTTTTCGACCTGGATATCCGAGACGGCCGCCAAAACAGTCTCGGAGGTGAAAGGAGAGGCCGCACGAATGTCGATTCGAATGCCTCGCGCATTCAATTCGCCAACGGGCTTCGGCCCCCGCACCACCACGAGGGATGCGGCGATCAAGTCCTTGAACTCTTTCGTGAGGTCGGCCGCATCCGTCGCTGAAAACAGGGCTCGGGTACCGACGCCGGTTTGAAAGATACAGATCTTAAAGGGCTCGACGCGCCATTGCTCAAGGAGAGCCAGCACCGCCGCGGGGTCCAGGTCGGGCACCTCTTCCAACGCAGGTGCAAGCATCGGTACGCCGCCGCGACGCGCAACCAATTCCGCCAAATGGGCGCCGGCGCGGCTTTCGAGGATCGCCACTATTTTAGACTTCATCGATTTGCCCCTAGCCACCATAATAGCGGCATGTCGATCTGGCTGAAAATACTCCTTGGCGCTGCTTTTTTGGCAGGGCTCTCCCCCGCCTTCTGCGAGGAGTCACCTTCTGAGGCGCAGGCCCCTCGCCAGGAGTTCGTGGCGGCCATGCAGCGCGTACGCCTGCACCAACCCGACCTACCGGATTCGGCAACTCTGCAGAACTACGTCATTTACGACTATCTGGTCGCGGCGAGATTGAGGCGCGACCTGACCTTGAGGCCGGATGAAAGCCTTGATGCGGCTGCGGAAGCCTTTCTGCAGGCTCACCTAGGAAAACCCGTGGCGCGCGGCCTGCGCAAAGACTGGCTCATGAGTCTAGGTCAGCGCCATCGCTGGGATTGGTTCCTGCCCCGCTCCTTGGATGTGGTCGATCCTGCACTGGTCTGCGATCGGCTCCAGGCACGCTTGTCCAGCAACGATACGCAAGGACTCGCCGCTGCGGCACTCGTACGCTGGCTTGTCCCGCAAAAGCCGCCGGCCGAGTGTGCGGACGTGTTCACATGGTTGCGGCAGCAAGGCTTGCTCACCCCGGGACTCGCGGAGATGCGTACGCGCGCCGCGCTGGCGGCCGACAACCCTAAGCTTGCCCGTGAATTCGCGGCGGACGTTCCCTTGAGCCTCAGGGCACCGCTGCTGCAGTGGTCAGATCTGCTCGAGTCACCGAGACCTGCCATCAACGTTCTCGCCACCCATCCATCATTGAGCGTCGAGCCGGAGGCATTGGCCACGGGTTTCGACAAGCTTTCGCGCAGCGATGAGGGGTTTGCACTGGATATTCTGCCGCAGCTCCTCGCCCGTGAAGGACTCGCGCCGGCGCTGCGTGATCGTCTACAGCGCTCTGCGGCGCTCGGCGCGGCGTACGCTAGGAATCCGCGAGCAATAGCGGCCTTTGACGGGCTGCCCATGGCCGTCACGGACACCCAAGTGCAAGAGTGGCGGGTGCGCGCGGCTTTGTGGAATGGCGACTATGGCCGCGCGCTGGCCTGGATACAGGCAATGCCCCCGGTTCTTTCCGCGCAGCCGCGTTGGCGGTATTGGCATGCTCGAGCCGTCGCGGCAACCGCGGGAAATGATGCGGCCGCGACTCAGTTCGGTGATATCGCGACACTGCGGGACTATTACGGCTATCTCGCGGCCGATCGGCTGAACCAACCCTACAGTCTGAACGTGCGGCCCTCGCCTCTCGACGCAGCGGCGCAAGCCGCGTTGGGCAGCGAACCGGGCATGATTCGCGCGCACGAATTATTCGACTGCGAGATGACGGACGAAGCCGTCGCCGAATGGACCACGGCCTTGGAAGGCGCGGATTCCGGCTTGAAAGTCCAGGCGGCAGTGCTCGCTTCACGTTGGGGATGGTATGCCCAATCCATTACCACCCTGGCGCAAACCGGCGAGTTCGACGATGTCGCCCTACGCTATCCGCGCCCCTTCTTGGATGCCGTGAGTCAGGCCTCCAAGCTGGCGCAATTGCCGCAAGATTGGATACTCGCGGTGATGCGCCAGGAAAGCCTGTTTCGCAAAGACGCCATATCGCGCGCCGATGCCCGCGGACTCATGCAAATGCAGCCGGCCACGGCCTCCGCGGTCGCGCGCCGTTGGCACCTGTCGTTACCGGGGCGTGATGGCCTGCTTGATCCGTCGTCCGCGGTGCCGCTCGGTGCCGCCTACCTGCGCGAATTGTTGGACCGCTACGGAGAACAGCTCGCGCTGAGTCTTGCCGCATATAACGCAGGCCCCGCCGCTATCGGACGCTGGTTGCCGGCGGTACCTATGGATGCCGACGTCTGGGTAGAAAACATCCCGTACAACGAGACGCGAGGTTACGTGCAGCACATTCTCGAGCACATCATTGCATTCGCCTCGGTGCGCGGCGCGCAAGCGCCGCGGCTTGCGGTTCTAATGTCGGAGGTCCAGCCGCCGACGCCAGTCTTGTGATAGCTTGAACGGCAATACCTGGCTTTGAAATCAATAGAGGGATGGAAATGAAATCGAACGCCCTGTGGTGTGCGCTCGCGGTTGCCTGGATAGTGATAGCGAGTGCTGCAGTCACCGCCGCCGCCGACACCGTCGTCGTGAGCGCCGACCGAATGATCGACGTGCTGACTGGGCGCATCGTGGAGCGTCCGCAAATCACGATCACGGATGGGCGCATTGCCGCAGTCGGCACACAAGGATCCGCGTTGCCGGCCGGGGCGCGCCGGGTGGATCTTGCGGGCATGACGTTGATGCCCGGACTGATCGATATGCACACGCATCTGACTTCGGATCCGCGTTTCAGCGGCTACCGACGCCTGCAGTTCACCGATAACTATTGGACTGTCGTCGGTGTCGCCAACGCCAAGAAAACGCTGGAGGCCGGCTTCACCACGGTTCGCAACGTGGGTTCCGCGAATTACGACGATGTGGCGATCAAACAAGCCATTGAACAGGGGATGGTGCCCGGTCCGCGCATCATCCCGGCGACCTACGCGATCGGCGCAACCGGCGGTCACTGCGACTCCACGGAGCTGCCGCCATCGATTTCGGCGCCCAGGCCCGCGGTGGCAAATGGAGCAGAAGAGATCCGCGCGACGGTGCGCAAGCTGCGTAAATTTGGCGCCGAGGTCATAAAATTTTGCGGCACGGGCGGCGTGCTTTCCAAAACCGACACGGTGGGCGGCCAGCAATACAATTTAGCCGAGATGAAGGCGCTAGTCGAGGAAGCGCACATGCTGGGACTCAAGGTCGCCGTACATGCTCACGGCACCTCGGGAATCAAGGACGCCATACGTGCGGGGGTCGACACGATTGAACATGCCAGCCTTGCCGATGATGAGGCCTTCGCCTTGGCCAAACAGCACGGCACGTGGTTTTCGATGGACATTTACAATGACGATTACATTCTGGCCGAAGGTGAGAAAAACGGCGTGTATAAAGAATCGCTCGAAAAAGAACGCATGATCGGCTTAAAGCAGCGCCAAACGTTCCAGGCGGCGGTAAAGGCGGGTGTCAAAATGGTTTTTGGAACCGACGCGGGCGTATACCCGAATGGCTACAATGCCCGCCAGTTCGTCACCATGGTCAAATGGGGCATGACGCCTATGCAGGCAATTCAGGCGGCAACAGTAAACGCCGCCGAAGCGTTAGGCCGTTCCGGCGATGTCGGGGCGATCGCCGTCGGTCGTTACGGGGATCTGGTCGCGGTTGCCGAAGACCCCTTGGCAGACATGGCACGGCTTCAATCCATTGGCTTCGTCATGAAAGGCGGGGACGTTGTGAAAATGCCGCCGGCTGATCATGTATTGCCTTAATTTGCGCCGATCAGCCCGGCAGTCACATTGATTGCAAACCCCAGAATGGACGCGTTGAAAAGGAACGAGATCAGCGTGTGTGCAATGACGACCTTGCGAATGCTCGCGTGCTCTGTCGAGACGTCCGCGGTTTGGCACGCCGCCGAAATCGTGAACGAAAAATATGCGAAATCCCAGAACACGGGCATGGGTGTATTCGGGAAACGCAGCGGCCGATCGTCATCGTTTACGCTATAGAACATATCAGCGTAGTGCGTGGTGAACATTACCGGCACCAAAATCCAGGAATTGATCAGGGTGAGCGCAGCAAGCGCGAAATGTGCAATTCGAACCGATCCGCTGACTTGCTTCATCGTCGCCAGCGGTTGCACGATGGCGAAAAGACTGGCGACTGCTGCGACCAGCACAACCACAAGAATGAAAGGAGCCGACTCGTCCTCTTCAATATACTTGGTGCAAATTTGTTCCGCACTCAATCGCGTCATCCAGAAAAACACCAGCACTAAAAAAAGCACGACGCCGCTATTCCAACACACCAACACGCGGCTCAAAGTCGACCAGTCCCGGGGCAGGAAGAAAAACAGCGCTAGACCGGTAAAAAACGAGACCCAAAGCCTCGGGTGTTGAAGAAGAAGCGTCTTCATTGGTGGGCGCTGCGAGCGCTTCTCCCGGCGGAGCGTGGCGGAGGCTACTTGGTTTCCTTCGCCACCAGATATTTGACCAGTTCGATGATCTGCTCGGTGCCGCCGGCCGATTCAGCATTCAATCGATACTTGCCGTTGACGATGATGGTAGGCGTGCGATCCACCTTGTACGCCATGACCAAATCCTGGGCGGTGCGCACCTTAAGATCTGCCGAGAAAGACTTCGAGGTCGCGACAAATTTCTCTACCGGCACCCCGGCAGTCTGATTATAGAATTTCGCGGCATCTTCAATGGTCGGCATGCGGCTCTTCAGTCCCCGCGTCGAGGGGTCGGTGACGCTCAGTTCACCACCCTTCCACACCGCGTCGAACATGGCATCGTGCGTCTGCTGATCGACACCCAGCACTTGCGCAGTCACATACGCAAGTTGAAACATGGGCCAATCTTCTGCCGCATTGAACGCGGCAGGCAGATAGTCCACCACGACATTCGCCGGCATCGATTGCTTCAGCTTGCGCATCGTCGGCTGGAAGAGATTGCACGCCGGACAGGCGTACGAAAAGACTTCCGTCACTTCCACTTTGCCGGGCGCAACCGAAGTTGAACGTGCCGGCTGCACCAGGAAATAGTTCACCCCCTCTGTCCAGGTTTGGGCGCCGCTGACGGGGGCTGAAACACCGGTCGCCAGCGCGGCCGAGAGTAGCGCGCAATAGAGCAATTTCATGGAGGTTCCTTGTAATTTTGTAGTGCGAATTCTAGCACCCTGCAGGTCGCGATCATGACGGATTGTTAACACGTGGTTCACACTACTTTGCACTCGGTCATGAACTATCGGAGCTCAGGAGCGATCTACACGCGGACCTGCCGGTGATCGGTGTGTAGTTCAGGGTCGAATCTGGTTATAGTCTGCGGCTCGCCCGGATACTTTAGCTGGCAGCGCGTGCCACGGAATGGGCTCGTGTATTGGTGAATTAGTGACAATCGATCAAGAAGATCCCCAGTTTCTCCCGCCGGTGCGCGATTCCAGGCCTTTTATCGCCAGACACTGGAGAGCGCTCGGCATCGGGCTCGTCATTGTGGTGCTGTTGGCAGCGTTCATGCTCTACCTTCGCAGCAAGCAGCCGATCGCCGCTCCGCCGCGCGGGCGCAACGGGCAAAACGGCCCCGTCGCCGTGTCGACAGCCAGCGCTTTTTCCGGCGACATCCACGTCAAGATTCCCGCTCTTGGAACCGTAACGCCGCTGGCGACGGTCACGGTTAGGACCCAGATCAACGGTACGCTGCAAAGGATTTTTTTTACCGAGGGTCAGTTCGTGCATCAAGGCGATCCTCTTGCGCAGATTGATCCGCGGCCGTATGTAGCCGCTTTGCAGCAAATGGAAGGCAACTTGAAGCGCGACCAGGCGCTGCTCGCCGATGCCAAGCTGGACTTGAATCGCTATGAAGGATTGGTGAAAGAAGATTCCATTGCCCAGCAGCAGCTCGACACGCAGCGCGCCTTGGTCGGCCAATACACCGGCACCACCGAGTCGGATGTGGGGCAGGTAAACACTGCCAAGGTCAATCTCGCTTACACGCACATCGTATCGCCGGTCAGCGGTCGAGTGGGTTTGCGTCAAGTCGACCAAGGAAACTACGTGACCCCGGGGGATACAAACGGCATCGTACTCATCAACCAACTGCAGCCCATCACGGTCATCTTTGCCATCCCTGAAGACAATGTGTCGGCCGTCATGAAGCGCCTCAGTGGCGGCGCAGCTCTCACCGTTGAAGCCTTCGATCGCGCCAATGCCACAAAGATCGCGGATGGCGAGCTGCTCACGGCGGACAACTCGATCGACGTTACCACCGGCACGATCAAGCTGCGTGCGCAATTCGACAACACGGACAGTGCGCTGTTTCCAAATCAGTTCGTCAACATTCAGTTGCTGCAGGATGTGCTGAAAGACCAAATCATCATACCTAACGCAGCGGTGCGCCGCGGAGCGCCCAACGGAGTCGCAACGACTTTCGTCTACGTGGTGAATGCGGACCACACGGTGAGCGTTCGGCCCGTTACCTTGGGCGTGGTCGACGGCGAGAATGTGGCTGTAACGGCGGGCTTAAAGCCCGGCGAGATCGTCGTGACAGAGGGCGGCGACCGGCTGCGCGATGGAGCGCCAGTTCAATTGCCGGCATCCGCCGCTCCACCTCGAGCCGGCGCCGCGCCGGAAGGAGCCGCACCGCCCGCCAAATCCGGTGCGCCCGGCGCTCCCGGTGCGCGGCGCGGAAAAGGGCACGGCAAACCGCCGCAGCCGCAATGATGCCGTGAACCCGTCACGCATCTTCATTCTGCGACCCGTCGCCACCACGCTATTGATGGTGGCGATATTGATTGTCGGTGCGATGGCATATTTACAGTTGCCCTTGTCGGCACTGCCGGAAGTTGCCTATCCCACCATTCAAGTGCAGACCTTCTATCCGGGCGCAAGTCCCGAGGTCATTACCTCGGCGATTACCGCACCCTTGGAGAAGCAATTCGGCCAAATGCCGGGCTTGAGCCAAATGTCCTCGACGAGCTCTGCCGGCGCGTCGGTCATTACATTGCAGTTCACCCTATCGCTTGCGATCGATGTGGCAGAACAGGAAGTGCAGGCAGCCATCAGCGCTGGGCAAAACCTTTTGCCCCAGGATCTGCCTGCACCGCCGATCTATGCCAAGGTCAACCCGGCCGACGCGCCGGTGCTTATTCTCGGCATCACCTCCAATACGATGCCGCTCACCGAGGTCGAGGACTTGGTCGACACCCGCATCGCGCAAAAAATTTCTCAGATCAAGGGCGTGGGCGTCGTCAGCATCAGCGGGGGCCAACGGCCGGCGGTCCGGGTGGTGGCCAACCCGCGAGCCATGGCCGCTTACGGGCTGAATCTCGATGACCTGCGCACCACCATCAACAACGCCAACCAAAATGGGCCCAAGGGCACGCTCGACGGGCCCATGAATGCCTATACGATCAACACCAACGATCAGATCAGAAACGCAGAGGATTACGGCAATGTCGTGGTGGCTTACAAAAACGGCGCGCCGGTACGACTGAAAGACGTGACCGCTCTGGTGTCGGGTGCGGAAAACTCCAAACTCGGCGGCTGGATGAATTCCCTTCCGGCCCTGATCCTCAACGTCCAGCGCCAGCCGGGGGCGAACGTCGTCGACGTGGTCAACAGAATTCAGGCCATGTTGCCGGCGCTGCAGGCAGACATGCCGGCAGGCGTCGATGTCAGGTTGCTGACAGACCGCACCACGACCATTAGAGCCTCGGTGGCCGACGTCGAATTCGAATTGGTGCTCGCAGTGATCTTGGTCGTATTGGTAATTTGGGTGTTCTTGCGCAACATCCCGGCCACCATCATTCCCAGCCTGTCCGTGCCCTTGTCCCTGATCGGCACTTTTGCCGTGATGTATCTGGCCAATTTCAGCCTCAACAATTTGTCGCTAATGGCCCTGACCATTGCCACGGGATTCGTTGTCGACGACGCCATCGTCATGATCGAGAATATTTCCCGATACATCGAAGCGGGCGAAACTCCGCTCCAGGCCGCGCTCAAGGGTGCCGGGCAAATCGGCTTCACCATTATTTCCCTGACGGTGTCGCTCATCGCGGTGCTCATTCCGCTGCTCTTCATGCAGGACGTCGTCGGCCGATTGTTTCGCGAGTTCGCGGTAACGCTGGCGGTGACGATCTTGATTTCCGCCGTCGTCTCCCTGACGCTGGTGCCGATGATGTGCGCGAAACTGCTCAAGCACAAGCCAGAGAATGCGCACGCGCAAACCGACTCCGGCAAATGGTTCAGCGACGTGGTCGAGTGGTACGGGCGGCGGTTGTCCTGGGTGCTCGATCATCAAAGATTGACGCTTTGGTTTGCGCTGGGGACGCTGGTCCTCACCGCACTTCTGTATATCCTCATTCCTAAGGGCTTTTTCCCCGATCAGGATACGGGCTTGATTCAGGGAGTTTCGGAGGCAACACAGTCCATTTCCTACGGCGCCATGGCAAACCGCCAGCAGGCGCTTGCCGCGGCAATCCTCAAGGACCCGGATGTTGTCAGTCTCTCTTCTTTTATCGGAGTCGACGGCAACAACGTGACGCTGAACAGCGGCCGCTTCTTGATCAATCTAAAGCCGCGCGCAGATCGTTCCACGAATGTCGCCGACGTGATCCGGCGGCTTCGCGACGAGACGGCCGCCGTCACGGGCATCACCGTGTACATGCAACCGGTTCAAGACTTGACGCTCGACAACACCATCAGCCGCACCCAGTACCAATTCACGCTCGAGAGCGCGGATTCCGTGGCGCTGTCGAGCTGGACACCCAAACTAGTGACGGCGCTCAGCAAATTGCCGCAACTCGCGGATGTTGTCAGCAATCAAGAAGACAACGGACTCGCGGCCTACGTGACCATCGATCGCGACAGCGCCGCGCGCCTCGGCATCAGTGTGGGCACGGTCGATAACGCTCTTTACGACGCGTTCGGCCAGCGCATCGTCTCCACGATCTTCACGCAATCGAATCAATACCGCGTGATCATGGAGGCGGATCCGAATTCTTACCGATCCGTCGATTCACTGGCGTCGATCTACGTGCCCTCGGCAGGCGGCGGACAAGTGCCGCTGTCGGCGATCGCCACGGTGGAAGTACAAACCCGGCCAATCCTGATCAATCATCTGGCGCAGTTCCCGGCCACGACCGTTTCCTTCAATCTCGCACCCAATGCATCGCTCGGGGCAGCCGTCTCTGCGATCGAAAGCACCGAGCGCAGCTTGGGGTTGCCGAACAGCATCCGCACGACGTTCCAAGGTGCCGCGCTGGCGTTTCGCAGCAACCTGAGCAATGAACTGCTTCTATTGGTCGCCGCCGTGCTCGTGATGTACATCGTACTGGGCGTTCTATACGAGAGTTTCATTCACCCCATCACCATCCTGTCGACCTTGCCGTCCGCCGGCATAGGCGCATTGTTGGCGCTCATGCTCTTCGGAGACCACCTGACCATCATTGCGCTGATCGGCATCATCTTGCTCATCGGCATCGTGAAAAAGAACGCCATCCTGATGATCGACTTTGCAGTCGTAGCGGAGCGCGACGAAGGCCTCGCGCCGCGCGACGCAATCTACAAAGCCTGCTTGTTGCGCTTTCGGCCAATTCTCATGACCACCGTGGCGGCCATCTTCGGCGCCTTGCCGCTGATGTTCGGCACCGGCACGGGCTCCGAGCTGCGCCATCCCTTGGGCGTCAGCATCGTGGGCGGCCTGTTGGTCAGCCAGGTGCTGACCCTATTCACCACGCCGGTCATCTACTTGGCCTTTGGCCGCATCGCCGCGCGAGTGCGTCGGCGCTGGGCTGTGGAGCCCGAACCGCCGCTGGCGGAAGGTTCTACGTGAGCATATCCGCGCCCTTTATCAGGCGGCCGGTCGCGACCACGCTGTTGACCATCGGTGTGGCATTGTGCGGCGGCGCGGCTTTCATTATGTTGCCTGTCGCGCCCCTGCCCCGCATCGATGTGCCGGCAATCTTTGTATCCGCTCAGCTTCCCGGCGCGAGTCCGGAAGTGATGGCGGCCACCGTGGCGACGCCGCTCGAGCGCCACCTGGGCGCCATTTCCGATGTAGACGACATGACCTCGAACAGCAACGTGGGCACGACGAATATTCAGCTCACGTTCGGCATCGACCGCGACATCGACGGCGCCGCGCGCGATGTGCAGGCGGCCATTGCGGCCGCGCACGCGGACCTCCCTACTTCCCTGACGCGTAACCCCACGTATCGCAAGCTCAACACTTCCGCGATTCCGGTGATTGCCATCGCCATGACTTCCGATGTGCTCACCCAGGGGCAAATCTACGACGCTGCGGATGCCGTCGTATCGCAACGCCTGTCGCAAATCTCGGGCGTAGGCGGGGTCAATGTCAATGGCAGCGCATTGCCCGCCGTGCGCGTAGAGATCAACCCGCACGCACTGTCGAAGTACGGCATCGGCCTGCAGGACGTTCGTGCGGCCATCTCGAATGCAAACGCCAACGCGCCCAAAGGCGCGATCGAGTCGGACGAGTTGCACTACCAAATCTACACCAACGACAATGCCCGCGACGCGGGACCTTACCGCAATCTGATTATCGCCAACCGCAACGGCGACACCGTGCGGCTGGGCGATGTGGCGACCGTGCTGGATATGCAGGACGGCGCCGTGGAGAACGTTCGCACGTACGGTCTCTACAATGGCAGGCCGGCCGTTTTCGTGACCGTGACCCAGCAGCCCGGCGCCAACATCATAGATACCATCGATGCCGTAAAGGCCGAGTTGCCGGTTCTGAAGAATTCGATCGATCCGAAGATTGACCTGGTGGTGAGTTTCGACCGCTCAATCACCATTCGAGCCTCGGTACATCAGGTCGAACAGACGCTCATGCTGGCGGTGGCCTTCGTTATTTTGGTCGTGTACATTTTCTTGAATAGCTACCGTGCCGCATTGATCCCCGCAATTGTCGTGCCGGTATCGCTGATCGGCACATTCGGCGCCATGTATTTGCTCGGTTACTCGCTCGATAACTTCTCCCTCATGGCGCTCACCGTGGCCACCGGTTTCGTGGTTGACGATGCCATCGTGGTCATGGAGAACACCACACGGCATATAGAAGCCGGCATGACGCGCACCGCGGCGGCGTTCCTGGGCGCTAAAGAGGTAGGCTTTACGGTCGTTTCCATGAGCTTGTCGCTGGTCGCGGTGTTTATTCCATTCGTGCTCATCGGCGGAATTCCCGGCCGCTTGTTTCGCGAGTTCTCGATGACATTGTCGGTAGCGATTCTGATTTCATTGGTCATTTCACTCACGACCACCCCGATGATGTGCTCGTTGCTGCTGCAGAGTGCCCGCGATCACAAATCCACGCGCTTCGGGCGGTGGTTCGAGCGCAATTTCGAACACTTGCGCCGCAATTACGCCGCGACTCTGGACTGGGCGCTGCGCCATCGGCGAATAATGATTTCAATTTTTTGGGCAATGATCGTGCTGAATGTTTTTCTCTATGTTGTCATCCCGAAGGGATTTCTTCCGCAGCAGGATACCGGTCAATTGCAAGGAGGGGTGCGAGGCGACGCGGCGAGCTCTTTTCAACTCATGAAGGGCAAACTTCAGGAAGTGGCGGCCATCATCCAGGCCGACCCTGCGGTCAATACGGTGACCGGCTCCGTCGGTGGAGGCGGCTTCGGTTTTGGCGGCGGGGGTCCGAACGCCAATGTCACCATCGCCCTCAAACCTTTGAAGGAACGCATTTCTGCAGATCAGGTGATTGCGCGGTTGCGGCCGAAACTGGCCAGAGTCGCGGGTGTGAACGCATTCCTGCAGGCAGTGCAGGACTTAGGCGGCGGGGGCGGTCGACAGGCCAATGCCCAATATCAGTACACCCTGCTCGGCGATGATCTGAATGAATTGCGGACTTGGTCTCTCAAGCTTAGAAACGCACTGCAGGACATTCCGGAAATCACCGATGTTGACACCGACTTGCAGCCCGGTGGCCTGGAGACCGACTTGATCGTGGACCGGGACAGCGCATCGCGGCTAGGCCTTTCGGAGATACAAATCGACAATGCGTTGGGCGATGCATTTGCTCAAGCCCAGGTATCGAACATCTACAACCCCTACAGTCCGCAGCAATATCATGTGGTCATGGAGGTAGCCCCGCAGTACTGGCAAAATCCGCAGATCCTCAAGGAACTCTACGTCAGCACCGCCGGGGGCGCACCATCCGGCACCCAGCTAACCCAATCGGTAGCGGGCACCACCATACTGAAGCCTTCGACCGCCGCGTCCAGTACTGCGGTGGCGCAGGATGTGGCACGCAATCTCGCGTTGAATTCCCTGGCGAACGCCGGGCGCGGGAACACGTCCACCGGATCAGCGGTGAGCGTCGCCAAAGAGACTGTCGTACCGTTCTCGGCTTTCAGTCATTTCACCATAGGCACCACGCCGGTGTCGGTCAATCACACCGGCACGTCCGTGTCCACGTCGATTGCCTACAATTTGCCGGAGGGCGTTTCCGTCGGCACCGCGCTCGACGCGATCGCAAAGAAAATGGCCGCGATCCACATGCCGGTGAGCATTCACGGCGGCGCCTACGGCACAGCGAAGTTATTTCAGCAAAGCAGCAGCAACCTTCCGTTGCTGCTGATTGCCGCGATTGCTGCGATCTATGTGGTTCTGGGCGTGCTCTATGAGAGTTACAGTCAGCCGCTGACAATTCTCTCGACGCTTCCCTCTGCGGGACTCGGCGCGCTGCTCGCGCTCATGGCCACCGGCACAGAATTGAGTTTGATTGCTACTCTGGGCATTCTTCTGTTAATCGGCATTGTGAAGAAAAACGCCATCATGATGGTTGATTTTGCCCTGGATGCCGAACGCACCTTAGGCATGGACCCGCGCGCAGCGATTGCGCATGCCTGCTCGCTGCGCTTCCGGCCCATCATGATGACCACTTGCGCCGCGATTGCGGGCGCGCTGCCGCTGGCCATTGCCACCGGCGACGGTACCGAGATGCGGCGTCCTCTGGGCATCGCCATCGTCGGCGGCCTGATAGTCAGTCAGCTGCTCACGGTTTATACGACGCCGGTCGTCTACCTGTACTTCCGTCGTTACTGGAAACACCTCAAACAAGGCAAGTACTCCGCACCAACGCCCAGAGGAACCTCGAAGCCGATCGGCGGAGATTTTGGAACCGCGGGAGCCGCCACATGATGAAGATGCGGGCCCTATGCCTGACCTTCGGCACAACGCTGATGAGCGCGTGCGCGGTCGGTCCCGACTATCATCGCCCGCCGTTCGAGACTGCAGTGAATTACAAAGAGGCCGGCGACTGGAAGCCCAGCGAACCAAACGATGTGCTGTCTCGGGGACCGTGGTGGCAGATTTACCATGATGATGTGCTCGACGGCCTTGAAGCGCAGATCGACATTTCCAATCAAAACGTGAAAGCCGCCGCGGCGGCGTTCGAGCAAGCGCAGGCATTGGTCTCGCAGGCGCGCGCCGGCTTTTGGCCGACCATCACCGGAAGCTTAGGTGCTCAGCGCGGCGGGCCCGGCACCCCGGTCCTGATCACCGATCCCACCACAGGCCTGACGACTACAACGCTGTCGAAAACCAAAACCACGGTTACGGCGGGGGTATCGGGTTTCTGGGACATCGACATTTGGGGGCGAATACGGCGAACCACTGAAAGCGACCTTGCCTCGGCCGAGGCAAGCTCAGCGGCGCTGGCGGCTGCCCGCTTATCCGCACAGGCCGCGCTAGCCACCGACTATTTTCAATTGCGCGCACAGGATCAGCTGCAAAAATTATTGGACGATACCGTTGAGGCTGAAACGCAGTCGCTGCATATCACCGAAAGCCGCTATAAGTTCGGGGTCGCGGCGCGCGCCGACGTGGTCACCGCCCGCACCCAGTTGCTCGGTAGCCAAGCGCAACAAGTCAACGCCAAGATCCAACGCGCCATTCTCGAGCACGCCGTCGCCGTGCTGATCGGCAAGCAGCCGGCGGAATTCTCAGTGGATCCCTCCTCCATGCGCACCGATGTGCCGACGGTACCTGCCGGCGTGCCCTCAACGCTGCTCGAGAGACGGCCGGACGTGGCCGAGGCAGAGCGCCGGATGGCCGCCGCGAATGCGCAAATAGGCGTCGCGAAGGCCGGGTATTTCCCAGACTTGACCTTGACGGGACAAGATCAGTATTCGAGCAACACCTTCAGTCGTTTGATTCGAAATTCCAATCGCGTCTGGGCCGTCGGCCCGTCGCTCGCGCAAACCATATTTGACGGCGGTCTGGTCCGTGCGCAGGTCAAAGGCGCGCGCGCAGCCTATGAAGGAACGATCGACACTTATCGCCAAACCGTGCTGACCAGTTTCCAGCAGGTTGAGGACCAAATCGTCACGCTGCGGGTTCTTGAACAGGAAGGCCTCATCGAAGATGAAACCGTGAAAGCCGCGCGGGAGGCCGAGGCGCTCACCCTCAACCAGTACAAGGCCGGCACCGTGCCCTACAGCAGCGTGATCACCGCTCAGACCACTCGCTTGAGTGCCGAGGAAACAGCCCTCCAAGTGTTGTCGTCCCGGCTGCAGGCAAGCGTGGCATTGATCGAAGCGTTGGGCGGCGGCTGGAACGCCTCGATGGCATCAGCGAAGTAGCCGCCTGCACTTCAATCGGCGGGAAGTTCCTCTTCCAGCACGACGGGCACGTGGCGGCGCAGTAGCGCCGTTTGCGCCTCCCACTGCTCTTTAGGCGGCAATTCCTGCAAATATTGAACCTCGCCGGCGATCAAGGTCGCCACCGGCAATCCGTCTCGATACAGCAAGCGATTGCCCGCCAGCGATGGGAGCCTCGAACCGGGGGTCAGGATGCCGATCAAATTCAAAGGGTCCGCGGCGGACAGCGATACGTACTGTTCGGTCGCGGGCTTGCGGCGCATATCGCGCAGCGAGCCAATGGCCTCGGGTGTTGCGAATTGCTCTCCGGAGAAACCTGCAACGAAACGTCCACCGCGAATCTCGCCACGTGCCTCCAACCGGCGGCAGCAGCTCAAGATCTCACGCCAAGGCGGCAGCCAATCTGCCTCGCGCGTGAGCAGTTTCCAAAAAATCACGCCCCAACGGCGCAGCGTCGTGCGCACGATTTGTTCGACCGCCTCATCCCGGCGCTCCGTCGCGCCGGCGTTGGGGCGCCGTACCAAGGCCCAACGACCCGCATCCGCCATGCCGAACAGGGCCAAACGCCGCTTGTGGCGGCCCGCATAGCTGTTTGGCCGGGCAGCGCGCCTGCCGCTCGGCATCAGCAGCACGCGCAAGCCGGCGAAGCTATCCGAATTCACCAGCCCAACGGCCACCAATTCGGCCAAGGACTCTTCGACTTCCGAGGGCAACATACCGACATTGTCCGCGATCTCATCAAAGAACGAGGCCCCATGCTCGCGGATGAACTCCGCCACCGCTTGCGCCTTCGAAGTCAAATGCGCGGCGTCGGATTGATCGGCAAAGAGGGACCAGAGCGGTACATTGCGGCGTGCAAGAAAAACGATCGGTGTGGAGCGGACGGGCGAGGCCCCGCCGCGTGCCGCCAGCCTGGTCCAGATGAAGCGCCCCGCGCGGCAATGTTCATCGAGCCACTGCGGCTCGTACTCGGTGATTCGCGCGGGAAGCACTTCCGTCTCCCAGGCGCCGGCCGGGGATTCGAATCCCTCGAGCTGCGCGAGCACCGCAGCCAACGCATCCGAGCCCTGCATCCGCGCCGCCGGCATCACCCGCTGCCATTCGCATAAAAAACGCAGAAAATCCCGTGCCGGAACCGGCTCGATCTCGGCGCGCAGGCGCTTGACCGTGTAGCGGTGAATTCGCGCCAACAACCCGCGTTCACACCATTCCTCTTGCAAGGGTTCCGTGAAATGGCCTCGCATGGCGGACCCCTGCGCTTCCAGCGACGCGAGCGCGCCGTTGATCTCGCTTTCGCGCAGGCCCAGCGAATCGGCGATCTGGGCGGCCGTGACCGGTCCTAATCCTCCCAGCCGTCCCCGAACGATATCCACCAGCGAATCATCCAGCGAATCGAACAGCGCGCGTCTCTCTGCTGCGACCCAGACCTCGCGGTTTTTCAGGAACATGCGCGATGCCCGGTTTTGCAAGGCGAGATCTTCCATCAGCAGCGGCCAAGCTGCATTGGACCGGCTCTCCTCCTCGGTCATGAAGGTCAGCCACAATAACGCATCGTGCAACTCATCCGGTGTGCCGGCATCCGGCCAGGCCTCCGCTCGGACGCGCGCAATTGCTTCCGGATCGAGCTTGCCGATATCCGCCGCTTCGGCTGGATCCAGCCAACGCCGGCTCATGACAGCCTGAGTGCGCCGTTCCTCGAGCGGCGCATCGTCAAGATAGGCGTAGGGGCGCGCGCTCAACGCCTCGAGCGCCAGCGGCGAGGGTTCGGTCAGATCCTTGGCGACGACGCGTATCTCGCCGCTCTCCAGCCGCCGCAGCACGTTCTCGAATTCATCGATATCCATCGCCTCTTCCAGGCAGTCGCGTATGGTTTGCCTGACCAGAGGATGGTCCGGCACTTCGATTTCCCCTGGGAGATTTTCAGCACAGGCGACTTGATCAGGGAACACCGAGGCGAGCAAATCCTCCGCGTTCATGCGCGCAATTTGCGGCGGTATTTTCTTCCCGCCTCGAAATCGCGGCAACGCCAGGGCGATGCCGGCGTCCCAACGCCAGCGCACTTCGAACATCGGCGCTGCGCACAGGGCTTGAATCAGTACCTGCCGGGCCGAATTGGAGTTCAAGTAGCGAGCCGCGTCGGCCAGCTCAAAACTATGTGCGTGGGTCAGAGAAAGCACAATATGGTCTTCGGTCGCCGCGGCCTGGAGCTCGAAATTAAAGGTGCGGCAGAAGCGCTTGCGCAAGGACAATCCCCAGGCGCGATTTACGCGGCTGCCGAATGGCGAATGAATGATGAGCTGCATGCCGCCCGATTCATCAAAAAACCGCTCGAAGATAACGGTGTCCAAGGTAGGCAAGCAGCCGAGGGCTGCCCTGCCCGCGCTCAAATATTGGACGAGCTGAAACGCGGAGACCTCATCGAGCCCTACTGTTGCCGTCAACCAAAGCAGCGCCGCGCCCGGTTCACCCTCGATTCGCTGTTCAAACTCCTTGCGCAGCCTCGACACCGCAGCTGACAGCTCCATGGTACGTCCCGGTGCTTCGCCCAGCCAAAATGGAATGGACGGTGGCTGGCCGTGCGCATCCTCGACGCGCACCGTGCCTCGCTCAACTCGCAGGATCTTGTAGGAGGTGTTTCCCAACTGGAAAATATCTCCCTGCAAGCTCTCGACAGCGAAGTCTTCATTGACCGAACCGACCACGATGGATTCCGGTTCGAGCATCACGCGATAATCCGCATTATCGGGGATGGCGCCGCCGGAAGTAATCGCCGTCAACCGCGCGCCCTTTCGTGGCCGCAGCATCTTGTTGACCGTGTCGTGATGTAGCAGGGCACCGCGGCGTCCGCGACGCGTGCTGAAGCCCTCGGCGAGCATGGTCACGCATTCGTCGAAGTCGTCGCGGCGCAGATTGCGGTAGGGATAGGCTCCGCGCATCAACGAAAACAACCCATCCTCGGGCCATTCGCGCGCCGCTACCTCCGCGGTAATCTGCTGTGCAAGCACGTCGAGGGCATTCTCCGGCACCTTCAATTGGTCAAGCTCGCCGCGGCGCACCGCCTCCAGCAGAGCGGCACACTCGACCAATTCGTCGCGCGACAGCGGGAACAACCTTCCTTTGGAGGTTCCACCGACGGAATGTCCCGCCCGACCTACGCGCTGCAGGAAGGAGTTGATGGACCGGGTTGAGCCTATCTGGCACACCAGGTCGACATCGCCGATGTCGATCCCCAATTCTAAGGAAGCCGTGGCCACCAGCACTTTCAGATCGCCGCGTTTCAGACGCTGCTCGGCATTCAGCCGGCGTTCCTTGGAAAGGCTGCCGTGATGGGCGGCAACCTGCTCCTCACCTAGCCGCTCGGACAGATGCCGCGCCAAGCGTTCGACCATCCTGCGCGTGTTGACGAATACCAAGGTGGTGCGATGCTCCAAAACCAGCGCCGCCAAGCGATCGTAAACCTGCGTCCACACCTCTCCTGACATCACCGCTTCGAGCGGAGCGGGCGGCACTTCTAGCGCTAAGTCGCGCCGGCGAATGTGGCCGCTATCGACGATGGTGCAAGGGGTCTCATGGACTCCGGTTAGAAACTTCGCAACTTCTTCGATGGGCTTTTGGGTTGCCGACAGTCCCACACGCACCAGCGCAGTGCCGGTCAAGGCCTGCAGCCTCTCGAGCGACAGGGCCAGATGTGCGCCCCGCTTGTTGCCTGCGATTGCATGGATCTCGTCCACGATGACGGTGCGGCAGGTCGCGAGCATGTCCCGGCCGGATTGCGATCCCAGCAAAATGTATAGCGATTCTGGCGTGGTTACGACAATGTGCGGCGCTCTGCGGCGCATACCCGCGCGTTCCGATTGCGTCGTGTCGCCGGTGCGCACTACCGCGCGAATCTCTACGTCAGGCAGCCCCAAGGCCGCCAGTTCCTCGCGAATTCCCTTGAGCGGCGCCTCAAGATTGCGCTGAATGTCATTCGACAGAGCCTTGAGAGGGGATACGTACAGGACGCGGGTTTCATCGGGCAGCGGTGCTTGTAACCCTTCCTTGACGAGTTGATCGATGGCTGCAAGGAATGCGGCAAACGTTTTTCCCGAGCCCGTGGGAGCCGCCACCAAGACGTGGCGGCCCTCTTTGAGCGCCGGCCACGCCGACAGCTGCGCATCGGTGGGCGCATCAAAAGTCCGCGAAAACCACGCGGCGACCGCGGGATGGAATGAGTTGAGTACGCTCATGGATGTACGACAGGGGTTATTGATTCTACCGACAGCGTGCGGATCATGCCATGCACCGCGCGATGCGCCGGCGTCCTTTTAAGGACTGGCGGAGCAGTTTGATCGCCCTGAGAGCGCGCAATCCTGCACTCGGGTCAGGTGCCCCAGCGTGTGCGTCAAGAGGAGGCCCCCCAGCACCAACAGTAACACCACTATCAGGCCTATCAACGCCGCACGACGCGTCACCGGCGTCGGGCCAGAATCCGGGTCAGGAGGTTGCCACTGATCTGGGTTTCTCATGACTGTGTCTATTATACAACGCTCATAATAGCCTTTCTGTCAGACAAATTCAGGCACGTCGCGCCTCTTGTCAATCCATATGGCGGCCAGCGTGGTGCTTGCGCCACGATTTCCGTAAGCTCAAGATACGCACTATGTGGTTGCGCGTCCACGGCTGGTGGATGCCGATTCTCACGTACGGCTGGCAGGCGCCCGGGTCGCCGGCTTTAGGGCGACGGCGTGGTGATGCAAGGTAGTGCGTAAAAGTTCAAGAACAAACTAGGTGACTGTATGACAAATCAAACCGGGTCCTCACGAGCGGTATCGCTTGCTCTCGCCCTCTGCGCGGCCTTCGCGGGCGCGCAGGGATTAGCGGCCGACGCATCGACGGGGCCAGCCTTGGAAGAGATCATCGTAACCGCGGAGAAGCGGTCGGAAAACCTGCAGGACGTGCCGATTTCCGTCGTCGCCGTAAACGCACAGCAGATTCAGGATGCGCACATAACGGACATAAGAAGCTTAGCAATCTTAACTCCCGGTCTGACGGTCACCTCCGAAGGGAACGAAGCCATCACCACCGCCCGTATTCGCGGCATCGGCACGGTCGGCGACAATCCCGGTTTGGAATCCTCTGTGGGCGTCAACATCGACGGGGTCTATCGGCCGCGCAATGGCGTCGCTTTCGGTGATCTCGGGGAAATCGAACAGATCGAAGTCCTGTATGGTCCGCAAGGCGAACTATTCGGCAAGAACAACGATGCCGGCGTCATCAATGTCACCACCAAAAGGCCCTCCAATACCTTTGGTGCAACGGCAGAAATCACCGGCGGCAACTTCAACGATCGCGAGATTCGCACCTCCGTCACCGGACCCTTAAGCGACATCATGGCGGGCCGCCTTTACGTGGGCTACGTGCAAAATAGCGGGTTTCTGCAAGTCGTGAATGGTGTCGGCCCCAGCCAGGAAAACAATACAAACAACCGCAAGGAATACAACGCCCGCGGTCAGTTGCTGATTACTCCGAGCGATAATGTGGACTTCTTGCTCATTGCCGACTATGCCAAACGCAATGAATCCTGCTGCAGTGCCGTGGTGCAGTATCCGGGTCCATTTCAGGGGCTGGTAAATGTGTTTGCCTCGACGCCGGCACTGGGCGGCAAGACTGGTGCGCTGGGCGACTCGCCGCTGATCGGGCAGGCGGGCGTGACACGGCTGCCCAACAGCTACGTGGCGTATGCCAATCAACCGATCGCCCAGAATGTGCGCGACATGGGCATATCCGGAGAACTTAACTGGAATTTGGGATTTGGAAAGCTCACCTCAATCACCGCTTGGCGCGATAACAGCGTCGCGGGCGGGAGCGATGTCGACTACACCGGCATCGATCTGTTTTCCTACCCCGACAATGGCAATGCCAACTCGAACGATTTCAAACAATTCAGCGAAGAGCTGCGCTTAGCCGGGAAGCAAGGGTCGCTAAATTGGTTGGTCGGCGGTTTCTTCAGCAATGAGATTCTCACCAGCCGGACGCTCGGCACGATGGGCAATCAATTTGAAACGTATATCAGCGCAGTGGCATCTGCAGCAATCGGACGGCCCTTCAACCCATTGTTGGTGTCGCAGATCACCGGCAATGCACCCGGCGCCACGTTTGCGGGCACCGGCTACGATGACATCTATCAGCAGACGGCAAGAAGCTTTGCGTTTTTCACCAGCGAAACATGGAACATCACTCAAGGCCTGGATTTGACTGCAGGGCTGCGATTTACGCAGGAGAAAAAGACCGCGACGGCAAGCTACAACAGCATCGGCGGTGGACCCGGCTGCAGCGCGCTGCTCCCTCCGCATTCTCCGGGACTTTATGCCAATCCTCCTCTCGGACTTAACGGAACCCCTGCACAGGCTTTTCTTTTGGGGTATGGCTGCTTTACCGGACTCAATCCATTATTCGACGGACAAGGGTTTGACCAGTCGAACACCGAAAATAACCTGTCCGGCACCGTCAAACTTGCCTATCACTTTAATGAACAAGTCATGGTCTACGCCTCGGCCGCCAATGGCTACAAGGCGGGCGGCTACAATCTGTCCCGCGTGACTTTCCCCATCTCGCCGACCAACCCCCTTGGAATTGAACCCGATCTCGAAACCCACTTCCCGCGTGAAACCGTGGAATCCGGCGAAGTGGGTATAAAGACCACGCTGTTCAATAACACGCTGCGCTTCAATGCCGCGGTCTTCTATCAAAAGTATAAAGATTTCCAGCTCAACACCTTCACGGGAGTGCAATTTGTCGTCACCTCGCTCGACAGGGTAGTATCCAAAGGTGTTGATGTGGACTTCGCGTGGGCGACCCCGATCTCGGGGCTGACGTTCGCCGGCGGCGTGACTCAGGATCTGACTAATATCGATAATTTCGGCAATGCATTGGTCGACTTCTGCGGCGGTCCAGGGAACACGCAGTGTACCCACCGCGACAATGACCGCCTGTCCTTCGCGCCGCTCTGGTCCGGTGCGCTGTCGGCGGCGTACCTGTTGCCCGTATCGAGCACGCTGGGCATTCGCACCAGCGTGGAGGAAAAATACAACTCCTCGTACAACACGGGCTCGGATTTGGATCCGCGAAAAATACAGAGCGGCTTTGGCTTGCTCAACGCGCGCATCGGGTTTGGCGCGCTGGATGAGACCTGGGCGATCGAGGCGTGGGGTGCCAATCTTGCGGATCGGTATTATTCCGCCGTTGCGTTTGACTCGCCGTTCCAATACAACACCATTACCTCTTACTTGGGCGCGCCGCGGACCTTCGGTCTCACCGCACGGGTAAAGTTCAAGTAACTTAATCTGGTATTTGCATCGAACTCAAGCGGCGGGCCTATAGCCCGCCGTTTTTTTATCAAGCTGATATATATGCGTGCGGCGCCGATGTGCGGCACACTAGCTCACGGCTTGGCGAGTCATTTTTCGGGGAGTGTATTTAATGTCTATTAGCCCGCAATCGCTCGAGGGTGGCGCGCCTGTTGGCCCGGCATCCGCAATCGTTTCGAAAGCCGCTACAGGCGCAAAGTTCGCCTTGTTCCTGCTATTCGCGATCAACCTGCTGAACTTTTTCGATCGTCAATTGCTCGGCGCGCTTGGCGAACCGGTGCGGCACGAATTTCACTTGAGCGATACCGCACTGGGATTTTTGGGCACGATCTTTACGATCATCTACGCCTTCGTCGGTCTGCCGTTGGGAGCGCTCAGCGATCGCTGGTACCGCAATCGGCTCATCGCCATCGGCACGGCTTTTTGGAGCCTGCTCACGGCGGCGACGGGATTTGCGCAGAACTATGCGCACATTTTCATCGCGCGCCTCGGGGTCGGCGTGGGTGAAGCGATTTGCGCTCCGGCGGGGCAATCCCTGATCGGTGATTTGTTCCCGCCTAATCAACGGGCTAAGGCCATGGGCGTATTCATGCTGGGACTGCCCGCCGGCATTTTTCTGGCTTACGCCAGTGCCGGCGCAATCGCAACCCGATACGGCTGGCGCGCCGCCTTCTGGTTTGCGTGCGTGCCGGGAATAATTCTGGCGCTGCTGGCGCTGCGAATTCCCGAGCCGGTGCGGGGAGCGCTGGATCCAGGACGGGTTGTCACGACGGCCGCCACTGCGGTGAAATCCCCTTTCGCCACGGTTCTGGCCTTGCCGACGATGTGGTGGATCATCATGTCGGGCATTTTCCACAACTTCAATATGTATGCCATCAACTCATTCAACACGCCTTTCTTGCAGCGTTTTCATGAGATGAGCCTGCTCAATGCCAGCTACGTGTCGTCCATTTCGGTCGGTGCGGTCGGCGCCATCGGATTGCTGGTCGGCGGATGGCTGGCGGACAAAATGAGCGCCAAACGCCGCAATGGACGCTTGGTGCTTTCCTCATGCGCCATGGCCATTGCCGCGCCCTGTATTTTCCTCGCGATCAATCAGCCCAAAGGGTCAATCACGGCCTACATCATCTTCATGACCATGGGCACCATTACCATGTTCGTATATTACGCGACCGTGTACGCCGCCATTCAAGACGTCATCGAACCGCGGCTGCGCGGCAGTGCGGTCGCCTTGTATTTTTGTTTCATGTACATCCTCGGTGCGAGCATGGGGCCGGTCGGGACGGGTTTCTTGAGCGATCACTTCGCGCGCAAGGCGATGACGGATGCGGGCGCCACGAGCATGACCGAAGCCTTCAAGGCCGTCGGATTGCATCACGCGATGTACATCATTCCGATACTGGCGCTGGCCGCGGCGGCCGTGTTGTTCGCAGCGTCGCGAACCATGGAAATGGATGTCCGCAAGCAAGAGCTTGCATTGCAAGCGGCGTAAATCTGGAATTTACGCGGCTGGCAGCAAGGTATCGCTGAAACTCGCGAGGTGAAAGTCCGCGTCGCCGAAGCTCAAGTCGATCATCGTCAGGCGCTTGAAATAGTGACTGACGATGTGTTCGTCCACCACTCCCATGCCGCCGTGCATTTGCACGGCACTCTGTCCCACTAAGCGTGCCGCCTGCCCTATGTATGCCTTCGCCGCCGAAACCGCCCGACGCCTTTGGGGCGCGTCCTGCGAATCGGCGTGAACAGCCGCAATAATGGCCATCGAGCGGCACTGCTCCGCAGCGATCAGCATATCGGCCATTTTGTGCTTCAGCGCCTGGAATGTGCCGATGGCCACGCCGAATTGCTTTCGAGTCTTCAAGTAATCCAAGGTGGTTTCGTTCAGCGCGTTAATGATGCCGACGGCTTCGGCGCACAGCGCCGCGACCGCTCGATCAACGGCGCGCTCGATAACCGGAAGCGCATTGGATGGCTCACCAATCAAGGCGTCGGCGCCGACCGCCACATTCTCCAACAGCAAGTCGGCAGCCCGCGCGCCGGACTGCGTTGGATAGTCGGCCACCGTGAGCCCCGGCGCATCGCGCGCCACGAGGAATAGCGATAGGCCGTTGCGATCCCCTATATTGCCGCTGCTGCGCGCCGATACGAGAAAATAATCGGCCGAGCCGCCATCGAGTACCACGCTCTTGCGGCCCGATAGATGCCAACCTGCGGCGCTCTGCCGTGCGGTGCAGCCGACGTAGGATAATTCGTATCGACCAGCCGCCTCATAGGCGGCGAGCGAGATTTTCAGCCGGCCGGCGGCAATTTCCGGCAGCAGCTTTTGCTTGAGTGTATCCGTCGCAGCATCTCGAATCAGTCCGCCGCACGTCACCACGGTGCTCAAATAGGGTTCGAGCAGAAGCCCACGGCCGAACTGTTCCATTACCAGCATGATGTCGACGGCATTGCCGCCCAGGCCGCCGATGTCCTCCGGAAAGGGCAGCGACAAAAGGCCCAGTTCAGCGTATTGCTTCCAGGCCTCGGCGGAGTAGCCCAAGGAGGCTGCGGCGAAGACCCGGCGCTTGTCGAAATCGTAATCGCGGGAGACAAAGCGCTGCAGCGTGTCCTGAAGCGCCAATTGCTCTTCGGTGTAATTGAATTCCATGCTTAGAGGCCCAGGATCATCTGCGAAATGATGTTCTTCTGTATCTCCGTTGATCCGGCGTAGATCGTAGTCTTGCGCTGGTTGAAGTACTGCCCCGTGATCGGCGGCGCATAAGAACGGTAGTGCTCGCCGAGCAGCGGATCAGCCGCCCAGTCCATATCGAGGGCCTCTCGCACATAAGGCAGCGCGTCATGGCCGAGCGCGTGCATTTTAAGCTCCGCGAGCTGCTGGATGATCTCCGAGCCTTTGATCTTCAACACCGAGACTTCGGGTCCCAAGCCTCGCTGCTCGTTCGCGGTTGCCGATAGTACGCGCAGGTTCGTGATCTCCAGGGCCATCAGTTCCATTTCGACCTGCGCGATCCGGTCGCGAAACCGAGAATCCTCGATCAGCGGCCGGCCGTTGCTCATCTGTTCGGCCGCAATCTGTTTGAGCTTTTTCAGAGCGCGCTTGCAATTGCCGATGCCCGCATTGCCGCTGCGCTCATGCGTGAGAAGGAACTTGGCATAGGTCCATCCTTTGTTTTCCTCGCCGATCAAATTTTCCACCGGCACCTTCACGTTATCGAAGAAGATGTCATTAATCTCATGTTCGCCGTCGAGCATGATGATGGGACGCACCGCAACGCCCGGAGACTTCATGTCGATCAATAGAAACGAGATGCCCTGTTGCGGGCGTCCCTCGGTACTGGTGCGCACCAGGCAGAAGATCCAGTCGGCAAATTGGCCCAGGGTGTTCCATGTCTTCTGGCCATTCACGATGTAATGATCGCCCTGGCGCACGGCGCTGGTTCGCAGCGAGGCAAGATCGGAACCGGAGCCCGGCTCGGAATACCCTTGGCACCACCAATCCTCACCCGAAAGAATCCGCGGCAGAAAGTACTCCTGCTGAGCCGCATTGCCGAAGGTCTGCATCACCGGTGCCAGCATTTTCAACGAAAAAGGATTCTGCGGCGGAGCACAGGCATCCGCGCGTTCCTCTTCAAAGATGTGCTGCTGCACGATGTTCCAACCCGTCCCGCCAAAAGCGCTAGGCCAGTTGACCGCGCCCCACCCTTTGCGGAATAGGATCTTCTGCCACCGCACCATGTCATCTTTGGATATGCGTCTGCCCAATTGCAACTTGCTGCGGATATCGGCGGGCAGCTCGGCATCGAAAAAAGCGCGCACTTCGGCGCGGAAATCCTCTTCTTCTGGACTGTATTTCAGATCCATGCGTATTCTCCTAAAGGCGCCGCCTCAGCCCATCGTGATGATGATCTTACCGCGCGCCGCGCGCGAGCCGAGCCTGGCGATCGCTTCGCCGCCGCGCGCCAGCGGAAAACGCTCGGTTACTGCGGGTTTGATCTTGGCGTTGAGATAGAGCGCCATGAGCGCGGCCACGTTGGCGGCGTGCAGCGCGGGAAAGCGATTGGTGAATTCGCCCCAGAAAACACCCACGATCGATGCGCCCTTGAGCAGCGGCAAATTGAGAGGCAGCTTCGGAATGCCGGCCGTGAATCCGACGACCAGGTGCCTTCCCTGCCAGGCAATCGCGCGCAGCGCAGCCTCGCTGTAGTCGCCGCCGATGGCATCGTAGATCACGTCCGCCCCGCGCGCGCCGCAAGCCGTCTTGAAGCTGTCCGTCAGGCTCCGCGCTGCATTTTTGTCCAACGATCCGAGAGGGTACTGCACGCCATCATCCGCGCCGTGTTCGCGTGCCAAGGCCAGTTTGTCGGCGTTCGAGGCCGCGGCGATGACGCGCGCACCCATTGCCTTGCCCAGCTCGACGGCAGCGAGGCCGACGCCGCCGCCGGCACCGAGCACCAGGAGTGTTTCGCCCTCGCGCAGTTGCGCGCGGTCCTTCAGGGCGTGTTGCGAGGTGCCGTAGGTCATGAGGAATGCAGCCGCCTCCTCGAAGGGCATGCTGTCGGGAATTTTCCAGCAATTGCCGGCCTGAGCGATTGCCTTCTCGGCCATGGCGCCGCGCACGGGGCTGACCAGCACGCGATCGCCGCTGCGAAGCGTCGTCACCCCCTCGCCTACCGCATCGATGACGCCGGCAAGCTCGCCTCCCGGCGAAAACGGCCGCGGCGGCTTGATTTGGTATAGGTCTTGGATGATCAGAAGGTCCGGAAAATTAACGCCCACGGCGCGAACGTTGATGCGAACTTCGCCGGGTCCGGGATTAGGATCCGCTACCTCTTCGAGCACCAAGGTCTCGGGGCCGCCGGGCCGATGGCTCATCAAAGCTTTCATGTTTGTACCGCCGTGATCGAAGCCGTTTTAGCGTTCTCGCGTTCTTGCAGTTCTCGCCACATAATTTTACCGGATCCCGACTTCGGGAGCGCCTCGACAAACTCAATGACGCGCGGCACTTTATAGGCCGCCATTTGCTCTCGACACCAATCGATGATGGGCTGAGCCTCGATTTTGCCGCGCCACTCGGCGCGCGGCACGATGAAGGCCTTGACGGTTTCGCCGCGATGCGCATCTTTCGTGCCGATTACGCACGCTTCCTGGACCGCGGGGTGACGGTACATGAGCGACTCGATTTCGGTCGGCCACACCTTGTATCCGGCCGCATTGATCATGCGCTTCAAGCGATCGACAATGAAGAAGTATCCCTCTTCGTCCATCCGGCCAAGATCACCGCTGCGGAAAAACCGTTTGCCTTCAATTTCAATGAACACCTGCGCCGTATCCTCGGGCTTATTCCAATACCCTAAGAACACTTGAGGGCCATGTATGACGATCTCGCCCACTTCGCCGGGCGGCAATTCGCGCAGCGTACTCGGGTCGATGATGCGAGAGTCGACATCGAAGATTGGAATGCCCAAGCACTGCTGCTTGGGGTGGTCGGACGGATTGATGTGCGTCGCGGCGATGGTCTCGGTCAACCCGTAGCCCTCGACATACGAGATGCCCACCTCCGCGAGGCGCTGCGCCACGGCCGCCGGCATCGCTGCGCCCCCGCCGCTCAAGCGGCGAATCGACGACAGATCGTACTTTTCGATGTTGGGATTCAGAAAAAAATCCTGAATCATGGTGGGTATGGCCGTCCAGCTCGCCACTTTGTAGCGCTCCACGCATTGCGCAGCGACTTCGCGGTCCCAGCGGGGCAAGAGAACCAAGGTGTTGCCGATGAAAAGAGGCCCATTCATGCCGCCCTGCATGCCGGTTACGTGGAACATCGGTGCCACCGCCAGCAAGGTCATTTCGGGCTGCAGAGCAAACCACTGCATGCTGGCCACCGTGGTGTGCATCACGGTGCGGTGCGTGTGCATGCAGCCCTTGGGCTGACCGGTCGTGCCGGAGGTATACGGCATCACGCAAAGATCATCGGGTCCCGCGGTCAGAGGACCCGGCTGCAAATTGCCGGCAAGCACGTCTTTCCAGAGCGACAAACCGCGCGCCTGGTACTCGATGCGCGGCGCACGGATGAAATCCGGTACAGCCAGCGTCGTCGCTTCCTTCAGATAATCCGAGTAACACGCGACGATCACATGGGCGAGATCTCCGCTGTCGAGCAAGGGTTCCACGCGCGCGTACAGCTCCTGCGAAACCAGCATCGTGCTCGCACCGGCATCCTTGGCGAAGCGCAGAATTTCCCGAGTCAAATTCATCGGGTTCAGCGGCACGACGACCGCGTTGGCGCGCAAGATGCCGTAGTAGCCGATCATGAACTGCGGGCTATTCTGCATGAGCAGGAGCACGCGATCGCCCTTGGCGATTCCGCAGCGCTGCTCGAGAAAGCCCGCGACGCGCGTCGCTTCGTCGTGAAAGGCGGCGAAGCTCACCCGCGTATCGTAGTACACGAGATAAGGCTTGTTGGGATAGCGCCTCGCCGACACCTCGGCGTTGTAAAACAAATTGGTGGCAGGCGCGATCAGGTTGTGCATCGCATGGCTAGGCCAAACTTTAAAATGCGCGTTCGACATGTTTTTAAGCCTGCGGCCGGTAGCGAGACAGCTCCAGTTTGGCGATTTGCTCGCGATGCACTTCATCCGGACCGTCCGCCAGGCGCAAAGTGCGGGCACCCGCCCACAACGCCGCCAGCGGGAAGTCATCACTCACGCCGCCGGCGCCGTGCATCTGTATGGCCCAGTCCAGAACTTTAAGCGTCATGATGGGCGCGGCGACTTTGATCATGGCGATTTCCGCCTTGGCCGCGCGGTTGCCGACGGTATCCATCATGTACGCGGCATTCAGCACCAACCAGCGGGTCTGGTCGATCATAATGCGCGCCTCCGCAATGCGCTCGAGCGAAACGCCTTGCTCCGAGAGCCTTTTGCCGAACGCGACTCGCGTCTGCGCGCGTTTACACATCAATTCGAGCGCGCGTTCCGCGACGCCGATGGTGCGCATGCAGTGGTGGATTCGGCCGGGACCGAGACGCCCCTGTGCGATTTCAAAACCGCGCCCCTCGCCGAGCAGCAAGTTCTCCGCCGGCACACGCACCCTCACAAAATCGACTTCGGCGTGGCCGTGCGGCGCATGATCGTAGCCAAAGACCGTGAGGGTGCGCAGAACCTTTACCCCCGGCGTTTTCATCGGCACCAGGATCATCGATTGCTGGCTGTGACGCCCCGCCTCCGGATTGGTCTTGCCCATGAAAATCAATATTTCGCAACGCGGATCGCCGGCGCCCGAGGTCCACCACTTGCGGCCGTTAATCACATAGCTATCGCCGTCGCGCACGATGGAGGCCTGGATGTTGGTCGCATCGCTCGAGGCGACACTGGGCTCAGTCATCGCGAACGCGGAACGGATCTTGCCCTCGAGCAGCGGCTCGAGCCAGCGCTGCTGTTGGGACTGGGTGGCATATCGCGCCAGCACTTCCATATTGCCGGTATCGGGTGCGGAGCAATTGAATGCCTCCGGGGCGATGTGCGAGCGGCCCATGATTTCGCACAACGGCGCGTATTCGAGATTGGTCAGGCCCGCGCCATGTTCGGAGTGCGGCAAGAATAAATTCCACAGATTCTGCGCCTTGGCCTTCGCCTTGAGTTCCTCGACGATCTTGGTCGGTTGCCACGGGTTACCGGCGCGCCGATTCTCCTCGAGCTCTCGGTGAAAAATCGGCTCGGCTGGATAAACATATTTATCCATAAACGCCGTAATGCGCTCTTGCAGGTCGCGGACTTTGTCACTGTGCGAGAAATCCATGGGGATCCTTTGAAATAGTCAAACGTCGAAAGATTGCTGGACGAGTTTCCAGCCCAGTTCGGCTAACGGCCGAGCTCGGCGGCCCGCTTGCAGCGCCGTGGCGCTCGACGCATTACCCTGCAGCGCGCGCGCCAGCACACCCTGTAAAATACCCGCGAGTCGAAACATGCAGAAAGCCGAGTAGTAGGCCCAGTCCTTTGGAGGCACGGGCGCGATTCCGCGCAGCCTGCAGTATTCGGCAACACATTCAGCCTCCGTGGGAATCATGTGGGCTTGCGGATCGATACCCCCCAGAGCGCGAAATTCCACCGCGGGCAGGTGATAGCGCATGCAGTAATAGGCGAGATCGACCAGCGGGTGGCCGAGCGTGGAGAGCTCCCAATCGAGCACCGCCAATATTCGCGGCTCGGTGGGGTGAAAAATCGTGTTGTCGAGTCGAAAGTCGCCGTGCACGATGGCGGTCTGCTCATCCGCGGGGATGTGCCGGGGCAGCCATTCGATCAGACGTTCCACTGCCTCTATTTTTTCGGTTTCCGACGCGCGGTATTGCTGAGTCCAACGAGCGACCTGCCGCTCCACATAGTGACCAGGCTTGCCGTAGTCGTTCAGACCCACGGCGGCATAATCAACCGAATGCAATGCGGCCAAGACCCGCACCATCTCGCGATAGATGTCGCGCCGCCCCACGGCCGCAACTTCCGGCAGCAATGCATCCCAAAAGATACGGCCTTCGACGTAATCCATCACGTAGAAAGCGCTGCCGATAACGTCAGGGTCCTCGCATAAGGCGTACACATGCGCAACCGGCACCGGGGTGTTTTCAAGCGCGGCCAGCACGCGAAATTCGCGATCCACGGCATGTGCGGACGGCAACAATTTTCCCGGCGGCTTGCGCCTCAGTACATAAGGTCCTGCATGCGATTGAACCAGAAAGGTCGGATTGGACTGACCGCCGGCAAACTGCCGCACCTCGACGGGTCCGCAAAAACCGGCGATATGGATTTGCATCCATGCGCTGAGCCGTGCCGTATCGAAGGCATGCTGCGGCGGGGTTTGCCGCAAACCCGCCGCTGGAATGTTTATTGTCATGTACTCGAGGCGCCGCCATCCACGGCGATGTACTGCCCCGTGACGTGCCGCGAGGCATCCGAGGCCAGATACACGGCGGCACCTTGAAGATCCGTGTCGCCGCCGATACGGCCGAGCGGTGTTCTCGCGATGACATCGGCCATCATGGTGTCCAACACGCCGCTGGCCATTTTCGATGGAAAAAAGCCGGGGCAGATGGCATTGACGCGAATGTTGTATTCACCCCATTCTCCGGCGAGCGCCCGCGTGAGATGCAGCGCCGCCGCTTTGGAGGAATAGTAAGCGGCGGCCTTCATTTGCATCCCCGCGCGCAGCGCTGCTGTGGATGCGATAACGATGATGTTGCCCGAGCGCTGCGGAATGAAGCAGCGTTTGGCAACCGCCTGGCTCAACGCGAATACGCTCGAGGCATTCAACGTCATGACCTTATTCCAGGCCTCCAGCGGATAATCCTCGGCCTTCGCTCCCCAGCTGGCGCCGGCATTGTTGACCAGGATGTTGATGGCACCGAGTTGCTTGACCACTGCATCGACCAAGGCCGGTATTTGGTCCTGCTTCGACAAGTCATTGGTCACGGTAATCGCGTCGACGCCATGCTTTTTGAGGTCGGCCTTGGCTTCCTCGAGCTCCGCCGGCTTTCGGGCGCTGATGGCGATTTGCGCGCCCATCTCGCCCAAGCCCTTGGCGATTTGCAAACCCAGGCCGCGCGAGCCGCCGGTGACCAGCGCCACCTTTCCCCCCAATTCGAATAAGTCGCGCACTCCCATCTTCAAGCGACCTCGAACAAGCCCGCGGCCCCTTGGCCGCCGCCGATGCACATCGTGACCACGACCAGCTTGGCGCCGCGGCGCTTGCCTTCGATCAAGGCGTGACCGGTCAGCCTCGCGCCGCTCACCCCGTAGGGATGACCCACCGCGATGGCACCGCCATTGACGTTCAAGCGATCGTCGGGAATACCGAGCTTGTCGCGGCAGTAGATCACTTGGCAGGCAAAGGCCTCGTTCAGTTCCCAAAGATCGATGTCGCCTACTTTGACGCCGGCGCGTTTGAGCAGCCGCGGCACGGCATAGATCGGACCGATGCCCATTTCGTCCGGTTCGCAACCGGCTACCGCGAAGCCGCGAAATATGCCTAAGGGTTGGAGGCCGCGTCTTTCCGCGAGCTTGGCATCCATGACGACGCAGGCGCTGCTGCCGTCCGAGAATTGACTGGCGTTACCCGCCGTGATGACGCCGCCCGGCATCGCCGAACGAATTTTCGAGACGCCTTCCAGCGTGGTGTCGGGGCGAATGCCCTCATCGCTGGAAATGGTGATTTCCCGAGTGGAGATGGCGCCGGTGTTTTTATCGATCACGCCCATGGTCGTGGTCATGGGCGCGATCTCGTCTTTGAACTTTCCGGCTGCCTGGCCGGCCGCAGCACGCTGCTGGCTGCGAACACCGTACTCGTCCTGCGCCTCCTTGGAAATGTTGTAGCGCTTGGCTACTGTTTCCGCAGTCTGCAGCATGCTCCAAAACAACGTCGGCTTGTGCTCATCGATCCACGGGTCGCGGCGCATGTGCGTATTGGCTTCGTTCTGTACGCAAGAAATGCTCTCCAGTCCGCCGGCGACAATGACCTCGGCGCCCTCGGTCATGACTCGCTGCGCGGCCAGGGCAATCGACTGCAAGCCAGAGCTGCAAAAACGATTGATGCTCAAGCCCGCCGTGGTGATCGGCAGACCAGCACGCAGTGCGATTTGTCGGGCGATGTTGCCGCCGGTGGTGCCTTCCCCGAAAGTCGATCCGATGATCACGTCCTCGACTTCGGCTGGATCGATGCCCGCGCGTGCCACCGCATGTTGAACGGAGTGCGCGCCTAACGTGGCACCATAGGTCATGTTGAAAGCGCCTTTCCAGCTCTTGCCGAGCCCGGTGCGCGCAGTGGATACGATGACGGCTTCTGTCACTGTTTTGATCCTTTATAGTCGCTGAATGTTTTGCCCTCCTGGGCAAGGCGCGCAAGCAGCGGCGCCGGTGTCCAGGAAGACGCGTCCGCCTGCGGTTGCGCCGCCATGCCGCGCAACGACCGCGCAACTTCGCTCAATCCCACTTGATCGGCATAGAACATGGGACCTCCGCGCCAGGCGGGAAAACCGTAGCCATTGAGATAAACGACATCGACGTCAGAGCTGCGCTGGGCGATCCCGTCCTCGACTATGCGCGCCCCTTCGTTGATCAGCGCATAAACGCAGCGCTCGACGATCTCAGCATTGGAGATCTTGCGCGCCGTGATGCCCTTTTGCTTGCGGTATTTCTCGATGATGGCGGTAACCTTGGGATCGGGGATGGCGGTGCGCGACCCGGGCTCATAACGATAAAAACCGGCGCCGGTCTTTTGACCCAGCCGGCCGGCCTGGCACAAATCATCCGCAACGTTCGACCAGTCTTTATCGGGAAACTCGGCAGCGCGGCGCCTTCGAGCGGCCAAACCGATATCCAACCCGGCCAAATCGCTCATGCGAAACGGCCCCATTGCCATGCCGAAATCCTCGAGAGCCTTGTCCACTTGGTCAGGCAGCGCACCCGCCATGATCAGATCGTGGGCGGCCGCCCCATACTGGGCCACCATGCGATTGCCGATAAAGCCCTCGCAGACCCCGGAAATCACCGCGACCTTGCCAATTTTCTTGGCCAACTGCATGGCAGTTGCCAGCACATCCTTTGCCGTCTTCGCCCCGCGCACGATTTCGAGCAGCCGCATCACATTCGCGGGACTGAAAAAATGCAGGCCGATGACGTCTTGCGGACGTTTGGTGAAGCTCGCAATCTCATCGAGATTCAAAGCGGAGGTGTTGGAGGCGAGGATGGCGCCTTGCCGCACCACTTGGTCCAGCTTCTCGAAAACTTGCCTCTTGACGTCCATGCTCTCAAACACGGCTTCGATAGCCAGATCGACGTCCTTCAGTTGGGCATAGTCGAGCGTCGGAGTGATCAGGGCGATGCGCTGTTCAAGGGCTGCTTCGGTCAAGGTACCTTTTTTTAATGCGCCGCCATAATTGCGGCGAACGGTGGCCATTCCCTTATCGAGCGCTTCCTGGCTCATTTCCAGAAGCACCACGGGGATGCCGGCGTTGATGAAGCTCATGCTGATCCCGCCGCCCATGGTGCCCGCACCGATGATGCCGACCCTTCGGATGGGACGCGTCGGCGTGCCGTTCGGCACGTCGAGGATGTGCGAGGCAGCGCGTTCGGCTTGAAACACGTGACGCAGCGCCGCGGACTCGGGCGACAGCATCAACGTGGCGAAAAGCTCTCGCTCGCGTTTAATGCCCGCATCGAAGGGTCTGTCAAAGGCGGCCGCGACCGCTTCGACACAGGCAACCGGCGCCGGATAACGCCCGGCGACGGCCTTGGCGCTATTGCGCGCGAATTGAAAAAAGGCTTCGTGATTTGGCATGTCGGCTTGCAAATCGCGCACGCGTCTGGACCCAAGTTTCTCGGCGATCACGCGGCGCGCAAAGGCCGTGGCGCTCTCCAGCAAATCCCCTTCAGCGAAAGCATCAAACAACGGTGTGCCGCGAAGTTTCTCGGCAGGCACCGTCGCGCCGGAGACGATCATGTTCAGCGCGGCCTCCGCACCGATGAGCCGAGGTAAACGCTGTGTGCCGCCTGCACCCGGCAGGAGTCCTAGTTTCACCTCGGGCAATGCGACCTTGGCATCGGCAGCGGCGACGCGGTAATGACACCCCAATGCGAGTTCCAGGCCGCCACCCATGCATACGCCGTGGATTGCGGCGATCACAGGCTTGGCGCTGGCCTCGACAGTGCTGATCACCGTCATCAAGTGCGGCTGGGTGGACGCTTTGGGTGTACCGAATTCGCGAATATCCGCTCCGCCGGAAAATCCGGCGCCGGAACCGATCAGCACAATCGCTTGAATTGAAGCATCAGCATTGGCCCGTTCTATGCCATCGACGATGGCCTGCCGGAGCTCAAGGCCTAGGCTGTTCACCGGCGGATTATCGAATTTGATGACGACGATGCCGTCTGTGGTTTCGAAGGTAGCCTTCTGATTCGTGCTCATGCTTAATTCCACTCTGCAGAACGTAGTTCCGTCATTTTTGGCCGACTAATGTAACAGCGAGGAGTGCTCCTTGAGAAGAATCGAGGAGCGGCGGGCGCGGTACGCGGGCACATCCGGCCGCTCCCACTCAAGCTAAACGACGGCGCGCTTGAAAAGTACTATCAGTTCGTTCCAGGCGCGCTCGGCTCCTGCTTCGTTGTAGAGAGGCTTACCGTCAGGCCCCATGGGCATGTCCTTGACACACCATCCGTGCATGCAGCCCGCATAGACCTCTTGCTTCTCCGGCAGATTCGCCGCCTTGAAGGCTTCCGCAAGCTTGATCTTGGCATCGGGCTGGCGCTGATCGTCGTTCTCTGCGATCGCAAAATAGGACTGCGCCTTCATCTGCGGGACTTTCAGGTGCGGGCTGTCCGGCTTGTCCGTGACCAGACCACCGCCGTGGAATGACGCACCGGCACCGACTCGAGTGGGATTCGCCGCGGCTGCTTGCATGGTCATCGGGCCGCCCATGCAATAACCGAAGACGCCGATTTTGGCTTTCCGGTTAACCATTGCTTGGGAGTCGAGAAATTTTACGTACGCCGTCGTGTCGGACATCACGGCTTGATCGGTCAGGGGTTCGCGGACCTTCGCGATTTTGGCGCGATCCTCAGCGCTGGTGAAATCAAGAGTAATCGGCAGGCCCGGGGCTTTGGTGGTGCGATAGAACGGGTTCGGCACGAGCACGGTATAGCCATTGGCCGCGAGACGTTTTGCCATGTCGCGCATCGTCGGTCTGAGCCCGAAAATGTCAACGAACAAAATCGCGCCGGGCCACGCACCCTTGCCCTTGGGATGAATCAATGCAGCATCGCAGTTGCCGCCCGCCGTCGTCACAACGACGTCTGTGTCCACCATGTCCGCAAGCGTGGCCGCAGACGCGCCGGTCGCGGCAGTGACGCCGGCAGCGAGCGATAGCGCCGCAAATTCTCGGCGAGATATCTTGTTTGAGTCGTCGGTCATTTTGGATACCCTCAAGAGCGAAAATATTGGGAAAAGGCGGGCTGAAGTATAGGCCCGCCAACTGCTCGATGAAACGCCCACTCCGCCACGCAGCGGTCGCAAATTTCGCAACATACGGCGATACTGCCGAGCATGGATACATTAAAAGGCAAGACCGCCATCATCACCGGAGCGGCAAGCGGCATAGGACGGGCAAGCGCGATACTGTTCGCCGCGCACGGCGCTGCAGTGCTGGCACTGGACAGAGCGGCTGAGGTGCATGCCACTGCCGAAGCGATCCGCTCGGCGGGAGGCCGTGCCATCGCCGTGGTCGCAGACTCTTCGGCGGAACAGGATGTCGCGGGCGCAGTCGCCATGGCGCTCGAAGAATTCGGCAGCCTGGATGTGTGCTATGCGAACGCCGGGATCAGCGGCGGTCTGGTCCCTTTCTTCGAGGAGACAGCCGAGCGCTGGCGCGAGGTGCTGAACATCAATTTGATCGGTACTTTCCTCCTGGCCAAGTACGCAGCGATGCAGATGGTCAAGCAGAAGCGCGGGTCCATCATCTGCACCGCCTCGGTTGCCGGTTTGCGCTCTGGTGCCGGCGGCATTCCGTATAGCGCCAGCAAGGCCGGCGTCATCAGCATGGTGCAGACGGTGGCAAATCAACTGACGGGAACCGGCGTGCGCATCAACGCGGTGTGTCCGGGCCTCATTGAAAGCGGCATGACCCGGCCGATATTCGAGCGCGCCCGCGAGCGCGGCACGGAAAGCAAAATCGGACAGCTCAATCCGCTGCAGCGCTACGGCGTCCCGCAAGAAATTGCGCAGGCTGCACTGTTTCTCGCATCCGATGCCGCTTCGTACATCAACGGCCAAGCCATTGCCGTGGACGGCGGCCTGTCCAGCTCACATCCAATTGTCATCGGGCGCCACTAGCCTCAAAAAAAATGCCGCGGCCAACCATCAAGGGGCGCGGCACTTGTTGCGGCGTTAGTTATCTATTGTTTCTTTTTCACGCTCGGCGCCGGAGTCGCCGCGGCCGTCTTATTCGCCGCAGCCGCCTTGGCTTTCTCGGCGGCGGCAGCTTCGTCCGCTCGCGCGCCCGAGAGAATTCCTTCCAGGGCGTAATTACCCTCATGGCAGGCGTACTCGAATATCCGCCCCTTCGAGGCGCTGAACTCGTATTCGCCGCTCCAAGGACTGTCCCATACCGTCGGATCGACCACGGTGAACTGATACAGAATGCGGTGCGGGCCGACGCGGGTAAAGCGTTCCGTCACTTTCAATTCCTTCCATGCGCCATGCAGCTGGGTAGCCTCGGGAAAGTTGGTCGTTTCAACGACGAGTGTGGGCCCCTCGTACCAACCAATGGAATCGCCCATCCAAGGCCGGGCGCCGTCCGTGCGATGCTTGGCCCCGATATGAATCAGCCGCACGTCGTGCACCATCTCAACCACGATGGCAACCGTGTCCTTGCTCTGAGCAATCTCGTAGTTATTGTTGTAGAGCAAAGGCAGCATCACGGGACCTGCGCTGTAGCCGAACGAGGTCAAACAGCGTTCCCCGACCGTCTGATTCTCTGGATTTTCGCCATAGTGCGCACGCACGTACATGTTGGGCACGACGACGCCGGGCTTAGTGGGTGGAAAGTGGCCGTCCGGCGGGTCGGTGATAAACGATGAACGGGGTTCGCCGTTCACACGCATCACCGTCGATCCAGGGTCGATCCAGGCAGAATTATAGCCGCAGCCGGCACCGCTGAATCCGCGGCCGCACTCATGCGGCAAATCGGTGGTCTTCACTTTCGGGTCGGTGGGCTTGTTGCCATCGCTCACGAGTTTTGCATCTTCGCCTTCGACCTTTTTGACTTCTTCATCGGTCATCACCTTGCGGTTGCCGTATTCCTTCGGCCGCTCCAGCACGGTCAACGTCGCGTTGGTCCACGTGCCTTCCAGATCCGGCTGGCCGTAGGAATTCAGCGGCGCTTTGTAAGCAGCGGCCGATGCCGCCGCGGGTGCCGCGATCACAGACGCCGCCAGCAGCGACATGGCGGCGCCCGCGATTAGGACGGTAAAATTCCGAATGTTCATTGCAAGGGCTCCTTACGCAAGTCGCCATACATGAGTTCTTCAACGAATTCGACACATTTGAACTGCTGCAATCGCGCATCCTCCCCGAGGCGGCGATACATGAGCATGCTCAACTTCCACGGCCTGGTGAACGTTGCAGGATCGGTAATCTCGGCTTCATAGCGAATCGTATTCCCATTTATCATCGTCCAGCGCTCGACTACTTTCATATCGCCCGAATGAAAGTTTCCAGCACGATCGAACCAGGTGCTGTCGTTCTGGCCGGTCACCGTCACCACCAGCGTGTCACCTTCCCACTTTCCGACCGATTGCCCCATCCAGCTATCGATAGGCGCCGGACCGGGATCCTGGAATAGGATATCGCGCACCGCGCCGTCATATTCATACGAGATCAGCATGGTCTTCGCGGATTGCACCACTTGAAACGGCAAGGACATATAGTTGGCGCGCGGCACGCCCGGCAGGTCGCACTTCACTTCCGGATCGCGTTCCAAATAATGCGTCTGGTTTTCCTGCCGTTTGGCCAACGCTTCCGGGGTATAGGGAATCTTCCCGCCCTCGACAACGCCCATGCCGGCCGGCACCGAGCCCACGGCGCCCAGGGCGACGATGGCCTTCGCGGGTACCGGTACCACGGGTCCTGCGCGCAATTCCAGCGCGGCCTTTGCAAGGTGCGGTTCAATGTCCCAGTTGGCAGTGTTCATCACCGACCAGACACCGCTGAAATTCGGGTGTCCTGCGACCCGATCGATCGCGACCCGATCGACGGCTGTGCTCGTGCCTTTAGGCGGCGCGGCAGCGGGCGCCGCGACGCCTTGCATGCAGAGCGCCGCAGACCCGGTTAAGGCCACCAACCCCAATACCATCATTGTCTTAGTCAGAAACTTCCCCCTTATGCGCACCGTATGCGCTTCCTCTATTTTTCGTTCGGATCCGCGCCGTCTTTGGGCGCGCCGGTGCCGCTGGAACCCATGAATACTTTGTGGCCGTCAAGGAAAGTAACGTCGCGGCCGTTAGCCTTGCATGCGGGGCGGCAGCGAGCATCCTTGGCACGGTAGCCACGGACGATAATTTCTTCACCTATTTTTAGCGAGTCGCGCGTGAGGCCCTCACGCAGCAGCGTATTGGGCGTGCCGGCTTCGACCATCCATTCTTGAGCAACGCCGTTGGTGAGGACGTCCATGTGCACCCAGGTGTGCGGATTGATCCATTCGACCTTGGTGACTTTGCCTTGGAGCATGATAGGGACATTGCCGTCGAACTCGGCCTGAAATGCGTGATGTGCCCACGCAGGAACGCACATGACGGCCGAGGCTATCAACACCGCGGCGAAACTCGCCGCTAAGCCTGCGCGTAAATTCATTTTGAGATTCCTCCAGCCGAATATATTTCTAAGCAGACTCTCTGGTATCGGATTTCTTGCCGTCGCCGAGCCTTGCTGGACGGCATGCCAAGGGCCCGTATAATCAAAGCTTAAAACCTTAAGCTTATAATCGCTTTACATAGCTGTTTTTGCAATACAATTGGATAACTTGCGGGGAAACCATGCTCGAGGGACTGGTCACCAAATTGGCGGAGACGCCTTGGAGCATCGGACTGCACGAATCGCTGTACATGTATGCGATCACCGAATCAACGCACGTTATGTCCATCATGCTGTTCGTAGGCACCATCGCCATGGTGGATCTTCGGTTATTAGGCATTTCCTATATTAAAGTTCCGGTTTCGCAAATGCTCTCGCGCATGCTGCCCTGGACCATCGCCGGGTTCGGGCTGCTGGTGATTACCGGCGGCATGTTGTTTCTGGCGATACCGGTTCGCACCTATCACAGTCTGTGGTTCAGGCTGAAGTGCCTCATGATTCTGATCGCCGCCGTCAATATTGCATTCTTCACGTTCAAAGTTGAACGCGATAAAGCCAATTGGGACTTAGGCAGCGTTCCTAGAAAATCCAAGATCTGCGCCCTGGTTTCCTTGAGCGCGTGGGCCTGCGTCATCGTTTTTGGCCGTCTCATCGCCTACAACTGGTTCGACTGCGACAGCATCAATTCGCCGGCGATGGCGACGATTACCGGATGCACGCTAGATCCGGGCTAGGAGCCTGTATGAGTAACCCACGTGGCCGCGACCGCGACAGATTTCGCTGCAGCCGAGGCGGAGCCGACGAGGTTGGGTTGCACCCAATGAGAAGGCGACAACGACGGCTGCAGCGAAATCTATCCGGTCCCGTCGGGTTGGCCGGGGGACGGGCGTCTGCGGCGTTGCGCGGCTTGACCGTGGAGCCCGCCACGGCCGGCGCCGTGCGCCTTGCATCCGCTCCTCTCCTGGCCAACGCGGCTCAGGTGGATTACTCAGACAGGCTCCTAGTGCGGGTTCAGCAGCACCGTGGTATCGAAGCTTTCAAAACTCGTCAAGACGCGCCGATAGGCATTGTGCATGATGCGCTGAGCATTCTTGTCCGCGCGTGCCCCCAGCAACATGCGGATCACGACGTCGTCCTGCGGGCGCGCCGCATCCTCGCCCAGCAGCTGATAGGTGAAGCGCGCCAGCCTTTGGCTCATTTCATTGGCGAACTTGAAACGAATCGCATCGGTGCCGTCGCCGCTGCCGACTTTCGCTTCTTCGGCTATCTCGCAAATCAAGCGCGTGATGAATCGGGCCTTATCGACGAGGCCTAAGTCGCTGAAGAACTCGATTTCAGATTGAATGTTCATCCGGCAGGGAAGAAATCAATGGGTTTGGTGGCAGTCAAGGCTGCCACATCCTTGGCCTCGAACCTAAATAAACGAATTCTCGCCACCAGCTTGCTCTCGAATTCCGTATCGTGCAGTTCGCTGGAGATTACTCTCGCCGCGGTGATCTCGCCCGACGGCGCAATCGTCAGTTCGATGACCACCTTGCCTTGCAGCGCCGGATTATCGCGCAGTGCCCGCGCATACATCGCGTCGATGGCACCCTTGTTCTTGGTGAACACCAACGCAATCTCGTCGGCGCTGCGCGAGGCCTTGCCGCTGCCGCCCGCGCGCGTAGCCGCCTGCCCGGAGGCACCCAGGTTCGGATCTTTTACCTGCGTTGTGTAGATGCCGCGCAACGAGCCTGAGCCGGACGCAAGGCCGCTGCTGGTCGGTGAATTGATGCCGCCGCTGGTGCCGCCCGCCTTGGAACTGATGACGTTGCGCGTCACTTGGCTGACGTCGCCCGGGTCGATGGTCTTTTGTTGGTTCTTTTGAAATTTATCCAGGTCGATCTGATCTCGCAGCGCGGCAAGATCGTCGAGGTTGGCCAGCAAACCGCTCTTCGAGGCTTTCACGCGCGGATCGACCGGCGGCGTCGGCACTTTGCTCACGGGCGCCTTCTCGATGGGCTTCTCTTTGGGCGGCGGTGGCGGGGGTGGTGGTGGCGGCGGCGGTTCCATGACCAGCTGTACCACCCGCTCGGGCAACGAATCCGTGTTGGTCACCCGTTCGGTGCGCGGCAGAAACGGCATGATGACTGCCACGACGGCGAAAACGATGGCGAGGTTGCGCAGAATGACGCGGAAGCGGCGCTCCGTTTCCTCGGACGGCGCCCACGGCAGATCGTACCGCCGGTAGTAAGGCACGAGGCCTGTGGGCGCACGGCTGGCTGGGTTCATGGCAGGCATTTAGGTCGCCGCCCGTTCGCGCTCGACCACGGCAAAGGACACCTTGCCGTACTCGGCTTCGCTGCACGTCAACATGATTTTCTTCAGCACGCTGTAAGGCGTGCTCTTATCGCCCATGATGGTCACTTCCCGCTTGGCGATGTCAGTTTGCTGTGCACTGCGGATGCTGCGGTCGTTTTGCGCCATCAACGCGGTCTTGAGCGGCGCGAAGAACGGGCCTTGATTGGCAATCACGTCGTTGAGCGAACCCACCAGCACACCGTCCACGAACACGGAATCTTTGGTGACCATGACGACCACGGCTGCGCTCGGCTTGCGGTCGGAAATCGACTGAGGGATCGAAATATTCTTCGTGTTGGGAAGAATGTCCACATCGGCGGTGTGCGCCAACAGGAATACCACCAAGATAGTCATCATGTCGATGAACGGTATCAACGCGAAGTGGTTCGCGCCGTGGCGGCGTTGCCGATGCCGTTTAATGCGATAAGAAGTCATGTGGGCGCATCCGCAATGGCGATGTCAGGAAACAGCTCCGCCTTCGAGAACGGCGCTACCGGAAGTTGATATATACGTACCGTATCCATCACCTGCACCAGAGTGTCATAGGGTACTGCCGGTCCGGGCAATATGGTGGCGTCGGTCATCTGCGGAAATTGGGATTTAACCTGCCGCATGAACTCCGACAAGTGATCCAGATCGTAGCCATTGGCGGTGTTCTCAATTACCTTGAGCGGCCCCGAATTGCGGTCATTCACCACAAGGTCATTCGGGCGGATGATCACCTCGAGCTTCAGTCCTTTGGGCAACTCAACAGGAGCAGTGTTGGTGGCCGGCAGGTTGAGCTGGAGGATATTGGTTTTGGAAAACACAGCGGTAAAGATCAAGAAAAATACCAGGATCACCATCATGTCGATCATCGGCACGATATTGAGATCGTCACGCCCCTGGTGATAGCGGGCGTGATTGCGTCGAACGAGGCGCGCTGCTTTTGACTTCATGACAAGCGACCTAGAGCGTTGGGCCTAGATGCTGCTGCGAGCAGCCGCGGGAGCACGCACGGACGGCGCCGGCGCCGTCGGCTCGACCTTGTCCGTCTGACGCTCCGTGATCGAGTTCAGAAACTTCACAGAGGCGATCTCCAGGCTGTCGATCAAAGCCGTCGTTTTGGACTCGAGAAACATGTGCGCCAGCAATAAGGTAATGGCGACGAACAAACCGGACGCGGTGTTGTTCATGGCCACCGAGATTGCAGCGGCCAACAAGCTGGCTTTCTCGGCAGGATTCGCCGTGGCCACGGCACTGAAGGCGCCGATGAGGCCGGTGATCGTGCCGAGCAAGCCGATCAACAGGCCGACGTTCGCCAGCGATGACAGATAGTGAGTGCGCTTTTCGATCCTCGGTATGACCTCGAGCAGGCTTTCATCCATGGCCTTTTCAATGTCATCGCGGCGGCGTGCGCTTGCCACCCGTGCTACCCCGTAGTTGAGAATCGTAGCTATCGAGGCCTTCGAATTGTGCGTAAGGCTCACGACTTGCTTGAAATTTCCAGCACTCAAGGCCGGCACCAGCGAATCCCACAAACTGCGATTGCGGATGGTTTCGCGGGTGAGATACACGTATCGCTCGATGGCGATCGATACCCCGACCACAAAAATCAAGGCCAGCGGATAGAGGAATACGCCGCCGTCCTTGAAGAAATTGACTGCCGAATTCATAAAATTCATCTGCGCGCTCCTAGATAACTCTTCATCCGAATATGTAATTCAACCAGATTCCGTAAAATCGGCTATGACTCACTTCTCACCTTAGGTCCTACGGGCGGCCCGCCGGGCCATTTTGCGATGCATCGGCCTCTACGGCCTTGTAATAGACGACTTCGCGTTTGAAAACGTCCCGATCGACGGGTGCCAGGATCTCATCGACCAGGCTGTTCATGGGTTTGCCGGCCAAATCCCCGATATCGGACTTCTTCCAAGGAACGATGTACATCACTTTTGGTTGCTCTCGGTCGCCGGTCACGGTTGCGGTCCCCAATTCCAGCCGATCCATGGCACCGGGGGCCTTCTGACCGGCGCCAGAGGGTGAACGCTGACCGGAGGCGGCTGCGGGCTGGCCTGAGGCTGCCGTCTGGCCATGGGCCGCGGGCTGACGGGGCGCGGGCGCGGGACGCGAGGTATCCGCGCGTGGCTCCCCCGCCTCGGATTGCGCCGTGGCCTTCGGAGGTTTGGCCGGCGGCGGCGCGGGGGGATCCGTCACCGGGGCCGAAGCCGGCGGCGGGGTCTGCTGCGCCTGGGCCAGATTCACGGCGAGCGTGAGCACGGCCATGGCCAATGTCTTCGATACAGTATTCATCAAGCGGGTTCCTTCTTCGCTGCGGCCGCCGGTGCGCCGACGCGCTTGCGCAATTCCACCACCCATCCGGCTACTTGCTTATTCTCGCCGGCGATTTCGATGTAGCGTTCAAACTGCTCCAGTGCCTTCTGCGGTTCTGCCATGTACAAGTCATACAGCACACCCAGATTGAGATGCGCCGGCGCATAGTTAGGTTCAGCGGCGATGGCACGCAGATATGCCGCCTCCGCGTCCGGGAATTTGCCCAGCCTGCGCTCCACAATGCCCAATTCATCGCCCGCCACCGCGTTGGTAGGAGCCTGCTGCAGCGCCGCCTTGAATGCGGCTTCCGCTTCCTGGAGCCGTGAATCACGCAGGTACAAGAGGCCAAGGTTTAATTGCGGACCGGCAAACTGCGGATAAGCCACGAGTAATTGTTTGAACTCGAGCTCGGCATCCGTGTTTTTGCCTGATTTCATCATCTGCAGCGCCTGGTTGTATTGTTGAGCAGCGCGCGGGGGGATCGCCATGGCATCCGCCGTAACCGACGGGGCAGACGGGGTACTCGCCTGGCCGGGTGTATTCGCGGCTGGTAACTGTGCAGGCACGGGCACGTGCGGCGCAGCCGCGGGCGGCGGCCGCGCCGGCGCACTGTGGCAGCCGGCCAGCAGCACGATTGCGCTGAGGCTAACGAATTGATTCGATCTGCTGTTCACCGATTTCCACCTTGGCGTAGCGGCCCGGATTGAGCTGTGCAAGCGCTGCAAAGCTCTTCTGCACCCATTCATCGTAGGTGCCGTCCTTGGTCCGCGCGGCATTCACCTCGTGCAACTTGATGGCCTTTTCCTCGAAAGGAAATGCCTGTTCCTCGAGCAACACGTCGTATTGCTCCAACTCGTCCTTCTTCAGGTTCTTGGGGCGCTCCGAGCTCATCAGATCCTTGCCGAGCTGCCGGTACAACTCCGCGCTCTCAAAAGTCGCGGCCGTCGTGACGTCGGCCACCTGATAGTCGGCGGCCGCCTCATAAGCCTTAAGCGCAGCCTCCATTGCCTTGCGCTTCTCGGCAAGAGATTTCTTCAGCGGAGCCACCAATTTGACGCTTCTGAACTGTTCGCGCGCCGGCGTGGCCAGTGTCAAGGTCGCCTTCGCGGCGAGCGAGCGGCTACGATCGGTACGGGCTCCGCCGGCGGCACGGTCGGCGGCAACGATGTCCCTAAGCCAAAAGTCACGCCCGCTGAAATCACCCGCCTTGGCCGCGATCATGCTGAGTTTGTTGCGCGCTTCCATGGCCGGGTTCAACGGCTGGGGGAAATGTTTGACGAAGGCTTCCAACATGACGCGCGACTTCGCCGAATTGCCGGCCTTGTCATAAAGATCGGCCGCCTGCAACGTTGCTTCCCGCTGCACTTCCGGCGTTTCTTTCGGCGATTGCGCGATCTGCTCGAATTCGACCGCTGCTTGTCCCGGCTTGTTGGACTCCGAATAGGCCACGGCCAGATTGCGCGTGACATCGGTTTGCAGCGGACTCTGCGGAAAGTTGCGACGGAATCCTTCCAGAACGCCGATGGCGCGATCCCACTGCTTTTGGGTAATGAGCAGCGCAGCAGCGTCGAAATCGGCGTTTGCCCGCACCTTTGATGAGGGCGCAAGGGCCGAGACGCGCAGGAAGTCATCCACTGCCGCGGCGCTATCGCCGGATTTGCTCTTTTGCTCTCCTTGTTTGTAGATCGCCGCGGCAAGCCGCTCGACTATGACGCCGCGCTCCGGATCATTGGCCGGCATCAGCGCCTGTGCGTGCGTATAGGCAGCCTCGGCTTTGTCAAACACGCCTTGATCGAAATTCGAATTGCCGATCACTGTCCACGCGATACGCTGTTTGGCCACATCCACCGGCGGCTGTTTTGCCAGCAAGGACTCCGCTGCGGCGACCGCGCGCAGGTAATCCTTGGCCGCATAAAGCTCGGTGGCCGCGCGCGTCAGGACCTGTGCGCTCTCCGGGTGGGCTGGGAAGGTTTCCGCAAACTTCAACGAGCTGTCGATGGTCTTGAGGTGCAAGGTCGCCTTAGGCTGGCCCGAAAGTGTGTCTTCTTGTTTTCCATAGGCAACGATCGCCGCGTACCCCGCCGCAGCCGCCTTCTCGTGCGCGCCATAATGATAGGCCGTGCTTTCATATTCCTGCGCGGCGTCCAGATATTGCTTACTCTCGAACAGCGTATCGGCCAATAAGAAATTGGTCACCGCGGACCCCGGATCGTCCGGGAACGAGCGTAAATAGCTGCGATACCACTTTGCTGCTTCCTGGTAGTCCGCCACATCCTTGCTGCGCTGCGCTTGGGCGTGATAGTACTGCGCCACATCCTTAAGATTGGTCTTCAAGACTTCCACGACTTTCGCCTCAGCTTTGGGATCCCGTCCTTGCCAATAGGGCGTGCCGAAGCTGTAATTTTCGACGAACTCTTTCTTACCCTGCAGCACCAACTGCGGGAAGCCGCCCTTTGAATAGGCCTCGATCGCCTGCATCTCCAGCAACGGCGCTTTCTCGTTGTTGCGGTCCTGCGTGACGAAGGCGCGGTAGCTGTCGGCCGCGTCGGTATAGCGCTCCTTTTCCATGTACAGATCGCCCAGCCGCGCATACATGAGATAAGCGTAGGGGCGCGGCTTACGGTGCTTCACAAAGTCAGCGATCGACTTCGGGCCCTCGAGATAGGAGAAAGTGATCGACATCACCCTGAAGGTATCTTCCACCAATTCCCGATTGGGGCGGCTCAACGTATCGAGTTCGATCAGCCCGTTTGGATCGCGCTTGGGGACCAGTACTGAATCAAGAACAGAAGCGAAGGAGTCCAGGCTGCGCTCGTTTTCGCCTTGCTTGAAAAGCGACCAACCGTGCTTGTAGAGGCTCTGGTTGTAGAACGCGGAGGAGGAACCGACCTTGATGACGGCCTCGTAGGCGGCTTGCGCCTTCGGATATGCCTTTTCCGAGAACAATATTTCGCCGCGCCGAAACTGCGCCTCATCGATGAAGCGGCTGTTGGGGTATTGCGCCACCAGTCTATCCAAGGAATTGAGCGCCTTATCAGGCTCCGCGTTGAGCTCATAAGCGCGGGCCAGCTGGTAGAGCACAGCATCATTGCGCTCGTACTTGGGATAGGTCTTCAGGAGCGCGGTGTATAGGTGAATGGCCTCCGTGGCTCGCAGGCCTTCATTCGTAATCAGCTCGCGCTCGATGCGTTCGGACTCCGAGCTCTCCAGATTCAAATCCCCCAGCCGGCGCAGTGCCTCGGAGCGCAACGCGGCATCACCGGCGTTCAAATCCAGAAAGCGTTTGTAGCTTTCCATGGTTTTCGCCGCGTCGACGTTTTGCGGCGGATCCGGGCTGATATCGACCTGCTGGTTCTCCAGATCTTTGATGGTCGGCGGTTTTTTGGGCGCGGCGACGGCGCCCGGCAGGGCGAGGGCGAACCCGATGAGCACGGCCACTGCAACTGCCGGTTGCGACAGCCGCTTCATGGCTTGGCCTTCGGCGCGGTGTTCGGGCCGTTCGACGTGCGGTCGTAGATCGCCGCGAGTTCGTAGCGCGCTTGGATCTGGTAGGTCTCAATACGTTGCTTCTGCCCCTCGAGCTCATGGATGGCCAGTGACTGCAGGAATAGGTTTTGCCGCTCGGAGACGTCGGCCAAGAGGCCATGCAATTGGTCGATGCGCGCGCGGATGGCCCCTACCCGTGCACCATAGCCACCCGTGGTCAGCGGCGTTCCCTCGCGCGCCTGCCTCACCAGCACGGCGCGCCTCTGTGTTTCCTTCAGTTGGCCTTCGAGCTCTTTGACCGAACGCCGTTCATTCCATAGTCGCGCCTTGAAACTCTGCGAGAGCCTCCAGTACATGACGCCCTTCATGAGACGATGCTTTTCTCTCATCTCGGACAAATCCGGATCATCCGGATGGGCCGTCAAATACTCCTCGATGCGCTTCAAACGCACCCACGTCTGCTGCTCCGCGGGCGTGCCCAAGGCCGCTACGTCGCTGGATTTCTCGATCTCATTGATGCGCGACTCGAAGTCCACGCGCTTTTTCGTCAAGCCATTGAGATCCGTAGCTGCCAACACGGCATCGGCCTTCGGGACGCGTTGGTTGTAGGCCGCTTGGCGCGTATCGAGCATGTCGTCGTATGCGGAGACATCATCGCGCCAATCATCCAAGTTGCGGCTCATGAAATTGAGCTCGCGGTAGTTCTTCAGGCCCTCCTGGAATTCATTGCTCGCCAAAAGCGAGTACAGGTAGCGCGACTCCGGAGCGTTGGGCACGGTGGTAAGCTGCCAATACCAAGTCAGCGTGTCTTTCTTGTCGTCGTTTAGCAAGCGATCGAGCAGCTTGCCGGTGCGGATGCCCTCGATCGAATCATCGATGCGTTTCAACTCATCGTCGAAGGACTGGATGGCCGAGTTGTAGTACTCGGCGGCTTGGCCCATGGCCGTCAACTGAGAATAAGCATAGGGCACGGTCAGAAAAGATTCTTGCACCGCCGAGTCGATCAAACTGCGCTTGCGCAGCTCGAGCCAGGGTACCAGGGCACGTTTGAATTCCCCCATGCCTGCGTCCGCCCAACCCACGCCCAGCAACGCCTTGCTCGAGTACGGTCCTTCGAGGCGTACTCGCTGCAGAATGGGCTTGGCTTCCGCGGCGCGCTGCACTTGCAGCAGCGCGAAGCCGAGCGCCAGGTTGGCTTTGTCTTTAAGAGCAAGCAATTCCTCGCTGCGTGTTTGGATGTTGCCGACTCGATCCAGATAACCGATCGCTTCGGCTAACCGGCCTCTGCGTACCAAGGCCACGCCGAGGTTGAATTGCGCGTAAGCGGTCCAGTCAGGAGCGCCGTGCCAGTTGCCGAGCGCTGCAATGGCGTCATCGTAGCGGCCCTGGCGCATCATGAGTTGCGCGAGCAACATGTAGCGCTCGGCATTGATGCGCGGGTCTATCTTGTCCGATACCTCGTGCAGCGCCCGCTCGGACTCATCCAGGTAGCCGCGCTGGTACCACACCTTCCCCAGGTAAAACCAAGCCCTGTTTCGCACGAACTCGGAGGTATTCTTCTTGAGCAAAGCCTCGAAGATCCTGCCCGCCTCGACATGCTCGCCCAGAGACAGGTACAAGCCGCCCAGCAGCAACTCGGCTTCTTCCGGCGTGTGCGGAACGCGCCCGAGTTGCCGCGCGGCGAGCAGACGGGTGATCGAATCAAAATAGTCGTCTTGAAAGAAATAAAACAGCACGTCGCCGTAGGCGAGATCCTGGACCTGGTGCGGAGCCAAGCCATTCGGGTCGGCCTTGACGTTCTTCGCCTGCGATGCCGCAATCGGCATCATCAGCAGCAATCCGCTAAGGAGCAGCGGCCGAAGAGTATTAATCACGCCTTGCACGCGTCATTCCCAGTCTTTGATCATGAACTCAGGTTGATGCTTGGGAACTCGGTCGGTGATCTTAAGTTCCAGGTATTTTGCGCCGACGCCCTTGTCGAAGCTGATGGTGGCCCCGCGCTTGTAGCCGCGCTCGACCGGGCCCTTGCCGGTGAAAAACGCCACCAGTTCGTGCTTCCCGACCTTTAAGTTTCCCAAGTAGATCTGCTGCACGCCGCCCTTGAGCAAGGCGTCGGCCTCGCGCGCGGTATACAGGTAATTTTTGACTTCTTTATTGTCTATTTTCACCGTCACGGAATCCAACGCGAAGAATGCGCCGACATCCATGGAAATATAGAGCGCCACCTGAGTGTTGGCGGGGAACAGCAATTCTTCTTGCAGCACGAACAGATCTTTATTCAGATCCACCACGTCTTTCTTGAGACCCTGCACTTCCTGATCCAGCGTGCGAAGCTCCGCCGGCGGCGCGTCGGGCGCAGCCGCGGATGGCTCGGCAGCGGGAACCGGCGCTTCGACGGCGGGCGCGTCGGCGCCCGGTGCGTCGGCGCCCGGTGCGTCGGCGCCCGGTGCTTCGGTGGCGGGAACCGGTTTTGGCGGGGCATTTTTCGCCGCAACCACCCATGCAGGTGACAGCAGCGCGCCGCAGACCAGGATCGATATAATTCGATTGAGCTTCATAACTGACCTATCGTTTACTCGCGCAGCAATTCGCGGATGTGATCAAGATAACCGCGCTCATCGCCGCGCTTGAAGCCGACGGCCGAATAACGCACGATGCCCGCGCGATCCACTAGGATTGTCATGGGCATTTTCTGCAAAAAATAGTCCTTACCGATCGCGCTCCCCGTATCGAACAGGATCGGATACGACACGCTCATCGCGGCCGCAAATTCCTTGGCGCGCCGCAAATCATCGTCCACCGACACGCCGAGGACCACGAGACCGGCGCGCTGATAGGTAATGTTGATGCGATCGAGCGCCGGCATCTGTTGCCGCGAGTCGCCGTCCGAGCGTGTCCAAAAATTCACCAGGACCACCTGACCGCGAAACTCGGACAAACGCAAATTGCGGCCATCCAAACCTCGCAGCACGAAATCCGGTGCTTGCTTGCCGACGACGGTCGGCGCGGCAGCCATCGTCGATGCCGCCATGGCGGTCCCAAGAATTATGCTGCCGAAGAACAATAATTTACGCATGCGGTGCAACGCTTAAACTGACGCCGAAGCGCCGCGATTCATCAACCACGCTGGTAACCCCGCTGTCGTAGGAACACCCCGTAGACCGGAAGCTTTGCGCCCTCGCCTTTCAGCGAGTTTGCCCTGATCAGACCTTATGCAAAATCGCACAATGCGAGCCGCAGTGTCAACGCAACGCCCGGGAGATCGCAGAATTTCTATAGGACTTAGCGCACATTCGTGAATAGTCATAAAACAGCAGAGCGGCCAGTGAATTTTTTACGCGACGCGCCCCGCGAACGCTGTGTATCTTACAAGGCGGCGATGAGCGAGGTGTGTGTCTCTGGAATGAGACAACAAGAGCGCTGCGGGGAGTGCGGTGAATCGGGCCTGACGGTGCCGTCAGGCCCTCGTGTGCAGATTGAGGCTTACCCGACTTTGCCGTTGACCAGCCCGGCAAGCGGTTGCCACGCAATCAAAGGCTCCAGCGCGGTACCCGAGCCGAGCGTGTTGTTCAAGTTGGGCGCCGGGAACAAGGTGGGCCAAGCCGAGATGGCATCACCATGCAGCGCCATGTAATTCAAAATTACCATTTGCACCAGGTTGGGCACGTTGTTCCCGGCCGGACTGCTGGTGGTGTTCTGTGACCCGTCTGCATTGAAGTAGCCGATCTGCATGCTCATTTCCGGATTCGCCTGCGCAGCGACCGCCTTGCCTTTCGGATTGAAGACCAAGAAATAGGTGGCGGCGACGCTCTGGTTGTCAGCCGTCCAAACACCCTTGCCGCGCCCGCCCACGGAGTTGTCGATCATGCCGCTGCTCGCCAGGGAGCCATCGCTGAAGACATAGATCATGACGGGCTTGCCGACGCGAGCTGCGTATTCCAAACAGGCGCCTATGCAGTTACCCAAATTCAAATCGCGCCCCTCGCCGTCCATGCGGTTGCCCGAGTGATAGTCGAAACCGCCCATCTCGATGGTACCGGCGGCCGCATTGCCGTCGATGACCAGCTTCATGACGGCCGCAGTCTTTCGAAAATCGGAATTGGCTTGGTATTCCGCCGTGGTGAAAATGCCGCTCGGCCCCACGATGTTCGGGTCCACGTCCGGATTCACCGCGGACGGACTGTTGTACCTGTCGACGATGTAGGCTGACTTGGTATAGCTGCATGCGGCGATGCCCGTAGATCCAATGGCTGCACCGTTCAAAGTGGCATCGGCCGGATAAGCCTGAACCTGCGCATATTTGGCGTCGCTGATGCGCTTCATGGACTCAAGAACGTGGGTGACATCCGCGGAATTAGGCAGCAGCGTGCTCAATTGCCCGGTACTGACCAGACCCGAGCTGTCCTGCGAACTGGATACCTTGGTCGGCATCGCGGCAGAGATGACCATGGTCGGCGGCGACATCGAATTGCCGCCGGACTGGGAACTGACCGAGCCGATGAGATTGAGCAAGCCGCCGCGCGCCCCGAACTGGTAGACCCCGTACATGGGATTGTGAGGATTCGTGTTGGTATCGTTCTGCGACAGCGCGGGAATGATGGTGCCGGTGGTGCCCGCCATGGTCGCGGCGCTCGCGCGCGTTTTCATGCCCCGCAAGTGCGCGCTGTCCGCGTGATAGCGCAGACCAAAGCTCGAGTCGATGAAGTTTCCGGTGGCGCTCGGGCTCGGCACCATGGATCCCGGAAGACCCAACTTGCTGTAACCGGCCACCGATAAGAAATCGAGCTGCCCCTTAGGACCGCCCACCAGCACGTTGGAGCCGGCAATGTTGCCGCCGCCTGCCAGGTCAAAACAGATGAACGGAATTTTGCCGGCGCCGGTGGTGATACCGCAGGCGCCCACTGCCGTTTGGATGTCGGAGGCCAGGGTCGCGCGCGCTGCCCGCGGATAAGCGAGCATCCCGGCGAGCGTCGGTGCAATCACCGTTGCCGCCCCCGTCATGAAGCTTTGTGCGACGAATTCGCGGCGTGTGCGCGGCCGGGGATGTTCCTGCAGCAGGAGCGGATCGTGGATTCCCAGCGGCGCCTTTGACTTCTTACTCATAATTTAAGACCTCTTTCGATTCGTCTTGCTTAATTGATCAACATATCGGCGCTGCCGAACGCGGTCGCGCAGGCGGCTGCGGCCACCGCATTGGTTCCCTGAGCCGTGGTGCACGAGTTGGTCATGCAGAGCTTGCCGATCAGGGAGCTCAGTTCGGTCGTGATGGTCGATGCGTTGGGCTGATGTGCACTGCTGCCCATGACCTTGTTCGCAATGGCACCCGTGACGGAATCGATTCCCGCCTGTGAAGTGAACTGACTGGGGCTCAAAGGCGAACCAAACAACTTCGTCTGCAGAGCGGGCGTATTTACCGCCACGTTGCAGTACTGGATGGCCAGCTGCGCAATGCCCACTTGGTTCGCAGATGAGAAACCTTCGAGCGTTGGCGTCGGCGGCAGCTGCTGCTGCACCGCCAGGTATGTCGCATTGGCGTTCGAATCCGTTGTCGGCACGCCCGTGAGCGCCGACAGCGTCGAGTTGAGCTGGGCGAAGGTCTTGACGCCAATATCGGCGGCCACCGGTCCCGGCGCGGGTGCCGGTGCGGTCGGAGTCGCCTCGACAACCACATTGGAATGACTGCCCAGTTTGTCGAAGGTAAGGAAGAACTGGTCGGTCAAGGGTCCGCTCTGCAAGCCTATGACGGTGCCGATATCCGACAGCACTTCACCCTGCGGCGTGTAGGCCGACGAGGTTACCGTCGTATTGAGCGGTATGTAGGCCTGCCCCACCTGCGGTACCGTGCCGTTGATGCCGATGCGGATTCCTTGCACAGGAATATTGTTGGGCGTCACGGTCGGATCCAGCGAGACAAACGTCGGCTGGTAGAACATATAGCTGTAGCTGTCGTATTGGCTGACCGTGAACATCACATAGGCCTGCGACACGCCGGTCACGCTCTCCACATTGAACAACACGTAGTAGCGTTCGCCGACACCGGCATTGAAGTTCTGCATGACCTGGGTGGGGGTCATTGAGCGGCTGTGGATGGCGACGAATTTGATGAGTCCTTGCCATGAGCGATCGCCGGACACCTCGTTGCCCAGCACCAGCGCGAAGCTGCTATCCCAGTTGGAGATCGTCCCGCCCTTCTGCGGGTCAGGAATGCCCGCATTCACGCCATTGACGTAAATCTGCCGGCCATTCACGGCGTCGTAAGTCAGCACCACGTGCTGCAAGGATGCCTGCAGCAGCATCGCCGCGGCCGGCGTCTGGAATTGCGGCATTCCGGTGAGCGCCGTATTGGAATTGCGCAACATGAAGTCATAGCTCTGGTTGGTCTGACCCAGCGTGAAGTTGCGTGTGGTGTCGCCGCCCGAATAACTGACCATGTAGGATTTGTCGGCCGCAACCAGCGCGGGCGCCACCCAGGCCTCGATCGAGAACTCGCCCGTGGCCTGAATGAAGTTGTAGATCTTCTGGCTTGCCTGGGTGGTTGCCTGCGCCTTACCACCGGCACCGACATTGATACCCCAGCCGCCGGCCAGGGTCACACTGCCCGAGATGGTCAGATCCGCGGCCGGGTCGATGCCGCTGGTATCAAAAGTCGTATTGTTGACGACCGATTGAAACTCGTACTTGGCGATCGTATCCCCGTCGTAGCGGCTGGCGCCGCTGGCAATCGTACCTTGGCTCAAGGAAAGCGCTTTGCTGACCACCAAGCTGGGATCGATGTTGGCCGGCGTCAGCATTGCCGCAAAGGCCTGGATTTGCGCCAACATTTGAGCCGCGTCGGACGCGCAATTGTCCCAGCAGTTGTGGTTATCCGTGAGCAGCCGCTGATAGAAGCGGGAATTCGTGCCGCATGCGCCGACGCCGTTGCCGCTCACCATGGGCGTGCAACCGGTGAAGTCGATCTTCGGTATCGCGTTCGGATAGGCAACCGCGAGAGACGGATCCGCAAAGTACGGCGATTGCTGCACCGACGGATCCGCTGTCGACGAGTGGCAGCGTACGCAGTAGTTAGTGGCATCTTTATGGGTGAGTTTATAGACCGTCTGACCGTAATCAGCGCCGCCGTCATTGGGGAAGTTCAAGCTCTGCCCGACCGACTGCACCGGGGGCGCTTGCAACTGCACACTGGTGGCAGCCGCAGTGCCTGCGGCGCCGGCCCAATTGGCTATCCAAGTCGTCAAGATTTGGCCGCAGGCGGCGGGATCGGCCAGCCAGCAGTTATGACCCCCGGCCACCTTGATGACGATCCGGGAAGTAGAGGGGGTGGCCAGACTGACCACCGTGTTCGCCTGTGCGTACGCGAGGTTGACATCGTCGCTTCGCGCAAAATTGGGCATTTGCGCCGGCGAGGTCGCGTTGTGGCATTGGCCGCAACGGTTCTGTACTCGAACGTTGTTCCAGAAATTCACTTGGAATGCGGTGACATCGGCTGAGGCGGCGGGCGGCCCGGTGTAGGCGCTCGCACTGACCGTTTGCGATGGGGTCGGGTTGGTCGTCGTCGGCGCGCCGGCGCCGCCGCAGGCGCTGAGGACAAACGACGCGGCGAGCGCTGCTAAGCCGGTGATGCGTGTAAGGTTCATGCTCAATTCCCCATGCAGTAGGCGGCGCCTTCAGCGAAGACTTGCCGCAGCGAGTAGTTATGCGCTTGGAACGACGAGATCATCGAATTGACCTGGGCGAAGTCGGCTGAGCTGTTCGGCGCGCGCAAGCACACATCCTTGAACACTCGGGTGACTTGGCAGCTGGAGAATGTCGCGCTGCTTTCCAATTCCTGGCCGAGCGATTTGGCACCGTTGCCGCTGCCCGCCAGACTCGCACTCCATCCCAATATGTAATTCGGTCCCGTGCGCCAGCGATTTTCCCATGCATCGTCCATGGTGTGGAAACCCTGCTTGAAGTTGTCTTTGTTGATGTAGTATTTCGGCTGCACTTGGCCTGCCGTGTAGACGATCTGCCCCGTGGTGTCCGTCATGGTCGGGTCAGTGGCGGAGAAGTTGTAGTACGCAAAGGCCTGAGCCATCGGATCCATGCCGCTGTGGCAACCGATGCAGTTGGTCAAGAACAAGGTGCTGACGCCCCCTGGGCTGCGCGTGATGTCCTGACGAATTCGGTCCGGCGGCCGGGTGATGTCCATGACCTGCTGCAGGTCGTTGCACAGATGGTTCAGCATCGTGAAGCGAAACATCGCTCGGTTCGTACCATTGATAAAGAAGGCGCTCGCCGCGCCGCGCGTGGTCATCACACCGGCAGTCGCGGCCGCGGGAATGCCGCTGAGCGCGGACTGGGTGCTGGAAACCAAGTGCACGCTCAAGTCGACGTTGTTGGTGTCGAGGGCGTCATACATTGCATTGTTGGCGGGAGAATACGCGGGCACACCGGCGGCCGAATCGGCGATGTACACGAGATCCGCGCTCAGCAAGGTGTTGAAGGGGACATTGTCTTTCACCATGCCGATCACGGTCGCCGTGTAATCGTTGAGCGGCACGAACACCGACTGGTCTCGGTTGGTCCACGGCGCGGCCATGTTGCGGATGGTGTTGTTGTAGAACGCAGGATCTTGCGTCGCTATGAGCGCGGCGCTGACGGGGTCGGTCGCCGTCATTTGCGCCAGCTGCGCGGCCGTCGGCGGGATGCCCGCTATGCGGTTGTATATTCGCGTCGCTTGGTCGGGATTGGGATTTGCTGCCAGCGCGTTGCCGCCGAGCAGTGCCAAGGCCCCGGCACACACCGTTGCACGTACCGCAAGAGCAACAAGGTTCGGCGCCGCTGCTGAAGCGCGTGCGATCTGCGTCATTGGTATCTCCATCCCGTTCTTCATATGCACATCCACTCGCATGAGTTGTGATTTCGACTTGGTGGCGAATATACGCAGCCGACTCAGCTGCAAGTAATGTCTCATCTGAACGACGTCGGCATTTCGCGACAGTACCGACCGTTAAGAACAGACCTATATCCTGGCCGCGATTCCTGTACGGTCTGCGCTGCGTGGACAGAGAAACGGATACCGAGAAGTTCTTCTGTGAGTGCGTTAACAGTATGCGCATGAGCATCGAACGAAGATGCGCATAATGAGACCGATTAAGTTCAATGAGGCCGACCGCACGCACGCCGGCTGATGCTGAGCTGAAACTTATGAATATAGGTAGCTATGTATGAACACTTTCACACTGCGTGAACACCGTCACGGATTGCTGAAGCTCGCGGCTTTGGCACTACCCATTCTTTTTGTGATTGGATGCAGCAGCGCATCGAGCGGTCATGCGCCCGGCGTTGCGGGCGGCCAAACATTGACTCCCGGTGTGACGAATTTTCCCTTGGCGTACATCAAGCGTCCGATTGTGCAGAAGGATATCGACGTACGCGATCTGATCACTTCGATTACGGGCGGAGATTTGTATCTTCGTGACCAAGCGAGCGCCTCAGGTGCGGAAGTCAATGTCACTAGCTCCATAACCAAGGGTATGGGCGATGTCCGTGATCTTGACGTGTCGCCGGACGGTACGAAAATAGTATTTTCGCTACGCCTTCCGCTCGACCCGAAGAAGAAAAATACCGACCCCACGCAGCCGAATTGGCATATCTACCTATATGACGCCACGGCGAAGACCGTCACGCAATTGACCAATGACACGATCACGGCCGGACATGATGTCGGGGCGCGCTATTTGCCCGACGGCCGCATCGTGTTCTCCTCGTCGCGCCAGATTGCGACCCAATCCATTTTGCTCGATGAGGGACGTCCCCAGTACCAGGCACAAACCGACGATAGGTCGCAGTCCATATTCTTGCTGCATGTGATGAATGGCGACGGCACCAACCAGCATCAGATCACCTTCAACACCAACCACGACTTTGCGCCCTCAGTTCTCGGCAACGGGCAAGTCATTTTCTCGCGGTGGGATTCCGCCAATGGCGGCCAAATCAGCCTATATCGCGCCAACCCGAACGGCTCGGGCTCGGAGCTCTACTACGGCGCGAATAGCCACGCCACGGGCGCCAATATCGCGGGCACCAACAACAATGTCGTGCAATTCCTGAACGCGCGCGAGCTTGCCGATGGCACGCTAATCGCGATCGTGCGCCCCTTCCTGGGCACCCAACTCGGCGGGGACATCGTCAAGATCGACGCTCAGAATTTTGTCGAAATCCATCAAGCGGCCAGGCCCGGCGGCGCCGCCGGCACCGCGCAGACCAGCGCAACGACCATGGGCGTCACGACGGATGCGAATATGCCCTCATTGGGCGGCCGATTTGCCTCTGTGTTCCCGCTGTATGACGGCACCAATCGCATGCTGGTGAGCTGGTCTCCTTGTCTCGTGCTCGACACCACCGTGACGCCGAATACGACCAACTTGTGCACGGCCTCCAACACCTCCGGGGCGAACGTGACCTTGGCGCCTCCCCAATACACGCTATGGATATACGACCTCGACAAGGGAACGTTGGGGCCGGTGCTGAGCGCGGACTTGGGCACCATGGTGGTCGAGCCCATCATTCTGCAGCCGAGAAAGCCCGCGCCGGTGACCTTGGTCGATGCGGCTCCCACACCTGGGCAGGGGGCCACCATGGCCAGCGCAGGCGTCGGATTGTTGGACATCAGCAGCGTGTACGACGTCGACGGCGTCGATACGGCGACGCCGAACATCGCCGGGGTGGCGGATCCCGCCCAGCCCGGTTTTTATACGCGTCCTTACCGCTTCATCAGAATTCAAAAGGCGGTCGAAATCCCGAGTAACAAAGTACGCAAGATCAACAACTCGGCATTCGGACCCGCCGGCATGGGCATGCGCGAAATTCTCGGCTACGCTCCCGTCCAGCCGGACGGATCGGTGCAGATCCAAGTTCCCGCGAATGTTCCTTTCACCATCGACATTGTCGATGCGAATGCCAAGCGGATTTCACCGCAGCACACCAGCTGGCTGCAGCTGCTGCCGGGAGAAACGAAAACCTGTAACGGCTGCCATAGCACCGTGAACAACACCTCGCACGGCCGTGCCGGCTTGACGGCGGCCGTCAATCCGGGCGCACCGACAACGGGCTCGCCCTTCCCTAACACCAATCCGGCCATTGCCCTGACCAATGCCGGCGCTACCATGGCGCAAACCCTAGCCTTAAGCACCTGCACCTCAAACGGCAAGACGCCAAGCGGCGCCGCCACTCCTTGCTCGCAGATTTTGAGTTCGGACGTGATCTACGATGGCATCTGGACCGTCGGCACCACACCCCCGCAGCCGGACAAGGCAATCTCGTACACCTATGGCGGAACCAGCGGCCTCAACGAGTCGCCTCCGATCAACGCGAATTGTGTGCCGTGGAGCGCGCAATGCCGGATCACCATCCACTACGACATGGATCCGGTGAAAAAGCTCTTTATGCAATCGGTATGGAGCCTGGCGAGCCGCACCAATACGGTCAATGGCGTCGCCATGACCTCGACCACCTGCTCGGTTTGTCACAACCCAGTAAATGCGATGGCGACGGTCCAAGTGCCGCAAGGCCAGCTGGATCTGAACGGCTCTCCATCGAGCGTCGACGTCAGCGTCGACACATCTTATGAGGAACTGCTGTTTGCACATAATGCGCAGACGCTTAATATGGGGGTGCTGCAAGATCTGCTGGTGCCGGCGCCGGGCCCTCCCGACCCGGTAACGGGTCTGCCGACCACTATCATGGTGCCTGTCTCTCTGGCACCGCCGATGGCGGCCGGCAGTGCGGCGGGTTCGACCGCTTTCTTTAGGATGTTCGACGGTAGTTTTCATGACCCTGTACTCGATCACACTGGTTACCTGTCACCTGCGGAGCTGCGATTGATTGCCGAATGGTTGGATATTGGAGCCCAGTTCTACAACGATCCGTTTGTTGCGCCCGCGAACTGACCTGATGCGCCGTCTGCTCGCGCTGGTGCTGTTGGTGCAGGCGTTAAATGTAGGTCTAGCAAATGCGGCGGCGAAGAACTTAGTACTGGTCGTCGCCGATCCCTACCTGGAAATGCGCTCGGGGCCTGGGCGCGGTTTTCCCGTGGTCTACGTCATTGAGCGCGACGAGTTGCTCACCGTGCTCTACAGCCGAACCGACTGGTACAAGGTTCGCGCCTCGCGCGGCAACGAAGGCTGGGTGCGGCGCGCGGATTTGGCTCGGACCATATTGGAATCAGGCGACCCGGCGCCGATTCCCCCCTATCCGGAATTCGCCACGCATCGCTGGGAGCTCGGTGCCGGCTACGGCGTGTACAACCGTGAAAATTTGGTTACGGCCTATGCCGATTTCGGGCTGACGACCAGCCTCGATGTGGAATTCGTCGTGCAACAGGCCTTCGGCACGCTCGATGACCGTTACATTACGACTATCGGATTGCGTCACACCTTTATTCCCGAATGGAAGTGGTTTTCGCCGACGGCCGGGATCGGCACCGCCTATCAATATATACAAGACAAAGTTCCCCCTGCGCCGCTGCAAAAGAGCAACGAAATGGCCTACGTTTCGGTGGGCGCACGAGGGTTCATCACCAGACGATTCCTGTGGCGCGCCGATTGGCGCCACTATGTCGTCTTTAACAACCAGAATGTGTACAAGGATTTAGAAGAATGGAAATTCGGCTTAGCTGTATTCTTCTAGCCGCGGCGCTGCTCTGCGGCTGTAGCTGGTTCCACCGCGGCCACAAGGCACCGACCGAGATCGTTGCCGAAGAGCCGCAGGGAGAGCCCTCCATTATCGAGCCGCAAGTCACCCGGCGCGCCGTGAAAACGCCGCATATCAAGGCCAAGGATTTCGAGCTCGGAGGCTACTACGGCGTGCTCAGTATCCAGGATTTCGGCACCAATCCGCTATACGGCGTGCGTGCCGCATATCACGTGTCCGAAGACATTTTCTTGGAAGGTTTTCTGGCCAGATCAAAGGCCGGCACCACCAGTCTCGAGGATGTATTCCCGAATATTACGGTGGTAAGCGACTCTGGGAGGCGCTTCACGTATTACGACCTGGACGTAGGCTACAACGTACTCCCCGGCGAGATATTTCTCGGACGAGGCCGCGCCTTCAACTCCGCCCTCTACGTGACGGTAGGTATGGGCGATGTGAAATTTGCCGATAAAGATCAATTCGCGCTGAACTTTGGAGTGGGTGAGCGGCTGCTGATAACCGACTGGCTTGCGATTCATGTGGATGTGCGCGACCACATCTTCGAAACCAGCCTGACGGGTCGCACTAAGAATGTTGACAACCTCGAAGCCACCATCGGTTTAACCGTTTTCTACTGATCAGGAGTAAAGATCAATGCTTAGCACCTCGACACTATTGAAACGTTGCGCGATGGCGGCGATCGTCGTTGCCTCGACGGCGCTCGCGGCGGGCGGCGATGCCTCGGGCCCTGCGCCCGCTTTCACCCTGACGAGCCTCGGCGGACAGGCAAGCGGCTTGAGCACCTACAAAGGCCAGGTGGTCATGGTCAACTTCTGGGCTACTTGGTGCGGACCCTGCCAGCAAGAGATGCCGCTGCTCGACCAAATGTACAAGAAGTACAAGCCGGCGGGATTCACCCTCATCGGCGTCAATGTCGACAAGGAGGCGCCCGCCGTCAAGGAGCTGCTGACGCGCAAGCCGGTCAGCTTTCCCGTGCTCTTGGATCCGGCCAACCAGGTAAGCAAGGCCTATCACGTCGATGAGATGCCGAGTTCGGTCATCATCGATCGCAAGGGCCAAATTCGCTACATTCACCGCGGCTACAAGCCGGGCGATGAAAACGATTATCAAGATCGCATTCGCCAACTCATCCGGGAATGATCCATGCGCCTGCGCCTCATTCTGGTATCAACGCTCGCGGGAACTGTGCTGGTGTCGAGCGGCTGCAGCATGCAGCCCTGGGTGAAGCCCTACGAGCGTGATCGTTTGGCCGACCCCATCATGGCTTGGGATCGCGACGCCATTTCCAGCGCTTACTTGGATCACATTCGCGAGTCCAGGGAAGGATCGCGCGGCGCTACCGGCGGCGCCGGCGGCGGCTGCGGCTGCAATTGACGGTCAGCATGACGCTTAAGGAATCCCTGGCTCGCGCGGCAATGATGGCTGCGTTGCTGCTCATCCGCAGCACCAGCGCGGATGTGCTGCCCGACAATCGTGCTGATGTTTTTTACAGCAAATACAGCGGCGGCGGCATGGACATCACCGGCTATTCCGCGACCGCGCGCGCGAAAATTACGGAAAATTTCGCGGTCGAGGCAAATTATTTCATTGATAAGGTGAGTGGCGCTTCCGTCGATGTGTTGAGCCAAGCGAGCGTCATCAAAGATGAACGCAAGCAGAAAAGCGGCACGCTGCAATACCTGCACGACAAGACCACGTACACCGCTTCGTATATGACGAGCGTGGAGCGCGACTACGTCTCGGACACCGCGAGTTTCGCGCTCAGCCAGACCATGTTCGGCGATTTAACCACCATATCGCTCGGGTTTTCGAACTCGCACAACAGGGTCGGAGAAAACAACGGCACCGCTGATAAGCCGAACGTCGCCTGGCTGGGGCATGCGCTGACGCGTACTTACAGCGGCGGACTGTCGCAGATCCTCACGAAGAATTTCATCGCGGACGTGAATCTGCAGGTCATAACCGACGCAGGCTATCTCGCCAACCCTTATCGGTCGATCCGCTATCTCGATCCGACCAATATTGCCAAGGGCTACAGCTTGGCGACCCAAGTCTATCCGCAAACACATACGAGCACCGCTGTGCAGGTGCAGGCGAAATACTATTTGCCCTGGCGTGCGGCGGTGACGGGTCTGTATCGATACTTCACGGATACCTGGAGCGTGGTCGGCAACACCTACGAGCTCGATTACACGCACCCAATCAGCAACAAGTGGATTTTCGAAGGGCGTGCACGCTATTACAAGCAGAGCGCGGCGAGCTTCTATAGCGATTTGTTCCCGTTCGCCGGCTCGCAGAACTTCACAGCCCGCGATCAGAATCTTGCAGCGTTGAACAACACGACAATCGGCGGCAAAGTCACGTACGCGTTCTTACCCGAGGGTTGGAAGATATTCAAGCGCGGCACGGTTACCGTGGACGTCAGCCGCATCAAATTCAACTACCTCGATTTCCGCGATATCAAGGACTTCGGCCCGCCGCAATACAAGCCCGGATCTGAGCCTCTGTACCAATTCAGCGCCATGGTTTATCAGGCCTATATATCCATTTATTTCTGAGCGGTGCGCGCTCGAGCGCGCCACCAGCAAAGCGTCATGGGGAGCAGCGCGCTGCTTATGGCAATCGTATCCGCCACCCAGTCCCAGAAATCCCGATCTCGGCGCACCTGAGGCATGCCTTGCACGATTTCGATCAACGCCCCGAAGCCCGACAACAGCGCGGCAAGGAGCACCAAGTTACGCTTCGGAAAAGCGGCAACCGCAAGAGCTGTAAGGACATAAAAAGCGATGAAATGCGTCGCCTTGTCCCAAGGCGTCAAGCGCAAGACATGTGTGGCAGGGGCCACAGCGCTGTAAAAAGTGAACAAGAGCGCCGTGAAGAATACGAGTCGCGCAGCGTTGATCAATAGCGGTATGCTTGGCACGGGAATCTCGCAAAGAGCGAAGAATAGCAGGAAGATGCCGATGAGCCGCAACCCCAAGATCGATACCATCACACGAAGAACGCTGGTCAGAACTCTGCTGATTGGAGGCGCGATTACCGCGGTGACCGTACCGCGCCGCTCATTTGCGCAAGCCGCTCCGCATCTCGATGTCAAAGACCCGGCTGCGGTTGCCGTGGGATACGTCGAGAACGTCAATCAAATCGATTTGAAGAAATATCCAGGCTACCTCAAGGGCTCCACTTGCGAGAATTGCTCGTTGCTGCAGGGCACGGCCGGCGCGAACTACCGCCCTTGCAGCTTGTTCGCGAACAAACTCGTCGCCGTCAGCGGCTGGTGCAGCGGATGGTCTGCGGAAATATAGCCATCTCTGACGTGTACGCCGATGGCCGGGAAGTCGACGAAGAAACCATCGATACCGCGGCTCAAGTAGCGCTGAATCTCGGCTTCGAGGTTTCCACGCCCCCCGGGCGCGCTACCCGCTTTAAGATCGTTCGGTAAAAACTCGTTTTCGGCACGGAACGTCCACGCGTGCACATTGAGGTTCTGCGCATGCGCAGCTTCCACCCCGTCCTTAGTCGCCAGGGCTTTCGCGATGCCGATAGCATCGGCATATTTTCCGATTTCCGCCAAATCGCCGAGTTGGTGCTCCAGCAATTGGACTAACGGCAATGGCGTCATGCTGCGCAGTTGACGCAGATTCGTCGGCTCGAAAGATTGGATAAAGACTGGCGAGCCGCTCATCGCATAGCCGTAGCGCGCGAGCGCATCCAGGAGCGCCAGTTCCTGCGGCAAGCCGATTCCCGCAAAGTGGCTCGGGTGCTTGGTTTCCGGATAGACCCCAATCCGCCGATCCCCGCCCGCCTTCCGGTTGGCACTCATTACCAGCTGCATAATCTCATCGAATGTCGGTACGCAGAACTGGCCGTCGTACGTTACGTTTTGCGGTCGCAATTGCGGTAAGCGTTCGCGAGCCCGCAATCGCTTGATCTCGGACAATGAAAAGTCTTCCGTGAACCACCCCGTCATGGATTCGCCATCGATGATCTGCGAGCGGCGGCGCGAGGCAAATTCCGGATGGTCTGCCACGTCGGTCGTGCCGCTGATTTCATTTTCGTGCCGCGCGATCAGCACGCCGTCGCGGGTCATTACCAGATCCGGCTCGATGTAGTCAGCACCTTCCTCTATCGCCAACCGATAAGACTCGATGGTGTGCTCGGGACGCTCACCGCTCGCTCCTCGATGTGCAATAACGAGTATCTTAGACACTTGGATGCCCTGTTTTCCGCAGGGCAACCAGTGTAAGCCTTATCGCGGCGGCGTTAGGAGCAATCGGTTCGGATCGTATGCCGACATAGGGCTCGCCGAGCCGGGAACCCATAGCGAACGCAGCTGCGTGCGCGGCTCGCCCCAATCCGCGCGCAGCGAAGTGGGCTGCGCCGCGAAAGCAGCGCAGATTGCGAAGGCGGCGGCGGCACCGACCGTAACTCTTCGACGATGAACTCTTCGATGCATCGTACTTCTCCGATTACGCCAAATGCGGCGGCACGGTAGGCGGCAGATCGAGCATGGCCAAATGCGGCGGCACGGTCGGCGGCAGGTCGAATGTAGCAAAAGCGGAACTAGCGACTGCACAGCCCGCGACTAAAGCGATTAGACTTACCTTCATAAAGTGCTCCTAATGCAAAAATGGACAAAAACTCGGTCAGCCACAGCTGTGGCTTATTTAGTTAAGCGACGATAGTTAGCAAATCCCCTCATCTTGCTGGAGAATGTAGGAAGCAAGGGAAAGCCCGAGGCGACAGCGGGAATGAAAATCCTCCTGTAGCTGTGAGTAAACGACGATGCAGGTTCCAGCCAACTTCACGCAGCTACTCACTGAATGGCAGTCGGGCCATTCTCAAGCGCTGGATCGTTTGACGCCGTTGATTTACGACGAGCTGCGCCGTCTGGCGCGCGGTTACATGCGGGCCGAGCGCGGCAGCCACACCCTGCAAGCCACCGCAGTCGTACACGAAGCTTTTCTGCGTTTGATCCAGGCGAATGTAGACCTCCAGGATCGCGGGCATTTCTTCGCGCTGGCGTCGCGCCTGATGCGCCGCGTGCTGGTTGATCACGCGAAGTCTCGCTCCAGGCTCAAGCGCAACGCCGGCATTCGCGATCTGTCGGTGGAGGACGCGGAACATGTCGCGCCATCCATTCAGGTCGATGTCGTCGCGCTTGATGAGGCATTGGAGTGCCTGCTGCAGCTTGAACCTAGGCTCGCACAGGTCATCGAATTGCATTATTTCGGCGGCATGACCTACGATGAGATTGCCGCTGCCGTCGGCGCCTCGCCGGCCACTGTGCACCGCGACATTCGCCTCGCGAAGGCCTGGCTGCTCAGCGAAATCGACGGCGCACGCAAACGATGATTCCCCGCTCGCGTTGGCAACAAATACAGTCTCTTTTTGAGGAACTGGCGGACATGGACGCCCCTGCTCGCACGGCGCATTTGGATAAGAGCTGCGGGAACGATTCGGAGCTGCGAATTTCAGTCCAGTCGCTGCTGGCGTTGGATGGGGCTCGAGAGGATGCGCTGCTGAACGCCGTGGGCGCAGCGGCCGAATCGCTGCTCGATGACCATCGGGACCGATTGATTGGAACTCGCGTCGGTCCCTATAGGGTGGTCTCCATCCTCGGCCATGGTGGCATGAGCACGGTGTACCGGGGCGAACGCGATGATTCGCAATATCATCAGACCGTTGCCATCAAGGTATTGCAACATGCGAGCGTTCATCCGCGGCTTCGCAGCAGGCTGCACAGTGAGCGGCATATTCTCGCCACCCTGGACAATCCTTCCATCGCACGGTTGATAGACAGTGGCGACTTGGAGGATGGAACGCCTTACCTCGTCATGGAATTCGTCAATGGCGAGTCCATCGATGTTTATTGCGATACACGGACGTTGTTCGTTCGCGAACGGATCGAACTCTTCATCGCGGTTTGTGGTGCGGTGCAGTACGCGCACCGAAACCTAATCGTGCACCGCGACATCAAGGCATCCAATATTTTTGTTACCGATGAGGGCGCCCCCAAGCTGTTGGATTTTGGGATCGCGAAGCTGCTCGCGCCGGAAAGCCTTTCCCATACCTTGCCCGTGACGCGTCTGCAAGAACGGATCCTCACACCGGAAAATGCTGCGCCTGAACAAGTGCTGGGGCGCGCGATTACCACCGCGACGGATACGTATGCGCTCGGCGTGCTGCTCTACTTGCTGCTGACCGGCCGATCCCCGTATCGCTTACTGAGCTACAGCCAGTTACAGCTCGAGCGGGCCATCTGCATGGATGACCCGTCTCGACCGAGCCAAATGGTGGTTGCAAAGCTGAACGGCGAAACCGATATCGATCGCAGCCGCATCTCGGATCGTCGCGGTCTGTCGCCGCAACGCTTGCGCGCCCGTTTGAGCGGGGATCTGGATGCCATTGTCGCAAAGGCAATGCGCAAGGAGCCCGACAAGCGCTACCTGTCTGTTGAAGCGCTTGCCGATGATTTGCGCAGGCACCTCATGGGCCAGCCCGTGCAAGCCAGGCAAGGGGATTGGCGTTACAACGCCCTCAAATTCTTGAGGCGCAATCTGCTCGCGGTCGTCGCTGCCGCAGCGGTTTTCCTCGGCTTGTTCATCATCGCGGGCGTAACGCTATGGCAAAACCATCGCATCGGGCTCGCTCGGGATGCCACGGCCGAAGAGCGGGATCGGGCGCAACAGGTCTCGGGATTCATGGTCGACGTATTTTCCAAGGCCGACCCGTTCAACGCGCAAGGCACATCATCCACCGCGCAAGAGCTGCTGGACCGTGGCGCGGAGAAGATCAAGGGCAACGCGAATTTGCAGCCCGAGGTGCGTGCGCAGCTTCTCGAAAGCATCGGCCTCGCCTATCGCCGGCAGGGATTGTATGAGCGTGCCATACCCTTGTTCGAGCAAGCGGTTGCCATTCGTCGCAGCGCGAATCCGATCGAGCATCGCAATCTCGCGGCCGCGCTGGCCAACTTGGCACAGGCATTGACCGACGCGGGAAGCTTCGGCAGCGCCGAAGCCTATATTCAGCAGGCCCTCTCCCTCTCCCAGGCGAGCGGTGGACAGCCGTCGGCGGCAACCGCCGATATCTTGATTCAATACGGACACTTTTTACTCAATGCAAAAAGTGACCCCGAACGCTCCAGCAAGCTATTTAGCGACGCGCTCGCCATCTATCGCAGCGCTCCCGGCGATCAGCACTTGCCGATTGCCTTGACGTTGTGTTCGCTGGCGGCCCCGGCCATGTGGGCGGGTGACTTTGTGGTTGCCGAACAATACCAGCGCGAGGGCTTAAATCTGTTGCGTTCGACGGTCAGCCGCAACTACCCCGATTATGCCGCTTCTCTGGAAGGCCTCGGCTACATACTGACGCAGCGCGGAAAATACGCCGAAGCTGAGCAGGTGCTCAACGAGGCTTTGCAGATCGAGCGTGGAGATTTCGGCGCCGACAATCAGCGCGTCGCGGCCATCGAGGCGAATCTCGGGGAAATATACCAACGCCAAGGCGACTCGGCGCGCGCGATGACATTGACCAAACACGCTTGGCGAATCACCAACGATCACATGACGCCCAATCACTATATGACGGGGTACTATCTCGATGCGCTCGCGAATCTCTATCTGGATGCCGATAATCTGACCGCTGCGGAGAGCAACGCGCGCCAGGCGCTCGAAATCTATGCCCAGGCTCTACCTCCACGACATTTATATGTAGCTGCCACTCGGCATTTGATGGGGGAAATCCTTTTGCGACGCGGGCAATTGCCTGCGGCTGAGATCGAGCTTCGCGCCGCACTGGATATTGACTTGAGTTTGGCGGGTGCCGGCAATTGGCGCACCGCCCGCACGCAGGCAAGCTTGGGTTGGCTGTTGATCGCGGAAGATCGGACGGCCGAAGGAGAACCGATATTGGTTGCTGCGCAAAAGCAACTGCTGATGACCCTAGGCCCGCAACATCCCGAAGTTGTCCAGGCCACCGCTCGGCTCGCGCAATACTACCGCGCGCACCACCGCGATACGGAAGCGCGCCAGATACCTTCGTCGAACTGAAGAGCGCTCCCTTCTCGCTCTTGCGGTAGACTACCCGCAATATTGGAGGGTCTCTTGATGCCAAACAGAAAGAAGCCGATTGCTGTGCTACTGGCGGCGATAGGCGCGGCGACGATTGTAAATTTTGCCCAAGCCGGTGCGCGCGAAGAAGGCCGTCTGCTTACGGCGACGGAAGTGCTCGAAGAAGTGAGGGCCATGCCTGATGTGCGCCTGCCTGACACACTGCTGGCGCATGCATATGGAATCGCAGTCATACCCGACGTGACAAAGGTAGCGTTCATTTTCGGCGGCCGCCATGGCAACGGCGTTCTGTCGACGCGAGACAAGCTCACTTCGCCTTGGAGCAACCCGGTTTTCGTGTCATTGACCGGCGGCAGCTGGGGATTCCAAGCCGGCGCGCAATCCTCGGACATTATCTTGGTTTTCACCACGAAGACCGGTATCGAGGGCATCGCCGGCGGTAAGCTCACCCTGGGAGCGGACGCCTCGGTTGCGACCGGGCCGGTGGGCCGACAAGGCTCCGCCGCCACGGATATGACTTTCCATTCAGAGATTTATTCCTATGCGCGCACCCGAGGATTATTCGGCGGCGTAGCGCTGGACGGTAGCGTCCTATCGATCGACCGTTCGGCGAACGCAGCCCTTTATCACAAGCCCGGCGTTACGGCCTCGGAGATCTTTTCCGGGCAAGCGCCGGCAGCACCGGCCACCGCGCAACGCTTTCTCGAGCGCTTGGCCCAGGCGACGAGAACCGAAGTACGCGGCTCACCCGCGCCGCTGGCCGACGTGCCCGCGACGGCCGGACAGCCGAACCTGGCGCCTACCGCTGAACCCGCACGCACTTATCCGTTGGAAGAACAGAAGAAGTGAATTTGGGCGGTCTCGCCGGCCGCGTAGTCTCGCGGTCGGCGCGGATTCTGCCTTGCTTTTTAGTGCTTTTTTCCGCGCTTGTGCAGGCGCGCGCACCGCTCGTATTGTTGACGGACTTTGGAACGCAGGACGGGGCGGTTTCCGCCATGAAAGGCGTCGCATACACGGTATCCGAAGACTTGCTGATTTCCGATCTCAGCCACGAGAATCCACGCATTTTCGACGGCGCGTATCGACTCTACCAGACCGAACAGTTTTGGCCCCAAGGCACAGTTTTCGTCGCCGTGGTGGACCCGGGCGTGGGCACCGAACGCTTGTCGATCGTGCTGAAGACGCGAACCGGCCGCTACTTCGTAGGTCCCAACAATGGGCTGTTGTCCCTGGTTGCTGAACGCGACGGCATCGAGGGTTTGCGTCAAATCGATGAGCGCATCAACCGGCGCCCAGGCTCCGACGATTCGCACACGTTTCATGGCCGCGATGTGTTCGGCTACACGGGCGCCAGACTCGCCGCCGGCGTGATCAGTTTCGAACAAGTCGGTCCGCCGCTGCCCCCCGGCAGCCTGATTACACTCGATTACCGAAAGCCACAGCTCGAAGGGGCGAAGGTGTCCGGGATCATCCCGGTGCTGGATGTGCAATACGGCAACGTCTGGACGAACATCCCAAAAGCGCTGTTCGATGGGCTGCATGTCGCGCTGGGCACACCGCTGCACGTGCGCATATACCACCATGGCAAGCTCGTCGAAGATACGCTTGCGCCCTATCGGCGTACCTTCGGCGAGGTCCCCCCGGGTAAGCCGCTGGTGTACGTAAACAGTCTCTTGAATCTCGCCGTGGCCCTCAATCAACGAAGTTACGCAGCCCTGCACAAAATCGACTCCGGCCCTGACTGGTGGATCGAGATCGGCAAGGACTAGGAATCCGCGCTCGACCCTGATTTCAAACCCTCGGCTGCGGCGTTGTGTATGATTCCAAGCGTCGAGAGAACAACAATGGACACAATGCGTTGATATTTCGCTGCAGCGGCAAGAGCGGATTCTCGCCCGAAGTTTCCGGCCACCCGCAACGTGTCGAGGCTCGAAAACTCGAGCGCGAGGTCGAGGTTCGCTTCACAGACATCGAATGTACCGTGCGAACGCCCGAGGGCTCGGTACGCGCACATCCGGGGGATGCCATCGTCACTGGGAATGGCAATCACCAGTGGCGAGTATCCCAGGCAAAATTCGCGCACAAGTACCGGCCGGTGCCTCCCACGACTGCGGGCAAATCGGGACACTACATGAGCTTGCCCAATCACATTCTCGCACTCCAGGTTCCAGAGCCCTTCGATGTCCAGCTCGCCGATGGCGTCTCGAAGCTTAGCGGCCATGCCGGGGATTGGCTGGTGGACTACGGCGACGGCAGCCTCGGCATCGTCGCCCGCGACATCTTTGCCACCACCTATGAAATATTGGACTGACGGCGCTTGAAGCTGCACCAGGTCATTCAACGTGTGCTGCTGATTGGGGTTCGAATGAGCCTTCCCCCGCCGCCGCAGCCTTTCAACCCACCCCGGCGGCTATTGACCCTGATCGAGACGCTGGCACCCTTCCACCTCAAGTTCGACGCGCGTGCCCTGCACTTCGGACATCGCTACCGCAGCGGCTTCTGGGCGATTTATCTCTTGAGCGCGCTCGCTGTGCTATGCGCCATGCTGCCGCTGGCGCTCGGGTGGGACGATCGGCTGCATCGGCAGCATCCTATTGCCGGCCTATGGGCGTTCACTGAAGTGCTGATCATCGGTACGGTGAGCACAATCTATTGGCTGGGTCATCGGCGCGATTGGCAGGGTCAGTGGCTGCGTGCTCGCACGACCGCCGAGCTGATTTGGTATCTGCCGCTGGTCGCCCCGCTGCTCGACTTCACCGTGCCGGCAACGTCCGCAAACTGGTACATGCGCGTGTTCGATCCTGGCAATCACCTGCGCAGCGGCGATGACTTTGAAGCCATTTGCAATCAGACCGAGCCGCTCGCGCGCGCGCTGCTGGATGGAGCGTGGTCCGACCCGGCGTTCATCACCGAGTACGCGCTTTGGACCGTGGGTGTCCTCGAGGCTCAGACACACTATCATCAGCGAGTGGCGCTCAGGCAGCACGCCTTATTGCACCGAGTGCATTCGGTGAACATCTGGTTATTTGGGCTCACCGCTTTTTGCGCCCTGCTGCATCTTGCCCTGCATACGCTTTGGCTGTCGCTGATCACCACATTTTTTCCTGCGCTGGGGGCCTCCTTACACGGAGCTCTCGCGCAATCCGAGGCTTATCGGCTGGGTTCCACTTCCGAACGGCTCGAGGCGGAACTTCAGCGCGCCATCAGCGTCATTCGCTCGGCTCTCAACCAGCAAGCGACGGCGCCGGATCCAGGCCCCATCAAGGACTCGGTCCAGGCCGCCATCGAATTGATTCTCGAAGAGCATCAGGATTGGCACATGCTGGTGAGGCCGCATCATCTTCCCTTGGCGTGAAAAAGTCATATCGAGTTCATCGCTGATCGACAGGGCAAGCGAGCCGTATCGCTGTGCGGGGTTTTTCGCCTATAACTTTGCTCGAGGCAAGCTGGGCGGCGATCCGGTGTTCAATGCCATGCTCGAGCAAGGCTTACTGCTGGGACGCGGCCGGATTCTGGACTTAGGGTGTGGCCGAGGGCTGCTGGAATCTTGGCTTCGGGCCGCCCTGCTTTGCTACGAAAACGGCATTTGGCCGGACGGCTGGCCCCCGGCACCGCGGCCGCGTTGCACACGAGGAATTGAGCTGATGATTCGCGATGTGGAACGGGCGCATGCTGCGCTCGGGCCTGCATGCGAAATAACCCAAGGCGATATTCGCAATGCCGAATTCGGCGCGACCGATGCGGTCATAATCCTCGATGTCCTGCACTACATCACGGAGGAGGAGCAGCTTCACGTAATCAGGCGGGCGCGCGCTGCTTTGCCGGCGCGGGGGTTGTTGCTGATGCGCATCGGCGATGCAGATGCCGGACTGCGCTTTCGCTACAGCCAGTGGGTCGACAAGCTGGTGATGCTTTGCCGCGGACACGCACGCCTGATAACGCACTGTCGAAGCGCCACGCAATGGGGCGAGCTGTTGCGCGAATGCGGCTTCGAGGTTCAGGCCGCTCCCATGAGCGAGGGCACCCGGTTCGCGAATGTGCTCTTGATTGGCCTCGCCATCTGATTAGACTACGCGGCTCCCGCACCTTAAATGAGCCCACCTTAATGAACCTTGAGTTGAAGTTTTTCGCGAGCATGATCGTCGCATGCCTGATCGCTCCCATCGCACTGTCAGCCCAATCGGAGCTACAGCGCAAGCCAATCACCCACGAAGCGCTTTGGATGATGAAACGTGTCGGTGGTCCGGTGGTGAGCCCGGACGGCAAGTGGGTGGTGTACTCACTGCTTGAGCCCTCGTATGAGTCTGACAAAAGTGTGAGTGATTTATGGCTGGTGTCCGCCGATGGGCTGAAAGCCCCGCGCCGAATTACCAATACCAAAGCCCCCGAAGGCGACGTGGCGTGGTCGCCCGACAGCAGCAGCATCGCATTCGCCACCAAGCGCGAAACGGACGAAGTCGATCAAATCTATATTCTCAATCTGGCGGAAGGCGGCGAAGCACGGCGGCTCACCAGTGTTTCCACCGGGGCTTCGAGTCCGAAATGGCGCCCCGACGGCAAAGCCATACTATTCGAGTCATTCGTTTATCCCGATGCTTTGGACGATGAGGCGAATAAAAAGATAGCGGCGGATCGCAAGGCCCGTAAGTACAACGTGCGATCCTACGAGCATTTTCCAATCCGTTTTTGGAATCAATGGTTGGATGATCGCCAACCCACCCTGATGGTGCAGGCGCTCGATTCCGGTTCCACCGCGAAGGACATTCTTTCCGCCACCGTCCTCGCCCGCACTTCCGGATTTTCCGGGAGGGAAACCGAGAGCAGCGTCACGCTCGCCCCTTTGTGGAGTCCGGATGGGCGTGAAGTGATCTTTACCGCAACGACGATGCGATGGCACGCCGCGTACGAGCCCGTGGGCTATCGGCTTTATCGCATGGATGCGCAGGGCGGCGAACCGAGCGTCATCAGTCCTGCGATAGGCGAGTATCAAGAAGCAAAATTCAGTTCGGAGGGTAAGTATCTTTACTTCAAGTACGAACCCCATGATTCGGAGATCTATCATCTCGCTGCGCTCAGCCGGATTGCATGGCCCGCGGGCGGCGACTCCATGCTGGTGACACGCGACTTCGACCGAGAAACAGCGCGTTATGCATTGACCCCCGACGGGAAATTCGCTTACTTGCTGGTCCCGGAAGCCGGCAAGGAAAACCTCTATCGAGTTGCCGCCGAGGGCGGCAAGCCGGTCCTGATCATTGAGCCTGCGAGCGGAGGCTACACGTCGCTGGAAATCCCCGAGAAGGCAGCGAAACTTGCCTTGATCGCAGGCTTCGGGAGTTCGGTGCTTCCAACGGAGATAGTGCGCGTTGATGCCGCACGGCGCACGCATGCCAATCTCACCCATGTAAACACGGAGGCAGCCGCTGCCATCGATTGGCAGCCGCCGCAGCACTTCTACTTTACCAGCGCCAAAGGCCGCAACATTCACAACATGATTGTGCTGCCGCCGGCGTTCGACCCGACCAAGAAATATCCAATGCTGGTACTGATCCATGGCGGTGCGGCGAGCAACAACCCCGATCAGATCGGACTGCGCTGGAACTATCATCTGCTGGCCGCGCCGGGCTACGTGATATTGATGACGGACTACACCGGGTCGACCAGCTTCGGTGAGAAATTTGCCCAAGCCATCAAGCTTGATCCGTTGAAAACGCCTGGGGACGAAATCAATCAGGCCGTGGACGAGGCCATGAAGCGCTACTCGTTTGTCGATGGATCGCGGTTGTGCGCGGCGGGAGCGAGCTACGGAGGGCACCTGGCCAACTGGATCGAGGCGACCACCACGAGATACAAATGCATCGTGAGCCATGCCGGCGAGGTCGATCTGCTCAGCCAATGGGGGACAAGCGATGGCATCTACGGCCGCGAACTAACCAATGGCGGCCCTCCATGGGAAGAAAATTCTGTCTGGCGCGATCAAAGCCCCATCACCTACGCGGCGAATTGGAAAACACCGATGCTGCTCAGCATCGGCGAGCGCGACTTTCGAGTGCCCATCAACAACACTTTGGAAAATTGGAGTGCTTTGCAGCGAATGAAAGTGCCCAGCCGGCTGCTGGTGTGGCCGGATGCTTGGCATTGGATTACGAAGCCGGAGGATAGCCGCCACTTCTATGAAGAGGTGCATAAGTGGCTCGCGAATTATCTCAAGGATGGACCGGCTGCCGGCTGACGAACACACTGGTCTCGCCGATACTCGCATCAGCGAGACCAGCCCTTTTTGTGAATATCAATTACCGGGCGTGCTTGTGCGCCGAATGAACCCCGCCACGTTGTCGTGCAACAACTTCAGGGATGATTCCTTCGCATAAACCATGTGTCCTGAATCGTAGAATTTGTACTCGATATTCGTCTGCAGAGCGGCCGGCATGGGCAGATGATGCATCTCGTAAATGCCCTGATAGAACGGCGTTGCGAGATCGAAATAACCCGCGTTCAGCTGCACCTTCAAATTCGGATTGATCTTCATCGCATTGGCAAGATCCGGCATGACATTGGACCCTTGCCGCGCCGATGATGGCCGCTGATTTTGACCAGGTTGCTGGTGAACCCAATTCCAGCCCCTCCCGGCCGCCTGAAGCGAGTGTTTGAAGTCCTTTCCCTCGCCGAAGCGCAGGTCCCTTCGCACATAGTCGTTGAACGCGGAGACATATGCCGACCCAAGCGCGGTGGATTGGGGATCATAGTCGGCGCGTTGGCTCAAAGGATCGATGTCCGGTCCGGAAAAGCGCGTATCGAGCCGGCCGGTAGTCAGCCCAACATCCTCCTGCAAATTCTGCCGAAATTCGCCTCCATCGATGCGCAGGTCGGCTTTCAGGATGTAATCAACCGAAAGGCCCGTGTACTGATGCAGCTTCTCGGCGACTGCCCGCCGATCCGCCGCTTGAAGATCGGATCCGGCAGCCAATGCGCGGGCGTAGTCGCCCATGGCGAATTGTTCGACTTCCGAAAGAAGCCCTTCCAAATCGCTGTGCTCGCCGGGCAGCTTCTTGTGATACCAGGCAGTCGCCGCATAGGTGGGCAGCACGGTCTGATATGGAAGATCTATGCCAGGATTGCCGGTCGGACGATCCGGACTGAGATCGAAGTTCAAGATCTGCGACAGCAGAATCACACCATTGAAGTCGATGGCGCGGTCGGACTCGAGCTGGTTGATGAGCACCGCCGAACGCGGCGTCCCGTAACTCTCGCCGAACAAATACTTGGGCGAATTCCAGCGGCCATATTTCGATAGAAATTGCGAAATAAATTCAGCGAAGGCGTACGCATCTTGGTCCACCCCGAAGAATGCCTTTTCTTTGTCTTTGCCTGCGATGCGGCTAAAACCAGTGCCGGGCGCGTCGATAAAGACAAGGTCAGTCGCGTCCAGCAAGCTCGAGGCGTTGCTGACCAGCGAGTACGGGGCTGCAGGGGTGTGGCGGTCGCTTGCGGTGACGATGCGGCGCGGCCCAAATGCGCCCATGTGCAGCCACACCGTGGCGGAACCCGGGCCGCCGTTGTAGATGAATGTGACGGGGCGAGCGGCGCCCCCGGTCTTGAAGTAGGCCACATAAAACATGGACGCTTCGGCCGTGGGATTCTTCGGCTCCGCCCCCTCCTCAGGCTGCGACGGTGCCCGCTCGGTTTTTGGATCGCGCGGCACGTCGTCCCAATCCTTCGGATGAATTACCAGCGTCCCGGCGACGGCTTGATAGGAGATAGCTTGGCCGCCGACGGTAACAGTGCCGGTGCTGCTGACGGACTCGGGTTTAAAGGGCTGGAATTTGCCTCCGTCCGTTTTCTCCTCGCTGTCCTGCTTCTTGTCCGCTGGGCTCGGTGTGCTGGGCGCGGCCAACAAATGCGCGGACGACGCGAGCGCAATGACCACACTTAAGCAAGCACCGAATGTGAATCGACTCATGTCCAACCTCCTAGTGAAATGTCCCGTTTCCGGCGGCGAAGTTTAACGGTACCGCTCGGCAGAAGTAAGGTGGGTAGTGGCGTTGCGTGGGTTGTGCCAGACTCGAAGTAAGGATAAGAAATGTGAAGACGAGGATTGCACGATGAAAGCGATAATTGGCTTGACAGCGGCGATGACGTTCGCATTCGCACCCGCGCCGCAAGCCGCGGACGGCCTGTATTTCCCGCCCGCCATTGGCCAGACCGAAACCGACGAATACACGCGCTACGAGTTGTTGGCGCCCGACACGGCGAGCTTCAAGATTCTCTATGAGGTTTCAGCAACCACGCCGGGCGCGAAGTATTTCTATAACCCGATTCGCCGTGGCAGCACTGCGAGCGAGGAAAGCGTGTATGACGCGATGCTCGGGACGCCGCTGCATTTTGATATCGTGAGCGGCGCGCAAGCACGAATGGATGCGCTCATGCCGGACGCCGATCTGGCCACCAGCTACATCAAGGTAACCTTGGCACGGCCGGTACCGGAGCAAGGTCAAGGCCGCGTGATCATCGTGAAAACCTACCAGGATCCAAAAAGCTATTACCTGGACGGCAAGACCCTCGTGTTCAATCGACCCCTCGGTGTCAAGCGCAACAAAGTGGTGCTGCCGCCGGGATACGAAGTGGTCGGCCTGACGGTGCCGTCGCAGATCTTGACGGAGAAAGATGGCCGCATTGCGATTAGCTTTATGCACGCCGGTGCGGGCGAGGCACCGCTGATTTTACGCGCCGTCCGGGACGCGCAAGTGGGAGCCGCGGCGCTGCCGAAGCCGCCGACGGCACAGCGCAGCTGGGAATCACCTTTTCCCGGTGAGACCGAACAAGAGCGCCTGTCGGAGCGCGCGCACCAGGACAGAGACATCGTCTACTTCCTGCAGCAGCCCGAAACTCACGCTTTTAGCCTGTACCACGATTACACCGAATCGAGACCCGGCATCAGCGGCTATGCGAACGTGGTCCGCGAGGGCAGCGTCGCCAGCCACCCCTCGGCAAGCATTTTGGATACGGGCGAACGGTTAAAGACACTGGAAATGAGCGGGGCCGAACTCAGCTCGTCCAAAATTAATGTCGGGGAATCCGTGGCGGCCACGGCTCACGTTGTCGTTATTCCATTTGCGTCCTTGCAACAGGGGCAGACTTTGAGGCTGCGCATAGCAGAGACATACACCGCACCCGCGAGCTACAAATTGGACGGCGAGGAACTGGTATTCGACCGCAGTTTAGGCAGACCGCGAAACGCAGTGGTGTTGCCCTCAGGCTGGTACTGCACCTTCAACGCGGCTCCCGCAACCGTGACACAGCTGCCGGATAACCGGGTGCGGCTGGATTATTGGGATGATCGGCCGGAGGCTGTGGACGTACTGATCAAGGCCAAACGGCGAACTTAAGGGCGTGTCTGACTGACGGTCGGAGACTGAGGATTCTTCGGCGGCGGCGTTGGTTCCACGGGAATCACGGGCAGATGGTAGGCATCCACTTTGGTCTTGGTTTCCTGTTCCTGGCGTTTTCTATCTTCGCTGACCCGCAATTGTTCGCGGCTTCGTTCGAAATCCTCAACCCGCTTGGCTTCTTCGGCCGGATCGACTCTCGAGGCGAGCCGTTCGATGGCAATCCGCGCATTCATGCAATCCGAATTGGAGCGTGCTTTTCCGGGATCACGGTTGCATTTCATCAGCACCCCGTCCAATAGCACACGATCCTCCATGAGATCGGAAACCGTCAGCGGGGGAATACGCCGCGGGCTGCAGGCCGAAGTGAGCAGCACGACGGCCGCAAGGCACGCGCCGGCGGTCATTGATTTGATTGAAATTGGCATATAGTTTCCCACCAGCAATGTTACCCAAAATGGGCCGCCAAGCGACTTCTTGGTTGTGACGTGTCTCACGGCTTGACAATGTTCCGTCCGATGCCCGTCACAAGTGCTGCGTTTGACCCCGCGGAAGCGCATGTGTACCGTTCCGACCCATGCCACTACCGAAAGCAACAAACCACGAAACACCGGACTTCGAGACGGCAATGCGCGACCTGGAAGAGCTGGTCGAGCGTCTGGAACACGGCGATCTACCGCTGGAGGAGTCTTTGGCGGCATTCGAGCGCGGCGTCATGTTGACGCGTGCCTGCCAAAGCGCGCTGAAGGAAGCCGAACAGAAAGTTGAGATCCTGCTAAGAAAAGCCGGCGAGCCTGAGATTGAAGACTTCATGCCCGACGAACCCAAAAACGGCTGAACGAGGAGCCTGTCTGAGTATTCCCCGTGGCCTGGTGAATGCGGCCGCGATGGAGGCGCGAATGCGTGCGTACCAATCGCGCGTGCAAGCTGTCTTGGACGCCGCGCTGCCAGCGGCAGACTTGGTGCCGCAGCGGCTGCACGCGGCGCAGCGCTATGCGGTGCTCGGCGGTGGAAAGCGATTGCGCCCCTTGTTGGTCTATTTCACGGGAGAGGCGCTGAATGTCTCCGCCGCGCTGCTGGATGCCCCTGCCGCAGCGGTGGAACTCATTCATTCGTACTCACTGGTTCACGACGATCTGCCGGCCATGGATGATGATGATTTGCGCCGCGGGCAGCCCACCACGCACCGCGCCTTCGATGAGGCCACGGCGATACTGGCCGGCGATGCGCTGCAGGTGTTGGCATTCTCGTTGCTCTCGCGCGATCGAACTGAGGGCATACCTTGGGAAGCGCGGTTGAAGATGATTCAAATCCTCGCGGACGCCAGCGGCACCGCTGGCATGGCAGGCGGCCAAGCAATCGACCTGGCAGCGGTTGGACGAGACCTGACTCTTGAACAACTGGAAGCGATGCACCGCCTGAAAACCGGCGCACTGATCCGCGCAAGCGTGCTGATGGCTGCCGCCTGCGCGCCGGATTTAAGTGCCGATGCGTGGGATGCGCTCGAAGGTTACTCGCAGGACATCGGCCTGGCCTTTCAAATTCAGGACGACATTCTGGACATTGAAGGCAAGACCGAAGAGATCGGCAAAACCAGTGGCGCGGATGCGGCGCGCGCCAAGCCAACCTATCCCAGTGTGCTCGGTCTGGTGGCCGCCAAAAGCCGCGCCCGGGAGCTTCGGGAACGAGCCTCCGAGAGGCTGGCGCCGCTGGGCGAGCAGGCCAATGTACTCGACTGGCTGGCCTCCTACGTGATTGAGCGCCGCGTTTAAGTCTTTCCCCCGAGACCATCCGCCCGAGGCTGTGCGCCCGATCCGCCTGTCGGTTGCCGCTACAGGGCCCCGGATTGATGCGCAGCGCAACCCTGGCCGAATGGTTTACCATCCTTGACATAGCCGGTTCCGGCACCATTTCGGGTGCGTAACCGCTCTAATAGGACTGAACATGAACATTGCCGTGCGCGTGAAAAAGCCGAAACTTGACTCCGTGGAAGATGTCCAGGGGCACGCCGACAACCGGCGGATCCCCATCAATAAAGTCGGTATTAAAGACATCTTTCACCCGGTCAAGGTCAAGGATCGGGCGCGCGGCGAGCAACACACGGTTGCGAATTTCAACATGTACGTGAATTTGCCGCACAATTTCAAGGGCACGCACATGTCGCGTTTCGTGGAGATTCTGCATCGCCATGAGCGTGAAATCTCGGTGGAGTCGTTCGGCAAGATGCTCGCGGAAATGACCGAGCACTTGGCGGCCACTTCCGGCCACATCGAGATGAGCTTTCCGTATTTCGTGATGAAAAAGGCGCCCGTCTCGGGTGTCGAGAGCTTGATGAACTATCAGGCCACGATTTTCGGCGAGCACCGCGACGGCAAGACTGAAGTCTGGCTCAAGGTTGTCGTGCCGACGACCAGCCTATGCCCGTGCTCCAAGGAGATCTCGGACTACGGAGCGCACAATCAGCGCGCGCACATCACCTTGACGGCGCGGCTCAACGAACACATGTGGTTGGAAGAACTGATCGAAATCGCCGAGCGAGAGGCTTCCTGCGAGGTTTATGGAATTTTGAAGCGCCCCGACGAAAAATTCGTCACCGAGCGCGCCTACGACAATCCGAAATTTGTCGAAGATACGGTGCGCGATGTCGCGGTGGCGCTCAATAAGGATAAGAGGGTGCGGGCTTATATCGTCGAGGCGGAGAACTTCGAATCCATTCACAATCACTCGGCCTACGCGATGATCGAGCACGACAAGGAAATGACCGCTTAGGAGACGCCCCGCTCCGCACTCTGGAGGCGCCCTATCATGCTGCGCAAGAATACTTGGTTGAAGCGCAACTGACACTCGGCCGAAACTTGCTCCAGCAGCGTTGAACTGACTTTCATCACGGTCACCGATCCCGATGCGAAAATCGTCGCCGTGCGTTTTGCGCCGCGCACATAGCTCGTTTCGCCGAAACAATCGCCGCTTTCCAAATAGCCCAAAGCTTTGGCGTTGCGCTGAACGCCGACGCGGCCCTGCACGATAATGTAGAAGCGATCGTCCATCTCGCCTTCCTTGACTATCTCTTCCGCATCCGCGTAGTCCTGCCAGCTGCTGGCGCGCAGCACTTCCCAGATCTCGCCATGGGAAAACTCATGGAAGAACTTCAATTTGCGCAGCAGGCTGAACTGCTCTTGCTGATCGATGCGATTGTATTGCGCGCGTAATTTCTGATGCACGCGGGTCAGTTCCGCGGCGAAGTCGAGTCCGGTCTTGTAACGCTTTGCCGGATCCTTCTGCAGCGCCATGGCGGTGACGTTTTCGAGCTCCTCGGGGATCTCCGGACGCAGCGTGTGGATGGGCGGGGGCGTGGCGAAGACGATCTGGTGCAATAATTTCTGCAGGTTGCCGGCCCTGAAGGGCCTGGTTCCGGTCAGAAGCTCGTACATCACCGCGCCGAGAGAATACAAGTCCGAGCGATTCGTCAATTCGATGGACTGGACCTGCTCGGGCGACATGTACGACGGGCTGCCGGCGATTCCTTCGATCCGCGAAATCTCCGAATCGGCCACGAGCGCGATTCCGAAGTCGATAATCCGCACATCGCTGTCGAGGGTGAGCATGATGTTGCTGGGCTTGATGTCACGGTGTATGACACCGCGGCTGTGTGCGTAGTGCAGCGCGCGCGCCGCTTTATAGACCAGTTCCACGACATCGTCGATGCGCAAAAGGTTGTCCGGCCGGCAATAGGCCGCGAGCGTACGGGCTCCGTGCACGTGCTCGGTAACGATGTAGCAATGGCCGTTCTCTTCACCCGCGTCGTAAATCGGCAGAATGTTCGGGTGCTGCAGCATGCCCACCATATGGGCTTCCGACAGGAACATCTTACGGGCGATTTTTTTGCGATTCTCATCGCCGCTGGAATCGACGTTGTACACCTTGATGGCAACGTCGCGTCCGTAGTAGGGGTCATGCGATAAGTACACAACCCCGGTACTGCCTCGGCCTACTTCGTTGATGATCACATACTTGCCGATTTTTTCGGGCAGCGATCCACGGCCGGGCTGGGCTTTCACAAGACTGGTGGAGCGAGTATTGATCAATGGTAACCGTGCGCTGCGCAGCGTCGTTCGACTTCAATGACGCGAGGATACTGGGGTGGCTTGCGCTAAACTGTGATTTGGGTCGAGGCTCGGCCAAAGTGGTCATATCCTGAGACGCTGGGTAAGAATTCCTCACCATTTAGAGACCACGTCACACCCGCGCCGGAACGAAGCTCTCCGATCGCGGACAACGTTAAGTTCAATCGATCCGCCGCCGCCTTCAGTTCAGCGAAGCGCTGCGCGGGAACGGCGAACAATAATTCGTAGTCATCGCCTCCACCCAAGGCCAAATCGAGCGCACGCGGCTGCGAACTCTCGGCGGTGCGCAAGGCAAGGGATAGGGGCAATCGTTCCACGCGAACGTGCGCGGCCAGGCCGCTCGCCAGCGCGAGTTTCGGCAAATCCCCGACCAAACCGTCGGACAAGTCCATGGCTGCCGTCGCAAGCCCTCGCGCCGACAAGCCGAGCTGCACCCGAGGCGTGGGATAGTCAAAACGACGGATGAGTTCCTCCACATCGTGTCGCACGACGCGCTGCGGCGCCTTGAGGAACGATAGACCGGCCGCTGCGTCGCCCAACGTGCCGCTCACGGCTAACCAGTCTCCGGCCTGGCCGCCGCTTCGGCGCAAGGCAGCTCCGTGCGGCACGCTCCCCAGAATCTGCACGCTGATGGTGAGGGGGCCACGCGTCGTATCGCCGCCGACCAGCGTAACGCCGTGCAAGTCCGCAAGATCCATAAACCCGGCCGCGAACTCTTCCAGCCACTCAAGGTCGATGCTCGGCAAAGTCAGGGCCAGGGTTGCCCACAGGGGCGTGGCCCCCATGGCGGCGATATCGCTCAAATTGACCGCAAGGGCCCGATGCCCGATCGAACGTGGATCCGCCCCCTCCAGGAAATGCCGGCCCGCTACAATGGTATCCACGGCGGACACCAGGTCGGATCCTTTCGGCACGTCGAGCAAGGCCGCATCGTCACCGATGCCGAGGATCACATTGGACTTCGGACGAGTATCGCGCACAAAGAATCGACTGATCAACTCGAACTCGCCGAGATTCGAGGAAACGAAGCTCATTACTCTAGCGGACGGCCATACTCGTGCGGCCGCGATTCCTTGGCTGCGCGATCCAACACCGCATTGACGAACTTGTGCCCATCCGTCGCGCCAAACTGCTTGCTCAAGAGCACGGCTTCGGCAAGCGCCACTCGATACGGCAAGTCGGGGCACGACTCCAGTTCATATAGACCCAGCCAGAGAAGCGCATGTTCGATTGGATCGAGCTCCTGAGGCGGAATCTCGCACAAGCCCGCGAGCCGCATGTCCAACACTTCGCGATTCGGCGCGACACCCTCAACCAGACTGCGAAAGTACTCACGATCGACCCGCTCCGCCTCAGGGTCCGCCGCGAATTGCAGCAACACATCCTGCCAGGGCAGCGGATTGATCTGGATCTGATACAGCGCCTGAAGCGCGAGGCGGCGCGCGAGACTCCGAGCTCGATGGGCCGCGGCCCCCGCAGACACCTAATTGTCCAGGCGGCGCAAGAGGTTTGCCATCTCAATGGCGACCAACGCGGCATCGGCGCCCTTGTTGCCGGCCTTGCCCCCGGCTCGGTCCACCGCCTGTTCGGCCGTATCGGTAGTCAGTACTCCGAAGGAAATCGGCACCCCGGACTCCAGGCTGATGCGCGCGATGCCCCCAGCGCATTCCCCCGCCACATAATCAAAGTGCGGTGTTTGACCGCGGATCACGGCCCCGAGGGCAATGAGTGCGTCATAGCGTTGGGACATCGCCAGCTTGCGGGCAACGATGGGGATGTCGAAGGCTCCCGGCACGCGAACGATATCGATCTGCTTTTCCCCGACACCATGGCGCTTGAGTGCATCGAGCGCACCGCGCAGCAGCGGTTCCACCACGAAGTCATTGAACCGCGCGGCAATGAGCGCGAAGCGCAGGTCGCGAGCCAGCAATTCTCCTTCGATTACTTTCAGCTGATCATTCGGCACAGACAATCCTCGCAATGGCGTTATGGCAGTATAAGCTTAAGCGTCGCTCAGTCATCGCCGTCCACGTAGCTGGTTATTTCAAGATCAAAAGCGGCAAGTCCTTGCAGCTGCTTCGGTGCGCTCAGCACGCGCATGCGCTTGAGCCCCAAGTCCTTGAGTATTTGAGCACCGATCCCGTACGTTCGCACCACCGTGGCCCCGACGCGCTGCTGCGCGGGTTTCGAATCCAGTTGCCCGATACTCTCCATGAACTCTCGCGGAGACTCTTCCGGCCGCAATATGATCACGACGCCGGAGGCCTCCTTGGCGACGCGCAGCATGGCGGCCCGCAGCGGCCAGCCCAGCCGCTCGCTGCGGACGCCGACGACATCGCGCAGCGTGTCTTTGATATGTACCCGCACCAGCGGCGGCAAGCTAGAATTCAGATCGCCTTTGACCAAGGCAATGTGCACCGTCTTGTTGACGTGATCCTCGTAGCAATACAGGCGGAAATCCCCGTACTCCGTATCGACCGGCTGGTCGTAAATTCGCTCCACCGAGCGCTCATTTTTCAACCGATAGCGGATCAAGTCGGCGATCGTGCCGATCTTCAAGCCGTGATTGCGTGCAAACAGCTCGAGGTCAGGCCGCCGCGCCATGCTCCCGTCATCGTTCAATATTTCCACGATCATTGCGGCAGCGGAAAACCCGGCGAGTCGCGCAAGATCGCAACCCGCCTCGGTGTGTCCGGCGCGGGTCAAAACCCCTCCGGGCTGCGCCATCAGCGGGAAGATATGCCCCGGCTGGCGCAAGTCCTCAGGCCTCGCATTCGGCGCGACCGCCGTTTTGACCGTGTGCGCGCGGTCATGCGCGGAGATTCCCGTGGTCACCCCCTCTGCAGCCTCGATCGACAAGGTGAAATTGGTACGATGACTGCTATCCGTGTCGCTCACCATGAGCGGCAAGCGAAGCTGGCGGCAGCGCTCGCGAGTCAGGGTGAGGCAGATGAGCCCGCGGCCGTAGCGCGCCATGAAATTTACATCTTCGGGGCGCACGCATTCGGCGGCCATGATCAGGTCGCCCTCGTTTTCCCGATCCTCATCGTCCATGATCACGGCCATCTTGCCGCGGCGCAGATCCTCGAGAATTTCATCGATCGTGTTGAATGCAGCCATATGTCGCCTAGGTGCCCGTTTTTGTCATGAGTTTTTCAAGATAGCGTGCGATGACGTCGATTTCGATGTTGACCTCGTCGCCGACCCGCAATTCGCCCAACGTCGTGACGAGGTGCGTGTGCGGAATGATGTTCACATCGAATTGCACGCCCTCGGTATGATTGACCGTAAGACTCACGCCATTCAGACAAATGGATCCTTTGGCGGCCACGAACCGCGTCAGCGCCGCCGGCAATTCAAACACCAGCCGCCATGACCGCGCCTCCTGATCGAGACGGCGTAGGCTGCCCACCGCATCCACGTGGCCGCTCACCATATGGCCGCCCAACGCATCGCCGGCGCGTAAGCTAGGCTCCAGATTGACGTTCGAACCGACTTTCAGCTTGCCCAACGTAGTCTTGGATAGGGTTTCCCGCGATACGTCCGCAAAGAAACACGCACCTTGTTTACGCGTCACGGTAAGACACACCCCTTGCACGCAAACACTGTCGCCGATTGCGGTGCGCGCAAGATCAAGTCCCGCAGCATCAAAACCCAATTCCAAGTCCCCGCCTCGTTCCTCGAGGGACGTGACGCTGCCTTTAGCCAAAATGATGCCGGTGAACATCGTTATATCTTCTTCGGTTTTAAAATCAGGCGCACATCATCGCCGAGCTGAGACACATCACGGAACTCGAACGATGGCGATACAGCCAAGCCGCTGAAGCGTGTGCGCATCAGCGGCGCTGCATCATCGCCGAGCAGTTTGGGCGCGACATACAGTACCATCTCATCGACCAGCTGCTTGGCGACAAACGCTCCTGCCAGGGTGGCCCCGCACTCGAGCAATACTTCGTTGACTTCGCGTGCGGTCAAGTTCTGCATGACGGCATCGAGATCCAAGCCGCCGTCAGCCCGCGGAACTCTCTCCACCTGCAGATCCTTGAATGCGCCGAGCGGTGCTTCCGCAGCCGCGAATATCAACGCCCCTGGATCGCTGAATATTTTCGCGTCGCGCGGGGTTGTAAGCAGGGTGTCCAACACAACCCGCAGCGGCTGTCGTACCCATGGGCCATAGTTCAAACGCACATTGAGCTGCGGATCGTCGCTGCGCACCGTCCCAGCGCCGGTGAGCACGGCGGAACTGCGTGCCCTCAAGGTTTGAACATCTGCGCGCGACGCTTCGCCGCTGATCCAGCTTTGGCCGCCTGCGGCCAGAGCCGTGCGCCCGTCCAGGCTCATCGCCAACTTCAGCCGGACGTAGGGCCGGCCACGCTCCATTCGAGAAAAAAACCCGGGGTTGAGTCTGCGGGCCTCTTCGGCGAATAGTCCTACATCCACTGCGACACCGGCTTTGGCCAAGCGTTCGATCCCGGCGCCGGCAACTTTCGGATTAGGGTCACGCGTGCAGCAGACCACCCGGACGACGCCCGCTGCGATCAAGGCATCGGCGCACGGCGGCGTGCGTCCGGTATGACTGCACGGCTCCAAGGTGACATACGCCGTAGCGCCATGCGCATGCGATCCCGCGCTGCGCAGTGCCAGAACTTCGGCATGGGGCTCGCCGGCTCGAACATGCCAACCTTCGCCGAGTACGCCGTGTGCATTCGCGATGACGCACCCCACCCGGGGGTTCGGATCGGTGGTGTAGAGCCCGCGCTCGGCCAATTCGAGCGCGCGTGCCATATGCGTCCGATCACTCATCCTCATCCTCGCTCGTCTCACCCGGCAACAACGGCAGTTGATCCTTGCTCGGTTCACGACGGCGGCGATGCCGCCGCAGCTGCTCGATTTCCGTTCGAAAAGCATCGAGATCCTGGAAGCTGCGATACACCGACGCAAAGCGCACGTAGCCCACCTCATCCAGGTGGCGCAGCTCCTCCATGACCATTTCGCCGATGCCGCGTGCGGCAATCTCTCGCTCGCCCAAGCTGCGCAACTTGTGACAAATTCTCGCGGCAGCCGCTTCGATCGCTTCGCGCGAAACGGGGCGCTTTTCCAAGGCCTTCTGCATGCCCGTAAGTAGCTTTTTCTCGTCGAAAGGTTCGCGGCTGCGGTCGGCCTTGACGACCGTGGGCAGCAACAGCTCCGCAGCCTCGAAGGTCGTGAATCGTTCGGTGCATGCCAGACACTCGCGGCGTCTGCGGATTTGCCGCCCCTCGCCGGCGAGGCGAGAGTCGATCACCTTAGTCTCGCTGTGACCGCAAAAGGGGCAATGCATTTGGAGTTCTCATCGGTTCAACCATAGACGGGGAACCGCTTGCAGATCGCCAACACTTCTTTTCGGGCACTCTCTATGGCCGGCTCATCGCCCATGTGATCGAGTACATCCGCGATCCAGTTGGAAAGCTGCTGAACTTCAGGCTCCTTGAAACCGCGCGTGGTCACGGCGGGGGTACCGATCCGCAATCCGCTGCTGATGGAAGGCGGACGTGGATCGTTAGGCACGGCATTTTTATTGACGGTCATGTGTGCACGGCCCAAGGCCGCGTCCGCGTCCTTGCCGGTAATGTTCTTGTCGATCAGATCGACCAGAAACAAATGATTGTCGGTGCCGCCGGAAACGATCTTGTAGCCGCGCTGTTGCAGCACCTTGGTCATGGCCCGCGCGTTGGCAATCACCTGCGCCGAATAGGTTTTGAATTCCGGCTGCAGCGCCTCGAGGAAAGCCACGGCTTTCGCGGCGATCACATGCATCAGGGGTCCTCCCTGAGTCCCGGGAAACACCATGGAGTTGAACTTCTTGTGAAGGTCGGCGTGCGGCCGCGCCAGAATCAGGCCTCCGCGCGGACCGCGCAGGGTTTTATGCGTCGTCGTCGTGACGACATCCGCGATGGGTACCGGGTTCGGGTACAGGCCTGCGGCGATCAAACCGGCAACGTGTGCCATATCGACGAAGAGGTACGCGCCTATCGAATCGGCGATGGCGCGGAATCGGCTCCAGTCAACGACCCGCGAATAGGCCGAAAAGCCGGCGACGATCATTTTGGGGCGATGTTCTTGCGCGAGGCGATCTACTTGTTCGTAGTCGATGAGCCCGGTGTCCGGCACGATGCCGTATTGCACCGCTTTGAAAAACTTGCCCGAGAAATTGACCTTGGCGCCATGCGTCAGATGTCCCCCGTGATCGAGACTCATGCCGAGAATCGTATCGCCGGGACTCAGCATGGCGAAGTAAACCGCGGCATTTGCCTGCGAGCCGGAATGCGGCTGAACATTGGCGTACGCGGCGCCAAACAGCTGCTTTGCGCGCTCAATTGCCAAGCTTTCCGCTATATCGACAAATTCGCAGCCGCCGTAGTAGCGCTTCCCGGGATACCCTTCGGCGTACTTGTTGGTCAGCACGGAGCCCTGGGCTTCGAGAACCCGGGGACTCGCATAATTCTCGGAGGCAATCAGTTCGATGTGATCCTCCTGGCGGCCACGCTCGGCAGTAATGGCGTGGGCTAGTTCAGGATCGAAGCCGTCGATGGACATTTGGGCGCTAAACATGGCGGATCTCCAGAGATAGCCGATAATTGTAGCGTATTCAAGTAGGGTTCCCTAGCGAGAAACCCACATCGTGACAAGCACCGGCGACTCGCGGATAATTCATCCGAGTTCCCCGCGATTTCACGCGATCACTTCAAATACAGGTAATAATGGCTCAGTTCATTTACACCATGAACAGGGTTGGCAAAGTCGTGCCGCCCAAGCGCATCATTTTGCGCGATATAAGCTTGAGTTTTTTCCCGGGCGCTAAAATCGGCGTGCTGGGACTTAACGGCTCCGGAAAATCCACTTTGCTGAAAATCATGTCCGGGCTCGACAAGGACATCGAAGGTGAGGCTCGCGCCCAATCGGGCATCAAGGTCGGCTACTTGCCCCAAGAGCCTGCGCTCGATGAAAGCAAGACGGTGCGCGAGGTGGTTGGCGAAGGGGTCGGCGACGTGCAAAGCTTGATCGATCGCTTCAACGCGATCAGCGACAAATTCGCCGAACCGATGTCCGACGACGAAATGAAAAAGCTCATGGAAGAGCAAGCCAAGATGCAGGACAAAATCGATGCCGTGGGCGGCTGGGAACTCGAGCGCAAGCTCGAAATCGCCGCTGACTCGCTGCGCCTGCCGCCATGGGATGCGGTGGTCGGCAAGCTGTCCGGCGGGGAGAAGCGCCGCGTCGCCTTGTGCAGGTTGCTTTTATCCAAGCCTGACATGCTGCTGCTGGACGAACCCACCAATCACTTGGACGCGGAGTCGGTGGCCTGGCTCGAGCACTTTTTGGAGCAATATCCGAGCACCGTGATTGCGGTCACCCACGATCGCTACTTCCTCGACAATGTGGCCGAATGGATCCTGGAGCTGGATCGCGGCCATGGGATTCCGTGGCAAGGGAATTACTCTTCATGGCTGGAACAGAAGGGCCAGCGCTTGGCACAGGAAGAGCGTCAGCAAGATGCGCTGGCGAAAACGCTCAAACGCGAGTTGGAATGGGTGCGCACCAATCCCAAGGCGCGGCAAGCGAAATCCAAGGCGCGCTTGCAGCGATACGAGGAATTAGCCTCTCAGGAATTTCAAAAGCGCAACGAAACCAACGAAATCTATATCCCGCCGGGCGACCGGCTCGGTGACCTGGTGATCGAATGCAAGAACTTGAAAAAGGGCTATGACGATCGGCTGTTGATCGATTCCTTGAGCTTCAATTTGCCGCCCGGGGGGATCGTGGGCATCATTGGACCCAATGGTGCCGGCAAAACCACGCTTTTCCGCATGCTCTCAGGCGTCGAAAAGCCGGATAGCGGCGAAATTCGCTTAGGTCCCAGCGTCAAGCTCGCCTATGTGGACCAGTCCCGGCAGGCACTGAATGACAAGAACACGGTATGGCAAGAGATTTCCGGCGGGTTGGATCTGATCAAAGTCGGCAACTACGAAACCTCCTCACGCGGTTATGTCGGCCGTTTTAATTTTAAAGGTGTACAACAGGGGCAGAACATCGGCGAGCTGTCGGGCGGCGAGCGCAATCGGGTGCACCTCGCGAAAGTATTGAAGGCCGGAGGCAACGTCTTGCTGCTCGACGAGCCGACCAATGATCTCGATATCGAGACGCTGCGCGCTCTGGAAGATGCGCTGGTGGCGTTCCCGGGCTGCGCGGTGGTCATTTCCCATGATCGCTGGTTCCTCGATCGGATCGCGACGCATATTTTGGCGTTCGAAGGGGACTCGCAAGTCGTCTGGTTCGAAGGTAATTACCAGGAATACGTCGATGACTATAAAAAGCGCAAGGGGGAAGATGCCAATCAGCCCCACCGCATTCGTTACAAACCACTATCCGGTTAACCTATGAGCATATACATCACGCCTCAAGACGAGCTGCATGTCGAATATCAAGGCATCGCTCTGACCTGCCCGCATTGCCAGACGCTGACGCATCTGACGCCGGTCGCGGTTCCGAAATTCGAAGATTTGAGCCGGCGCAAACCCAAGCACGTCGGGATCGTGTTTCGCTGCGATACGTGTGCGGAACCGATTTTCCTCAAGTTCGCCGTCAAGGCGTACACCGCATTGCGCGTGGAGCTTGCCCCCAGTTTCATGGAGATCGAACGGGCGCGCGAGAATTTTCCGCTGACCTATTTACCCGAAGAAGCCGAGGGCTTATTCAAAGAAGCCCTCAACTGCTATTCGGCGGCGTGCTACAACGCCTTCGGCTCAATGAGCCGGCGTACGGCGCAGTCATTGTTTCGCGAGCTGGGCGAGCGCGGCAAACTGGAGCTTTTCGATACGCTGCAGGAGATCCGCTCCTTAGTGGACCTCGACGATGACACCTTTGCGACCCTGCGGACCGTACTCTTCGGCACCGACAGCGACCCGTGGCCTAATCAGCCTAACTTGGATTCCGAGCAGGCAGGCATAATGCTGGAAGTCATGCGCGACCTGCTCTATCAGACATTCGTGCGCAAAGCGCGCCTGGTACAGGCGATGACCTTTCGCAGGTTTGTTGCACCCAACCACGCCGAGGTGGGTTGAGGCTTTAGGGAAGCAATTTGCTACGCGACAAACACCCGTGCGTTTCGGAACAATCGCATCCAGCCGCCGTCTTGCGGCCAGTCTTTTGAGACCCAGGAGTTTTGCACGCTTCGGAATACGCGCTCCGGATGCGGCATGATGGCCGTGACGCGTCCGTCGGTGCTGCACAGTCCCGCCAGACCCATCGCCGAACCGTTGGGATTGAAGGGATATCGCTCGGTAGGCTGATCGCGATTATCGACGTATTGCAGGGTCACCAAGCTGCGAGCCAGCAACGTGCCGGCACTTGATGCTGCATCGAATTCCGCTCTGCCCTCGCCGTGCGCCACGGCAATGGGCAGCACCGACCCGTGCATGCCGCGGAACAGCACGGAATTGGACTTCGGGATGTGTACCAGCGACAAACGCGCTTCGTATTGTTCCGAGGTGTTGCGCACGAAACGCGGCCACTCGGCCGCGCCGGGGATCAACTCTTTGAGCGCAGAGAGCATTTGACAGCCGTTGCACACGCCCAAAGTGAACGTGGCCTCGCGAGCGAAGAAGGCAGCGAACTCCTCACGCGCCCGCTCGTTGAACAGGATGGACTTGGCCCATCCTTCTCCGGCGCCCAGCACATCCCCATACGAGAAGCCGCCGCACGCCACCAGACCGTGGAATCTGCCCAAGGCCACGCGCCCCGACAAAATGTCGGTCATATGCACGTCGTACGCATCAAAGCCTGAGCGCGTGAACACCGCGGCCATTTCGGTGTGGCTGTTGACCCCTTGTTCCCGCAGGATCGCGATCGCCGGCCGCACTCCGGCGACGACAAAGGGCGCCGCCACATCCGCAGCCGGATCGTAACTCAGGCGCGCGTGCAGGCCGGGATCGCCCGCATCGTCGAGCCGCGAATATTCCTGCCGTGCGCAACTCGGATTGTCGCGCAGCTCCTGCATTCGAAACGACACCTCGCTCCAGCGCCGATGTAAAGCGATGCGCGACGCAGAATAGATCACCGCGCCGTTTGCGCTCACCTGCACGTCGGCGCCTGATGTCGGCTCGCCAATCTCGCGGATCATCGCCCCAAGTCCGTGGCGCTCAAAGATGCCTTGCACGTCCGCAAGTCCCGCGAGCGGTACTTGGATGACGGCGCCCAGCTCCTCCGAAAAGCAGGCGGCGATCGTATCCGCCACGGCGCCCAGGTCGATTCGCAGGCCGCAATGGGCGGCAAATGCCATCTCGAGCACCGTCACCAGCAAGCCGCCGTCCGACCGGTCATGGTAGGCGAGTACCATGCCCCGATCCTTCAACTCGTGCAGCGCCTCGAAAAAAACGCTCAACAGCTTAGGGTCGTCGAGATCCGGGGGATCGCCGCCGCTTTGCATCTGCACTTGCGCCCAGCAAGACGCTCCCAGTCGATTCCGGCCCGCACCTAAATCAATGAGCAGCAGACGCGTGGGCTGCGACAAGGCAAGCTCGGGCGTCAGGGTCTTGCGCGCATCCTCAACGGGGGCAAACGCCGAGACGATCAGCGACACCGGCGCGAGTACGGTGCGCTCCGCACCCTTGTCGCGCCATGTCGTCTTCATCGACAAAGAGTCCTTTCCCACCGGGATGGTGATGCCAAGCGATGTGCACAATTCGCTCACGGCACGCACGGTGGCATACAGGTCAGCATCTTCGCCCGGCTCCCCGCAGGCAGCCATCCAATTTGCCGATAAGCGAATGTCGGTCAAGCGGCGCACATCTGCCGCCAAGATATTGGTGAAGGCCTCCGCGACGGCCATTCTTCCCGATGCCGGCGAATCCAACAGGGCCACCGGCGCGCGCTCCCCCATCGCCATCGCTTCGCCGCTGTATTCATCGTAACTGCTCAAAGACACCGCCACGTCCGCGACGGGCACCTGCCACGGGCCGACCATTTGATCCCGGCTGATCAATCCGCCGACCGTCCGATCGCCAATGGTGATCAAGAATGACTTGTCCGCAATGGTCGGCAGAGACAGCAAACGATCGAGAGATTCGCCGATAGTTGCAGTGCCGGTGGCCACGGCATCCGCGCGCTTAGGCGCGGATCGCACCTCGCGAGTCACGCGCGGCACCTTGCCCAGCAGCACCTCGAGGGGCATATCGACCGGTGTATCGTGCAAAAGTGGATCGACAACCTTGAGTAACCCGTCGGCGGTAATCTCGCCCACCACTGCAAACGGGCAGCGCTCGCGTTGGCAAAGCGCGGAAAATTGGTCGACGCTCCCCGGCGCAAGCGCCAGCACGTAACGCTCCTGCGCTTCGTTGCACCAGAGCTCCATCGGCGAGAGTTCCGATTCGGCGCTGGGTATCTTGCGCAAATCGATGCGACCGCCGCGCGCGCTGTGGGCGATAGCCTCGGGCAAGGCATTCGACAATCCGCCCGCGCCGACATCATGAATCAGCAGAATAGGGTTCGCGTCGCCGAGCGCGACGCAGCGATCGATGACCTCTTGGGCGCGGCGCTGCATTTCTGGATTGCCGCGTTGCACCGATGCAAAATCCAAATCGGATGAGCTTTCGCCGCTGCCGAGAGAGGAAGCGGCACCGCCGCCCAATCCGATCAGCATGGACGGACCGCCCAGCACGACCAGCGGCGCGCCCACGACGACATCTTTTTTCTCTACGTTCTGGCGGCGCACAGTGCCGACGCCGCCCGCGACCATGATGGGCTTGTGGTAGCCGCGAGCGAGCGTACGGCCCGCTTCTTGACTCGGCTGCTCGAAGACACGGAAATATCCGCAGATCGCCGGACGCCCAAATTCGTTGTTAAAGGCGGCGGCACCCAAGGGCGCGGCGATCATGATGTCGAGCGCGGAGGCAATTCGGTCCGGCTTGCCGAAATCGCCCTCCCAGGGCTGCAGCATGCCGGGAATCTTCAAATTGGATACCGAAAAGCCGGTCAATCCGGCCTTAGGTCTAGCGCCGATTCCGGTGGCACCCTCATCTCGAATTTCGCCGCCCGACCCGGTAGCCGCGCCGGGAAACGGCGAAATAGCCGTGGGGTGATTGTGAGTCTCCACCTTCATCAATATATCGATCGCTTCCCTGATACCGCCGTAGCGTCGCGTCAGGGGATCGGCGAAGAATCGGGTGGCGCTGGCGCCTTCGATAACGGCCGCGTTGTCCCGATATGCGGACAGCACGCCCTTAGGATTGCGCGCGTAGGTTGCGCGAATCATGGCCATCAACGACAGCGGCATCGGTTCACCATCAATGATGAACTTCGCATTGAAGATCTTGTGACGGCAGTGCTCGGAGTTGGCTTGCGCGAACATCATCAGCTCGACATCGGTGGGATCTCGGCCCAATTCACCGAATGCCTGCACCAAGTAGTCGATCTCATCGGCCGAAAGAGCCAGGCCCCATGCTTGGTTAGCCCGCGCCAAAGCCTCATGGCCGTTCGCGCCCAGTGCGACTCGGCGCAGGCCTCGAGGCGGCGCGGCGTGAAACAGGCCGCTGGGCTCTAGCGTGTCCAGCCAGACCGATTCGGTCATGCGATCGTGCAAGTACACCGCCAGCTTGTTCAGATCCGCGATGTCGAGCTGACCTTCACACTCGATGGAATACAAGGTACCGCGCTCGACGCGCGCCACCGCATCCAATCCGCACACATGCACAATGTCCGTGGCCTTGCTCGACCACGGCGACTCGGTACCCAGGCGGGGGGTGACCAAAATGCGGTGGCCGCCACTGCGGTGGCTGTCACTGCGGTGGCCGCCGGGGCTCTCTGATGCTCTCCTTAAGTCTGCATCGCGGGCGCCATAAGTCAGGAGCTTTTCCAACACCTGAAGTTCACGTTCGGCAAGCGCGCGGGAGGCATCGACGAAGTGCACCCAGCGGGCTGCGAGGCCACGTACCCGCGGCTCCTCCCTCTTCAGTGCACGCAGCAGTTGATCGAGACGGAATTTCGACAGCGCCGGTGCGCCGAAAAGGCTAAACATGCATCATTCTATAGGAGAGCGCCTATTTACGAGCGCTGGAATCTCCGCCGGGTGTGTAGATGGGAACAGGGAATTGGGCGACGTTGGAACCTTCCAGCGCCACGATCTTGCTGACGCCCTGTTTCTTGACTTCATCGATGCGCAGCACCGAATGCATGGGCAGATAGGTGCGCTTTACTTCGTGGAATTCGGCCTTGATCTTCTCTTCGGCGGGATCCACCACCACCGTCGAGCGCTCGCCGAACACCAATTCCTCTACCTCGATGAAGCCGAATAAGCTGCCGTGACTCACTTTGCGGGCGTAGATCTCATAGACCTTGCCTTGATTTACGAACAGAACTTTAAAAATGTGACTCGCTGCCATTGCCTAGGCTCCAACCATTGCTAGTATTACCATATTATACCGGCACTTAGCGCAAACCTTGACACCCGCTGGATGGATTGACTATGGCCCTGCGCTTCCGCGTCGTCAGCGAACACTCAACCCGCCTCGGAGCACTTGCAACGAAAGTTTTCGGTGTTCACGGGGGCACCGTTGGGCGCGCCACTGACAATGAGTGGATTCTACCCGACCCGGAGCGTTACCTCTCGGGCAAACACATACGCATTGATTTTCGCGCCGGCGCGTACATTCTGGTCGACACCAGTTCCAATGGTACTTATGTCAATGGCGCACAAGTACCCCTGGGCAAGTATCACGATTACCCCCTCCAGGATGGCGACTACGTCAGGCTGGGCGAGTACGAGCTCCTGGTCAGCATTGACAAGAGCAACGACTTCCCGCCTGAAGAAAGTGCCATTATCGCGTACGACGGGCAAGCGCCCTCCTCTGCGGCCAAGAAATCCACCGCCAATGATCTGGGCGCAGACCTTGACTTGAGTCAGCTGCTGGAACCCAGCAATGTGCTCGCCGGCGAACCGGGCGGGCCGCGAGACGCGTATGGACAGCCCCTGCCCACGGTCGCTCGACAACCGCAAGCCGCAGAGGCAGCCGCAACGCCCTGGCACATGATGACGCGGCCTTTGAAGGTGGAACCTTCCAAGGCAATGCAAAAAACGCCTCCGAAAGGGCCGCCCGCCGCGGCGCCCGCGAGTGAAAGCACGCCGAGCGTCTCGAACGCTCAGGTGTCGCGGTCGCAAAGTTTATCGCTGTATGAAGGCGACTTCGATATCGGCTTATCTTCATTTTGCCGCGGTGCGGGAATCGACCCCGCGTCCATCAGCTCGGAGGCACGCGGCGCCGCGCTGCAGCTGGCAGGCCAGATGTTGCGCGAAGCCGTGTTGGGATTGATGGAACTGAACCAGGCCCGCAACGAGTTTCGCAACAGGTTCAGGATTGCAGCGCCGGCTGCGGACGCTCCCGAGTCGCCCTTGAATTTCTCGCGAGGCGTCGATGAGGCCTTGGTGCGGCTATTGTCGACGGTCTCGACCCGCGCCGGTTCGGTTGAGGCGATCCGGGAGAATTTGCGCGAACTGAAGGCGCAGAATGCCGCGACCCTCACCGCAACGCGTGCTGCGTTCGAAGAATTCTTGAGCCGTGTCGATCCCAAGGAATTGGAAGAGCGCTTCGATCGGGTCGGTAAGCGCGGCGTCTTTGGCGGTCAAAACAAGGCCAAGTATTGGGACTTGTACGCCGAACTGTACTCAGGGCTCGCGCAACGTCCCGCCGATGGATTTCCTCATTTGTTCACGGAAACTTTTGCAAAGGCGTACGAGGCTAAGCTGCGCGCGTTAGTTCCCCCGCGCCGCACCGGTTTCGGCGCCGATCGCGAAGCGCCGAACAATCCCAACGGTCACGCCGTCGGCGATCCTTAGGGCATTTAAGCAACGGCCTTGCCCGTAGTAAAGTGACGCGTGCGGCTATTACTCGTAGAAGATGATGATCTCGTTGCCGACGCCATCCTGCGAGGCTTGAGCGCGGCTAATTATTCGGTGCACCGGGTCATGAGCGCAGAGGCCGCTCAAGCGGCAATCGCCAACGAAGAATTCGCCATGGCCGTCATCGATGTCGGGCTGCCGGGCGCCGACGGCCTGACGTTGGTGCGCCGGCTGCGCACCGCCGGCAAATCTTTACCCACCCTCGTCCTTACCGCCCGGTGCACGCTAACGGACAAGGTCAAAGCGCTCGACTTGGGAGCCGACGATTTCTTAAGCAAGCCATTCGAGGCCGCCGAACTGGCGGCGCGATGCCGAGCGCTCATGCGACGCTCCCACGGCGCGGCCAACGGTATCGTGAAGCTCAATCGAATCAGCGTCGACCTTGCGGGCAAGCGCCTGTGCATCGACGAGGCGGAAGTCGAGCTCACCGCGCGCGAATGGCTGGTGCTCGAGTGCCTGGCACGGCGCATCGGGCAAATCGTGTCCAAGGAGCGAGTGCAGCAGGCCGTGGCGGGGCCTGATCAAGACATCACGCCCAACGCCGTGGAAGTGCACATCTCGCGGCTGCGCGCCAAGCTCGGCGATGCCGCCATCATTCGCAGCCTGCGCGGTCTTGGCTACCGCTTGGAAGAAGCGAAAGCCGCGTGACCTCCTCGATCAGCCGCCAGTTGATTTTGTGGTTGGCTATCCCACTCATGCTGGTGGCGCTCTGCGGCGCCTTGATTCATTACTTCAATAACGTGGCGCCTGTCGTGATCAGCAGCGATCGGCGGTTGAAGGACGCGGCGAACTCCTTGATGGCCCATGTGGTCGTCAAGCAAGGCCAAATCGGGCTGGATCCATACATCCAGCCATTCTTGCCGCACGCCGATTCGATCAGGTATGCATTGCGCGATGCCCAGGGGCGCCTGCTCGCGGGTGACGCACAGCTGCCGATCGTGGCCATGGGCAGTGAGGGAACACAACTGCTGGCGACGGCGCAGCTCGATGGCCGCAACGTGCGCACTCTGACGACGCGCTTCGATTCCCCCGGAGGGCTCATTACCGTGACCGTGGCTGATGTCAGGGCAACCACCGAGCCGGAAGCGCGGTTAGGGTTGATGAGTACGCTGCTGTGGGACTTCGTGCAGCTCGACGTCACCTTGGTGTTGGTCTGGGTCGGTATTCAGTTGGGGTTACGGCCGATCAAACGGTTGCGCGATGAAATCGCAAGCCGCTCGCCGCTGGATCTGCGGCCCATCGTCGAAACTTCCGTGCCGCGTGAAATTGCGCCGGTGGTGGTAACGCTCAATCGTTTATTTGGAATGCTGCGCACATCGGTGCAGTCGCAACAACAGTTCATCGCCGACACGGCGCATCAGTTGCGCACACCGATCACCGGAATGCAGGCACAACTGGGCCTCCTCATTGCAGAACCCGCGGCGCAGCCCATCAAGAGCCGACTGCTCACCTTACAGGAAGGTGTAAAGCAGCTTGCGCATTCGGCCAACCAGCTGCTGACATTGGCCCGTGCCGATCCTTCGGCCAACTTGAGCACCAAGAATCAGATTGTGGACTTGCAGGCCATTGTCAATGAGGTTGCTTCTAAATTCTTCGATCGCGCCTTGCAATCCAATATCGACTTAGGCGTCGACGCGACCCCCATTGCGATTCGCGCCGACCCCTCGCTGCTCGACGATCTGGTGAGCAATCTCGTGGACAATGCACTCAAGTACACCCCGGCCGGGGGCAGCGTCACCGCCAGCGCCGGAGAAAAGAACGGAAGGGCATATCTCGCCGTCGTGGACACCGGATCCGGCATTCCCGAGGCCGAGCGCCATCGCGTGCGTCAGCGATTTTACCGAATGCCGAACTCACCGGGGCACGGCAGCGGATTGGGTTTGGCAATCGTGGACGAAATCGCGCGCCTTTATGATGGCTCGATGAGCATAGAGGCGGGACCGGATGGCCTTGGCACCCGCGTATTGATCCAATTTCCCCCGCGGTCCGTGAACTAAGTCGCATTCCCAGCTTTTGCGCCCTGCACGTCAGGTTCGAGCAAGCTTGCGTCTCTAGTATGGCGACCCATGAAACTTCCGTCGCACGGCTTTACGCTAATCGAACTTCTGGTCGCCATCACAGTGGCCGGGATTCTGGCTGCCATCGCCGTGCCTGCCTTCAACAGCTTTCTGCAGAATGACCGAGACACCGGCCAGATCAACTCCTTGATCGGCAGCTTTGGCTACGCACGCAGTGAGGCCGTCAAGCGCGCCTCGCAGAACGGCGTGACCGTGTGTGCGTCGGCAGACGGGTTGAATTGCGACCTCGCCGCGACATCGTGGGTGGAGGGTTGGATCGTAACTTTGGTCGATCCTGTCAATGGCAACCAGGTGTTCCAGACGGTGCCGGCACTCGGCGGGACCAACCAGGTGACCCCGACGGTGACTCCGCTTGTTGTACCCCCGGGCGTGGTTACCTTCTTGTCGAGCGGGCTCACGTCGCTGCCCCCGGGGGGAACATTCACCGTCCGAATATGTGACACACGCGGAGCCGCTTTCGCGCGCCAAGTCGAAGTGCTCTCCACCGGACGCGTGGCAGCATCGCAAACACCAGGAAGATCGGTAGGCGGCACGGTACTCACGTGTCCGTAAACACCATGAAAACTGCTATTCGAAATATCTCTTGCAAGACCGGCCCCGCGCGCGGCTTCACGCTCGTCGAGGTGCTCGTCTCTCTCGTGATCCTGAGCATCGGCTTGCTCGGCATTGCCAAACTCATGATGCTCTCGTCTCATTCCAATGACAGCGCCTATTTGCGCAGTCAAGCCACCGACTTGGCGTACCAGATGCTCGACAATATGCGCGCCAACACCGCACAGGCAAGTGTGGTCAACGGGCCATATACAACCACGCTCGGCGCCGCTGCCGTCAATCCTGGATTTACCTGCGTCGCCACGGCGGCGTGCGCCAATCTCGCTCTATACGACGTTTACCAATGGAAGCTGCGCCTGAACGCGAACAGCGGAGTCCTACCGCCCCTACCGCTCGGCGCGCTGCCAAATGGCCAGGGGTCGGTGGCAACCGCTCTGGTCGCCGGGCAGACCACGATCACCATCATCGTGCAATGGGATGACTCGGTCGCCCAGAACACCCTCAATCGTGGCGCCGCAACCACGCAATCCATCACGCTGGAGTCCGTCCTATGATGCGGGCGCGCGGCTTCTCGCTGATCGAGTTAATGATAGCCATCACGCTGGCGTTGATCGTCACCACGGGCGTGATTTCGATTTTTATCGGCTCGCGCTCCGCTTACAACGCCACATCCGGCACCGCGCAACTGACCGATGGCGGCCGTTTCGCGCTAAATTTCATTTCAACCGCGGTTCGCGGCGCCGGAAACATGGCCTGCACCACCGCGCCCCTCGTGCAGGGAATTCTCAGCCCCGGCGCGACGGCTTTGACCACGTCCTGGACCCAGGCGCTCGGCGGTTTTGAGGCCGTTAATACCAGTGGAGGCACGGGCTACACTATCGCGCCCGCGCCCGTAGCGGCCGACGCCACCAATACGCATTGGAGCGGCGGCATTGATACAGCTTTGGCGAGTCGGGTGGTTCAGAACAACGATGTCTTGGTCGTGCGTTCGACGCTGGGTAACGCAGTGCCCGCCTATGTCCAAACCATCGTTGACGGAGCTGCGTCATTCACGATCTTTAAGCCGGCGGCGGCGCCGCCGACGCTCGTGAGTGGCCAAATGGCTGTCATCTCCGACTGCTCGAAGGCTGTGATCTTTCAAATCACCGGCCTCGGACTCGGCGCCAATCCTACGGTCACCCACAATGGCGGCGGCGGGCCGCCGGGGAACACGGTCTCTGCGTTCCCGCTGTCGTTTCCGCCTGGTTCGCAGGTCACGCCGGTCGACACGCTTGCGTACTACATCGGGGTCGGTGCCGACGGCGATGGCGCGCTGTTCGTCTACAGCTCGAATGCCACCGGCGCATGGACGGCAACCGAGCTGGTGCCCGATATCGAGGCGATGCAGGTTCTGTATGGCTTGGACACCAACAACTCGCAAACCGTTAGCAATTACGTAACGGCCAATCAAGTCGGGGATTTCAATACGGTCATGAGCGTGAAGGTTGCGCTGCTGGCGGCAAGCGCGCCGGGTGCGGGTCGCGTCCCGACGGCCGTGACTTATAACTTGCTCGGCACGACCGTGACACCACCCGCCGACTCGCGGTCGCGCCAGGTATTCGAAGCAACCATCGCCGTGCGTAACTCGCTGCATTAAAGGTCCCGTCATGCGCAATCCCCGTTCTCCATTGAGCCAGTCATCGAAGCAAAGCGGCGTGGTGATGTTCGTCGCGTTGATTCTGTTGTTGATCTTGAGTTTGCTCGGCGTCACCGCGGCTCGTATGCAAACCGTGGAAGAGCGCATGGCACGCAACGACAACAATCGCCAAATTAGCGCCCAGGCTGCGGAAGCGGCCCTGCGCGCAGCAGAGATTGGATTATTGAATGGGATTTATAGCTTTACAGCCGGCAATCCAGGTTTGCTCTCACCGGATCTGACTCAGGGAAGCCCTGTGACCGGTATGAATTGGAATGTGGCGGCCAACAGCTTTTCCTACCCCGGCCCAGCACTTACAAATTTACCGCTGCCTTCGCAAACACCCAAGATTGTGATCGAAAACCTCAACCCGGTTGCCGGCGCGGGCCAAAACATTCAGGTGGTTGGCCTGAACGGGCCACCCCCCGTCACCGTATATCGCGTGACTGCTCAAGGCGTGGGTGCTGACAACTCATCGACGACCACGCTTCAATCGATTGTTCGTTAGCCCAAAGGTCTTTAAGGAACTTAATTATGCAAAGGCTAATATCAAAAACTCCGCAAGGCCGTTTCGCGCACACGCTGGCATCCGCATGCTGCACGTTGCTGGTGTGCTGGTCCTCCAACGTGATGGCAGTCGCGCCATCCATCGCAATTTCACAAATACCATTGACGGTTTCGATTCCGGCGCACCCCCAAATTCTTCTGGCATTGGCGAATTCCGAATCCATGGATGGCGACTTGAGCGGTGCAATCCGCACCGGCTCCGGCTCCATTCCGCACCCGCTGCTGTTTCCGACCTCTTCGCCGGTCAACTTCACCATACCTGCCGGATTCACGCCGCCCCTCGACCCAGGCGCGGCAGGTCTGGCGCCATACACAGTGAACTCCGGCGGCGTGCTCTTTGACAACTCACCCAGCCGATTGAATGTCGCCAAGGCGGGTCTGAGTGCGGTATTGAATGCCTACATCGACAGCGCCGACTTCGGACTGATCGACTACAAAGTCGGCGGTTTGACAGAGTACACGACCTGGGTCTATCAGATGAGCAACCCCGGTGGATTCACGTTCACCAATACGATTCCGATCAGCGGTGAATACGTCTTGAATCCTTGCTTCGGTGTGAATATCGCGCTCGCGTTTCAGACTGCGCAGAATTGCAAGGCGCTCAACATTTTCTATGCCAGCCAAAACATAACGACCAAGCAATACATGCTGGTCAGCAGCAGTAGCGATGACCCCAGCGTCAACGACGTCCTCTATGCCGGCGGGCTGGACGCGGTGTGCATGGTGTACACCGGACCAAGTCCCCCATCACCCTTTGGCCCACCCTTCAGCCTCGCTGCCTACAAAGCCGGCGGAGTGACCGAGTCATACTCCAATCAGGTCAACAGCTGCGCGAGAACGACGGGGCCGACCAACGCCGGCTTTGTGCCCTTTTCGACGCAGGTAATGTATGAGATGCGCGGATTCGGGTACTACACAACCAGCGAGACCGCGAACGACGGCAATCCCGTGGTGCCGATGACCTCCTCCGGCGCCATACCGAACGCGGCTAGCGTCGCGGCCGCCATCGCTCAATTCACGCCATTTCTTGCGCCCGAGACCAATTCAACCGGCACGCGGGAGATCAAGGCATCGGCGACGCAATCGCCGATGGCGGGCCTGATGGCGCGCGCAGCGACCATTTTCGCGGGCAATCCGCCGACTACCAACGGATGCGTCAGCCATCGTTATGTGGTGCTGGTGACCGATGGGTTACCAACTATGGATCTCAATCACAACAACTGGCCGCCATTGGGCAGCACTGCCGCTGCCGGCTATGGAGTCACAGCCGCGTTTAACCCCGATGGTTCATTGGCAATCGGGCCCGGCACCAACGATCAGGCACTGATCGATGTGATCACCAATTTGCGCGCTCTTAATAGCGGCGCAAATCCGATCCAAACTTACATCATCGGTGTGGGCGCCGGCGTCGATCCCAGCAAGAACCCGTCCGCTGCGGCGACATTGACGGCCATGTCTATTGCAGGCGGTACCGGCACTTATTTTCCGGCAACCTCGCCGCAGGCAGTCACCGATGCCTTGCAAACCATCATTACGC
>JAXDQK010000054.1:0-158532 GCA_034667905.1 Gammaproteobacteria bacterium | reverse complement strand
GGCGGGCCGCAACGCGCGCAGAAGTCGATCTAGAGCAGCGAATAGCAGTATTCGCAGCACTCGAGGCGCAGCTGATCATGAGCCCAGATCCGCTATTTCGTTTTCATTCCGGACCGCCGCAAATCGCACGCCGTAAGGTTTAGCGAAGCGCGGCGATGGTAAACGCAATGACATCGCTGACATGCCTTCGGAGGGCAGATACGTCCGATTCTTGAAAGCGTGCGCGTGCACAACCGGGATCATCAGAGAAACCAAGGGCACTGAGAGTCGCCATCATTGCGAGCACTAACGGGAACGCGCGCAAACTTAAGTGGAGTTGCCGTGGCCGGAATTCTCTACGCGCTTGCACGAAATGCTCTCTCTCATCCCCGGCCTCGACATCGCCGCCTCGAGCGCGGTGCCGACGCTGCTCGCGCATTGATCGATGCAACGTAGCACTCTCGCTGCGAAAGTCGTAACACGCTTCAGAGTCATCGGCCGGAGAGTTGATCCGCGCCTGTGAGTGCTCTCTCGCGTCATTGGATTTTACTTCTGACAGGTGAGCGGCAAAAACAGCCACGGTATACCGATGAACGGCGTCCGAGGCCGCGCCGAGAAATCCGATGAGAATGAATGAGCATCCGGCGACATCCAAGTGCGATGCCGACCGCATCGCGACCGGACCATCGCGCCGAGCGCATCGCTTGCGGGTCAAGCCGCTTGCACCCTCAAAGGCGCTTGTCATCTCAATATAATCACGCGTTGTAAAACCGCTGTAATTCCCGCGAATTCGCTTTGACCGCATAAAATTCCAGGGCTCGAGGGGCCGTCATGTGCATGTACCCTGAGCGATGTGTTCGCGCGCTCGCCGCGAACCGGGTGCGCACAATCCCATAGGCAACGCGGTGATTTGGCGCCGATCGAATCATCTCATCGCGGCTGAGGATCGCATTTTCATACGGTGACCGTGGTGCATTTTATCGTTGCGCATTTCCATCCCAAAGTCAGTCGCGCTGGTTCACGGCTCGATGTGTACGGTCAGGCGCCCTTTGGCGCGGCGCAATGTGTGAAGGGGTGCGCTGTTTACGGCGATCACTCGATTAAGACAAATAAAATGATTAATCGTTGACTCGGGCGACGAATCGGAGTTAGCCTTCGCCACACATCAGTTGGACAATGGTCCTATGTGGTGGGGGGAAGAAGCGGAGGGACTGTAGTCGGCACACGCCAGAGCGCGACGGCCGGCAGCGGTTGAACCTCGCCAATGGCCGTAGATTAAGAAACTACCGGGAGATCCAGTACCATGTCGCATCGTAGGGAAAAGCGGGCGCGCCAAGCTGCTCGTTTGGCTATAATGACAGCGGTGTCATTTGATGCCTCGTTCTTAGGCCACGCCGCCCTGGCCGCAGATCAATCGCAAACTGCGTCACAAGCATCTGAAAAATCAGACGATTTGCAGGAAGTGGTGGTTACCGGCTACCGTCAGTCGCTGCAAACTGCGCTGGACGCGAAGCGGATTTCCCTGCTCCCGATCGAGTCAGTGGCTGCCGAGGACATCGGCAAGATGCCGGACAACAACGTTGCGGAATCCTTGCAGCGCTTGCCGGGCGTACAGATTGATCGTTCCGGTGCCAACGGTCAGGGCAATTCAGTGCTCATCGACGGTTTGCGGCAGAACCTCGTCACCCTCAACGGTGACGTATTCCTCTCGGGAAAGGAATTCTATGTTTCCGGCGAAGCCTCGGGCGGCGGCGCGGGAGGCAATAGTCAATATGGTTCGCTTGAAACCATACCAAGCGAATTGGTGAGCGGCATTGATGTCATCAAGAATCCGAATGCGGCGATCACTGAAGGCGGTTTGGGCGGCACGATCAATCTAAAGACCGCCGATCCGCTGCTCGCGCCCGATGGCTTGTCGCTTGGTGGGTTGGCACGAGTTTCGGATGCTCAGCGACAAAACAGCAAGACCCCCGACGGCACATTGGTGGGGTCGTTCAAGGTCAATGATCATATTGCAGTCAGCGGCAGCCTTACGTACTCCGATCTGAAGACTCATACAGAGGAATACCAGGCCGCCAATCGCGCCGGTTGGGTTATCTCGAATTCCGCCACAGGCCCGTACACCGGCTTACTAACCGCAGACAAAGTGGGAACAATTGGCCAGAGCTATATCGTGCCGCAGCTCGGATATTTCAGTGACGTCTATGATGAAACGAAGCAGAGGGGCGCCTCCTTCGACATCGGAGTCAAGATAACGGACTCAATCACCAGTAATTTCCTTTGGTTCTACTCGCGTGAAGACGAAACCACGACCGATTACTCGAATAAGGCATGGTTCAACGGCCAGGACACCACTCCCTTGCCTGGAATTGATCCGACGCAGCCTTATTCATTCGACAGCAACGGCGTTGTGCAAAATGCCGTGTTCAATGCGCTCGGCGCCGAAACTGCAACGCTCTTTCAAGAAAACATCTCGCAGGCCAACAATTTTCAATGGGTGACAAAGTTCGGCAACGACGGTCCGCTGCGCGGCATTTTCGATGCATCCTTTGCGCGCGCCACCTCGAACCTGCAGGCGGCTCAGGCCGACGTCGAGCATGGTTATTACGCAACTGGCGGCGGTGTCGCAACGGCTCCGACAGCACCCGGTTGCAACAACGGCCAGCTCTGCCCGGCCGGCGGTCCTGGCAATCACGGATATACATTCAACTACTCCAACGGCGGTACTTCAGGCCTTCCATCGGTGAGCTATCTCCCGCCGCTTGCCGATGTCTTGAGCAATCCGGCCTACACCACGTTCAAGTCAAACTGGGCCTGGGCTAACCAGACGGAACAAAAGAATTTTGCGGTCAAGGCTGAACTGAAATGGGATCCTGCCTTCACGGATGTGAAGACCACCATCACGGCAGGCGTGAGGTACGCTGGCCGAGACATTGATCAAACCTTCGGCCGTTATTTGATCAATGGCACTCTTGCCAATGGCCAAGTGGCCGGCACCAATACCGGCACCCCCGCGCCGGGATTTGGCCCTTGGTTGTATTACCAGGATCCGGGTTATGGCAATCCGAGCATTCCCTATTCAACCGCGCTCTCTAACCCAGCGCTGGCATTGACGGTGAACAATTTCGGAGTCGGTCCCATCATGGTGAAAAACCCGATAACGGGTGGAATGAATCATCCGTCCACATTTCTCCAGCAGGTCTGGGCTGGCGCGGGCGTCCCGAATATGACCGAGCAATTCTTCAAGGACGGCCTGAGTTCATTCGGGGTGACTGAACGGACGACGGCCCCTTACTTGATGATCGACATGGGCGGTCCGAGCAGCCGAGTGCACCTGAATGTCGGCGTGCGCCTGGTGAACACGAATCTGACCGTCAACGGCGGCGAAACCAATCCACATGGGCCGACGTACTACGGCACGGCGTCCTGGAACGGCCTGGACTCGAATGTCGTGCCCGTCACCACCAAACGTAATTACACCGACGTGCTCCCCTCGTTTAACTTCGTGCTTGATGTAACCGACACTCAAAAGGTCAGGTTCGGAGCGGCAAGGGTTGTGGCGCCTCAGGATCTGTATTCGCTCGGCTTGGGCAACTCCTATAACTTTACGCGCGGAGCGAATGATCCGGTTACGGGCAACGCTCGGTTCTTCTTCCAAAACGGCAAGTCAGGCAATCCCAATCTCGATCCCTACCGGGCCTCGCAGTTCTTGCTGTCGTACGAAAACTATTTTTCGCCGGGTGGCCTCGCGAGCATATCCACGTTTTATAAGCAGGTCGACAACTTCGTTGAGACCGAAAATATTCCCACGCTCGTGAAGGACGATTTCGGCGGCACGGTGGGTAATGTGTCCGAGCCCGTGAATGCCGGTAACGGAAGAATCTACGGTATCGAAGTGAGCGGGCAGTATGCGTTCGCCGATGCAGTTGTATGGCTCCAAGGATTTGGAGCTGCCGCGAACTATACATATTCGCAATCGACGTCGCAGCAGCCGACCAGCTTCACGACCAGGGGACCCATTCCCGGCGTTTCGAGGAATGCCGTGACGGGCACGCTCTACTATGAGAACCATGGCTTCTCGATCCGCGGCTCGTATTCCTACCGGGACAAGGCGCTTAACGATTCGCAGGTGGGATCAACCTTCGCATTCGGCGGAAAGGTGTACGAAGTCTTCTCCGCACCCTATGGGCAGCTCGATGCGCAGGCGAGCTACGACTTTAATCGGCATGTCGGCGTGATCGTATCGGTGCAGAACCTCACCGACCAAGCTCAGCATACCTACCTGCAGTGGCCCAATGAACCGTTTACTTACGATGATTGGGGCCGCCGCTTCTTCGTCGGCGTCAAGGGTAAGCTCTAGGGCCGAAAGGCACCGCCACCGCTCCCCCATGGGTGTCGGTGCCTTTTTTTTGCCGTTGGGTGATGATGTCCTTGCATATGCGCGACAACAGCCAAATCAAGCGCATCGCAATCGTGGGCGGGGGCACCGCGGGTTGGATGGCGGCCAGCATTTTAGCGCGCGCGTTGCCCGGCACCGGATGCGTGATTTCCGTCATCGAGTCGCCTGAGATTGGCACGGTAGGAGTCGGCGAGGCGACGATTCCGCCCATCATCGACCTACTGCGCCTGCTGAACATCAACGAAGGCGACTTCGTCAAGCATACGCAGTCGACTTACAAGCTCGGCATCAAATTCACTGATTGGGGGGGCGAGGGACACTCCTACTGGCACCCATTCGGCTCCTTCGGCAGCATGATCAATCTGCGCCCGTTCTTTCATGCCTGGCAGAAGGCTCGCGCGGCCGGGCTGGCGCCGCGATTCAACGATTTCAGCCTGAATGCCTCGCTCGCCGATGCGGGCAAGTTTCGTTTCCCGGATCCAGCCGCGCAGGGGCCGGTCGCCGGCTTGCGTTATGCATTGCACTTTGATGCTTCGCTGGTGGCGCAATATTTGCGCAGTTACGCGCAGCGCTTGGGCGTTGCGCGGCTCGAGCGCACCGTTGTACGAGGCACGCTGCGCGACGATGGGTTTATCGATGAGATCCTCTTCAATGACGGCAGCCGACTGCAGGCAGACTTGTACATCGATTGCAGCGGATTTCGCGGCGTGCTAATCGAAGGTACGCTCAAGACCGGGTATCTCGATTGGAGCGATGTCCTGCCGTGCGATCGCGCAGTGGCCATGCCGACCGAGTTGCCCAGAGTCCGGCCGCCCTACACCGAGGCTAATGCGCGCGCTGCCGGCTGGCGCTGGCGCATTCCTCTGCAGCATCGCGTCGGCAATGGCTACGTGTATTCCAGCGCCCACATCAGCGACGAGCAGGCGCTCGATGACCTCAAGTCCGCGATCAGCGAGAAGCCGGCGGCTGATCCGCGCTTCTTGCGCTTCGTCGCGGGGCGGCGAAAACTGTTGTGGAATCGCAATTGCGTGGCGCTCGGACTCGCCTCCGGGTTTCTCGAGCCACTCGAGTCGACCAGTATTCATCTGGTCATGAGCGGCACGTACAAGCTGCTCGAGCATTTTCCCAACACCTCGTTCGCGCAGGCCAACATCGATTCCTACAATAGCGAATTGATTCAGGAGGTCGAGCGAATTCGCGATTTTCTCATCTTGCACTATCTGACGGGACGCAGGGATACACCGCTCTGGGCCTACTGTCAGTCCATGAAACTACCCCACAGTCTGCTGCAGCGTATTGAACTGTACAAACGCACCGGCCGCGTTCGATTCAGGGCCGGCGAGTTATTCACCGATCTGAGCTGGTTCTACATTTTTGAAGGTGTCGGCATGACCCCGGAGAGTTACGATCCATTGATGGACGTTGTAAAGATGGATCAATTGCGCGACATCTTGGGCTCCATGGCGCAATCGAACGCGCTGGCCGCCGAAGGGGTCCCATCTCACGATAGCTATTTCTCCGCCGCAGCCGACGTACGATGCTCGAACTGACCCAGCTTGGGGCCCTCATGAACACCGGCCGCTTCGCTGAGCTGGAAATGCGCACGCGCGAATACTTAAGCCTGCAGCCGGACTCCGGAATTGTTTGGCAAATATTGGGCACCGCGCTGAGCGCGCAAGGCAAGGATGCCGTGCAAGCGCTGAGCAGGGCGGTGCAATTGTTGCCCAACGAGGCTGCGGCCCACAACAATTTGGGCAATGCATTTGCGAGACAAGGAAGATTGACCGAGGCGGTGGCGAGCTATCGACGGGCGTTGAATTTATGCCCGGAGTTCCCGCAGGGCTACAATAACTTGGCGCATGCACTCCTGGATCTCAGGCAGTTTGACGCGGCCGCAGTCAGTTCTCGCCGGGCGATCGCGCTCAATCCACGCGACGCTGAGGCGCACAGTCATCTCGGCTGCGCCGTGCAGGGCTTGGGAAGGCCCGATCAGGCGCTCGAATGCTATCGGTGTGCGATTGCTGTCGAACCCGATTTCGCGGAGGCCCATAACAATCTGGGCAACGCTCTCATGGAGGTCGGGCGTACCGCTGAGGCGCTAGCCAGTTACCGTCGAGCGCTCAAAATCAATCCCGCATTCGCGGAGGCTCATAATAATCTCGGCAATGCATTTCGAAGCTTGGAAAATCTAAAGGAGGCGGTGGCGAGCTACGACCGGGCACTGCGCATCAACCCCCGCTTCGCCGAGGCGCACTGCAATCGCGGCATTGCCTTAAGGCTTCAGGGACATACTGCGCTGGCGCAATCGAGCTGCCGAAAAGCGCTTGAGATTGATGGGCGATCGGCCGCGGCAATCATTGGCCTCGCAGAATCGAGCGCAGATATAGGTGATTTCTTGGAGGCGGAGGCGCTTTTCAAGCGGGCGATCGGCGTCGAATCGGAATCGCCGGAAGCCTGGGCGGGCCTCGTGCGCCTGCGCAAAATGACAAAGGCCGACGCGCCTTGGCTGGCTCAGGCGCAGCGAATTGCCGACAAAGGTCTGGTGCCTCGGCAGAAAATCGTTCTGCACTATGCCATCGGAAAATATTTCGAGGACGTGGGGAATTTCGACCAAGCGTTCGCACATTTTCGACACGCGAACGACATGACAAAATTGCTAAGGACGAGCCATGACCGGCAAGGATTGACGCGCACCGTCGATTTCATCACCCGAACCTACGACGCGAAGTGGTTGAGCGAGTCGCGGCTCGGCACGATCGATTCGGCATTGCAACCGGCCGGCCCGGTATTCATCGTCGGAATGTTGCGCTCTGGCACCACGCTCGCCGAACAAATCCTCGCTGCGCATTCGGCCGTTTTTGGCGCCGGTGAGCTTAACTTCTGGAGCGCTGCTTTCGAGTCGTACCGTACCTCGGAGTGCGCACAGACTGTTCAGGGGTTAGCCAGCCTCGCCACGGACTACTTGCGTCTTCTGCGCGAGGTATCGCACGATGCGCCGCGGGTGGTCGACAAAATGCCCACCAACTTCGCGTTTCTGGGCTGGATTCATGCGGCGCTGCCCAATGCCCGGATCATCCACATGCAGCGCAATCCGCTGGACACTTGTCTTTCAATCTATTCGCAGCACTTTGAGTCCACGGTTTCCTACGCTAACGATCTTGAAGATCTGGCGCATTACTATCTCGAATATCGTCGCCTTATGCATCATTGGCGGCTGACATTGCCCGAGAACGTAGTTTTGGACGTGCCGTACGAAGGCCTGGTAGCCGATCAAGAGTCTTGGAGCCGCAAGATGCTGCAATTCATCGGCGTGCCGTGGGATTCGCGGTGCCTGGATTTTCACCATTTCAAGCGCACCGTCATCACCGCCAGCAAGTGGCAGGTGCGGCAAAAGATCAGCAGTTCATCGGTCGGGCGCTGGCGCAATTTCGAGAAATTCTTAAGTCCACTGCTGCAATTGATGGAGCAAGATTCGACCGCCGGCGCCGCATAGCGGCGCACCGCCTAGCGACGCGCCGGCCGCGCGGTGGAGTTGCGAATGATCAGCGCGTGATCGAGCAAATGCCGCGGGATGCGATCAGGCCATCCGTTGCGCCGGGGCTCCAGCCGAATGATGAGATCCGCCGCTAGTCTCGCCATCGCGGCAACGGGTTGGCTTACTGTGGTGAGTTCAGGCCAAATCATTCTTGCCACGGGCGCATCGTCGAAACCGGCCACCGACAGTTGCCCGGGCAAATCGAGGCCGAATTTTCGAGCCATTGATATCACCGCTGCGGCCATGTCGTCATTGCTGGCGAAAATAGCGCTCGGCGGATCCGCGGCGCGCAGCATGCGTTCGGCACATATCAAGCCGTCCGCAAATACGAAGTTGCCCGTCTGGACCAATTTGGAATCAACCGGGATGTTGTGGGCGCGCATTTCGTCGAGGAATCCCAGATAGCGCTGTTCTGTTGCGCCGTGATTGGGCCGGCCGAGTATGAAACCGATGCGCCGATGTCCCAAGCTCACCAAATGAGTCGTGAGCTGGCGCGCGGCCGCATAGTCGTCGATGCCGATCGATGGGGTAGCGCTTACATTGTGCTTCGGCGCAATTCGCACGATGGGAATCGAACCTTCGTGCAATTTGTTGAGCACGAGGGGATGATCGCTCAAGGGCGGCAGCAAAATAACGCCCTCGAGACGCAATTGCCCGAGCAGGGTATCGAGCTGCTTCTCGATGTCCGGACTTTCCACATCCCACGGCTCGACCATCAAGTGAATGCTGGATTCGCGGCAGCGTTCCACGGCGCCGGCTTGAAATTCGCTTAGGTAATCGCCGGGCCGGTCGCAAAATAGACCCACGAGAAACGAGCGATTGCTTGCCAGGCCGCGAGCATTGAGGTTCGGGCGATAATTGAGCTGCTCGATCGCGGCCAGAATTCGATTGCGGGTGTTTGGACGGACGAGGGGCTCATTGTTGATGACTCTGGATACCGTTTTCGGAGAGACCTTGGCAAGATCTGCCACTTCTTGAATTGTTACCGACTCTGGATTTGAGGTCATGTGCCTATATTAACCAGTCGCGCCGCCCGTACACGCACGAACTCGCGAAGCTTGCGGCGCCAGTTTTGCATCCGAGATCGAGAGGGCGAAACGACTAGAGGTTTCGATGGCCAACGGAACCGCAACTTCCTTAAGATCGGCTCCCGCTGCCGCCAAACAGGATAATGGAATCGACAATGTGCGCCATTGTCCATGCGCCGGGGTCTCGAAGGTCCGAGTCATATCCAGCATCGCGCCGCCGAAGATTCCGACGCTGACGCGGCCCTCCGGTAGATGATCCACTCGATATCGTATCTCTAGCGCCGTGCCTCGATAGGCGGGCGCTCGCATATCGGCCGCGCGACCGGAGAATTTCAAGATGCCAGAGGCGGTACCCGCCCATTTCGCAGTGACGGCGCCGTCGCGCGCCAGCTCGACCGCAAGCGTCGCGTGGGGACTCTCTTGCCGCGCGTTCGTCAAATGCACCTCGTCGCCGCCGTCGGCGACAAAGATGGACCAGGGAGAGGTGGGGTGGCCCGAATGAAACAGGCTGCCCGCAGAAGCGCGCCACTGAAGCGGAATGGCGGGATCTTCCGAAAGCTGCGTCGATTGCGCACTGTCGTGGTAGTCGAGACCGGCGCCTCTCGAGAACAGGGCGCCGACGGCGTTGCCGGACGCGTCGAATGCTACCGGCATGGCACTCCGCGGCCAGGAAAATGCCAGCCGCCCTCTGAAATCAAACGCCGGTGCAGCGCTCGATTGAAACAATACATCCGCAACCCCTGCGCCTTCGCTGCCCGGAAGCCAAGCGGCGACGAACGCATCCGACGCGTTGATTTCGGGATTTGTCCACAAAGGACGCCCGGAAAGAAACACTGCCACGGTGGGTACGCCCGCAGCACGCAAGTGTCGGAGCAGATTCAGCTCATGCTTATCGTTTGGAGAAAATTCCAGAGTTTCTCTATCGCCTTGAAACTCTGCATAGGGTGGCTCGCCGAAGACGACGATGGCTGCATCCGGCCTTTCCCGGTATTGCCCGTCTTGGCTCAATTCGACCGTGCCGCCGGCTGCCTCTACGGCGGCTTTGATGCCGCCATAAATTGAAGTCGCACCCGGGAAATCGGCGTTGCTATTGCGATCGCCTTGCCAATCGATAGTCCATCCTCCGGTCTGGGCACCGATGGTGTCTGCCGCGTCGCCGGCGACGAAAATTCGTGACCGCGGATTTAACGGCAGCGTGGCGTGATCGTTCTTCAAAAGTACCAATGATTCGCGCACCGCCTGGCGCGCTAGCGCGCGATGCGCTGCGGCGCCGAGCTGCGCCAGATTGTTGGGCTCTTTGGGAGGCGGCCGCTCGAACAGTCCAGCCATGACCTTGACCCGCAAGATACGTGTTACCGCGTCGTCGATTCGAGCCTGGGGAATCTCGCCCGCACGGGCCTGCGCCAGCGTGTTGTCGAACAGCGCCTTCCAGCTGTCCGGTGCCATCAACATGTCGACGCCCGCAAGGATAGCGGCTGCGCACCGGTACTTTGTGCACCCTGGAAGCTGTTCCTGTGCGTTCCAATCCCCCACCACAAAGCCGTCGAAGGCGAGGCGCCCCTTCAAAACATCGGTCAGCAAGTAATGATTTCCGTGCAGCTTTGCGCCATTCCAACTGTTGTACGAGGCCATTACAATCATCGCGCCGGCCTTAATTGCCGCAGGATAGCCTGCCGCGTGTACGGCGCTCAGTTGACTCTCCGGCGCGATGGTATTGCCCTGATCACGCCCCGACAGCGTACCGCCGTCCCCGACAAAGTGCTTCACCGAGGACAGCGTGTGTCCCGGCGACATGAACTCCGCAGTTCCGAGCTTGCCCTGAAGTCCCGTGACCATTTGCGCGGCGTAATCGGCCACCAATGCGGGCGACTCCGAATAGCTCTCATACGACCGACCCCACCTCACGTCGCGCGCCACGGCGACGGTAGGTGCGAAGGTCCAGTCGATTCCCACGGCCGACACTTCTGCCGCGGTTGCTTGCCCGATCTTCAGCATCAATTCCGGATCATGGGTAGCGCCCAATCCGACGTTGTGAGGAAAAATAGTCGCGCCCAGCAACTTGGCGTTTCCATGCACCGCATCGATCGCAAACAGTATTGGAATCGCTCGGTGCGAGGCCCCGTTATTGAGCGATTCGCGATGAAAGTCATCGACTAGTTTGAGCCATGCCTGTGCCGTGGTACGAGCGTTATTGCCGGGAGCGGCATTTCCGCCTGCCAAGATCGAGCCCAATTTGTAGGTGCGCAAATCGGCCGGTGAGATCGATGCGATGTCCGCCTGGATCATTTGGCCGATTTTTTCCTCCAGACTCATCTGAGCAAGAAGTTGTGCGACCTGAGCCTCGACCGCGGCAATCTTTGGCGCATGCACGCCCTCGGGCCAAATGTCAGGATGTGGAATAATCGGCGACGGCGTGAGATCCGCGGATCGGACGGAAAAAGCTGATAAGAGCAGGGCGGCAACCAGAGTCGATGTGGAACAGCGGGACAACGTCATCTCCATTGGGCGATTTGCCTTTGCACTGGCCAACGCGCCACCAAGGGTTGCTAAGGTGTTGTTATTACTGAAATTACTTATGATTGAAGGCCCAATCAGCGACGGCCGGCGCCCCCGAATGCGCTGCAGCTTACAGGATTAGAGACATAAATGTCAGCGCTGTCAATTGGGCCTCTCGCGATCGATAGCGCTGCTTCCCCGTTGCTCACCGTACTCGATTGGCTCGTCGTCGGAATTTACGTCACGGGACTGGTGCTGCTCGGTGTGCTCATGTCGCGGCGCCGTATCGGCCCGGTTGATTACTTCCTTGCCTCGCGCGCCACGCGTTGGCCTGCCATCGGTCTTGCTTTATTTGCTTCCAATATGTCATCCACCGCCTTGGTCGGCCTCGCGGGCGGTGCCTATGCGATCGGCATATCGGTATACAACTACGAGTGGAGCGCCAATTTGATACTGGTGTTTTTCTGCGTATTTCTCCTGCCTTTCATCATTCGCAGCCAGACCTTCACCATGCCCGAGTTTCTGGAACAGCGTTACGATCGCCGGGCTCGCCTGCACTTTGCGTTGCTCACGTTGTTTCTGAATATTTTCGTCGATTCAGCTGCAATTCTTTATAGCGGATCGCTGGTAGGTCAACTGTTGCTGCCTGGCTGGCCGCTTTGGCTGATCGTAACGGCGTTGGCAGGGGCGGCAGGGCTATACACGGCTCTCGGTGGGTTGCGAGCCGTGATTTACACCGAAGCGGTGCAAGCGGTCGTGCTGATTGCCGGAGCGCTGCTCATTTCCATCGGCGCATTTAGCCGCGCGGGTGGTTGGCATGCAGTAATGAGCTCGGTGGATCCGGCATTTACCTCACTGATCAGACCCTCTCACGATCCCGGCGTGCCATGGCCGGGATTGGTGTTGGGGATTCCGCTATTGGGATTTTATTACTGGTGTACCAATCAATCGATCGTCCAACGGGTGCTGTCGGCCAAAAATATCGACCATGCCCGGTGGGGCGCGCTGTTTGCCGGAATGCTGAAGCTGCCAGTGCTGTTTTTGATCGTGCTGCCAGGTATTTGCGCCTTGGTTCTTTTCCCAAATCTGCCGCGGCCTGACATGGTGTACCCGAATCTGATCTTGAGGGTGTTGCCTGCGGGGCTCGTGGGCCTGGTGGTGGCCGGATTCATTGCAGCGACGATGGTGTCGATTTCCTCGATGCTCAATTCGGCATCGACGCTCATTACCATGGATGTGATCAAGCACTTCAGGCCGCTGCTCTCGGACGTACATGTGGTTCGCATCGGCAGGCTGAGCACGGCTATCCTCTTGGTGGTGGCCGTGGCCTGGGCACCGCAACTGCTGCGCTTCCCCTCGCTGTGGCAGTACTTGCAGGCGGTGCTGGCGTACGCCGTACCCCCGGTCGTTGCCGTGTTTCTGCTAGGCATGTTCTGGCGCGGCGCCAATGCGCATGGCGCGGCGGCGGCCATGCGCTGGGGTTCGGTATGCGGCTTAAGTTTGTTCCTGGTGAATGTGGTGTTCGGCTGGACGCATTTTCATTTTCTCTTCGCGGCGCCCATCCTCACGTTGCTCGACATTGCCATTCTCGCCGCAGTGAGCGTGACGAGAGCGGAGCAGGTCTCCGATGCCGGCCGGGCCACCATGTGGACACTCGACTTCAGCCGCGCTGAACGAGTGCGCCTGCGGCAGACGCCTTTTTGGCAGGACTACCGCATTCAGGCGGCACTGCTTTTGGTGCTGACAGCCGCAATTGTCTTCATCTTTCGGTGACTCTCGACAGAGACTGAAGCTGGGGACCGTCATGATCCCAACGCAGCAAGCTGCCCTGATCGTACCAATCGCCCAGCACGATGCGGGTTCGAGGCCGGCCATCGACCTCCAGTGCATGGATGGCGGGGCGGTGCGTATGGCCGTGCAAAAGTGTCGAGGTTCCCGCCGCGCGCAGCGCCAGCGCGACGCTGTCGGGATTCACATCGGTGATGGAGTGTTGCATCGCTTGGGTGTGGGCTTGGCTGCCGGCTCGCGCCGCACCCGCGAGTGCGCGGCGTGCGGCAATCGACAGGGCGAGGAATTGCCGTTGCCAATCGGCGTCCCTGACGGTGGCTCGCAGGCGCTGGTAGGCGCGATCGTCTGTGCATAATGCGTCGCCGTGCATCACCAGCACCGGCTCACCGTAGAGCGTGATGAGCAGCGGATCCGGCAGCAACTGTGCGCCGCTCGCCTCGCAGAATTGCCGCGATAATAGAAAATCGCGGTTGCCGTGCATGACGAAGCAGGGCACCCCCCGCGATGTGAGCGTGCGCAGCCCGGCGATTGCCGCCGATTGGGCAAGGTCCGGCGCGTCATCGCCGATCCAAGACTCGAACAGATCTCCGAGGATGTAAAGCGCCTCGGCGTGTCGGGCCTCGGTCTGCAAAAACGCTAAAAATTGCTCGAGAATTGCCGGCCGGCTGGCGTCGATGTGCAAATCCGAAATGAATAGCGTGGCCACGCGAAATGCTAGGGAGACTAGGGGGTGGAAACGCGCTCGATTTTCTGAATGATGACCGGTTTGAGAGGCGTTTCGTCTTTCAGGATGGGTGCGTGCGCGCCGGTGGCTACATTGCCAATGCGATCGACCACGTCCATGCCGGAGATCACGCGTCCGAATACTGCATAGCCCCATCGGGTCTGATTCGGATCCAGCGCCGCGTTGTCATTGATGTTCACATAGAACTGCGCATTGCCCCCATGCGGCTCCGTGCTGCGCGCAAGTCCCACGGTGCCGCGAATATTGCTGAGCCCGTTGCCTGACTCATTGACTACCGTCGTAGGTGCCGCTTTCGGTGTGTAATCGGCGTTGAATCCACCGCCTTGAATGACGAAATTGGCGACGGCGCGATGAATCAAAGTATTCGTGTAGTGGCCTTGGTCGACGTAGGCCAAAAAGTTCGCCACCGTGAGCGGCGCACGCTCGGCATTCAATTCAATCGTAAAATTGCCCATGGACGTGACCACTTGCACTTGCGGGGAGGGCGATGATACCGACGGTTTGCCGGTGTTTTTTGCAGCAGGCGGGGCATCTGCCGCCAATGTGGGCTGCAGACAGGCGACGGTTAGCAACCCAAGCATGACAATTAGCTTTTTCATACGCGTAGATTCTACTCGAATAGGTACAATCTTGAGATGTCCTTGAACAACGAGACGCCGGTCGTCACGCGTTTTGCGCCCAGTCCCACCGGTTCGCTGCACCTGGGGAACGCGCGGACTGCGCTTTTCAGCTATCTTTGGGCCCGTAAAAGCGGCGGAAAATTCATTTTGCGCATCGAAGACACGGATTCCGAGCGCAGCCAGGCGCGCTTCCGCGATCAATTGATGGACGACATGCGTTGGCTCGGCCTCGACTGGGACGAGGGTCCGGATGTTGGTGGTCCCTCGGGTCCCTATTCCCAGGCCGAACGCGGCGAGTTCTATCGGGGATTATTTGCCGATTTGGCGTCGCGCGGCCTAGCCTATCCTTGCTACTGCACGGCCGAAGAGCTGGAGCTGTCGCGAAAACTACAAAGGATGTCCGGTAAGCCGCCGCGATACGCGGGAACCTGCAGGGCATTGACAGCCGCGCAGCGTGAGGAACGAGAAAGCCGGGGGACACCTTCGACACTGCGTTTTGCCGTCCCGGAGAATGAAACCATCGAATTTGTCGATGCAGTACATGGGCCGCAACGCTTTGCCTCCAACGACATTGGCGATTTCATCGTCCGCCGTGAAGACGGCACGCCGGCGTTCTTCTTTTGCAATGCCGTCGATGATTCCGCGATGGGCGTGACGCAAGTATTGCGCGGCGATGATCATCTAACCAATACCCCTCGCCAGATCATGCTTTTGACCGCCCTCGGCATGCGGTGCCCTGGCTATGGGCATGTCGGCCTGCTGCTCGGGGAGGACGGCGCCCCGTTGTCAAAGCGTCATGGCAGCACCAGTGCGCATGAGTTTCGCGAGCGGGGCTTCTTGAGTATTGCCGTGCTCAACCAATTGTTTCGCCTCGGACACACGAGCGACGTCGATGGTTGGCTACCCTTGGCCGAGATGCCGCAGCATTTCCGTCCCCAACATTTAGGCAGGGCGCCCGCGCGCTTCGAGGAGTCGCAACTTCTGCATTGGCAGAAGGTATCCTTGGAGCGCCTTTCCGCGGACGGCATCCGCGCATGGCTGGGCGCCAATGACTCGGCGCAGTTCATCGAACTGGTGCGTCACAACGTTGTGTTGCCGGCCGATGCCATACCTTGGCGCGAAGTGGTGCGCGGCGAGCTTGCGCCGCTCGGCGCGGAAGAGCAGCGCATTGTTGCTGCCGCAGGTGCTGAGTTTTTCGCGGCGGCAGCCGAAGCCTATGAGCGGTCGAATGCCGATTTGAAAATGCTGACCGGCACTCTAAAAGAACGGACCGGGCGCAAGGGCGCGGATTTGTTCATGCCCCTGAGAGTAGCTTTGACCGGGCAAGCGCATGGCCCGGAGCTCGCGCCGCTGCTCAAGCTCATGAGCCCTGAAACAGTGCGGCGCAGGCTGCTGTCACATGCTCAAAATCCATAACTCGCTGAGCGGAGAGAAAGAGGAGTTCAAGCCTCTACTTCCCAACCAGGTCCGCATGTACGTCTGCGGCATGACCAACTACGACTACATCCACGTCGGGCACGCTCGCATGCTCGTGGCGTTCGACTTGGTTCAGCGTTATCTGCGCTCGCTGGGGTTTCACGTGACGTACGTGCGCAATGTCACGGACATCGACGATAAGATCATCGAGCGGGCGGCCGCCAACGGCGAGAACTGGGCCGATCTAGCGCGCCGTTTCACGGTAGCGATGCAGGAAGATTGTGCCGTGTTGGGACTGCAGCAGCCGGATTTGGAACCGCGAGCCACGGAGTTCATCGGTCCCATCATCGCAATGATTCAGACGCTGATCGAGAAGGGTTATGCATACGCGGCCAACAATGGCGACGTCATGTATTCGGTGCGCAAATTTCCGCAATACGGGCGGCTTTCGGGCAAAAAAATAGACGATTTGCGCTCAGGCTCGCGCGTCCAAGTGGACGAGGCCAAGCACGATCCGCTCGACTTTGTGCTGTGGAAACATGCAAAACCCGGCGAACCCTTCTGGGATTCACCCTGGGGCTTAGGAAGGCCTGGCTGGCATATCGAGTGCTCGGCGATGTCGACCAGCTTGCTGGGCAGCTATTTCGACTTGCATGGCGGCGGCGAGGACTTGAAATTTCCGCACCACGAAAACGAAATCGCGCAGTCCTGCGCAGCCTGTGATTCGCCGTTCGTACGCCTATGGATGCACAATGGCTTCGTTCGCGTCAACGAGGAGAAGATGTCCAAGTCGCTGGGGAATTTCTTCACGGTGCGGGAAGTGCTCAAGACGCTGCGCGATCCGGAAGTACTGCGCTTCTTTTTGTTGAGCAGTCATTATCGAGGCCCCATCAACTATTCCGCGGCGCAGCTTGCGCAGGCGGATGAAACATTGCTCGGGCTCTACCGGGCTTTGAAGGATTCGGGCTCAGTGCCCGCCGTCGCTGCCGATCCTGCGGAGGTGACGCGATTTCGCGAGGCGATGGACGATGACTTCAATACCCCCGAAGCTCTCGCCGTGCTTCAAGGCGTGGCTCGAAGTTTGAATTCGGCTAAAGCCACAGGAGATGCCGCCAAGGCGTCGCTTGCCGCGGCAACCGTGCGGGCCATGGGAGAGATTCTCGGGGTGCTGCAACAGGATCCGGACGCCTACCTAAAGCGAAGTGCCGGAACGAAGAATTTATCGGATCAAGAAATCGAAATGCTGTTGAATTCGCGCCGTACGGCGCGAGCTGCCAAGGACTTTGCCGAATCGGATCGAATTCGAGACCTGCTGACAGCCGCCGGCATTGTGCTCGAGGATAAGCCTGGCGGCAGCACGGAATGGCGGCGCGCCTAAGGCGCCGCGTTCCCTTGAGTATCAGTCGTAGCGGCGGGAGGCGAAGATCCCCACGGCAAGACCTACCAACGCGGCGATCCCGATCACTTGCCACGGGTTGTCGCGAACGTAAGTGTCCGTGCGCTTACCGTATTCCTGGGCTTGATCACGCACACGCTTGCCGACTTCCTGGGCTTGATCGCGCAGCTGCGAGGCGGTATCCGCCGCCGCGCTCTTGGCAGCCGCCAGGGCAATTTTGACCTTCGCGCGCACTTTAGCGATGTCGGGTGAGTCAACATCTTTCAATGCCTTGGTCAAGTCCTCGACATTGTCGAGGAAATTCTTCACCTGACCATTGGCGTAATCATTGACGCTGCGCGCTGTATCCGATACTGATTCCATCTCGTGCTCCTTTACCCTAGACCCGACGGCCCAGGCTCATCAAAAAAGTAACGATCGCGCCGATCAAGAACACAATGAATAGAATCTTGGCAATTCCGGCCGCGCCGACTGCGATTCCACCAAAGCCAAAGAATGCGGCGACCAGCGCGATTACAAAGAAAACGACGGCATAGTGAAGCATCTTCGCACCTGTCATTATTGGGCAGTGGTCTGCCGACCGCCGAAGTATCGAGAAGCCGCCCAGGCAACGCAGTCGGTGCAGGGCCAGGCTATGCGTAGGACATACCTCACGATGAGCGCACGATGAAAGCGCTATTGATTGTTTATCACTCCATGACCGGGGGTACCCGGCAGATGGCGAGCGCGGCAGCGGCCGGAGCGCGAAGCGAGGCGGGCGTGGTGGTGTCGCTCCGCCAGGCGTCGGAAACGCACGCGGTGGACGTCATCGGTGCCGATGGCTATATTTTTGCCACACCGGAAAATTTGGCCGCCATGAGCGGAATGATGAAAGATTTCTTCGATCGCACCTATTATGCGGCGCTGGAAAAACTCAACGGCAGGCCCTTTATCACCTTGGTTTGCGCTGGCAGCGACGGGCGCGGTGCCGTGCAGCAAATAGAGCGCATTGCAAAGGGTTGGCGCCTGAAGCCGATTGCAAATCCTTATATCGTGTGCACGAGCTCGCAGACTCCAGAACAAATCCTCAAGCCGAAAGTCATTGATCCTCCGTTTTTGGCCCACTGTGCCGATCTCGGCAGGACGATGGCCAGCGGTCTCGCGCTCGGAATCTTCTGACGACTCTTAGGGCTTAACTCCCGATACGCATTGCGCGCCGTATATCAGAAATTCGCCGCATATCATAAATTCCGGAAGAGTTAATTCAGCGGAGATTTTTCACATGGCGCGAAAATACAGCAAAGCCAGTCAGAACAAAGTCGAAAAGGTCATGCACGAGCGCAAAGCGGGCACCCTACGCAGCGGCAGTACCGGGAAGAAGGTGACCAGCCGCAAGCAAGCAATCGCCATCGGCCTCTCGGAGGCGCGCCGGGCGGGTAAGAAGGTCCCGAAAAAGAAAGCGGCTTAAGGCTTGCTTGCAGGCCGGGGCAGTCCTTGGCCTAAGGACCCTTTCGCGGGATGCCGTCCCGCCGTATGCTAGCGCATGGACGAACAAAACCGCCTGTCTTTCCTTCAATTGCGCTCGCTGGTCAAGAAAAGCGGAGAGATGGAACTCTCATTGGTTAGCACATCGATTCCAACGCCGCAGGCCGATGAGGTCATCGTGCGCATCGAAGCGGCGCCCATCAATCCCTCAGATCTCGGCTTATTGCTGGCGAATGCGGATTGGACGCAGGCCAAAGTATCGGGGAGCGCCGAACAGCCCAGCCTGACCACGTCGATTGGCACCAATGCCGTCCAAGCCCTGGCGGCGCGGCTTGATATATCCATGCCGGTCGGCAATGAAGGCGCCGGACCGGTCGTGGAGGCAGGATCTTCCGAGGCTGCGCAGGCGCTCCTGGGCAAAACCGTGGCTGTGTTGGGCGGGGCGATGTATTCGCAGTATCGATGCGTCAAAGTGAATCAATGCCTCGTTCTTCCCGAGGGCGTGAGCGCGGCCGAGGGGGCGTCTTGCTTCGTCAACCCCCTCACTGCATTGGGAATGGTCGGTACGATGCGCCGCGAGGGCCACAAGGCGCTGGTGCATACCGCCGCGGCCTCCAACCTGGGGCAGATGCTTAACCGCCTGTGTCTCGCCGACGGCATTGGCTTGGTCAGCATCGTTCGAAAGGAAGAACAAGAAAAGGTTTTGAAGGCGGCAGGTGCCGTGCATGTATGCCGTACGGACTCGAGCACTTTTCTCAAAGACCTGACCGACGCGGTGGTGGCAACCGGCGCTACGCTCGCTTTTGATGCGATCGGCGGCGGTCCGCTCGCGGGCCAAATTTTGGGCTGCATGGAAGCCGCCGTCAATCGAAGCGCGACGGTCTATAGCCGTTATGGATCTACAACCTACAAGCAGGTGTATATCTACGGCGCTCTCGACATGAGCCCGACCGTGCTCAACCGCAATTATGGAATGGCCTGGGGTGTGGGCGGCTGGCTGTTGACGCCGTACATCGAAAAAATAGGTCCGCTCGCATTCCAGGAACTGAAGGAACGTGTGCTTAAGGGTTTGAAAACCACCTTTGCCAGCCGCTATTCGAAGGAAATTTCGCTCACAGAGGCGCTGCAGCCGGACACCATCGCTGCCTATTCGAAGCGAGCGACGGGCGAAAAATACCTCATCAATCCCAATAAGGATCGCTGACCGAGAGAATTTGGAGAACTGATGGGCAGAATCCGCGCGTGTACGCACCTCAAGAGCGTCAGACATGTTAGTCCCTCGGGCAAGGGCTGCGTGGAATGCCTGGCGAGCGGTGACACGTGGGTGCATTTGCGGTTATGCCGAAGCTGCGGCCATGTGGGTTGTTGCGATGACTCGAAAAATCGCCACGCGCGTACGCATGCCGCCGCTACGGGGCATCCCATCATTTCCTCCTTTGAGCCCGGCGAGGAGTGGAGTTGGTGCTTCGTCGATGAAATCGAAGTGCAATTGAATTGATAATTCCAAGGGGTCACTTAAGGTAGGCACGAGGAGTAACGAACATGAAACGCATCACCCAGCTTGCTAGTTTTGTATTGTGCATGTTTGCCGCCGTGGGCATCGCCAACGCCGACAAATACGATGACACCGTTGCGTTGTTTAAGAATGCCGGCGAAAGCGCCGTATTTTTCAAGGAGAGTTATGGTCATGCGGTGTTTCCCGACATCGGCGAAGCGGGCCTGGTGGTGGGAGGAGCCTACGGCAAGGGCCGTGTGTATGTGCACGGAAAATATGTGGGCGATGCATCGATGAAACAACTCAGCGTCGGTTTTCAAGCGGGCGGTCAAGACTACAGCGAGATCATTTTCTTCAAGGACAAACGCGCCTTCGATGAGTTCGCATCCGGCAAGTTCGAGTTCTCGGCCGGTGCCAAGGCCGTGGCCATTACCGCCGGCGCCAGTGCGAGCGCGGGCACCAATGGCGTGAGCTCCGGCGCCAGTGCCGGTAAGAAAGATGCCGTCACCGACGGGGATTGGAATGGCGGCATGGCGGTGTTCACGATTGCCAAGGGCGGCTTGATGTACGCGGCTGCTGTGGCGGGCCAGAAATTCGAGTTCAAGCCTCGCGGAGCGGGCTGAAAAATCAAACGCTGATCGGGAGAGGGATGAAAAAGCGCTGCGCAGACGCGCGATTCAGTGTGTCGATCACATTGTGCTTCATTATAGGGTTGCTGACTTTGGCGTGCGCGCCTGTGCGCGCGGCCGACCCGAGCGGCAAGCCCGTCGACGGTACGAGAATTGCCAATGCCGATAAGGAACCCGGCAATTGGCTCACGTATGGGCGCACCTACAGCGAACAACGCTATAGCCCGCTGGCACGCATCAATGACAAGAACGCCCGCAATCTCGGTCTTGCGTGGTTTGCCGACCTTGATACCAATCGGGCTCAGGAAGCGACGCCTTTGGTAGTGGACGGGACCCTGTACATATCGACGGCATGGAGCCTGGTCAAGGCCTATGATGCGCGAACGGGCCGGCTGCTCTGGGCTTACGACCCGCAGGTGCGCCGCGAGCTGGGCGTGAATGCGTGCTGCGATGTCGGCAATCGAGGCGTTGCGGCCTGGAATCATAAAATATTCGTCGGTGCTTATGACGGACGGCTGATCGCGCTCGACGCCGCGACCGGCACGTCGGTATGGAGCACGCAGACCGTCGATACCAACAAGCCGTACACCATCACGCAAGCACCCCGGGTCATCAATGGCCGGGTCATTATCGGCAACAGCGGCGGTGAATACGGGATGCGAGGTTACATTTCCGCTTACGACGCGGAGAGCGGGAGGCTAGCCTGGCGCTTCTTTACCGTCCCCGGAGATCCGTCCAAACCTTTTGAAAATGAGGCGATGGCGCGGGCCGCCAAGACCTGGTCGGGCGAGTGGTGGAAGCTCGGCGGCGGGGGCCCGGTATGGGATGCGATTTCTTACGATCCGCACCTCAACCTGCTCTATTTCGGCGTGGGCAATGGCACACAGTGGGCACGCTCGGCGCGCAGCGCGGGCAAGGGCGACAATCTCTATCTGGCCTCCATCGTCGCACTGCATGCCGATACTGGGCAATATGCTTGGCACTACCAGGCGACGCCCGGCGAGGAATGGGATTTCGACGCCGTTCAGCAATTGGTCCTCGCTGATCTTAAGATCGACGGAAAGGAGCGCCAGGTGTTGATGCAGGCCAACAAGAATGGCTTTTTCTACGTGCTGGATCGCAGGAACGGCGCGCTGATCTCCGCAAGGGCCATCGTGCCGGTCACGTGGGCAAGCGGCATTGACCTCAAAAGCGGACGCCCCATGGAGAACAAGGATGCCCGCTACAACGACACCGGCAAACCGGTTGAAGTCAAGCCGGGTCCGTTGGGGGCGCACAGCTGGCAACCCATGGCCTTCAATCCCAAGACCGGTTTGGTGTACATCCCGGCACAGCAAGTTTCGACGCGATATATACCGTTGCCGCCCCTACCCGTAGCCCCGATCGGCTGGAATCTCGGCGTCGCTTTGGCTTCAACGCCCACACCCGTCGAAGGGTTTCTGCTTGCCTGGGATCCGTCGCGGCAGCGCGAAGCGTGGCGCGTTTCGTACCAGGGTCCCTGGAACGGCGGCGTCGTCACCACAGCGGGCAACATCGTTGCGCAGGGAGACGCCGCGGGCAATTTCAATGTCTATCGGGCGGATAGCGGCGAGAAGCTCTGGTCGATGTATGCGCAGTCGGGGATCATTGCCGGGCCCAGTACATTCGAAGCCGGCGGCGAGCAATACATCGCCGTGTTGAGCGGTTGGGGCGGGAGCTATGCGTTGAGCGGCGGCAAGGCCGCGGCGATGTCCGGTAATTTGCGCAATGTCAGTCGACTGTTGGTTTTTAAGGTCGGGGGTACCGCGACGCTACCGCCGCTCGAACCGCGTTCCTTCGTCATCAACCCTCCACCGGAGCCCTCGGATGCCGCATCCATCGCGCGAGGCGAGCCCTTGTACGACCAGTATTGCAGTGCTTGCCACGGTGAGCATGCCGTCGGCGGAGGCGTCGTTCCGGATTTGCGTGCATCGAACTTTTTGGGCATGGATTTCTTTTACAACATCGTACTGGATGGGGCGTTGAAGGATGCCGGCATGGCCTCATTCAAGAGCGCGCTCAGCCGCGATGATGCAGCCGCAATTCGCAGTTTCGTCATTCACCAAGCCAACCAAAACAAGACAGCGGAATAGGTCCGTTTTGGCATCGACGCCACGCAAATCAAACCGTAAGAAAGACCTTACACATGTTCAATCTTTGCAGGGGTAGCGCTCGCCTCCCAATTATTTGAGTATCGGCTCCGAGTACGCATTTGGGCGGCAACGCTCTTTCAAAATCGTTAACTATAAGGGGCATGACATGGGACGCGGAATCTTGCTTTGGATGCTGGGAGTTCCTCTTCCGATCATTCTTCTGCTGGCGATGTGTTCACACCGCTGAGGAGAGTATCGTGGAACAAATAATAACTCCGGGACCGGCGATCATTACCGCGGATCCTTCCTCCTCGCCTGCCAAATCCGCTGCATCCTGGCCGTCGATAATTGCCGGCGCATTCGTTGCCGTTTCGGCGACGCTGATCCTGGTCACCTTGGGTTCCGGGATCGGTTTCGCCTCGGTTTCACCTTGGACTAATCAAGGTGTTTCCGTGACTACGTTCGCAATCAGCAGCGCAATCTGGTTGATCCTCACTCAATGGATTTCCGCTGGGTTGGGGGGATACATTGCCGGCAGGCTGCGCACGCGGTGGGCGGGCGTTCATACGCATGAGGTCTTTTTTCGCGATACAGCGCACGGGCTCATTACTTGGGCAGTAGCGACGGTTTTGGTCGCCGGGGTGTTGACCAGCGGTGTGATGTCAGGCGCCGGCGCAGCAGGTCACGCAGCAGCACAGGTCGCATCGGCGGGTGTCCAAGGGGCAGCCGCGGGAGCCGCGCCCGACTCGGCGTACACCTTGGACAAGCTATTCCGGCCAGCGGGGCCGAGCACCGGCGGGTCGGGATCCAACAGTGTTGACCCTCGAACCGAAACGGCCCACATCATCGCAAATGCCGTTGCCACCGGCAGTGTGCCTGATGCAGACCGGGCCTATCTGGTCGATCAGGTTGCAGCACGCACCGGAGTCTCTCAGGCGGAAGCGCAGGCGCGGGTAGATAATTTCATTTCCACGGTGATGCAAACACAGGCTAAGCTCAAGGCCGAGGCGGATGCGGCGAGAAAGGCCGCAGCGCAAGCATCCATTTATCTTGCTTTGTCCATGCTGATTGGCGCCTTCATAGCCAGCGTTTCGGCGGCTGTGGGCGGCCGGCTCCGGGATGAACACATTTGACGCGCGGGAGTGAATGATGCATTCAACTAACCAGGACTCAACTGACGGACTGCACGAACTGTTCAGCCAAACGGAAAAGCTGTTGGCCGAGTTGGCCGATGAGGATACGCCGGAAATCCAGAAGCTACGGCACAAGCTGGGTAAATCGATGGCGCAGGCCAAGGATGCGCTTGAGGATATGGCGCCGGCGGCAAATGGGCCTTCGACGCATGTGAAGGTTCGCCATGTCGCAGCTTCTTTCAACGACTATGTGCGAAATTATCCGTGGCTGGCGCTCGCCACGGGGGTGCTGGTCGCCTCCACTATCGGGATTCTCTCAACCCGCGCAACGCGCCGGTCAATGGATCATTGACCCGGATTCTGTGCGTTGCGGCGGTCCTTTTGGTATCGACCGCCAGCACCGCGGATGCCGGCACCTCAACTCCTGCCGCCGCAGCGCCGGGCGCGGCCGGTGCGCCGCTGAGCCTTCCCTGGAAGCTCACCGCGGGCGAGTACGCCTACGCGACTTACTTTGGGACCGACGTGAATCTTCGCTGGCGCGAAAATGATACGAGCGGCTGGGTCGGCGCATATTCCGACCAGGTATTCGGCACGCAGGTGAGAGTTGGCGCCGATACCTCGGTGAACCTAGCGAAGTATGTGCAGTTGCAGCCTTCGCTGCAGGCGGCTTCGCGGGGATTTCTCGGTGGCAGCATCACTATGCAGGTCGGCGGGGATTGGTACGGGCTCGTCGGTTTCGGCCGCACAGATGCTCGGCCGTACTTCAACCTCAATTTCGATCCGAACGACGCCTTGACCTTTGGGGCAGGCCATCATGCCGAAAACGGGATCAGTTATCTGGTATTTGTCGTTGCCGACGACCGCTTCCACACGCGGCAACAAGACTGGCATACGAATGTGCAAATCCCGTTCGGCGACTCGCATGCGACTTTGGACGTGCTGCGGAAAAGCGGATTGACCGATGCCGGACCCATCACCGGCTGGGGTTTCAGCGCTAACTGGGATTGGCCGCGATACTTCGTGCGCATCGCTTACGATCCTCACCAAAATTTCTCGAGCCAAGACGCCTGGCGTTTCGGTTCCGGCTTGCGATTCTAGGCGATAGGACGGGTCTGACGCTGTTTGCTCATTGATGCGGGACAGCGGCGGTCGAGTCCGCCCGATACAGTGCGCGCTCACATAGGAGACTTCCATGAGCCGCACCGTCGGTGAGTTGCTAACGTCGACGCTGGCTGAACTCGGCGTGAACCAGGTCTTCGGAATCGTCGGCGACGCTTTAAACCCCTTCACCGACGCCATCCGCCGCGACCCAAACGTCCATTGGCTGGGCGTCCGGCATGAGGAAGGCGCCGCGCTTGCGGCAAGCGGCCAGGCGAAGCTGACGGGTCGGCTCGGGGTTTGCGCGGGGACTACCGGGCCCGGGGCAAACCATCTCCTTCCGGGATTGTATGAGGCCAGTCATGACCACGCGCCCGTGCTGGCCATCGGGGGCGATGTGCCGACAAACATGGCGGGCATCGATTATTTGCAGGCGGCCGACCATGTCCAAGCGTTTCGCGACGCCTGCGTGTATGCCGCCTCGGTAAATTCCGCCGACGGCGCAGCCGGGCAGATTCATGAGGCGATCGCGGCGGCGTATGGATCGCGCGGCGTCGCTCTGCTCAACATCCCGCAAGATGTGTTCGGCGCTAAAACTTCCGAGTCGGTCAGGAGCCTGGCGACGCTGCGTCAGCGACCTGAAATTTCTCCGGCTCCTGTCGACTTGGAGCGTGCCGCGCGCCTGATCGATGGCGCCACATCGGTCGTGCTCTTCGTGGGTTTCGGTGCGCATTCTGCAAAACTTGAGATTGCGGCGCTCGCGAGAAAGCTCAATGCCCCCATCGTGCACACATATCGCGCGCTCGATTTATATCCGTTCGATGATGAGCAAGTGATCGGCGGCCTGGGCCTGATCGGCTCCAAAGCGGCGTACGACGCAGTCCACGCTTGCGATGTTCTCGTCATGATCGGCAGCGATTACCCCTATAGCGAATTTCTCCCCCAGAAAGCGCAAGTGATACAGATCGATGAGCGTGCCAATGTCATCGGTCGGCGGCTGCCGGTGGCGCAAGCCATCGTTGGCTCGAGCAAGCCGAGCGTCATCGGCTTGCTCGAGCGCGTGAAGTTAAAAAACAATGATCGCTTCTTGCGCTCGGCGCAAAAGGATTGGCAATCCTGGATCAGCATGTTGGACCAGAAGGCGGATCTGGGGAGGAGCAAGGAACGCATCCACCCGCAAGCGCTGGCACGCGTCGTCAGCGATCTTGCGGCGAGCGATGCCGTCTTCTGCGTCGACACCGGCGAGGTCACTTTGTGGACCGCGAACTGGCTGCGCCCGCGGGATCAACAGAAGATTACGGGGTCGTTCAACAATGCAGCCGTGGGTGTGGCATTGGGACTCGCTAACGGCGTACAGGCGCTCGATACAAAACGGCAGACCATAGTCATGTGCGGCGATGGCGGCTTTGGTATGTTGATGCAGGAGTTTTTCACTTCGGTGCAGCACGGGCTACCGGTAAAGGTGTTCATTTTCAACAATGGCGGCTGGGGACTCGTGCATCTGGAAATGGAAGAGGCGGCCTTGCCAGTGTTCACCCAAGGCGCCGTGTTCAAGAACCCGGATTTCGCCCTGTTCGCGCAGGCTTGCGGCGCTCGAGGATTTCGCGTGACGCAACCCCAGGCGCTGCGGGAAACCGTGGCGCAGGCATTGGCAGCGCCGGGTCCGGTGATCGTGGACGTGGCGGTGGATCCCGCCGAAATACCCTCGATGCCGCACATTGAGCTCGATAAGGTATGGAAGTTCGGCATCGGTAAAATGCGCGAAGCGCTCATCCGCTCGTAGTCGCGAGACAACAACTCGACTAAGATCCGGCGGCATGAGTACATCAGCCGCACCCTTGGACGGCATCACCGTCCTGGATTTCTCGCATGCCCTTGCCGGACCTTATTGCACCATGCTGATGGCGGCCTACGGCGCCGAGGTGATCAAAGTGGAGGGCCCGGAGGGCGACATCGGCCGCACCTGGGGTCCTCCGTTTCATGGCGCCGACGCTTCTTATTTCGTCGGCCTGAATAGCGGCAAGCAGAGCCTGGCAATCGATTTAAAGACCTCGGAAGGTCTGGATGCCTGCCGCAAACTAGCCGCCAAGGCTGATGTTTTAATCGAGAATTTCCGACCCGGGACCATGAACCGGCTGGGGCTGGACTACGCCTCATTGTCCGCGGCAAATCCACGACTCATTTATGTATCCATTTCCGGTTATGGACAGACCGGTCCACGGCGCTTGGAGCCGGCCATGGACCTCATCATTCAGTCTGCCTCAGGTCTCATGAGCATTACGGGGACGGCGGCGGGCGAGACGGTCAAGACGGGCCACTCGATCGCGGACATCACGGCGGGGTTGTTCTCGTTGATTGGCACGATGCTGGCGATAGAAGCGCGGCACCGCACCGGCCGCGGTCAATTCGTGGATGTCTCCATGATGGACACGGTGATGTCGACCATGCTCCCGAGCTTTGCGCGCTACCTCGCCTCTGGGATGGTCCCAAAGCCGATGGGCACGTTGTTCGAAGGCATCGTTCCTTATCGAAATTTCGTATGCGCTGACCGGGAAATAACCGTCGCTGTCGCGAGCGACAAGCTGTGGAAAAGCTTCTGCGAAGCGAGCGGCAGGGCGGACCTTGCGGACAACAGCGACTACAAGACCAATCCCCTGCGGGTGAAGAATCGAGCGGTCCTTGAGCCGATATTGGAAGTCATGTTTCGTTCTCGCCCGGCGGAAGAATGGGTGCGGTTACTCTCCCAGTCCGGCGTGCCGGCCACCGTGGTGCGAAACCTCAAAGAGGTCATCGAAGATGAGCAGACGAGCGCGCGCAACATGACACCGACAGTGCAGCATCCGGTCGCGGGCGCTATACGTGTGCTCGGTGTGCCCGTACAGCTGTCCGATACCCCGGGGCGTATCCGCAGTGCCTCGCCGCTGCTGGGCGCGGATACCGCCGCCATTTTGAAAAGCATTTAGCGGAAAAATTCAGGCACTCACGCCTGCGAGCGATTCCACGTGAGCCTTTTCGTCACCGCGTAATTCCATACTGCGCCGAGCACGATTCCCGCCATGGCGGCCAAATAGCGCGAACCGCTAATTTCATTGATATAGGTCGCAAGCCCGACATTCATGAAGGCACCGAGACTGCAAGCGAGATTGAATGACAGCCAGCCGCGCAACCAGCGCACGCCGCGCAAGCGCTGATCGCGGTACGTAAGTACGTTGTTGACGGCGAAATTAAAGGTCATGGTGCAGACAGTCGCGATCGCCTGAGAGGTGGGAAAACTCAGGTGTCCCAGTTGCAGCAGCAGCGTGAGCACCGTGAGGTGAACCAACACACCCAGCGCCCCGACGATGCAAAAAGCGATGAATCGTACCGGTACGATATGCCCGACCAATTTATCGAGCAGCAGCATGGCGTATTCCCAGGCTGTGGCCGAATCGAGCTTGCTCGTGCCGGCTTGACGCAGGCGGAAGGTATAGGGAAGTTCCTTGAAGCGCAGCGGCTGCGGCGAGGAGGCAAACAAATCGGTGAGGATTTTGGTGCCGATGGTGGAAAGCTTGCGCACCGCACCTTCGAATACCGAGCGACGCATCATGAAAAACCCGCTCATGGGGTCAGTGAGGGTGTCGGGGACCAACACTCGGCTGAAACGCTTACCAAAGTTACTCAACCTGACACGCGCCGAATTCCAATCGCCGGTACCGCCTCCCAGCGAGTAGCGGGTACCGACCACCATGTCGGCATCCCCCGCGTGGAGGTCAGCCAACATTTGCGGCAGCAGGCGTTCGTCATGCTGCAAGTCACCATCGATCACGGCCAGATAGGGCGCAGAACTCGCCAGCATCCCCTCGACGCATGCCGAGGATAATCCGCGGCGCCCAATGCGCTGGATGCAACGCACGCGAGAATCTTGCTGCGCCAGCTGCCGTGCCAGCTCCACGGAGCCGTCGGTGGAGTCGTCGTCCACATAGATGATTTCCCAGGCGAAGTCGCCCATGCAGGTCCGAATGCGCTCCGTCAGCTCAATCAGGTTTTCGCGTTCATTGAACGTGGGAACGATGATTGAGACTTCGGGGCCTCGACGGAGGAGCGGCTGGTCCAAGTCAATGACTCAACTCGTTGAATTCGTTGTTTGAAGTGATTTGGGGACGCGGCCGGGTCTGGGCTGTCTATAGTATAAATTCAAGGCGCGGTTAACAAGGATGATCAGGCAAGCGGACGCCTGAACTGCTACGATTGCCGCCCCGTCGAGATCGAAGAATTCTCGGGGTGTAGCTCAGACTGGTAGAGCGCTACGTTTGGGACGTAGATGTCGCAGGTTCGAATCCTGTCACCCCGACCACTGATTTGGATTGTGTTTTTTCGTGGCCATCGGCTTACGGTTCCAGATCCAAAAGGCTCGCGGTTCCAGAAACGGTTCCAGTTTCAAGGCCATAAAATCACGCGAAATTTCGGCTGGCCTTGGATGCCAACGGAATGGGATCAGGGGCATCGCGAGATGCAACGCGCGACACGCCCGTTTCACCTCATGGAGCGCTATCCTAACGGGATGACGAAAGCAGCGCTGCCTTTTCAACTTCGACCGGGACGCCCGGATGACGCGTTACCGATCCTTGAAGCGCAACGCTCGGCTATCAGGCAAACTGCTGCCTCCGCCTACAGTCCAGCCATCATCGATGAATGGGCTCCTCCCGTTATCGTCCGCGAGCGCGTGGACACGTTCCGGCGCTGGATCGAGCGCGGCGAGGAGTTAATTGTGGTTGCCATGGAACCCGCTGGGGAGATCATCGGCTTCGGATCAATCGTTCCCGCCAATTCAGAGTTGCGCGCCGTCTACGTAGATGCAGCATATGGCGGCCAAGGGGTAGGTCGCGCGCTGCTAGCTCGGCTCGAAGAACTGGCTCGAGACGCTGGGGTGGCCGAACTGCGCATGGATGCCTCGATCAACGCCGTACCCTTCTACGAATCGAACGGCTTTATTTCACTCGAACGTGGCGAGCACGTCATGTCCTCTGGCGGTCGCATGGCCTGTGTGCGAATGCGGAAAGCCCTCCCTTCGTAACCTGGCGTTCGATGAGGGTTCAACAGTAGTCCCGGCGCTTGTCTATTTTTGGGACGTAGATGTCGCAGGTTCGAATCCTGTCACTTCGACCACATAAGCGACGATTTTGTCCGCAGCCTGATCCGCGCTCATTTCAACAGTGTTGACGCGGATTTCCGGATGCTCAGGTGTCTCATAGGGCGAATCGATGCCGGTAAAATGCTTCAGTTCACCCGCCCTGGCCTTCTTGTAGAGGCCTTTCACGTCACGCTGTTCGGCAACCTCCAGCGGCGTTTCGACATAAATTTCGATGAATTCGCCGGGCTGGGACATCTCGCGGACCATGCGCCTTTCGGCCCGGAAGGGCGAAATAAAGGCGGTCAACACAATCAGCCCCGCATCCGTCATCAACTTCGCGACCTCGCCGATGCGGCGGATATTCTCGACCCGATCGGCATCGGTGAATCCCAAATCCCGATTTAAACCGTGCCGGATGTTATCGCCGTCGAGTAAGAAACTGTGCTTGCCGAGCGCATAAAGCTTTTTCTGCACGAGATTCGCGATGCTGGATTTGCCTGCGCCGCTCAAGCCGGTAAACCACAGCAGTTTTGGCTGCTGGTGTTTCAGTCGGGCGTGCGCGTCCCGGTCGACATCGAGCGGCTGCCAGTGCACGTTGCTGGCGCGGCGCAGCGCGAAATGCAGCATGCCGCCCGCCACGGTTGCATTGCTGATCTTGTCGATTAGGATGAAGCCGCCGAGTTGGCGGCTTTTCCCGTAGGCTTCGAACACCAGCGGCTTGTCAGTCGACAGATTCGCGATGCCGATTGCATTGAGGCTCAAGGTCTTCGCAGCCAGATGCTCCATGGTATTCACGTTGACTTGATACTTGGGGCTGTGGATCGTCGCCGTCGCCAGTTGCGTCGCGAGTTTTAGCCAGTAAGGACGCCCGGGCAGCAAAGGCTCATCTGCCATCCACACTACGGTGGCTTCGAATTGATCCGCGATCTCAGGGGGATCATCAGCGGCGGCAATCACATCGCCGCGGCTGCAATCCACTTCGTCGGTTAGGGTGAGCGTGACGGATTGTCCCGCGGCGGCGGCCTCGAGCTCCGCGCCCATCGTCACGATGCCTGCGACCCGGGTAGTGCGTCCCGAGGGCAGCACCCGCACCGCATCGCCGGGCTTGATGACGCCTTCAGATATCAATCCGGCAAAGCCGCGAAAGTCCAGGTTCGGACGATTGACCCACTGAACGGGCATTCGAAATGGGCGGCGTTGCGAGACCGTGCTGTCGATCTCGACGCTTTCAAGGTGCGCCATCAGGGTCGGACCGCCGTACCAAGGCGTCTGGCTGGAAGCAGAGGCGATGTTGTCCCCGGCGAGACTTGAAATCGGAATCGCCACGAAGCTCCGAATTCCGATGCTCTCGGCGAATACGCGATATTCGGCAGTAATAGCCTCGAATTTGCCTTGCTCGTAGCCCACCAAATCCATTTTGTTGACTGCCAGCACGAAGTTTTGTATGCCGAGAAGGTGGGCAAGATAGCTGTGTCGGCGCGTTTGAGTGAGCACGCCCTTGCGCGCATCGATGAGAATTACGCCTAAGTCCGCGGTTGATGCGCCGGTCACCATGTTGCGCGTGTATTGCTCGTGGCCCGGTGTGTCCGCGACGATGAATTTGCGCTTGTCGGTTGCAAAGAATCGATATGCCACATCGATGGTGATGCCCTGTTCGCGCTCGGCGGCCAAGCCATCAACCAGCAACGCAAAATCGATATTCTGGCCTTGGGTACCGATGCGCCTGCTGTCGGCATCCAGCGCTGCGAGCTGGTCCTCGAAGATCATCTTAGCGTCGTACAGAAGGCGGCCGATCAGCGTTGATTTACCGTCATCGACCGATCCGCAGGTGATGAATCGAAGCAGCGATTTATGCTGGTGTCGAATCAAATAAGCATCAATGTCCTCGGCCACGAGCTCGTGCGCCTTGTATGAGGAGCGCGCCGAAATATCAGTCATCAAAAATACCCAGATTGTTTTTTCTGTTCCATCGATGCGGCCTGATCACGATCGATGGTCCGGCCCTGCCGCTCCGAGGTCGTCGTCAAAAGCATCTCCTGAATGACCTGCGGCACGGTCGTCGCATGGCTCGCGATTGCCCCGGTGAGGGGATAACACCCGAGTGTTCGAAAGCGTATCGAACGCATGACGGGTATCTCCCCTGCACGCAGCCGGAAGCGATCATCGTCGACCATGAGCAAAAGGCCGTCGCGTTCCACCGTCGCGCGGGGCGCCGCGAAATACAGCGGTACGATCGGAATATTTTCCAAGTGAATGTATTGCCAGATATCGAGTTCGGTCCAATTGGAAAGCGGAAAGACGCGGATGCTTTCCCCTCGGGATTTGCGAGCGTTATAGACATTCCAAAGTTCAGGGCGCTGATTTTTAGGATCCCACCGATGATTGGCCGAGCGAAATGAAAATATGCGCTCCTTGGCCCTGGATTTCTCTTCATCGCGGCGGGCACCGCCAAAAGCGGCGTCGAAGCCAAACTCCGTAAGCGCCTGCTTGAGTCCCTCCGTCTTCCAAATGTCCGTATGCAACGCGCCATGATCGAACGGGTTGATGCCGCGCGCCACGGCATCGGGATTTAGATGCACGATCAGCTGCATTCCGCTGCTTTTCGCCATGCTGTCCCGCATCGCGTACATTTCGCGAAATTTCCATGTCGTGTCGACATGCAGCAACGGAAAAGGCGGGATCGCGGGAAAGAAGGCCTTGCGGGCAAGATGCAGCATGACGGTGCTGTCCTTTCCCACTGAGTAAAGCATGACCGGTTTTTCGCTCTCAGAAATGACTTCACGCATGATGTGAATGCTTTCGGCTTCGAGCCGCTGCAGATGCGTCAAGGTAATGCTCATGGCCCGCGATATTAGCGCATGCGCCGCAGCGAGTAACCGCGGACGTACGGCATAAGCTCATGCACGGTGAAAATGCAACGTTGTAGTTGCATATAAAACGAAGCTGGCCTAATATGCATCCAGGAGGTTGCATATGAACACATCTACAGACCGCATCGAGAGAAAGGTTTTGATCAAGGGGACCGTTGCCCGGGTGTGGCGGGCTTTGTCGGACGCGGCGGAATTCGGAAAATGGTTCGGTGTGGATTTCAAGGGCAAGAGCTTTGTCCCAGGCAAGCAAGTGCAGGGCAAAATCACCTATCCAGGCTACGAACATCTCACCATGGAAGTGTGGGTCGAGAAGATGGTAACCGAGCGACTGCTGTCTTGGCGCTGGCACCCCGCAGCCATCGATCCAGCGGTCGATTACTCGCAGGAGCCGATGACGCTGGTGGTGTTCGAGCTTGAAGAAGTGAAGGGCGGCACCATGCTCTCGGTGGTCGAATCGGGCTTGGACAAAATTCCGCTCAATCGCCGGGCGGACGTCTATCGGCTTAACAGTTCAGGGTGGGACGCGCAAATGGAGAACATCAAAAAGCATGTCGCCAAGACGTAAAGCGGCGTCCAAGAACCGTCCGCTGGAAAATTGTGCACCGGTTTTCGCCGCATTGGGGGATGAGGTGCGGCTTCGGCTAATCGCCGCCCTATGTATGGGCGGCGCCATGTCGATCACCCACCTAACTGCCGGAATGGACATATCCCGGCAAGCCGTCACCAAACACCTCGGCGTGTTGGCGGCGGCAGGTTGGGTGCGCGATGTGAAGGTGGGGCGGGAACGCTTATGGGAATTTGAGCCCGCTCAATTGGACGAGGCGCGCCGTTCATTGGAACTGATTGGCCGACAGTGGGATCACGCGCTGGCGAAATTGAAATCGGTGGTGGAGAGCGATCCGTCCTAGTGTGATTAGTCGCTTCAAACGGCGGCAAACTCCTATATAATCCGCGCGCACTTCCGATTCGGTTTGCTTCGTACCCGATCATCGGCCTGAAAGATTACGATTGGCGCTGTAACTTATTGATTGCAAAGCGCCCGTAGCTCAACCGGATAGAGCACCGGCCTTCTAAGCCGGCGGTTGCAGGTTCGATTCCTGCCGGGCGCGCCATCTCGAGTCGGATGTCGACGATGGTGGACGTAGCTCAGCTGGTAGAGCCCCGGATTGTGATTCCGGCCGTCGCGGGTTCGAGTCCCGTCGTCCACCCCACCTTTAAGGCGGGTCGTAGATCGGGTGTGTGTAGTGGTTTGACAAAGTTTATTGGGCCGTTAGCTCAGCTGGTAGAGCAGTTGACTCTTAATCAATTGGTCGTAGGTTCGATCCCTACACGGCCCACCATTTAAGCCAGTGCAGTCAAGAACTTGCGCGGGATCTTACTATCGCTCGATTGCGACGTTGTCCCATTGAGCGCCATGTGTCCCATAGCCAATCGAAATCCATATGCGCTTTCGATTCGCAGCTGCCGTAAGCGCGTAGAAAGACGATAGCTAACCGCTCATAGCCATCTCCTTAGTTGCATATTTGGCGATATCGTTCATGCCGCCATCATGCGGGAGGCGCCGCGGGAATCGGGGGAGGGTTTCGCGGTCTATTCAGCGGAACTCAAACGCGCTGCGATCCGGCTTCACGTGTATGGGCACTATCGACCCCCTGCAGACCGTGGTGGCCGGCAGCTTTCACGAAACGAAACCGGCGCCCGGGATGCCGAACTCAATTCGCAACGTACCCCAGATACCACGACCCGTCGATGTGGCGATACAACTCCACGGCGCCCCGTTGGTGATCCATCTGCGTCCAGCGATAGCCATCGGTCGTCTCCACGATGGGTGTGGGGGGCTCGCCTGGAAACAACATGATCGACTTGTCTTGGCCTGCGAACAACATCCCGACCGACCACATTGAAAAGGTGGCGTTGGCTTTTGACCTAGGGTAGTAGTACGCGGCGCCATCACATCCGATCGTCTTGAATATTTTTACGTACTCGGCCCGACGTTGTTGAGAGATAGGCTGCGAACCTCGCGCGTCATCCGCGGAATCCGCGCATCCGAGACGACCGTTGATTCCGTCATGATCAAACATTTCCAATAGCTGGCTAAACTCGGCGCGATGTGTGTTGAAACGAGCAATGATCGACGCATCGCTGAAGGGAGTCGCCGGTCCGCACCCCGCTGCTGTCAGAAGCGTAATCCCAAGCGCAATTATATTTGTCGCTAACCGCACGAACTGCTCCTTCACAATCATTACGCGACCATCATCCCAGTCTGCGATCGAATTCCGTCTCGCGATACCACTATCCAATCTAGATATGGCAAAGCGCCGAAAACAAAATGATGAATTATGGCGAGCGATGCTTAATAGGCCACTGGTATGACATACGCTTCATCATTGTCGACAGTTTTATGGGGAGGTTACTTCCGCCATCGACCTCTGCCGACCTTCATCACCGTCGGCTTTGCGGAACTCTGATTTGCCATGCGTCACTTTCCAGGTAAAAAACCGGTTGTCTCGAATCCTTCGTCACTGTCAGTGATGCCAATCTTTTCGGCTCGGAGATGAACAGGGAACCCATATGACGGATCATAGTTGACCTCTAGGCGAACGGCTTCAGGTCCAAAATTTACCAGGCGCTCGACGATCGCAAAGAGGGCTTAGATTGTCCGGGGCGCGTTTGCCCGCTCGGATGCCGGCAACACCGAGCCAGTTGGACATAAGCCCATACCTTCGAGGACGACGGAAAGAGTCGGCTTGCCATTCTTAACATGCGTCCTCAAGACATCCCAGTTGCACGGCGGCGCAATCATGGTGTCGCCGCGGTCGGTGGCTACAAACGTGTAAGTCGCAATCGACGCTGTCTACCACTTAGTGCGTGCCGCCGACAAATCACTCGCGGCGTCGGCACGAACGGCGGCTGGCGTTGCAGCGAGCAGAGTCAGGGCAACGACAAGCCGCACCAATCCAAGGTTTATCGGACTAGACCCCATGAGGCCACTTCGAATTGATCTCTGCCACGATTTCTCGATAGTCTGAGGAGTCTGAAATTGCCATGAATCGTTTCATTTCATTGAAGGCGTCGTCCTGCCTTCCCTGACTCCAATACATATGGAACAACCCCAGTGAATACAATTCCGATGTCGGAGCAAGTTTCACCGCCGTTTGGAAGTGCTCGATAGCAGGTTCAATATCGTTAACTGCCTTTAGAGTGTTCGCAAAAGTGGCGTTTAACATCGCTGACTCAGGAATTTCCGCCACGAGATTCCTAAGTATTTCCAGGGTGCCGGGCACATCATCGAGTCGGGATCGCTCCTGCGCCCGAGCCCATTGCTCACGTTGGTGCTTAGTGAATGCCATGGCTGCGATTCGGCCAATTCATGAGCTGCAGGTGACTAACTGGCAACCCGCCTATCAGCGAGACAAATCTCGGTCTTTGCGCCAAGGGACTCCGGAATGTGCGCGACGTATTTCGCCTTATCACGGTCGACAATTGCGAACTCCACCAGCTGCCTGCTAAGAAGTCGCCGGGCAAGGCGCTTAGCATCTGTACTATGAAGTGAGGTGCATTGAATAAGCGCGTCCGTTAGAGGTCGCCTTCCCCAAGCGCCGGGACCGACGCACCGCATATGCGGATTCCATTCCGTTACTGCAAATAATTCTGTGTTCGCCGGGTTCACGCGAAATCCCTTTAGATGTCCGTCACACCGAGGCTTATCTCAATAATCGAACGGCAGCTAAACAGCAATCATTAGAGGCGTGTCACCGGCAACTTCTGGCCGCAAGCTGCCTCTTACGTTTCGGCGAGGGAAGTTCCGCATCAGCTCGTATTGATCAAGCGGCCAACTTCAATGTAGGATTCAATCCCACTCGAGATGCCAACACCAACAGCATGTCGGCGCTGAAATCCCGCCAAGCACCTTTCATCAGTGCCGATACACGAGGCTGCGTGATGCCGAGTTCCTTAGCGGCTTTACTTTGCGTCCAGCCCCGACCTTTGATGTGTTCGCGCAGGGCGGCCATAAGATCCGCACGCATGGCGAGAACTCGCGCCTCCGCCGCGTCGAAGCCCAAATCATAGAACACACTGCGGTTGGCAGGGGTCGTATGTTGAATATTGCGTTTGCGCATGATTCTAATCCCCTATTTGAGCTAAGCGGCGTGCAGCCAGTTCAATATCCATCTTGCGAGTCTTTTGGGCCTTCTTTTGGAAACAGTGAAGCACATAAACCGCTTCCGGACGTGTGGCCAAATAAATTATGCGATAGGCCCCCGTCGCGTCCCGCACACGAATCTCTTTCACCCCCGGACCGACAGTTTTCATCGGCTTCCAGTTTTCCGGTTCGAGGCCTCGCTGCACGAAGTCCAAATTGAAGCCGGCATCCCGTCGAGCTTCATCGGGGAACGCCTTCAAATCATCGTGGCTGGTACCCACAAACAGCAGCGGTTTACGTGCAACCTCCACGGTCAAAGTATACAAGTACTTGTATAGTTATACAACTACTGTATATAGACGCACATACGCTGGGCCATAGCGTTGCGTCGCAAATTCAATCGCTGAAGTATTTCCGCCGAGGCAGATGATCCGGTCCCATTGGAAGATCTGGATATGTATGATTTCAAAGCCTTATCGTCAGCTAACTCGGCAAATCGTGGGACGGTTTCCGGAGTGTAAGTGGTTGTTCTTAAAGATTTAAATGGTATCCATGCAGGGTTCTCTTAATCAATTGGTCGTAGGTTCGATCCCTGCACGGCCCACCATTTATCCCCTCCGAAAGTTTCCACTGACGTCCAAATTCGTCGCGAAAAACGCGCTCAGTAGCGTATCGCTCTAGAACCGGTACTCGTGCGCGGCGGTCGTGCCAAGGATTTACAAGCAGAGCTGGAACACTTGTTCGCCACCAAAATACAAACGGCGTCAATAATAGAACTGCTATCGCAGCGATGTACTTTGCGTCACTGTCAAAGTCGAATAGCGACAAGTTTCAGGATGGATCGAACGGTCGTCTCTCGAATGTGTTGTCCACCGCTCGCTGCTTGCTGGTGACGCGCCGTCACCAGCAAGTTGCGCAGATCGAGCCCGGCCGTCGATGATCAGTTGGACGGAATTACCCAGACGTCGTTGAGATATCCCTGGCCCCCTGCACCATCGTAACCTGCACCCCCGAAGAGCCAGAGCCGGCCCGAGGCGTCCGCCCAAGCACTTGAGAAGAGCCTCGCGCCTGGCACATTTGCCGGGTCGGGGGCGCCCAGAGTCCCATAGTGGCCCGTCGCGTTGGGAGATGAACTGCCGCTGATCCAGACCCAATGCTGTGTGGACGCGAGGTATTCCCACAAATCGTTGAATATCAGGAGGCCGGCCGAGGTGCCGTCGCTATACCCTCCGAACAGCCAGAGATTGCCCTTGGCATCGGTCCATGAGACCGAGCCTACGCGCGCGCCTGGCGTGTTGGTTGCATCGTCCACTCCGAGCGCGCCATAAGAGTTCGGGGTGCTCGGCACAGTGGCCCCATTGATCCAGGTCCAATTGCCGGTCGTGGTGGAGTATTTCCAGAGATCGCTTCGGTAGCCCTCATAGCTTTCCCCGCCATACATCACGACCTCGTCAGGTGCGCTTTGCCACGCAACGTCGAATATGCGGCCTCCCGGCGAATTGCTGACCGCCGCCACACCCAAGGTCCCGTAGACGCTCGGCGCATCGACCGTTCCGTCGCCGCTGATCAGGGCCCACTCACCGGACGCGATGGAGTATTTCCAAAGCTCATCAAGGGCCCCTCGCGTTTGACCGTCAGGACGATCGCCGAATCCACCATAGATCCAGAGGTCGCCGGCGGAATCCGTGAAGGTAACGCCCCGATCCCGAGCGCCGGGTACTGCCGACGCCGTGGCCGCGCCCAAGGGTCCGTAGACACTCAACGCGTACGCGTTCTGTGAGCCGCTGATCCAGGTCCACTCGTCGGTAGCAGGATGGTAGCGCCACAGGTCATTGAGCAGCCCCCAGGTGTTGGTGGTGTCGAACCCAATGCCGCCAAACACCCAGAGGTCGCCGGCTTTGTCGATCCAACTCGAAGCCCAGTGACGCCCGCCAGGTGTGTTTACTGCTGCGGCCACACCCAGGGTCCCATAGACTGCTACGCCATTCCCAAGAGAGACCCTCACCAAGGTCCACTCGCTGGTGACGGGGTCGTACCGCCACAGATCGTTGGGGTAGCCAGTCCCTGCGGTGTATGGAGCCTCGCCGCCGAATACCCAGAAATTCCCCGCGGCATCCTTCCATGAGACGGCATCGCGACGCGCACTGGGTGGGATCACGGATGGAACACCCTCTGTCGCTGCAATCATCGGCGGGTTACCTGTGCTGGAACCACTCATCCACGTCCATTGGCGCTGGGCGCAGGTCACGCTGATATTGGTCGGTGATGCGAGGTTGATCGACCCAGTTCCGTTGCTGACGGAACACAAAAGAGCAGGGGGTGTCTGCGACACGGTGATGGAGTAGCTGGCCCCGTTCAGGAGAGGCGTGGCGAATGCGAACGAGGTCGCGCCGTTGGCGACCGTCACGGAATCATTCCCATTCGCGAGCACCAGCCCCGCGAAGGTCAAACCGGAGATGCTTCCGCCGAGGGTGTACTGCACCGGTACACAAGTAACGGCGATGTCCGTTGGCGCCGCCTGGTTTATCACGCCGGTACCATGCGACACCGTGCAACTCAATGCCGGAGGACTCTGAGTAACGGTAACGGCATAGCTCGTCGCGTTCGACAGCTTCGTGGAGAACTGGAATGAGGTCGCGCCCGATGCCGGCGATACGGTGTCGTTGCCATTCGCCAGGGTCAGCCCGCCAGCCGTCAGGCCACTGATCGAGCCCCCGACAGCAAAAGTTGGGGCCGGGCCGCCGCCCCCACCGCCGCCTCCACATCCCGTCAGGAGCGAAGCGGACACAAGACCAGCCGCGCCAAGCGCCCGTTGCCAATACGACAAGTCTTTCCCTAGCGTGATCGTTGTCTAAAAATGCAGTCCGTCCACCTGGATCTACTTGACGTTGATCGCATAGATTCTCCCTGTGGTGGCCGAGTTGAAGCTTTCTACGACGTACAGCACTCCGTTCTCTGAGAGAGCCAGATAGCCGCTGGTGGGCATGCTCCATACGCTTTGATGTGAGGTGGTGTCGATCGCGTAAATGGTCGTGTTCGTGCTGAGGAACACCAGATTGTTGGTCACCAGGACATCGCCGACGTAGCTCGTGTCTCCGCTGTTGGTCGGAGACCAACTCCACCGAAGCGTACCGTCGGCTTCGGCGCGCGCCTCCAAGCGCATAGGGGTCTTGTTAGTGGCGTAGATCACGCCGTGCGCATACGCGGGATTGCCACCGTAGGGCCCCGGGTTGGACCAGGCAACTGTGCTCGTGCCCGTGTTGAAGTCCACCAGCGAGTTCGTCGTGGGGGCGCCAACATTGACCATGAACACGGAGTCGGCGGCTCCCAATACCGGAGCACCGTGGATGCTGTAACCGGACCACTGAAAGGTAGGATCGGTGATGGTGCCAACTGCGGCCCCGGTGGTGTTGTTGACCCAGGTGAGGAACCCGCCGGTATATGCGTAGGCGTAGTTCGCATCTACCGCCGGTGTCCACCAATCGTATTGCTGTTCCATCGCAAAGAAGTCCTGCGCGCCGATAGTGCCATCAAACGCAATCAAGCCGCCGTACTCGCCGCCGTCCGTATAGACCACAGAGTTGAAGATCGTGGGGGCGAGGTAGTGTTCCCACTGTGAACTGAACGCAGTTTGGAACAGTTGAGTTCCATCGCTCGCCTTGAGGCCGAACATGTAGGTCGCCGTCTGCGCGCTGGTGGCAACATACACATTGGCGCCGCTAACTGCGGGAGGGTCCAAATCCGCCACGATGCCTGGCACATAAACGATGTTGGAGAAATCGTGGCTCCACACGGTGGACTTGTCGAATTCCTTCAGTGCGTACAGAACGTGGCCGGAATCCACGTATATCTGGCTTCCGGCGACCGTGAGCGTGCTCAGCGCGGCCGCGTCGGTTGCCGTTGAAGGGGTTTGCCAGAGCCAGCGATACGCAAACATCGTGGGATCCAACGTGACCGGCACAAAGCCGGTATGCGATGCGTTGCCCTGATATGTGTTCCATCCTGCTACGCCTGACCAGGGAACCAGCGGTGTCAGTCCGGCATTGGCCGGCGCCGGCGCGATGGTGACGTTGAACGGCACCGTGACCGGTGAGCCCAACACCGGTGTCGTGCAGGCGCTGTCGTTGCAGACGTTTAGTTTGATGTTGCCCGAGTGGCTTCCCGCCGCCAGCGTGGAGAGCGCCTGGACCTGAAGCAGTTGATAGGGTTTGGTTTGATCTAGATATCCGAAGGAGGCCGCAGAAGAGAAGGTGCCCGTGGTATCACTGACGGTGACGTAAAGCTGGCCGCTGACGTCCGGCGAAGGAGTCGCCTGCACGGTGATATTTGGAGGAAACGGAGATCCCGCGACGAAACTTCCCGAGAGGGTGCTCGGCGTGAGTGTCAGCGCGGGCGGGGGCGCGAAAATGGTGAAGTTATACGTCAAGGTGACCGGTGATCCTGGAGCGACCGTACCGCAGGCCGCATCAAGGCACAGCTTGAGGGTCAGTGTCCCCGTGGGATTGGAGGGCGCAAGACTCGCAAGCGGCGTCATGTTCACCGTGTAGGTCCCGCCGGCATTGGCGGTAATGGTCGCACCCAGCTGCATGATGTTGGTCGGTGAGATGGATACAAAGAGCTGGGCGGTGAATTGCGGGCTCGGCGTAAGCGTGACCGAAATGTTGGGTGGCAGGCCCGCGGTAAAGCTCGCATTGAGCGCGCTAGGTGTCGGTGCGAACACTTGCGCCGGCGGCGCCTGGGTGATGGTAAAGGCGTAGGGCAGCGTCACCGGCGAGCCTGCCACGGCTTGAGTGCAGGCCGAGTCGGAGCACACGTCGACCGTCAAATTTCCCGAATAGCTGCCCTGCGCGAGGGCGGTGGAATTCTCGAGGGTTAAACTGTACTTACCGCCTGTGGTGGCCGCGAAGGTGACACTCGGAGACAGAACCGAATCCGTTACTTTCACGTACAAAGTGCCGGTGAGGCCAGCTGCGGGTGAGGCGGTTAAAGTGACAGCCGTTGCCGTGCCCGCAGGCGAACTGATCGTCGCGGACGCCGGGCTGAAGGTCAGCGCCGCAGGAGGAGGGGGAGGTGGAGTAGAGGCAGGGGCGCTTCCGCCTCCACCGCCACAGCCTGTCAGTGCCAGAAGTGCAAAGGCACAGGCAATCAAACCCTTTACGGCAGTACTCACCATATTCTGTCTCATCCCTGACTCCGCAAAGTTTCTTTCGTTATAGGCGGAATAATTGCAGTGCAAATCTAGGCGCTGCCCGCATCCCTTCTAAGCAGCATACGCTGAGCTTCGGCTAGAACTCAACAAACGAAGATACTGAAGCAATAGCGGTCTGGATTTCGCTGAGATCGACGCGAGGCAGCGCGGCTACGCTGGATTCGATCGCGGCACGGGCGGCGAGACACTCGATCCGGTCATCACAACCGCTGTGGTCAGCGGCTCAGGAGAAACAAACCTGGAGGATCCGAGCGGCAACACGAACTTCAACGCGCAGAATCTCGTCGCGGCAACCGGGGATTACTGGGGCGTGATGGCATTGACGCTTGATGAGCACGGCTACCGATGGCATTTCCAGTCGGCATTACAAGGTCCCGTGAACAACGGCCAATGGCCAGCGGTCGCGCCGACAGGGACTTACTCGAACAAGGGCGAGGGCGCCTGCCACGGATCAGACGATCGGTGAGTAGCAGATAGCCTCATTACTGCTTTGTTTTCGTAGCCGATCCCCCTCCATGAGAAATCGCGGAGGGGGATCTCCAGTCCCGCATCCTTTATTGCTTATAAGGGATCAATTTCGCGCGTATCGAGTTCACCCTGGACCAAACCGGTGGCGGATGGATATCCATTGCTGACTCCATCAACGAGGGCGGCCCGAAGGGAAAATTCGTACGCCGCTTGAGGAATTCTGCAGATCGATGGTGAGTCTGCGGCAGAAAGCGAGATGAGCCAATCGGCAAAGGCCTTTTGATAATTTCGTTGGCAATACGTCGTCCAACGAACCCGTCGTCTACTGAGGTCCGATTACATCCACCATTTTTGGGGACCTTAGTGGGGCCTCAGGCACGCTGACGAAAAGTTGTTCTTTTAAAACAATGACAACATGAATTCGGGAGGGGGCGGCGCCACCACACAGCGGAAATTACCTGCACTTAGTATTGCGGGACACACACGCTCAAGGTTGTCGCAGGGAGGAGGCGCATGCACCCAGTTCTCGCTGATTGCGCTGGGGTAAGCACTACCGACAAAAACGTAGACAGGATATGTGTTCTTGTATGCAATTTCATCAGTGAAGTTTAAAGCCACCATATCCGACCGCGCCGGAGTTCCGGAGGTCTTTAGCTATACCGCAGCAAGGGTGCCGGAATTTCCGCGGAGCGGCTGTATACGTACCGAGATCAGGGTCTCATTGAAGCAAAACGGACGTGGGCTCTACCAGCGGGCAGGTACCGCAGAGTCGGATCAAAATCTCCTCGAGATTGCGTATCGAACACCGCGCCGCACCCGCTGCTTGATCACATTCCGCGCGGAAGCCAGGTAGCTGCGCTGCGTTCACCGGTCGATATTCACGTTTTTGCAGCTGAGACCTTCGACCGAGGGTGCGAGGAAATCGATGCAGGCCACTGCCTTAATCTTGGGCCGTACTCAGCCGAACGGTGCCTTGTCGATCTAATTCGTCTCCGTCACCGCGAAGTTGCCGATATCGCTCGGCTGCACTTCGCCGCTGGTTGCGCCGCCGCGGCAGTAAGCCTGCAGGTCTGCTCAAGATGGCAGCGCACTTCCAGTGCGCTGAGCGCGCTGTTCGCCACGCGCTCGAGATCGTCTTATAACCGAACGGCCAACCAACGAAACGACCGCCGGGCCGCGTTAACTCGCCTTGCAACGGAAGCGGGGCGAACTGGGAGACCGACCGATGAGCTGAACCAGAGGACCGTTGTTCCCTTGAAGTCCCCTACATTGCGAGTCGCCAGTATGTAGTTGTGCTCTACTGCAATCGCACCAATCGCGGCATCCGCGAAATCTATGGGATTACCTGCCCCGTTTGCGGCAGTAACGACTTGAGCGTAAGGCTCCGCGGAGCGCTCTGGCCTGCTACCGGTTCGGTTGACACCACCTTTAATCTGAGACCGCCAATTTCTCATAGTTGATCGGACTTCAGTATCCCAATGTTGAGTGCCGGAGCCGTGGATTGTAGAACCGCTCGATGTAATCGAAGATATCCGCTCGTGCCGCATCTCGAGTCGAGTACTGATTTCGGTTTGTCCGCTCGGTCTTCAAAGTCGAAAAGAAGCTCTCCATGGCCGCATTGTCCCAACAGTTGCCACGCCGGCTCATGCTGCAGGTGATGCCGTGGGCGCTGAGCAAACGTTGGAAGTCTTCACTTGTATATTGGCTTCCTTGGTCCGAGTGATGCAGCAGCGCCTTTACTGGGCCCCTGCGCCAGATCGCCATCAGCATCGCATCGGTCACCAACTGCGCGGTCATCTGCGAGCTCATCGACCAGCCGACCACGCGACGAGAGAACAGATCCAGTACCGCCGCGACGCACAGCCAGCCCTCCGTCGTCCAGATGTATGGTGAAGTCCGCTGCCCATTTGATGTTCGGCTCGCCGGCGGCAAATTGCCGAACAAGCACATTGGGCGCAATCGTGTGTTCGATCCGAGTACCCTGGTCGATGGGCTGCCGACGCCGCCTTGGACGCGCTTCCAGCAGTGCTTTACGCATCAAACGCTCGACCCGATGTACGCCGCACCGATGTCCCCAGTCGCGCAGATCCCGCCTCACGCGCCGAGCGCCGTAGGTCTGGTCACTCTCAGCAAAGCTCGTGCGGATCGAGGCGGTCAACTGCGTATCGACCCGAGACCGCTCACACTCCGGCCGCTTGGCCCACGCGTAGAAGCCGCCACGGATGACCTCAAGGGTCTTACAAAGCCACGCCAAGGGCCACTGGTGCAGGCACTTGGCGATTGCCGCGAACCTCATGTCGGGTCCTTGACGAAAAGCCCAATGGTTTGGGAAATGCGTGGGTCTTATCAGCCTGGATCTCGCGAACCCACCGGCCAACCACGCTTGCCCCAATGCCCAGATCTCGGGCCGCCTGCGACACCGAAACCCCACGCTCCTTCACCAGCTTGACTGCCTCAAGCTTGAACTCTCGATTAAAATGCCTGCGTCCCATAACTCACCTCGTTGTGCATCATCGCTCCAAACAAGGTGTCAATGAAACTGATAGCAGGCCACACATTGCCACTGAAATATCGCGCGGATTGCGAAAATCAGACCACCTCCGAAGATGATTTGTTTCGAGGCCGACCACCCTTACGACCGTTGATTCGCGAGCTTTTGCGCTTCTCGCGTGAGGTCGCCTGGCCGCCGCGACTCGCAAAGATGGCTGCAACGGATCGCGAAGGCAGCATCGCCGGCAGGATCGCTGTCAGGAGCCCATGCACACTAATCTGAATGTCTCGGTCCTCGAGTTCAATCGCCGATCCGTCCGGCCACACTTCGAGTTTGCTCAATTCGCCGGTAGGAACGTCCTGCAGTGCCCCGATCCACTGTCGCGGAATCAAGAAGCCAGCATTGCGGTTCGTGACGATCTCAATGGCATCCCGCTCGGGGACGTAGCGGACAGCTTGCGCCCGAATCTCGGTCTCGGCCTCAATTCGGCCGGCGGCAAGCGCCGCGGCGTACTCGGCGTCACTGATCCGTTGTACATTTGTGGTCATAATTTCACCTGCACTTTTGTGCCATCTCGAAAGATCACGTGAACCTGTTCCTTGGTGGGATCGTATTCGGCCTTGGCGATCTGTTTCGCACTCGGAGTGGGTTTCGGGAGAAGCTCGATCTTTCCCGCTTTATTCACCATGGCCCATTGGTTCGCCAAACAAGTCGTTCCTCGCGTCAACCACCAGCTACGTCGGCAATCCGGCAGTCGCGCTTGAACATCGCTCAAGAGATGGTTCACTACGCGTTGCAGAGGAATGTTCTTCACTGGGGCGATGCTGATCAGCTCCGCCGTACTGTCGAGGTAAGAAAATCTCACTCGCGCAATCCAACCTTCGCCGCGATGGCGGGCGTCGGAGAAGACGTAGATCCCGGCTCCTGTGCCCGCAGAAATGAACACACGACTCATGGGATAGATTAACCTATCGGCTTAGGTTATTCAATAATTCCCTTGTGCCATTGAATGTGCTCGAAGGTAATGGATTCAAAGCCTTATCTGCGAATAACTCAGGAAATCGTGGCACAGTTGTATAGTCATAACTTCTTGTTTTTATTATTAAAAGGAGTCGTTGGTATCTGCGACTCTTAATCAATTGGTCGTAGGTTCGATCCCTACACGGCCCACCATCTACCGAAAGTCGCACTAAAACCGGGAAATCAATGACTGTAGGGACAGCATGTGGGGAGGGCGCGAATCGAACTTACGCCAATCTGGCTCTCTGAAGTGGTTCAATTCTCCGTGCCAAGCGAGTGAACAAGAGTGCGGGGCGGGTGCCGCGTCGAAACAGCCTGAATCCACCAAGGCATTATTGACTATCCGGTCAACCGTGGCCAAGCGGCCACCAACGTTGAATATCGCTTTTCGTCCATGAAATTCCCCCGCGGAGTGGTGGATTTTCATGGTAATCTTGGCCATGATCAAGCGATCTCGATTGCACACTCGGATCACTACCGCGCTCAAACGCAGCCGCATTGTGGGGCTTATCGGGCCGCGCCAGAGCGGCAAGACCACACTCGCGCGGCACATCGTACCGTCGGATTCAGCCAATTACTTCGATCTGGAAGATCCAGCGAGTCTCGCGCGACTCAGCCAACCGATGACGGCGCTCGAGGAACTCCGCGGCACCGTCGTCATTGACGAAATTCAGCACCGACCAGACCTCTTTCAAGTGCTGCGAGTGCTTGCGGATCGCAAGCCTTTGCGGGCCCGCTTTCTCATTCTCGGTAGCGCGTCGCCCAATCTCCTCAGGCAATCCGCCGAGTCTCTCGCCGGACGTATTGAAATTATTCCAGTGGGAGGCTTCAGCCTCGACGAAGTGGGGGCGTCCGAGCTAAACCGCCACTGGCAACGCGGCGAATTTCCCCTATCGTTCTTGGCGCAAACCAATGAGAACAGCTTTGCATGGCGGCAACAGTTCATTCAGACTTTTCTTGAAAGGGATGTACCTCTGCTCGGAATCAACATTCCGGCACCCGCGCTGCTGCGCTTTTGGACAATGGTCGCCCATTGCCATGCCAATATCTGGAACGCCGCCGATCCCGCCCGTTCACTAGGCATCGGCGAATCGACGGTGCGGCGGTATTTGGATCTCTTTACAGGTTTGCTGGTCGTGCGTCAGCTTCAGCCGTGGCATGAGAATCTCAGCAAACGTCAGGTTAAGGCGCCCAAAGTTTACATTCGGGACAGCGGCCTTCTCCATGCCCTGCTGGGCATTCGGACAGAGAGGGAACTGTTTACGCATCCCAGATTCGGCGCCTCGTGGGAAGGTTATGCGGTGGAAGAGGTGCTCAGTCAATTGCAGCCCGATCAAGCATATTTCTGGGCCACTCATCAGGGCGCTGAACTGGATCTCTTGTTGTTCAAGAACGGTCGCCGATTGGGAATAGAAATTAAGCGCGCGGATGCCCCTACAATTACCGCATCAATGCGTTCTGCGCTCGCGGATCTGAAGCTCGAGCAACTCGTGGTTTTATATCCTGGATCACGGACGTACGAATTGGAGCCAGGAGTACGTGTGCTGCCAATCGACGCTCTGGCTGGCGCAACCATCGATGCTCTGTTCCCGAAGAAGCAACGGGCGCGCACCGCGCCTAAGGTGGTTTAGTGCCACCAGCTTCCGATCGTCCCGAGCGCTGGACGCTCAGTCGTGCCGGCATCATAAACGTATATCAGTACGGAGATGAAACTCTGGAGTTCGGTGGCGGTCGCCTGCTGCTGCGCGGAGTGAACGGGTCGGGTAAATCGACCGCAATGAACATGCTGTTGCCTTTTCTACTGGACGCCGACACCCGGCGCATCGACGCCGCCGGGGAACAGTCGGGAGTGCTGCGGGCGTGGATGCTGTCGGGCAGAGATGAACCGCAGCCTCAGGGATACCTGTGGCTCGAGGTTGCAAAGGGGGACTCTTACCTCAACTTCGGATGCGGCATACGCGCGAACCGGGCGACTGACCAGGTCACGACCTGGTGGTTCATCACCTCGCGCCGCATCGGCCTTGACCTGCATCTCGTCGAAGGTCGTGTGCCCGTCAGCCGCGATGCGTTGCGGGTCCTGCTCGAGCCCGATACTGTTACAGCAATGTGAAAGCTTTGCCGCGCGGAAGGCGATAGCGTGAAAAATCCGAAACGTCGACTGTCAGGATTTCAGTCAGTCCCGTTTCTACGGCCAGCCAATATAGGGATGCATCTGCGAGATCCATCTCGCGCTTTCCGCGTTCGCTGTATCGACGCATCCATCGAACGATCTCGCCAAGATGTGCGGGCTCAAACGGATAAACCACCGCGCCGCCGAGTTCTATCCATTTGAGCATTTCAAAACGCTGGGGTATTTCCAGTAGATACGAGGCTTCGACAATACAGGGCCAGGTCGTAATGAGCCGAAGTCCACCGGCCGACAATTCTTTCACTAAGGCATCGAAGCGAGCATGGTGGTGGTCATCCACCGCGAATAGCGCGATCAGCGGTCCGGAATCAATCAGACAACTTCGCACGTAGCTTGGCCCTCATTCTTGCCGAGACATTGCGGGAGGCTTGCGGATTTCCCATTGGCTTCTCGCTTCGCACGGCATTGAGCAAGTCCGCCGGATTCTTAAGACCCAACACCCGTTCGAGTGCGTCCTTGACGAACTCGGACTTGGTAACGCCCAGCCGCCGCGACTCCTGCTCTACGCGGCTTTCCAAAGTCGGATCCAATCGAACGCTCATGGCCATTGTTCCACTCCAATCGTAATACGACAATACTGTAATACAGAATTTAGAATACATCTATGGCAGTGCGAGCGGCAACATAACTCGCTGGTCCTCCCAGTAAATGCTGCCTTAGTGGCGACTATCACCACAAATCAATCGTGAGGATCGGGACGGCTGCCAAAGCGCCCGAGTTGTGCCATTGGAAAATAGGGAGATCGTAACCGTCCGGTCTGGGCCGCATGGCCGGTCGAGCTCGCTGTACCCATGATGAGCTAAGTGGGCACATCGTAGGCGTCCACGTAGGGGTAAGGTGGGCATCTTCGAAGCGATCGTCACGACTGATACGCTCGGCCGGCGGACTGGACCTCGGACGCGGCACACGATCGAAGAGAAGCTGCGGATTGTTGAGTAGACGCGTGCGAAGGGTGCCTCGGTGGCGATGGTGGCCCGTCGTCATAACCTCAACGCCAACCAGGTCTTCGCTTGGAGGCGGCTGGAGATCTACGAATTCAAAGACTTATCTCACTTTAACTCGGCAAATCGTGGCTCGCTGCGGGGTCTTAAGTGCTTGTTTTTACTGATATAAATGTTGTTCGACGTGTGCGTCTCTTAATCAATTGGCCGTAGATTCGATCCCTACACGACCCACCATTTAAGCCAGCATAGTCAAGAAGTTACGCGGCACCTGCGCATCGCTCGAGAACGGTGTTGTCCCATTCAGTGCCGTTGTGCCCATCGCTCGGCGCGCTCGTTCATTAGGTCCTCCGTTCGACTCCGGGCACCGATGAAAGCGTAGACAGGAATCCAATATCTGTACACGATTTCATCGGTGCGTCCCAAAGCCACAACTCTACTGCACAGGAAACTTCCCTCGGTCTTCACGTATACCGAGGCGGTAGCTCACGGCCTGTCCGCGGAGCGTCTCTACGCCTATCGAGACCAAGGGATTGTTGAGCAAATCAGCCGGAGTTTGCGCTCGCGCGTCACGGCCTGATGGACAATATTCCGGCGCGTATCGATGTGGTAATTCCACGGGGACACCGGATTCCGGGGATCCGACCGAAGGAAAGTGGCTCGGAGTTCGAACGTGGTTATTCGTATGAGCTACGATCTACAGATATGGTCTGTCCGTCCGGCAGCCGCATCCGACGTCTTACCGAATCCAACGACGTGGATTGCTACCGCTTTCAACATATTGCCATTATCGGATAGATATCTGCGCATCAATAACGCCTGCGCTCGACGCATTAACGGCGATATATGAAATCTCTTAAGCCTTTGGCTCTGTGCTGGTATTCTTTGCAGAGCGCTACTGGAAGGCGCGGGATACTAAAAACAACATGGATATCTCTCGGCTGGGATTGCGTCACCTTTTCCTTCATCCGGTTGTGCTGATTGCGGCGACGACCTTGGGGCTGTCGGCATGCGGCGGTGGCGGCGGGGGATCGTCAGCGCCACCCAATCACGTACCATCCGCCAACGCTGGAATGCCATCAGCGTCGCCAAGCGGACCAGTGTCACGCTGGATGGCAGCGGCAGTGCGGACGCCGATGGAGATCCGCTCACCTACACTTGGTCCCAGACCGCGGGCACGAGCGTCACCTTAAGCAGCAATACTTCCGCGAAGCCGACCTTTACGTCCCCCGGCGTCGGTGGGGCTCTGACCTTTCAGTTGATCGTCAGCGACGGCAACGCATCGTCCACGCCATCCACGATGACGGTCACGGTGAATAACCGTGCTCCCACCGCGACGGTGGCCGGCGATGCCACGGCTAGTGTTGCAACCTTGTTCGCCCTGGATGGATCGCCAAGCTCGGACCCCGATGGCGATGGGTTGAGTTACACCTGGACCCAAACCGCGGGGACGAGTGTGCAGTTGATCGGTGGAACGACGGCGCGACCGAGCCTCGTGACACCGTCGCAGGCCGATACGCTGGTCTTTCAACTTAGCGTGAGCGACGGCGAAGCGCAGTCCACGGCCGTGACGGAAACCGTGACGGTTCAGGGAAGCACTGTCGCGCAACCGCCAGTCGCGAGTGCCGGCGGCGATCAGACCTCGCCCAAGAGAGCCGGCGTTGTGCTGTACGGAAGCGCCAACCTCTCCGTCGCTTCCTTCGAGATCCTTGGGTGTGAACGACTGCGGTAAAGCGCTCAGTGGCAACAGCCATAGGAGAAGCGACGCAGAAATTCCTCTCATTCTCCGCATAGCGCCTCCTTGCTCTGAGTCGTCATTCGTTCCACCGAGCGGCGTGGCATTGCGCAAGCGCCGGACGCATACCAAATATCTGTTCCATAGAGCTATATCGTCACAGGATCAACAACGGGGTTAACTTTCACGGCAGCGTGCTTTGGCGGCGAGGCGTATCATCACGCTCATGGCCGCAATAACCCCCGCTGAAGCCCAGGCTTACTTCAAGCGTTGGGAATTGGTTGAAGAGATCGAACTCGTAGAGCTGCGCCGCACTTCCATGGACGTCAAACTGCGTCAGTTGTCAGCTCTAATGGCATCGCGCGACCTCTTTGGGGCGGATCCGGAACGCGAGAACGGTGTTCAGCTCGTTCGTGATCGGTGGGCCTGTCTTCGGCAAGCATTGCGTGGTTGACCGCGTCCCGGCAACCCTGTTGGCCGCGCTCGCCGACTTGATGAAGTGGCTGGATGCCGCGAATATGCCGTCCATGGTCATCGGTGGAGTTGCGGCTTCGGTGTTAGGCCGACCGCGGCTGACCCACGATGTCGATGCCCTCGCGATCCTTCCGGAAGGAGAGTGGGCCAATGCGGTATCCACTGCAGCACGTCACGGAATCCTTCCCCGCATCGAGAACCCGCTCGACTTCGCGCGCCGAAGCCGCGTCCTTTTGATGAGACACGTGGAGTCCGGGATCGACATCGACGTTACATTTGGCGGGTTGTCGTTCGAGCAGGCGGCGATCGACAACAGCAAGATTCACGACATCGGCGGGCTGCGCGTACGCTTGCCGCGTGTAGAAGATCTGCTCATCATGAAGGCCGTTGCTCGGCGGCCAAAAGACCTGCAGGACATCGAAGGCCTGCTGGCTGCGCATCCCGAGGTCGACGTCGCCACCGTTCGGCATTGGGTCAGCGAATTCGCTACCGCCATGAGCACGTCCGATATGCTGGACGACTTCGATAAATTGGTGGCACGGAGCAAAGCGAGGCCTTGATCCTGAATGTTCAGGCCCTTGATTACGGCAGTGAAGGCACGATGCCGGAGCATTGCGCTCGGGCCCGCGCCTGACTCGCCGTGTCGGGCCGAGTCAGGGTGAGCCGTATGCGGCGAACGCCACTGCAGGACGAAGTGGCCGGACCGTCAGCGGAGCAGGATAGCGAAGTGCAGCGGCTGAATGGTCCGGCCGACGAAGAATAAAACTAGCGGGCGCATCGATCGACCGCGGGATGAAGGCGAGGCCATGCTGGGTCAGATTTGGACAGTCCGTACCCCCACGGCTGTGCAATTCCACCATGGAAGAGGCGACCGTAATCATTGGCGTATTTTGCTTCCTCTTCGGGCGTCATCAAGTTGCGATACTGCTCACTAAGGCACGCACACCAACCGGTCGCGTCCGACATGCTGAGTCGGGCGTTCGCCGGGTCACGATAAAACGCGTTGCAGCCATCCTTAAAGCCCACGAAGCCGCCGCGTGGGGTGGCGGTCGCAACCTGCGCTTGTCTCTGGTCTTGTCTCTGGCGCTCCTCCGCCACGGCCTTCGCCACGGCTTTCAGCACCTGAGTGCCGACGGAATCGCCGCTATTGTCCTTCACGTCTTCTGCACCGCTACCCGTTCCCGTCGTAGCGTGCAGCTCCCGGTCGGCGGCGCTGGGCGAGACGTTCAGATAAAAATGGCAGGGACTTCCGATGCCGGCGTCGGTGCAAGATTGCCCAACCGTCTCGAGATACAGAGCGGAGGTGAGAGGGAGGAGTGGCCCGTACCTTGAGTCCGGTGCAATAAGATGTCCGTTAAAGTCCTTCATAAATTTGAGCCCGGTGCAATTGGCAGGTAGGTCGCCGTCCGTGCGGTAACTAGTCGCATCTTTCTGGGCGCATAAAGCGACCGTGGCTGCGGTCAAGACTTTTTGCGTGTGAAACCACCGGATGAACACACCCAAATCGGGCACCTGGGCAATTTTGCCTGATCCCCACTGACCCTTCGCATCGGCAAGGCCAAATCCAATGTAAGCCGGATACCCAGCGGTAGTCCCATAAACGTGTTTACATTCCCCGGGAGAGACGGTCGTGCCGTCGACGTCCCAGTACAAGTTTCCGAGCAGGGGTTCATTCTTCTGCGCAGCGAGCACCTCGACGGGAACCGTGCCCTTATTGCAGACGTGGAGATGCACGGCAGAATCGGTGGTCTGCGCACGCAAGGGCACAGCGGCGCCGAACAGAAGCAACAAGGATGCGGCTCGCAGTGCAACTTTAGTTCCGAGTGCTCTCATACGTTTCCTCCCCTTTCCCTGACTTTCTAGGGTCCGCTGAACGGATACAAGTCCAGAGTGATGTTCACATCGGATGCGCGGGTGATGAGTGCGCGCAAGTTTAGCACCTTGAAATCTTTACTGGCGTCGCAATCGAGGTCATCCTTAGGTTATCAATTTGGGGCGCGCGGCTTCAGAGCCTGTGGTCTTTGACAGGTACGACTTGGCACGTACTTCGCCGAGCGGAACATTCTGAAGAGCATAGAAGTCTCGACGCCATGCACGCTGACCAGTCGCTACCTCATAGACGGAAAGATTTTGCTGATCGTTACGGTTTTGAACGCGCTGCGACGATGTCGATTCTACCAAACCGCCGCGGTCACCGGCGGGCAGCACCGTCTGCGGCGCGCACAAAAGCTCCGATCGGTGAGCAGTTTCGGTGGCTGTCCCGATCAATTGCCTTTCTTTTTGATCTCTCCGAGCGGTGTTTGCAAGGTCCCATCATTGTTGATGTCGATGGGCATATCGAGGTTGGACCTTCCGGGCTGATGCAACAGCAGCTTCTCGCCCTTCATCCAACATTCGAAAGCCTCATCATTGCCGCCTACATCGGTCATCGTGGCTTTGCCGGACCGAAAGGTTATCGTGAATGCGCCGAAATTTCCTGTGGTCGCGTAACGACCTTCGATTTTTCCCGCGCAACTCGTCATGCCCGCCGTGGGCGGACTACCAACCTTCGGCGCCGCAGCCGCCGTAGCCGCCGCGGCGGGACGCAAGTTCTGCGGACTGACCCAGGCCGTGCGGCTGCCGGGCAACTCCACTTGGTACTCCATCCCCATCTCTGTAACGATCTTGCTGTCGATCCATCGACCTTGGAAATTAACCTGCACGGCATCTCCCAGCCGATACTGCCCACTGGCGTGGTCTTGGGCGGTAGCGCCTCCGATGCGGCGCACTTCGGCGGGATAATCCTTGGATAGCTGGTGGCCCTGGACGACTACCCGGTAGGAATTCCCATTTATTGCGATGACCCGCGCCGGAGTCCAGCCAAATCCGGTCACGACCTCCACGGCGTCTCCGATTTTAATTCCGGTTGAAGCCATTTGCGCCGGCGCGCTGCTTGAAATGGCGCAGACCGCCACCAACCCGCGGGAAATAGTCGATAGCCAGTTCGGCAAGTCTCGATGAGGACAGGGGATCGGTTTCATTTGCTTCTCCGGAAGTTCTTCAGGGCGAAGCGGCGTATTCAGCGAACGCTGTTTCCACCGCGGCGATGTTCTTTCCGCTAAAGCGCCATGTCCACCACGCAAAGAGGATTAGCGGAATGCCGGCGATGGCCAGAACTACGGTGATCGTAAAAAACGCGCCCACCGCAACCATGAAGATCGCTAGGATTTTGAGTTGCTTGGCAGGAGCGAGCAGCTTCGCCTTCTGCGCATAGAGGATATCCGGATCCCTCGATCCGGTGGCTTTCAGGGTCCCGATAACGCTTTGCCTATCCAGCTTCGTGAACGGGTTACCAGCACCTTGAGGCATGAGTCCCATGTAGTTGTTCTCCTATAGCTTCGGGTTCGCCCATTGAACCCCTCCATTTGGGGCCGTTGAGCAATGGGTCCGTCTCTAAGACGAGGCCAGTGATCATTTGTCAGGGTAGAAAGCTGGACCAGACGGAGAAGCCCCGGCCGACAACGAATACCCTCTGACAAATTCCATCCAGGTACGTCTAGCTCAGTAATGCAGCACATGTGTGGCGGTAAACGAGCGAAATACGAAAGGGGGATGCCATGAAGCGATGGGTCGGAATTCAAAGCGCGGCGATTGTCGCGGCAGTACTGTTTGCGGCAGGAACCTGGGTCAACGTCGCGCAGAGCGCCGCGCCCGGCACGGCGCCATCGGGTGATTGCTGCAGCCCGGAGGCCATGAAACGCATCGCCGGTTCGGTCGGTTTCATCGATATTGCGGGAATTAAGCTTGGCATGACCCCGGAACAGGCTTTCGCGGCGGTCAAGGCCTTCAATCCCAAACTGAAGATTGACATCATCAACGCGCGATTGGAGCCGGGAGATGCTCCCGGGACATTTAAGCGCGTGCCGCAATTCGCGGTCGCGCATACGGTTGGGCCGGTGCGTAATCCCTATGACCCGATCCGATACGATGCCTTGGATGGCAGCTCCGACGCGATCGTGATGGAATTTACGATCCCTCCCAGCCCGCCATTGTTAGGTCAAATTGCCAGAACGGTGACCTTCCCTCAGGGGCAGCCTGTCGCGGCAAGCAATCTAGTGACTGCCCTGCAAAAGAAATATGGTCAGGAGGTCTTAACGGACGGCGAGACCCGCGTTTGGGCTTTCGATGAAAGTGGCAAGGCGTTGACTCGCCGTATGACCGCTTCGGAGCGAAGCTGCCTTTCAGGCAACGGTTTCGACCCCTTTGGATATGGTTCCGGAATACCCAGCGGCGGTCAGTTGGACAGGGACTGGCCCGGTGGCGTCAGTCTAAACACCGTCTCGGCGAATCTTTCGCGCGAGAAAGGGCTGCTCTGCCGCCCGCTGATTTTCGCGGTCAACCTGGGTCTCGGTGACCTTATCCCGCCAGATAGCAAGATGCCTTCGCTGACGGTGAGTATCGATAGTCCGGCCTTGCTCTACGCGTCCCGGCAGGCGACCAGCGACTGGCTACGGGCGCAGCGCGATGGGCGGGCAAAGAGTGAGGACAGCGCCGCAGAAAAGCGCGCTGCCCCGAAGCTGTAGTCACACATATACGCATACATGAACGGGAGAACTAAAATCATGCGACTAGTCGTACCGGCGATTGTAACGGTCACCGCATTGCTGGCCTTTACGGCGACATCACGCGCGCAAAATCCACGCGATGCCGCTCCCAAGACCCCGGATCTTCTGGGGATCTACCCCGGCATGCCCATGATGGCGGCGCGAGCGCAACTTCAGCAGCACTCGAAGCGTTTCCAGGTCCTGACGGCTGTGGATGACAGCCAACTTAGCATGACGGTCACTGATTCCAGCAATCGCGACCTGATCACCGCCTTTCTAACGCGCGCGCCCAACGACCCCGCGGTTTGGATGATCCAACGATCGCAGAATTTCAATGCCTCGGAACCAATGTCGATTTCCGCCCTGCTATCGGCTCTGCACGAGAAATACGGCAAAGAGACGCTCACCATGGACCGGGGCGGGGGCGGTCTTTACTTGTTTTGGATTTTCGATTCAAGCGGCAAGTTACGGCCGAGCGCTGGGCAGGATCTGACCGCTTGCAGTGGCGGCAGCTTTCTGCAGTACATCGCCAACGGGCCGCCGCAAACACCCAATGGCATCGAGCAGGCGTGCTTTCGCTCCTTTTATGCGATTACCGCCATGCTCAATCGTCACGATGCGCAGATGCTCGAGGCGTATACCGTGGAACTCGTCAACGTGCCGTATGCGCTCAGCGCCGCCAGCAATACCCTGCATGCGAAAAATGCGGCCGCCGAGAAGGCACGAAGAGAGCTGATCGAGAGGGCCGATCAGAAGAAGCCTGCCTTCTGAACAGGAATTTCTCGGACCAGGATGCGTCCCCCCGAGGATGCCGCAAGCCGTGCTGTCAGTCGGATGTCGAGAAACCCGATCCGCAAGCCGGTGGCAACTGCACCGGCCTCTGGTGCTGGCGCTTCATGCAGCGCTCTAAAGAGGGCTATTCTATGGTGCTTGGCCGGGTCGCAATCAGAACAGGGGCTGCGAAGCGTTGGATAAGACGTTGTTTATGCGCGCCTGCCGCGAAGGAGGAGCCGCGATTGAGCAGGCGCTGCGCGAGCTGGACCGCGCTTTTTTCGCAATTCTGTACCGAGACGCAATTCGCAGCCTACGGGACCCCGAGGCCACGCGCGACCTGGTGCAGGAGACGTTCATCAAGGTTTGGCGCCGCTGCGCCTCATACCGCGGCGACTCGGAGCTGCTGCGTTGGATCAAGGTTATATTGCGCCATGGGGCGATCGAACGCCTGCGCCAAACGGTTCGCGAGGTGCCCATGGAAGATCGGGAGGGATTAACGGATGCGGCGAGCCGGAAAGTCTATGAACTCTCCGTGGAACTCAATCCGACCCCAGAGACATTGGCGCGTCGCGCCGAGTATGAGTTGCAGTTTCGTTCTGGATGGAAACGATTCCACGAAGAAGATCCGCTTCACGCCGGCGTCATGACCTGGATCGTGGAGGACGGTCTGTCGAATGACGATATTGCACAGCTGCTCAACCGGACTCCGGGGGCGACTCGCGAATTCATTTCACAGTGCCGCAAACGAGCCCGTCGCTACCTGGCTGGTTGGTATGCGCTGGCGAGCGATCAGGGGGAAACCGAGTGATTCGGAACGACGATGACGCGTGGTTGGATGCGCTGGCGGGGCGCATCGAAGCAGTCGCTGGGGAAGGTGCGCAATCTTCGCTCGTGCTCGAAGCGCTGGCGTTACGCGAATTCATTCACCGCCAAGAGTTTGCGAGCGAGACCGCCGTCCCCCCCGTTGATCCGGCGCGCGAATTGGAATTGATCGCGCGAGCCCGGCGCGAAGGGCTGCTGGTTTCGCAAGAGCCCGCCGCCGGGTCGCGGTATTCTCAGCAACGACCGCGTTGGCGCATGGCGATACCCGCGGCGGCAGTCATTCTCATCGCCGCCGGCATTGGTTTCTGGCAGTCATCGCTCAAGCAGCCGGAATATGTGCGCGGAATCGACCACGGAACAACTCATATACAAGCGCGTGATCCAACGGCGTTTAGACGTCAATTGACCGAAGAATTGCGGACTGCGGGCGCAACGGTTACCGGCTATGAGCGGTTTGGCCGCCTCGGCATGGATGTTGACCTGCCCAAGCCCTTACCCAAGGAAATTGCTGAAATTTTGGAGCGGCACCACATACCCGTCCCGTCGGACGGCGTTCTGGTGATCGAGGTCGAAGCGCCGGACTCCCGATGAGGTGCGGCGCCAACACCTGGCTGCTCAGTGTCGCACTCGGGTTGCCCTTGAGTGTAAACGCCGCCGATTTTGCGCTACCGCCCTCTTGCGCCTCTGTTGCGACGCCCGCCGACACAACAACTTCGATCCGAGACTTGCGCAAGCGCGTCGAGGCCGACAACGAGAGCGACCCGTCGGCCGCATTTGCAATCTTGTGTACAACGATTCCACGCGTGGCAGCGAAATATGGAGAGCACTCCAAAGAATTCGCCTGGTGGTTTGCTGCGCTCGCAACACCGTTGATCGCTTACATGGACAAGTTTGATGAAGCACTGCCGGTGCTGCAGCTCGCGCAGCCCATGTTGGAACATCACTACGGCCGTTACGGAGTCCCTTTGGGTGACATCCATGTCGCGTACGCCTGGCTGTATTTTCGCCAAGGGAAGCTGGCCATGTCCGGCGACGCTTGGAACGAGGCACTGAAAGTACGCGAACGTGCACCGGGCGAGAAACAAATCGAACTGCAGAAGGTGCTGGTGGGTCTTGCCCAGGTCGAACTTGCGCAACGGGAGTTTGCTCTCGCCGAGCAGCATTTGCGGCGAGCACACGGGATTGTGGTGAAAAATCACGATACCGTGAGCGAAGCCGGCGCCGCGGTCGAAAGTGCCCTGACCGCGGCGACATATCGGCAAGAGCGCTTCGAGGAAGCGCGTCGGCACGCCGAAGAGACGCTGCGTATTGAAGGCCAGCTGCAGCGAGGAGCGGGGCAGCTGGTGCCGGCGTACGCTTTGCTCGGGCGTATTCTCGAGCGCTTGGACGAGTATGAACAAGCGGAAACAGCGCTGCGGCGTGCGGTCGATCTCGCGCAGGGCATGCAAGGCCCGCTGCAACGGCATCAATTCTCGGCCTTGTATCAGCTGGCCACTCTGCTCGAAGACCGCAATCGTGCCAGTGAAGCACGTGAACAAGCTGAGCGAGCGCTCACCCTGGGGGAGGCTACGCTGGGACGCGACGCACCGCGCCTAGTCCCGGTTCTGCAAGTACTCGGCGATGCGCAACATCAACTGGGGCAGCTGCCGGAAGCGCTGCGTCTGTTCGAGCGGGCAGACGCCATCATCGCTGCCAACAAAAATGACATCGAACGTCCCTGGTTGGTGAATTACTATCGCGACCTGGGGGCACTGCAAATGAGTCTCGGCGATTCCGCCGCGGCTGAGCGCACACTCGCGGCCGGGCTGGATGCCGCGGGCGAGGATATGAGCCTCGCCGTCGAACGCGCGTGGCTATTGTTGGAGCATGCTCGCGCAGTGGGCGAGAGGGGCTCAAATGACCGGCGCGAATTGCTGCAGGCAGCGAGCCTGTTGCGCTCGAAATTGCCGGAATCGCATCCAGCGATCTTGAGGGTCTTGAACGCGCTCTGCGAGATCGAGCTCAAAACTCCGGCCGCAGCGCCAAATTGCGCTGAAAGTGCCAGACGCGTTGAGATCGCGCGCGACTCCGCTCCTGACCTTAGGGCAGCCATTTTTGGTAACCAGAGCCGGCTCGCCAGCGCGCGCTCGGATAGTGCGACGGCGCGCAGTTTTGCGATTCGCGCGGTCGCCGCAGCCGAGAGCGCGGGAACGCCGGGGTCGCTGTGGCAAGCGTATTTTCAATTGGCGGCGGTGCTGCGCGAGCACGATGAGAGCACGCTCGCAGTCTTCTTCGGAAAGCAAGCTTTGGCACAGATCGAATCCGAACGCAGCCACTTCGTTGGCGAGGACAAACCCTTCGAAGCCGGCTTTCTTCGCGATAAGGCTGCGGCATACCGCGACGTGGCCGATTGGCTGATGGAATTGGGTCGCATTGACGAAGGACTCGCCGTACTGCAACTCATGAAGAGTGAAGAGCTGACGGATTTCGGCGTGCGCGCGGCTGCAGTTTCGCCGGAGCATGGCGCATTGCTCACCGACGCGGAGACCGCGCTCAAGAACCAGTACTTCGAAGCCTCGCAGGCACAGACACCGGAGAGCGAGTTGTCGCAACTTTCCAGCTTGGAACGGGACGGGAAAATCAGCCAGGCCGAGCGCGCCAGGCTGCGGACAGTCTTGGCGGGTAAGAGCGACGCGGAAGCGGCGCGGACCGCACAGATCGAGCAACTGTTACGAGCCACTGCAGGCAGGGAGAATTTCAGCAGCGGACGCGAACTTCCGATCGCGGCTGCCCTGCTGGCTCGAACCGCGCGGCGCTTCGGCGCCGATACCGCGTTTGCGGTGTACCTGCTCACGGAGCAGCACCTGCGCATTCTGGTGGCGGCCCGTGATTCGCAAGCGGAGTTCTTAGTCGCCGTCGACGGGGCGCAGCTCAAACGCGATATCGGACAATTCCTGGACGACATCGCTCAGCGGCGCGACGTCAGCGAATTGTCGGCGAAACTGTATAACGTGATTGCACGGCCGGTCGATGAATACGCCGCGAAGCATCATGTCCACCGGCTGACGCTGTGGCTCGACGGCTCATTGCGATATGTACCGATTGCAGCGTTGCAGGACGGCTACCGCTACCTCTTAGACAAGTATGTGCTGCAAATCTATTCTCCTGCGCTCGATGCAGAACCGCGGCATACGGGGGGATCGCAGGTGCGCGGGCTCGGCGTCACTCAAGCCGTTGGAGGCTTTGCAGCGCTCCCGGCGGTTGCCGATGAGCTTTGCTATGTCGTGCGGGGACCGATCGAAGGCCTGCATTCATCAAGCGGCGCGTGTGCCACACCTTCAACCGGACGCGGCGCCCTCAAGGGAGCGGGATTTGCCGATGCCGCTTTTACCGAACAGCGATTTAAGGAACTACTCGCCGGGCCAAAGGACTTCTCGGTCCTGCACGTTGGCACACATTTCCGTTTGCGGCCCGGTAACTCCTTGCGGTCATTTTTGCTCCTGGGAGATGGCTCCGTGCTTACCTTGGACGCCATCAGCGCGCTCGACTTTCACGCGATTGACCTGGTGACTCTGTCGGCATGCGAGACTGGCATGGGGGGCGCCCGAACGGATGACGGCCGGGAAATAGAAGGCTTGAGTGCACTGGTGCAGCGCCGCGGCGCCGGCCGAGTGGTCGCGAGCTTGTGGCAGGTGGAGGATGTGAGTACGGCGCAGTTGATGCGCGTTCTCTATGCCGAATTCAGCGCAAGTCATGGCGATGCGGCATGGGGGCTGCAGCAGGCGCAGCGCGCCTTACGTTCCATCTCGAACTCGAAGGGAACTCCCTATGCGGAACCCTACTACTGGGCTGGCTTCTCCGTATCGGGGAGTCACCCTTGAATGGCTTGCTTGATTCGAATTGGATGTGGGCGCAGTCCTCGATGGCAGCGTGCGGCGCTCCGCGCACACTATCCGCATCACCGTACAGTTGATCAATGCGGTCACGGGCTTTCACCTGTGGTCGAAGGACCTATGACCGAAACTAAGGCGATGTGCTGAAACTTCAGACCGAGTTGTAAGCGCAGCTCATTCCCGCACCATCAAGTAGCGCGAATCCTTTTGCGACCACCTCCCCTCCACCGGAGTCGCCGCGCACGTGTAGTCCGCCGCGACGTTCGTGGCCACCACCTTGAGTGCATCCCTGCACTGCTCCAGGCTCTGATAAACGGCGACGGTCTGAGTTCCGCCCGCGTGCAACTGAGCCAACAGAATGAACAACATGGACTTCATACGATCACCTCCATCGAGTTGACTCCATGCTCGCGGGCGTTTGGATGAATCCGCCGAATCCAAATGAGCGTGTCGATCACGTCGCCAATACGTTGACGATTCTTAGCCCTGCCATCGGCATCGTGGCGCGCGAACTGGCAAGTTCTTTGCCGCAAGTTTTGACATATGCAGCCGCCATCCGATGCCAGGCATCGTATGAAATGGAATAGACGCCAGTGTCCGGTTCACCGATCGATTGTTACTGCCGCGTTGCATACAACACTCCTAGCTCGACGCACCCAAAGGAATGACCCTTGAACCATGCTCGTTGGATCTTCAATTCGTGGCAACGCCACCGCTGCAAAACCACGCTGCCTGTCGCAGGTTGAAAAACGTTATGTCATCCGCGGCCGCAGCTAGGCAAACATATGGCGGCGGCCGACCGGTAATGGCCCCTCAAATCTCCAGCAGATCCTTGCCAACAATCACCTCCCCTCGGAAATGCGTGCGGGCCGCATCAATCCACATCTGATCGGTGACCGTGGGATCGTCCGCAGGCACCAAGTGAGAGAGCACCAGAGTTCTGACGCCGGCCGCCTGCGCGACACGGCCGGCATCTTCCGCTGGTGTTTGGTTGGCCATGATGCTGGCCCTAAGGGCTGTCGCGTTGGGCACACGCGCGACGAGACGATCAAGCGCAGGAACATAGAGTACGGAGTGCACCAGTACGTCGGCACCCTGCGCGAGCTTCACAAGGTTGTCCGACCGCGTGGTGTCGCCAGAGATGACGATCGAACGGTCGCTGGCATCGAAGCGATAGGCAAAAGACGGAACGACGGGCGGATGATTCACGAGCGTCGCGGTGACCCTCACATTGTCATCGCCCATGACGGGGCCGCCTGCGCTGAGCTCATGGACATGGATCAGCGGTATCAACGGCACGCGGCCTTCATTGGTGATTCGGTTGTCGATGTCGGCGGCGTTCATCTTGAAGAACAGCCGGGTCATCGTTGCGAGCGGCGGTGGTCCCCAGGTATCGACGCGAGTGGCGAGCCCGGCTGCCCACGCAAGCCAAATCAGATTCCCATAGTCTGCGTTGTGGTCAGAATGTTGGTGCGTCAGGAAGATGTGGCGCAGGGTGGGCAGGGCCACGTTGGCGAATACGAGCTGTCGGGCTACGCCGTTGCCGCAATCGATGACATACGCAGTGTTATTGCTGATAATGACCTGCGCGGGCGCCGAACTCGCTTTCCGCGGCCGCGGCCCGCCACCCGTTCCGAGTAGGATTAGTCTGGTCTTCGCGGTCTGCGCTTTGCTGAGGTTTGCGCATGATGCAACGCTCGCAAGGGCAGCAGCGCCTCGCAGGAAGGCTCGCCGGTCGTATTGCGCCGCCATCGGGAACCGCTCTTCCAAATCTGAAACCCAAGCCATCAAGCCCTCGCTTCGACAAACCGTGTCGCTTGATAAATCGCAGGGAGGCGGTGTTCGGCCGCGAAATCGACGATCAGCTGGCGATTCCCAAGCGCCAGCCGCGAGGCTGCAATATGTCAGAGGCTCTTGCTCGGCGCCAGCGAACTCAGCCACGCGGCAACGGCCTGTATCTCAGCATCGTCGAGTGCCCGAGCGACAGCACTCATGATGAAGTCATTGCTGGTGTCGTGCGGAAGGTCCTGCCGAAAGCTCGTCAGCCTCGCTATGACGTAGGGGCCGTATTGGCCTCGGAGTGCCGGATATGCGGCATATTGACCGGCTGCCGAATTTACGCCCTCCGCATCGATGCCGTGACAACCCTGGCATGGAGGCACACCGAGTGAAGGATCGCCGGCACGGAACAGCGCTTCGCCTTTGCCGGAGATGCCGGTGTTCGCGGCGACATCGGTTGCTTGGGGCATCTGTGCCGCAAAATAACTGGCGAGGTCGCGCATGTCGCGGTCGCTCAATTTCGCTGCCATCGGGGTCATCGCAGATTTCGAATAATAGGGGTCTTTGGAGTCCGCTTGTTTGAAAGAGACGAGGCGATGATACAAATAATCGGCGCGCTGTCCTGCCAGTCGCGGAAACGTGGTTGAGGTCGATACGCCGTTCGCACCATGACAGGAATGGCAGACAGTGGCCTTTTGGGCGCCTGCCGCTATGTCGCCGTGAATGGGCTCTATTCGGCGCAGGTCCGTATATCGCTTCGCCGCCGATATCGCAGATGTAGCCATGAGTAGCGAACCTGTGACGAGGACGGCTCCGCTCGTCGCCAACATCAACATGCGGAAGGGTTTTGACATACCGCGCCTCATAGCTTGAGGTTGACGAACAAGCCGACGACGTTAGTGTTGTAGCCCTGCGGACCTGCGTCGGTATACACCCGATTACCGTAGACCAACGTGTCGTTAAACCCTGCATAGTGCCAGTCGCTGACTTGGCCGTGCTCATAGTAGTCGTATAGGCGCAGCGACGCGCGCTCGCTCAGTGGCACCGTGAAACTCAGGGTGAGCGAATTGACGACATACGTCATCGCGGGAAATTGGCTGCCTGCTTGGGCAGGGGTGTAGTCGTAGGTCATCGCGGTCGGCGATGCATAGGAGTAGCTCGTCAGGCCGCGCGCCGACAGGTAGGTCCAATCGAGATCCAAACGCGATGGTCCGAAATGATGCGTAAGAGAGGCGCCGCCGGACCAGTTTCGCTGCTTATCATTCGCCCACCACTGGTTCGCGCGCGGGTACATCAAGCCGCCAAGCGTGTCATCCGTCGTGAGGGCGCCATCATTGACGTTTGACAGGTGCATGCTCGAACTATCGTGTCCCACCCACATGCTCAGACTGCTGAGAGCCTGGAACTGCCACTCCCACTGCAGCATCGACGCCATGGTGTTATAACCTTGTCGTCCTATCTGGGTCGGATACTCGTTCCAATCGCCGCGTACCGACGCGGTGAGAGTCATGTCCGCGCGCGGCATCAGCGTCGCCATCAAATCGATCTTGTGTTCGTTGCGATCGGATATGTCGTACTTGCGCTGCGCGTTGACAGTCCAGGCGGTGATGGTGGCATCGGAGGGCACGAATCCGGGTAAATTTTGGAAAAAGGCGAAGGCATACGGGTCGGAGTTGTAGACGCTTCCGGACTGCTTCAGATAGGTGTAGTTGAAGCGGAATGTGACCCAATTGAGCTTCTTGTCGGTCCAATTGAGCTTGACGCTGTGGTCATCGACATAGCTGACTTCTCGATGTGCCGGATCATAGTGATCGAAGGTGTAGGTGAGACCCACCGTGTCGTGCGGCGTGAATTTCCAGTCCGCTCCTGCAAAGGCCTCGATGTTGCGCCAGCTAAAGGGAATGCTTTTAACCTGCGTATCCGTAGCGTTGGGATAGGTGACGGCATTCCAGAAGCCCGGGTCACCCGGCACGATGCTTGCTTGAGCGCCGTTCTCGGCCACATAGCCGTAATCGCCATTCTGCGGGTTGTACATCACGTACTGATTTCGATAGTCCTCGCGATAGTACTTACCGCCCGCGCGCACGCTCACTGCGCTCGTGGGCTGCATTACGATCGATCCTTGAACGAGGTTGGTCACGATGAGCATATTCGCGGTCTGCTGCGACAGCGCGGCCGTGGTGTTCCATTGATCACAGGGAAAGAGCTGAGGATTGCCTGGACCGACGTTAAATGTGCCGTTGGTAGCGATGCCGAAGACGCCACGGCAATTGGTGGGCGGAATCAGCGAGTCGTTCTGCCGCATTTCTCCGGCACCTGCGGTTAGCGAGGCCTCCCCGTTCATCGGAAGTGTGCGGGTCGCCGTGACATGCAGATTATGATATTCGTTGTCCGGTTCCATCGACATCTGGCCTTGGCTGATGGGCGCCGATGTTCCTGCTGGTGCGAGCGGCGGACCGAGAGCAAATGGCTGCTGAAATGTGTAGGAAAGGTATCGGTCGCGGTAAACGGAGCCTGAGTATCCGATATCGAAGCGCCACCCGGCTCCGGCATAACGAGCGCCGGCGGTAATATTCACTGTGTTGTCGTCGATCGGCTTCACCGTTTCTAAGATGGCACCGCCGATGTCTTGGAAGTTGAAAAAGAACGGTCCCCCAAACGCACGGGCGCCTTTGCGCTCCTCGTCGCTGGCGTTGAGGTACACGGTCCACCGCGGCGTGAGATACGCGGAGAGTGCGATGCCTTGCTTGTTGCGCTCTGTTCCGAGCGAAATCACCGGTGCGGCGGCGGAGACGGCTGCGACCTGCGCCGAGGTGCTGCCGCCGGGAAGCAAGCCTCCGCCCAGCGTGAGGTTATTCGTCCCTACGCCGTTGAAAATCGATCTGGCATCCGTCGATAAGAGATTCGGCATGTCGCGCACGAAGGCTTGAACTTTGAATGAACCGACCTTGCCGTACACGGCTTGATAATACTGGTCCTCGGCGCTGATCCGGCTACCTCGCACCTCTGCGTAGCTGCCGTCCGAGGGTTGCTCGGCATTGATGTCGAAGTCGAACGACGGACCGTCGGTCGGCCATCGCGAATAGCGATCGTAGAGCGCAGTCTTCGCACCGCTAGTATGCAAATAGCCGACATCGAGGGTTCCGTAGATCAGCCAAACGCTCAGGCGGTCCGGATTCGGCTCTTCCGTTGGCGTCCCGTATAGGTTTCCGGTGGGCGATCGATGTTGTCCGGGCTCGAGCCAGCTGGTGCCGTCGGGATCGAGGACCTTGGTCGCTTGACCAGCCGTGGGATCAAGCTTGTTGGCACGCCACGTGTCGACCCCGACTCCACTGTCGCCCCAGCTCAGGGCGGCGGGAGCCAAAAGAGCGATCGCCGGCGCGAGTACGTATTTCCGCCCGCGTTTAGTACCCATCGTTGGCTCCTTACGCGCTACTCGTGGAAACGCACACCCGAAGGTGCATTGGATCCGTGAATGTTGGCGTGACACGTGAGGCACCCTCGGCCCATCAGTCTTTCATCGGGATGTAAACCCGTACCTAAGGCCTGTCGCGTTTGCAAGTCGTTGGGGTGCAGAAAATTCGTATGACATTGCTGACAGAGGAACGGAACTGGTGCGACCAGCAACGTGCTTTGGTTCGAGCCATGCGGGCTATGGCAATTGAGGCAGTTCTCGCGCACCGGCGCATGCTCGAATAGGAAGGGGCCGCGCTTCTCCGCGTGACATTGGTAGCACGTTTCGTTGACCGTATTGGTTTTCAGCAACGGGTTGGTCAAGGTGCCATGGGGATTGTGGCAATCGTCGCAGGACATTTGTCCTTCGGGCAGCGGCATATGCGAACGCCGGTTGAATTGTTGCCGGATATCCCTGTGACACTGCGTGCAGGTGTCATTGATCGATGCCTTCACCATCAACCCTTCTACGGAGAATTTGGCCATGGGATTGTGGCAGTCGCTGCAGGATAGATCGTTGCGCTGGTGCACCGAACCCAGCCAGTGATCCCGGGCGCCCCCCGTGTGGCAGGTCAGGCAGGTCTCGGTCTGCGTTTTCGTGGAAGACCCCGAATTCTTCGTGTAGCCGATAATGAGGCCCTTGATGAGCGGCTGGGCGGCGTGCTCAGACCCGGGTCCATGACACGCTTCGCACACCGGAATCGTCGGGTCAGATCGATTGGCGACATGCAGTCCTAGGGAATGCAAAGTGTGCGTAAAGTGGTCCGCTTCCAACTTATGACACGCAATACAGGTCTTTTCGCCTACCGCTTTGGCATCCGGCGCTTGGGGATTGGCCGCCACGCGGGCGTGAGCGAAACCGGGCGCGGGGCGTGGGAGCGAGCTGCGATCGACGGTGCCGTCAGCTGAAAAATTCGTCGACGGAAGCGATTTACTCAGATCCTTGGGTGCAGGTTGGGAGTGAGCGACGGCCCAGGCAAGTACCAAGATCGCGAGGCCAAGCGTCGCAGCAATCACCACGCTCCAACGCCCTTGGTCCATCAACGATCCCTCTGGTCGTTACCTCAATATTCAAAGCGCCTACTCAGCATCCTTTCTGCTGCGCGCAATTCTCTCAATTCGACCTGCTGTAAAGAAGCGCAAGATGTGAAAAGATCGTTCTCCATTGAGAACAATCTGAAGCGAGCGGACGGAAAACCGGGGGAAGTCATGCCCATGAAGGATTTAAACAACATTGTTTATTTCGTTAGGATCGTCGAACACGGCAGCCTGTCCGCAGCCAGCGAATCACTTGGCGTCGCCAAGTCGATGCTCAGCCAGCATTTGTCGAAGCTGGAAAAGGAATTGGGTGTTCAGCTGATCAAGCGCACTACTCGCAAGCTTCACGTTACGGGCATCGGCGCGCGCTACTACGAACAGTGCCTCGTCATACTCGAAGAAATGGATCGAGCATCCAACATGATCGAAAACGTGCGGACATTGCCAGGCGGCAAGCTCCGCATATCGAGCCCACTCAATTTCGCACAGGTAATTCTCGAGCCCGCGCTGACCGCATTCATGAAGAATTATCCAAATGTTGATGTGATGCTGGAAATCAGCAATCGCGAAGAGGCGTTGACGACAGAGGGCTATGACTTCGCCTTGCACATCGGGCCAGACATGCGATCGTCGAATTTGATTGTCCGCTCATTTCCGATGGAGCGAGAGATGCTCGTGGCGAGCCCGGAACTCCTCGCGCGCTTCGGTGAGCCGCGGGTGCCTGCGGATCTAAGACCGCTGCCCTCGGTAGCCGGGGCGCTTCCGCCAGAACAAAGAGGCCGCTACGTTTGGAACCTCACGAACTCCACCGCAGAAATGTGCTCGGTGCCGCACCATCCTCGGCTTATTGCCGAGGACCTTTGGGTGCTCAAGCAGGGTGCCCTGGCGGCGTGCGGTGTCGCGGCGCTGCCGCCGCTCCTGTGCCGGGACGCAATCGACGATGGCCGGTTGAGACACATTCTTCCACACTGGTTATTGCCAGCGCATAAATTGCATGCCGCGTATCACTCACGGCGCAGCCTATCGCTTGCCGCGCGCACCCTCATCAATTTTATCGCCAGCCACGTGCAGGCGTGGCTTCGCACCAGGCTCGATGAAACATTGCAGGTGCACACCTTATCCTCGACGAAAAGTAGGCGCCAAGAGGAATTCGCGGATCAACGCCGTAAGATTTTGAGATAATGCCCGAGCGCGGCGACCGGCGTGCAGGCGCTTGCCGGCTGACCGCTTGGGTGTCTCCGCGGCCATAGGGAGTCCTTCAAGTGAAATTCACACATTTGCTCCACATTCCATGGGTAATCGCCGTGTTTGCCGTGACGCCGGTACTCGCCCGGGATGGTTGGGTCAACCTATTTGGTGGCGATAAGTTCGACAATTGGCGCAGCACTACCGGAGAAAGCTTTCCGACGAAGGGTTGGACGTTGAAGGACGGTATATTGGCCGTTCATGCCGCCGGCGGCGAAGAATCGGGTGGCGGCGGCGACATTATTACGCGCGAACGTTACGCCAATTTTGAATTATTGGCTGAGTTCAAGACCACGCCTGGCGCGAACAGCGGCGTCAAAATCTTTGTGCAGCCGGATATTTCACCGGTCGACAAGGTAACGGGCAAGCCGACTGGGGCGGGATCCGCCATCGGATTGGAATTTCAGATTCTCGATGACGAGCGGCACCCCGATGCGAAATTGGGCCGCGATGGCGACCGCACCATCGGCTCTCTTTATGATTTGATTCCGGCGGCGAAGGACAAGAAAGTAATGCCGGTGGGTCAGTGGAATCATGCGCGAATATTGTCACAAGGCAAACACGTCACATTCTGGTTGAATGGCGAAAAGACAGTCGAGTTCGAGCGCGGCTCGTCGGCATTTCGCGCTGCAGTGGCGCTGAGCAAGTTCAAGGAGATTCCGAATTTCGGCGAATGGGCGGACGGCCACATCTTGCTCCAAGATCACGGCGATCGCGTGTTCTTTCGGAACGTAAGAATTCGTGAACTCGCCGCTCAATAGTGCCGTATGAGTACGCGTATGCACCGTCGGGCGGTTCTCAAAGGCATTCTGATGGGTGGCGCGGCATGCGTCATTGCGTCGCGGCCAACATTGACCGCGTCGTCCACCGGCAAAGTGAACCTCGCGTGTTGCGGTATCGGCAATCGCGGAGCGGAGGTCGTCACGTCGCTCCATGCAACCGGTCTGGCTAACATCGTGGCTCTATGCGACACGGACATGGGCGCGGCGCACACGGTGGATGTGCTTCGAAAGTTCCCGGACATTCCCCGTTTTCGGGATTTCCGGCAGATGTTCGACAAGGTCGGCACGGATATCGAAGCAGTGAGCGTGGCCGTACCGGATTTCTCGCATTTTCCGATCTCGATGCTTGCAATGTCGCTCGGTAAGCACGTCTACTGCGAAAAGCCCTTGGGCAACAGCTTCCGGCAGATTGAATTGATGATGCAGGCCGAGAAGAAGTACCGCGTGGTGACGCAGATGGGCAACCAAGGCCATTCCGAAGCGAGCTATTTTCAGTTCAAGGCTTGGGTAGACGCGGGCATCATCAAGAATGTCACCAAGATCACCGCGTACATGAATATGCCGCGGCGTTGGCATGGCATGAAGGTGTCTGCGCTGCTCCCGAAGCAACCGGTGCCGGCCGGGCTCGATTGGGACGTTTGGCTGACAACGGCCGAATTTCACGAATACAACAAGGGCTACGTCAACGGGGACTGGCGGTCGTGGTTTGATTTCGGCAACGGCGCGCTCGGCGACTGGGGTGCGCATATCATTGATACGTCGCACGAGTTTTTGCACCTTGGCTTGCCCACGGCAATCGAAGTGGCGAGGCTAGACGGCTACAGCCCGTTTATTTTCCCGCAGGCCTCGACACTGGCGTTCCAATTCCCGGCCCGTGGCAGCCAACCACCGGTAGAACTCAGATGGTACGAAGGCCAGACGAATCTGCCACCGTTGCCCAATGACATGGGTCAAGTCGCGGTGGATCCGACCATTCCACTGCCTTCTAGCGGAACTCTTGATTTGGCCAATCGTGCGCCCGGGAAAGTGATTTATGGCGAGGGGCTGACGTTTCAGGGCGGTTCACACGGCTCGACGTTGCAAATTATTCCGAAGTCTAAGGAAACCGAAATGGCCTCCAAACTTCCTTCTGTGGCAGCGAGTCCGTCCAATCACTTCAAGAATTTCCTTCTGTCCTGTAAGGGCGAGGAAAATTGCCGCTCGCCGTTCGCGGTAGCGGGACCGTTGTGTCAGGTATTGGCGCTGGGCGTTGTAGCTCAGCGTGTGAACGCCAATCTAGTGTTCGATCCCGCGTCTAAACGCATCATCAATCACAAATTAGCCAATGAATTGCTCGCAGGCGTGCTGCCGCGCAAAGAATGGGAGCAGTTCTACAGGCTGGCGTGACCACAGGGTTTTCTACGCGCTGGTTTGCAACGTCATTTGTAGTTATTACAACGATCATCGCTTGTGCAGTCGGCACTAACACTGCGCGTTTTTCAATGATAAATTTGCAATCTGTCTCTGGTCATTAAAATTAAAGAAAACATTGGGAGATCATCATGGCGAAGTTTCCAGCGGCGGCACTCTGCGCATTCGTGCTCTCAACCTTGGGATCATTAACCAGCACACCAGCGTACGCACAGAAATATTTCCTGAGTGACCTGGGTACGCTTGGCGGAACCTACAGTGCGGGTTATGGAATAGACGATGCCGGCCGGGTCGTAGGAACTTCATATACAGCTAAGGATGCGCTTTTGCGCCCGTTCGTTTACGCCAAAGGCAACATGACCGATCTAGGCACGTTGGGCGGGACTATTGGTTATGCTTATGGGATAAATGACGCCAAGATGGTCACTGGCTTTTCCGATACGGCCAGTAGTTCCCGCGCATTCCTGCATATCCTCGGCAACATGATGGAGCTTGGTACGCTGGGCGGCACTACGAGTGAAGGTACCGCCATCAATAAGTTGGGGGTAATCACAGGAGTGTCTTCGACTTTGCACGATGTAGCGCAGCACGCGTTTTTATATGCCTACGGCGGCATGCTGGATCTTGGAACGCTGGGGGGGAGGGATAGTTACGGATATGGCATCAATGATGTCGGCCAGATTGTCGGCACCTCGTCGGACGCGCTGGGCACTTTCCATGCATTTTTGTATAAGAATGGAAGCATGGCCGATATTGGCAGTCTAGGTGGGGGTTACGGGCGAGCCAACGGCATCAATCGCACCGGACAAATCACCGGCGTCTCATTGACCGGCACGCATTCTCTGCACGCTTTTTTTTACGGCGCGGGCACGATGAAAGATTTGGGTACGCTGGGGGGAGCCAGTAGCGAGGGTTATGGCATCAACAGCGCCGGTCGGGTCGTGGGTTACTCGTTGACGGCCAGCAATGCGTCGCATGCGTTCTTATACCTCAACGGTAAGATGACGGACCTGAATGATTTGCTTGATTCGAGCAGTTCACTCTCGTCGCACGTCGTTCTGCTCGAGGCAACGGCCATCAACGATGATGACCTGATTGTTGCGAATGGGGTAGATTCGAGGACCAATGAACAACACGCCTATCTCTTGGACTGCAGCCACAAGGGCAAGCCACACAAGTGTAAGTAGGTTCTCGTCAGCAGCTCTCGGCGTGGCGAAGTAGGGGTCGGCTATCCGGGCCTGTACACGGACAACTTGCTGTAAGTGCGCCCCGGGTCGAACTCGGACAGCTCTGGTTCGAGGCGATTCTTGGAGCGCGCGAGATCAGCGAACTGGTCCGGTGCGAGCGCCGCGCTGTAGTGATAACCCTGATATTGATCACAGCCAAGAGTCTTCAGGAACTCCAGTTGTTCCGACGATTCGACCCCTTCCGCTACGACCTTCAATCGCAAGCTGTGAGCCAGCGAGACGATGGCACGCACGATCGACGCATCTTCTGGTCGAGACATGACTTCTTTAATAAAGCTCCTGTCGATTTTCAATTTGTCGATGGGAAACCGCCGCAGATAACTCATGCTCGAGTATCCGGTTCCGAAGTCATCGACCGAGACAAGTACTCCCATCGCGCTCAATTTCTCAAGAATCGCGATCGACTCCTCCGGGTCGCTCATGACGGCGCTTTCGGTGAGTTCGACTTCGAAGAAGCGAGCTTCGAGAGCGGCGTCGTTCAGCGCGTCACGAATAATCTCGACGATGTCGCCTTGACGGAACTGCAAAGGCGACAGATTCACGGCGACGCGTATCTGCGGCAGACCATCCAGTTGCCAAGCCCTTGCCTGTCGACACGCCTCGCGCACGACCCATTTGCCGATGGGTCCAATCAAACCGCATTCCTCTGCAAGGGGAATGAAGTCGGCGGGCGGTATTGCCCCACGCACGGGGTGAGGCCAGCGCAGCAGGGCTTCGGCGCCATGCATGATCCCAGTCGCGGTGTTGACTTTGGGTTGATAGTGCAGTTTGAATTGCCCTTGCTCGAGCGCAGTGCGCATGTCGCTTTCCAGCCTGACCTTTTCCAGACTGGCGGTATCCATACCGCGCTTGAAACATTGAAAGTTATTGCGGCCCCGTTGTTTCGCGCAGTACATGGCCGCATCGGCGCGCGCCAAAAGCGCCTCGATTGAACTGGCGTCGCTCGGATACGAAGCGATGCCCATGCTTGCTGAAGTATGAATCTCGACATCCGCGATGCGCACGGAGTCGTGCATTACTTCGATGATCCGGCGCGCCACTTCTTGGGCCGTGTCAGACTTCGGGCTCGGCATGATAATCACCACGAATTCATCGCCGCCCAGGCGGGTGACCGTATCTCCCTCGCGTACGACAGTCTTGAGTCGCCGCGCCACCTCCTTGAGGAGTTCATCGCCGGCTCGATGTCCTAAGGTGTCGTTCACTACTTTGAAGCGATCGAGATCCAACATGATGATTGAAAAGCTCTGGGCATGGCAATCGGCGGCCACGATGCACTGGCCGATGCGATCGTCCATCAATACCCGGTTCGGCAGTCCCGTGAGTGCGTCATGCGTGGCCAAGTGCCTCAGCTGTTTGTTGGCGGTCTCGAGGCCCTGTGTGCGCGTCGTGACAACATGTTCCAAAGCGTCAACCTGCCGTCTCACGATGCGCTCGTTCTGCCACTTACGCGTCAGCGCATTCGCGCATTGGAGGACTTCGATGGCCTCGAACGGTTTTTTCACCACCAAGAGCTTGTCAGAATTGTTCAACCGGGACACCACGTCCTTCCAGTCGTAGTCGGAATGCGCCGAACATATGACCACTTGTACATCTGGATCGACGGCCCAAAGCCGCACGATCGTCTCAAGGCCGTCCCAGCCCGGAGGCATGCGCATGTCGACGAAGGCCATGGCGTACGGTCTGCCGTCTTGCAGCGCTTGTTGCACGAGCACGACGCCTTCCTGGCCCTGGTACGCGGAATCCACTTCGAAGCCGGTATGCGCGCTGGCCGCGGAAATCTCGCCTAGAATCGCGAGTTCAGTGGCCGCTAAAGCGTTGCCCTCGTCGTCACCGCCCCCGAGGACCTTGCGAAAGTCGCTGTGAATATCCCGATTATCGTCGATGACGAGAATTCGCCGGTTGATCGGTAACGCGACATTATCCATGGGACACCTCCGGGAATCTGAGCGGCAAGTCGAGCGTGAATGTTGCCCCATGGCCGCGGCCGGCGCTCTCCACCCGCAATCCGCCGCCCATTTCCCGCGCTGCCAGGGCCCCGCTGTGCAATCCGAAACCATGACCGTCTTTCTTGGTGGTGAACCCATGATTGAAGATCTGAGTCAGGTGCTCCGGCTGAATGCCGATCCCATTGTCGCTGATGGCAATCCGCACGCCGTTGGCGCGATTCGCGATGCGCACTACCACTTGCTTGTCCTTCCTGTCCGACGCTTCGCAGGCATATTTAGCATTGCGCAGGAGATTTACAAGAATCTGCAGGACTTTGTGTTTTTCGACGACGATTTCCGGTACGTCTTCAAATTCGCACTTCAAGCTCACGCCATGCCGAGAAAACGCCCCTACATTCATGCGCAAGGCGTCGTCAGTGAGTGTCGTGACAACGATCTTTTCGGGCACTCCGACCAACTTCGAGTAGGTCTGCTGCATGGTCACGATCTCTTTGATGTGATCGATATTCTTGCGCAATGACTCGAGTTCTTGAAGGGTAAGGCTTTGCTCGACAGCGAGCTGTTCGGACAATTGCATCAGGTACAGGGGCAGGTGCTTGCCGCGTGGGTCCGCCGTGACGAAAGCACCCAAATCGGCCACATGATCCTTCAACAGTGCCGCGACCTTGCCGAGACCGACGGCCTTGGTCTGCTTGATCTTATCCACTACGACGGTGGCCGATATATTAACGCTGTTCAGGACGTTGCCTACGTTGTGCAGTACGTTAGTCGCAATTTCGGCCATTCCCGCTTGCCTGGAGGCGTCCCGTAGCTGTTGCTGCAATTTACGCTCGCGTTCGTCCGCCTCGACCCGATCGGTGATGTCGAGGTCGATGCCCACGAGGCGGGGACTGGCATCGAAGGAATCCGTCACAACCGCCGCCAGCGATGCGATGTGGCACACCGATCCATCAGCACGGAGAACGCGATATTGAGATCGCAACTGACCGCGCTCGCTCATGGCGGTGGTAATCGCGTCTTGCGCGGACTGCCGATCATCGGGATGGATCAATGCGAGCCATGATGCCATGGTCGGCCGAATTTCTTGATCCGATTGAGCATACAGTTCGCGCATGGTGTCGCTCCACCACAGATCCAAGCCGTCGCCTTTCAGTTCGTACACGCCCGCCCGGGCCGCACGAGTCGCAATGCCAAAGCGAACTGAAATCGTCTCGAGTTCCGCGCGTCGCTGCCGTTCTTTGGAAATGTCCGACTCCATGCGAGCCTTCAAACGACGTCGCGTGGCGGAAACAAACCAAATCGTCAATGCGGTCGAGATGATGAGTGCCGCGGTAACCGCCTGCTTTTGCACGATTGCGGACTTGATGGCGTCTTTAACGACATACTCGTCACGGCTTTCGAACTCGTCATCGAGTGCCTTTGTGAGCGCATCGCCCTTCATGATACGAGATTGCAGAGGCATGAGAGAGTTCAAAGTCTCGCCGTTGGGGATGATGGCGGCAAGCTCTGCCACGACCGAAATCGCGTCGCGGACGGCGAGGGCTTCGCCTTGATCGGACAGTTTCTTCAGCCCCTCCGCGGTCGCTCGCAGCGCCTCCACCGATTGCGCGCCCAAAGTGCCGGTATCGACGGCGTCCGCCGCGCCGTTCGTAAATGTCTTGTAGTTTGCGCGGGCCTGATTGGCCAACATCCGCAGCGGCCGAGAATGTTCGAGCCCCGCGGCGCGGCGAGCATCACCCATCATCTGCACGAGCAGCACCACGGCGATGGGGAGCACCACGGCCAGGAATTGAATGGCGACGAGTTTGTCTGTGGTGCGCTTCATATTTGAAGTGTCAATTCTTGCCGAACTGGACCCGTACCGATGTGACAAAAACCTCGGATTCCCACAAATAGGCCCGCAAATACAGAGATTACTCCGCGATTAGGGCCAGGAAAGCGGTTAGTCGACACGAGGGCCTTGCTGCGCTACGAGCTGCATAAAGTAGTTCTCTAGACCTTGCTGCTCCACCGGTGTGAGGTTGATGTCCCGAGGCATTCGCGCCGGCCCTGCCTGGGGCGCCAGACGATAAAGAATTTCATCGAGCAGTCGTCCCCGCGGGTAGCCCCCGGCTGTCAGCCGGGACCTCAGTGCGGCCGGCTCGCCGAACGGCAATGCCGGCCCCACGTCCCCGTTATGACAGGCAACGCAGTGATCCAGTGCTGGCGGGCGCGGTGTCTCGTCGGGCGCCGCCGCTCGGCCGTAGGCAATCAGCCGCTGGGCGCCGACTGCGCCGTAAAAATTGCTCAGTTCGCGTTCGCTACGCGATCGAAGCTCGGCGCAATAGGCATCCGTCGTCGTGAAAGTTCTAAAAGAGCGCAGATCGCGCAATTGCGGTTCGCTCGCGGCGAGTTTTTCGAAGAACAATTGGTCCAGCGAGAGCGCGCCTTCGGGGCTTGCCAAATCAAAAGTATTGGCCTCCAGCGCGAGACTCCATCTCTGGGGTGGCAGCCCGACCAGTTCCTCGGCGATGAACCTGAGCGCGATCGGATCACTTGCTGCGACTCCGGCCCGGTACCCGTCGGAACGACTCGCGCGGCGCATGCGCTTCGCGGCCTCCTGGGCCGAAACCGCAGCCGCGGAAGAGCGTCTGTAGACGGCCATGCCTTGCGTAAGCGCGCTCTGCAGTGCTCCGGGGAAGAATGACGTCACCGAACCGCAGTTACCTTCGGCGGCGGCCAGCAGAACGTAGCGATGCGGCGAGAATGCCGGGGCATTGGCGATCTCGGAGACCAGCGAGCGCGCGTTCATGGTGGCGAGTAGTTTTGATAAGTGAGCATTCGGGGAATCGAAGCCGTCCCCGTTGTACAGTGCATGCGCGCTGGTCACGTAGGTCGCACGCTCGCCGAAGCGTCGTGCTCCAATCAAATACCGGTAGCGCGGATCGTTCGGCTGGCGGGCCAGAAACGCGGTCATACCGGCAGACTCTGTCTTCGACAAGCCGGTCCGATAGCGCTCACCGTAGATTCCGGGCCAGCTAGGGGGGCTGTCCCATATGGGTCGGGCCGGGCGCCCGTGACAAGCCGCGCACCGCGCGGGATTGTCCTCGGAGACTAGGGCACCCTCGCCGGTGGAGGGGAACGTCACCTCGCGAAAATGGAAACTGTTGCTGCGCTCGTCGAACTGCATGGCCTCGAGCGCATCGTAGCCGCGAGTACCGGAGTCGCCATTGAAACTGACGACTAAACGGGCATCTCGACCGAAGAGAATCGCTCTGGGCGCAGACGGCGTGGCGTCCTGCAAACTACGGCTGGCGAATGCCAGCGTATAGCTATCGCGCAGCTCCGGCGGCAACAGTGCCAGTGTCTGCTCCACCGACCGTACGTCACGACTGCGGATGATCGCTATCAGCGCATCCAGGTTGAAGTCCGCCGCACAAGCGCCACTCGCGGCCAGTAGCGCCAGACACAGGCAGGTTTTCTGCAGATTGGATCTCACGGTCCTCATGGTCATCAGAGTTTGCCGAGGAGCGTTAAGCCGTCGGGAGGAGCCGACAGCAAGTATCCACAGCCGCCCGGCGTGTGCTTCAGGAATTCGATGACTTCGCCGTCCGCGCCCTTTAGAGACGGTGGCGCGGATCCATCGCGGAAGGATTTTTTCGTCCACACCGTCGTGTATTTGATGGCATCCATTTTCATCAACTTCGCAAGGAACTCCGGCTGCGCTGCGATATTATCGACCGGCGCTAGCTTGATTGGTCCCGCGAATTGTTTCTCGCCGAGAAACACGTCGCGAATATCGGCCATGCTCAGGGTCACACCTGCACTGCAGACAATGTAGATGTCACCGGCATGCGCGATCGGAGTCCAAGCGGCGACAAACAGAATGACAAGCAGTGGCAGCCCCCGGCGCCGGCGCGAGGCCGCGATGCGCGTTGATTTGCGAGCGGTGGCGTTGATGTACATCAGCGTGACTTCTTAAGGTCCTCTAGAACCGGATCGCGAGCTGGGAGATGTACTCGAGAAAGTGCCCGACCATGCGATCCGTGTAGTGGGTGTCGGCCACCTCGAACTTGATCGCGACTTTCTGGTTGAGGTCATGCCGAAACCCGACGGCCGACCGGTAGTAGGAACCACCGGTGATCTGCTGGGCGAAATACTGGTCGGTCTGATCAAAGTGGGCGCGCTCGTAGCGGACATAGGGGATGTAATACGGCAGACGGTAGCCGACCTGCGCGAAATAGGCATTGCTCTGATGCGTGCCTGTGCCCTGGTAGAGATTGAGGTTGCTGAACCAGTAGGCCTCCGATATTACCTCCCAGGCATCGGTGTCGTAGACGGCGAAGGCACCTGCGATCCTGAGCTCGGTCAAGTCTTCCGGCTTCTGGTCGTCGTTGATCTTCGAATCCAATGCATTCACGCCGAGTGTGAGCCCTTCCACGGGCCCCGCGGCCCATTGGTAGCTCAGTCGGCCGCCGTAGATGAGCTTGCCATGTTCGTTGCCGCCGCTGCGCATGTCGACTGTGCCCCCGATGATCTGCTGACCGTTGCCGGCGAACACGTCGTAGAGAATCTTACCGCCGTCACCGCGCGCGCCACCGGTCAGCCATGCGCCGACCGTATGTGCCGGCAGAACGCCACCCTGGTCCTCGAACATGAGGAAGGCTGGTCGGCGCAACGCATCGTTGAGCCACTCGCCGTGATGAAGCGCCGTGTTGATGTAGCCATAGGGCGTGTGGAAGCGCCCGACCCAGACGGTCGCCGCATCGCTGAATTGATAGCCGATTTGACCACGCTCCACGTCAACGCCGAACGCACCGCTGGGGTCAACCTCGAAGTTCACCTCGAACAGGGACAACCACTTGCCGCCGAGCTTCGGTGTCAGATACAAATCGAGGTTGTCGAGGCTGGTACCCTTTTCGTCGGGATGGAAAGGATTATGGTTGCCGATATTGACGGCGGCAAAGCCATGCACCGTGACGCCGCTGTCGTCACCTTGACGCGCGGCGTTCGCGGTTTGGATCTGATTGACTTGCTGTTCGACTGCCTGGAGACGTGCCGCCTCCGTCGAGGGCGGGTTGGCCGGGGAGGCGGCTACGGACACGGCCGCTGCAGGACTGGCTGGGGTCCCGGCTTGCTTCGACTCGAGCTCCTTCACTCGAGCTGCCAACGCCTCGATCATTTTTATGCTCTGGTCCAGCTTTTCCTGCAGCTGCTTGACCGCATCGGCACTCACTTCGTCCGCCAAAACGAATGACGGTAAACCTGCGATCAAAATCGCGCCGAGCCAAATGGCTCGGACGCTTGGTCGGATTGATGTAGACATAGAGACTCTCTGAGAGGATTCGAGATTGTTCATGGCGCGCCCGAGGCATAGTCAGCATCCGGTCCGAGTTCGCGGACCAACAATCCATGCGCATCGAACACCAGCACGCGGGACTCGTGCATGACGTGCTCGTCGTATTTCCATAGTTCGAATTGAAGCTGCCGAGCCAGCTTGGCGGTGTCGACGACAGAACCAGTGATGAAGTGCCAGTTGGATCGTTGCAGATGATGACTGCGGCGATACTGGCGCCAGGCTGCAGGACTTTCATTTTCCGGGTCGTAGCCCACAACCACGAACTCGGCGTACGTTCCCTTGGCATCGAAGAAGGCCTGCATTCGCTTGAGGCCCTCGATGGTCATCGGACAGATCCGATGACAGTTCGCATAAGCCATCGTGAGCACAACGCGCCGCCCGGAAAGGTCCGGGAGGGAAAGCACCTTACCGCTGTCCTCCTGCCAACTCGGGGGCAGCACCGCAAGCCGCACGACTCCAGCCAATTCGGCCGACTCGGTCGGATATGGGACGCCTGTGCCGTAAAGCATCATGGCGACCAGGCACAAGCGATGCGCAAAGGCGCTCTGATGGATCATCGATTGGGTTCCAGCCGACTCGGAGAACTACCTAATGACGCTAGCGGCGGAAGCCGCATTTAGTTCAATTAGGCGCGCTCCGGTGCTCGCGAAACGTGATTGGCTTCACGCGCGCGCGGCTTTTTGTCTTATTCTAGGAACAGTTCCGCTTTCAGCCGGATCGGGGCATTCGAATCCCTACACCAACACCTCGAGAACTTGCGCGAGCGCGCGCCTGGACTCTTTGGCGGCGCGCCCCCAACTCTGTCTCCCCGAGAGCTCGCTGTGACCAAATGCGATCCGTCCATGACGTTCGCGAATGACCTCGAGGGGTGCCGGATTGCCCGGCGTCCCAAAGTAGAACCCTGGTTGGGGCGCAATGTAGGCATGGCCCCAGCGGTTGATGACGATGCCCGCGATGTCGCGCCTGGCATCGAATCCCGAATCGCCCAACATCTGTTGCAGCTGTTTTCTGATCTGCAGTTCGAAATCCGCGTAGGTCGTGCCGAATAACCTGCTGCGAGCAGCGCTGGTCTGACGGTCGAGCGGAACCCCTGACTGAGGAAATCCAACATAGAACGTCAACATGGCGGGCTTGGACGGATCGAGCGGCACCGGGACACCGTCGATTTTCATCGGCTGACGCACGTTCACGAAGAAGCCGAAGCCGTCGAACCAGTGTGCGGCCGAAATGCCGAGCTTCGCGAAGGCCTTCCAATTATGCACGGCCACGTTGGCGACCAGTATCGGCCCGTGATGAAATTGTGCATACGCCTCAACATAGGACGGCGGTAAATCTCGTACGATTCGACGTGCAATCCAACCGCCGGCGGCAACGATTACGGCCTTTGCACGCACGCGTGCGAGTTGATCGCCGACGACATAGGTAACGTTGACGCCGCTTGCAGTCACGGGCTCGCCCTCATGCCGGACGGCAACGACTGTGGCGCCTAGTCGAATACGCGTATGCTGCGGTCGGTCCAACGCGCTAAAATCGATTGGCGCGTAGAGCACGTCGGCAAATGATCGCGTTCCGGAGATTGCATCCGGCAACATTGCCTTGACGATGTGCCGTAAGATAGCGGCATTGCCGCCGGGAAAAGAAAACACCGTATCGTCCAAGATATTTTCGCCAGTCCCCGGCAGCCCGAGCAATTTCGCTGCGTATGCGGATACCACGTCCGAACTCACGCCGTAGTCGCCCGTTGCGACGAGCGGATCAGATAGCCGAAATACGTCTTTGGACAGGCCGAGTTCGCGGACGATTAGATCACCGTATGACATCGAGTCGAGCCACTTATTAGTGGATGCTTCATCGCCGCGAGTAAGGACGGGCGAGTTTTTCTTCCACTGCAGCCAGCTGCGGCGGGTGTCGGGTGAAATCGGCGCACGGCGCAAATCGTCGGACCACGGGTCAACCACCCACGCCCGCTTCGACGCGAAGGGTGTATCGAAGTAATAACCCAGAGAACTCGCGTCCTCATTCCAATACATGGGATCGTAGTGATCTCGCGCGAATTTCAATGACGACGCCGTACCGGTCGGCGCCACGAAGTCGTAGGAGCGCGGCATGCCGATCTCGTCCCACAGCCCGACAACGTGCTCGTAGTTATTGTCCGCGCGAGGAACAACGGCATCGTTGGAGCCTTGCGGACCGATGAGCATCACGCCATCCACGAGCATCTGATTCTGTTTGGCCTCGCCGCCGAATACCGGATGGTTGTCGAGTACGAGACAACGCGAGTTGGGACGCGCCTTGTGAAATTCGTAGGCGGCAATGAGCCCGGCGAACCCGCCGCCGACGATGATGAGATCGTAAGGCTCATCAAGAATCCGCGCCGAATCAATCCTCGCTTCGTAGATTCCGTCACGAATACCGTGCGCCGCGTTAACGACGGAGGCGATGTTGCCATTGGAGCGGCTGTAATCGCCGATGCCGCTGTACCCGTTCCACGAGGCGGATAGTCCCTGCGCAAACGCCGGCGCAGCCGCGCCCAAAAGGATTGCTCCCGACCCCACGAGTGTCGCTCCGACGAAATCGCGCCGCGTGATATTGACACCGAGTCCGAGAGACTGGGCGTCGCCATTCGCAGCGCGCGTCCGGTCGGGTAGTTTCTTTGTCATTCTCGATTCCTCATCGGGTGGCCCGCGGCGCGCAGACGAGAATTTTAGATCGGTACCAGCAGCAAGCGATCATATTCCTTCTTGACTACCCCATAACACTCGCAGGTGCGTTGTTCAAGCTGCTCCCGGTCGAGCACCGTGATATGACCTCGATGGTAAGTGACCAATCCGGCATTGCCGAGGCGGCCCAAGGCTGCATTCACGCCTTCCCGTCGTACCCCCAACATGTTGGCGATCAGCTCCTGCGTCATTATCAATTCGTTTGAGCGCAGCCGGTCCAGACTCAGCAACATCCAGCGGCAGAGTTGCTGGTCGAGCGTGTGGTGGCGATTGCACACCGCGGTCTGAAACATTTGCGTAATGAGTGCTTGGGTATAACGCAGTAGCAGGTGCATCACAGCCCCAGCAACGTTGAACTGCTGCAGCAGCATGCTCGCCCTGAGCCTGAACGCGCCCCCCGCACTTTGGACGACGGCACGACTGGGTGTCGATTGGCCGCCCATAAATAACGAGACGCCAACTATCCCCTCGAATCCGACCACCGCTATCTCTGCCGATTGGCCATCTTCTGTGCTTTGCAAGAGAGAGACGATCGCGGACGTTGGAAAATACGCATGGCTCAAGGTGGCCCCGGATTCACTTAAGAACTGGCCAAGCTCCAGCTCCACGGGCTCGAGGTGCGGACGCCATTGCCCTAACGCCTTCTCGGTTAGGCTGGCAAGCAATTGATTTTCTTTTGGATCCAAAGAAAGCGCCACAAATCCCTTTGCGCCCAGCGGCGTCTACGACCACTTTCGCGCTCACCAAGGGATATACATATACCGTCGCTGTTCGCGCTACAGTCAGGGGTTTCCCTAGTTTACTGTAGGAAAAAGCTCTACAGCGCAGCCGTGCGATCCGTTTCAAATGCAATGTCCGGAGCGCCCGGCTGAAACGGCATCGCAACGCCTGCCGCGCAATCTACAAGCCACAAAGTAGTCGGCGCGAGTGCGCTGTTTTCAAAGCGAGCGTCGCGTATCGATGAGCACAGTTTCTGAAGTTAAGGCTTGGCCGGCAGCGTATCCCACCCGGAACAACGAGGCGCCGCACAGTGGCATCAGTGCCGTGCAGGTCGTGATTTTCGCAGCCGCGTGCGGTCTCACCGTCGCCAACATTTTCTACACTCAACCTCTCGTCGGACTCATTGGACCCGCCCTGGGGCTGCATGCCGGGCTTGCCGGTCTTATCGTTACGCTCACGCAACTAGGTTACGGAGCGGGGCTTTTGTTGCTGGTCCCATTGAGCGACGTGCTCGAGAATCGCCGCCTCGTGATTTGTGCGCTCTGTGCCGTAGTCGTCGGGCTGCTCGGAATCGCACTGTCCAACTCGGCAGCGACTTTCATGGCCTCCTCATTTGTGGTCGGTGTGTTCGCGGCCGCGACGCAGATCCTCGTGCCCTTCGCCTCGCACCTCGCTCCGGAAGCTTCGCGCGGCAAAGTAGTCGGGAATGTCATGTCCGGGCTGCTCGGTGGAATCATGTTGGCGCGCCCGTTCTCGAGCTATGTCGCGTCGACCCTCGGGTGGCGTGCGGTGTTCTACATTTCTGCCGGCATGATGCTGACCCTCATCCTGCTGCTGCTGCGGGCTCTGCCGCAGCGTCGGCCGAGCGCGAAGCTCGAGTATCCGCAGATTCTTCGGTCGCTGCCCTCCATCGTCGCAAGTACGCCGACCCTGCGACGCCGTGCTTTCTACCAGGGAATGATGTTCGCGGGGTTCAACGTCTTCTGGATCGGGATACCATTGTTCCTGGCGCATGAATTTGGCTTCAGTCAGCGCGGCATCGCATGGTTCACGTTGGCAGGCGCCGCCGGAGCGCTTGCCGCACCGATTGCCGGGCGACTCGCTGATCGCGGACTGACGCGGCCCGCGACCGGTACTGCGTTGGTGGCGGCCGTCGCTGCTTTCCTCCTTGCCATCGCGGGAGGGCGTTTGCACTCCCTGGCGCTCCTCATTCTCGCCGCGTTGCTCTTGGACGCAGCGGTGCAGATGTGCCAGGTCCTGAGTCTGCGCCGCATCTACACGCTCGCCCCCGCCTTGCGTGGCCGGCTCAACGGGCTGTTCGTGGCTTTCGCGTTCCTGGGCGGCGCTACCGGCTCTGGATTAGCGCCAGCTGTTTATGCGTTGCGAGGCTGGACCGCTGTCAGTGGCCTCGGCGCGCTGTTCGTCGTGGCCGCTCTCGCGTACTACAGCACCGAACTGCGGGCCGGATCCCGAGTATGACAACAGCCTCTGAACCATCAGCATCTCAAATCCGATGGGCGGTGCTAGCTCTTGCCCTTGGCGGCTTCGGCATCGGTACGGGCGAGTTCGTCATGATGGGATTGCTGCCGCATGTCGCCGAAAATTTCAGGATTTCCATACCCACTGCCGGACATGTCATCAGTGCGTATGCACTCGGTGTTGTGGTCGGCGCACCGCTCATCGCCGTGGGTGCCGCCCGTTGGCCGCGTCATCGGCTGCTGCTGGTGTTGATGACATGTTTTGCCGTGGGCAACGTCGCAAGCGCTCTGTCGCCCTCATATATTTCGCTGATGGTAGTTCGCTTCCTGGCGGGGCTCCCCCACGGTGCCTATTTTGGCGTGGCATCCCTCGTTTCCGCGTCCCTGGTTCCGGTGAGCGAGCGGGCTCGCGCGGTTGGCCGGATGATGTTGGGTCTGACAGGGGCAACTTTGGCAGGCGTGCCGCTGGCTACTTGGATGGGACAGTCGCACAGCTGGCGGGCTGCCTATGTGCTAGTCGCCGCGATCGGCTTTGCTGCGGTGGTATTGATCTATCGCTTCGTGCCGCGCGCTCCTCCCGTCGCTGGAGCGAGTCCCATGCGCGAGCTCAAAGCATTGGGTCGCGGCCAGGTCTGGCTGACACTCGGTGTAGGGTCGGTGGGTTTCGGCGGGCTATTCTGTGTGTATAGCTACATCACGCCGACGCTGACCCAGGTGTCCGGACTGCCGCTTCGGTACGTACCGTACGTGCTCGCGGTATTCGGTGTCGGCATGATCCTGGGCAATCTGCTCGGGGCGTGGCTGGCGGATCGCGCGCTGACGCGCACGATTGGTGGCCTTTTGATTTGGAACGCCGTCGTTCTGGGATTGTTCAGCATCACTGCCGGCCACGCGCGGCTGATAACGATTGTCGTACTGCTGGTCGGCACCGGTGTCGCCATCGTCCCGGCGCTGCAGATCCGGCTCATGGATGTGGCCCAGGATGCGCAAACGCTGGCGGCGGCGCTGAATCATTCCGCGTTCAACATCGCCAACGCGCTCGGCGCGTGGTTGGGCGGCCTCGCAATTGCCGGTGGCTTGGGGTGGGCCTCCACCGGATGGGTGGGTGCGCTGCTGGCGCTCGGCGGGCTCCTGATTTTTGGCGTGTCGCTGGCGACTGATGCACGCAACAAGGGCGCGTCCTTACTACTCCAACAGTGAATATTTCATTTGTAACAGTGTAAGAATATTTTGTTAGGAGCACGCTGGAGCGATGCAGGAAACACTTGGATTTAGCGGCAAATTGGAAGAAATCGAACGGATCCTCTACGCTAAAAATACTGTGCGAATCCGTGTCAAATTAACTTACATTTCTTGACAGATGCAGTCGGACAGGATTACTTTCGCCCTCCGCGCTGCTCTTTATATGCATGTGCATATACGGACCTCTGTAGGAGGGCGCCTCGCATCATGCCGCTCGTAGTCGCAACAGAATCGGCCGCCTATTCATCCGCTGCTCTTCAGTGGTTCCCCCGAAGTTGCGCGCCGGACCCAAAAATTCATTACTCACCAAACAGGGAGAAATAATTTCGTAGCGAGGATTTCACGCTGAAGATTTGACACATTGGAGGGATTGGTCATGAGGCTAAATGTGTTTCTGGCCACGATGATCGCGTGTTTTGCGATTATGGTGGCGTCCTCAATCGGTTCGCAGAAGCTATACGCGCAAACTGCGCAGCCATCGGCTGACAGCACAAAACAAGCAGATAAACTACTGGCAGAGAAACTGCCGGCAGGCTACACAATTCCAACTGCAGACTTACCCTGCATTTTGCCGGGGAATCGTGTAGACCTTCAGTGTTTGATCAAGAATGATCCGGACTTCGCCCGTGTACGCGCCGAAGAGGCGGGACTCGAGGCGCAAGCCTTGGCCGCGGCAAAATCCGGAACACTTGATCCCTTTCATGCCGTCGAAACTCTCGGCGAGCTGGAGATCTTCGATCCCAACCTATCGGTCAACAAGAATATCGCGTGCAGCTATTGTCATGATCCCGCCGCGGGGTATGGAAATGGCGCTTCCATTTTGAGCATCTTCACCGGCGGGGCGAATCCGGGTTCGGTACCGATCACGAATCACGGCAGGTATCCGGACAACCGAATCGCGAAACGCAATCCACAGAGCTATGTCTATTCACCGTATTATCCCCCGCTGCAATACAATGTCACCCAGGGCGATTTCTACGGCGGCAATTTCTGGGATGCTCGCGCTACCGGCTACCGCCTGCAAAACTCTGCCGCGGAACAAGCTCAAGACCCGCCCCTCGACCCCGAAGAGATGGCCAATCCGGATTCTGCCTGCGTCGTCTGGAAGCTGTCGCTCAGCAACTACAAATTCTTTTTTGAGCAGGTGTGGGGCGCAGGTTCCCTTGAAATTAATTGGCCCGCGAACGTGGCGCAGGTATGCGCCACTCCCAAAGGCGCCTCCATTTTTGGCACCAATGCCACTCCCTTGACGCTGATCCCTTCCGAGCGCACTCGTGCCCAACAGGCGTTCGACGAATTCGCTCAGGCCATTGCCGCCTATGAAATCTCGTCCAGCGTTAGCCCGTTCACTTCAAAATTTGACGGCTTCCTGGCAGCCTCCAATACGCTTACCGCGCAAGAACAGCGTGGCTACGCTCTTTTCAACGGCAAAGCTCAATGCAATACCTGCCACATCGACGGCAGATCCAACACGGCCACGGGAACCGACACCGGTGCAGCCACCAGTGTCGCTCCGTTGTTCACCGACTTTACCTACAACAATATCGGCCTGCCGAGGAACGTGATCCTCCCCTGGTATGCGGAAAACTTCCCGGATCAGTGGGGCTTCACGGGCAATCCCCTGGGAATTGGCTTCACCGACGAGGGAGTAGGTCTTTTCCTGGACGGATACTACGGCGCTCCGCCAAACCAGGCCTGGGGGCAATACCTGCCCTTTTTCGAAGGCAAGTTCCAAACCTCGACGGTGCGCAACGTCGGTAAGGTGCCCTATGCCGGTTTCATCAAGGCCTACATGCACAACGGCTATTTGCTCAGCCTCAAGGAAGTGGTCCACTTCTACAACACGCGCGACGCTTATCCTGGAGCATTTGTCGCCGGCGCTTGTCGCTCGGGAACGGTTGAGAAAGTGAACTGCTGGCCTCCGCCGGAAGATCCGAACAACGAAAATATGACCATTGGCAAACTCGGCTTGAGTGGCGCCGAGGAAAACGATCTGGTGGCGTTCCTGGGAACCCTGACGGATGGCTTCGTACAAACGGCGAGTTTGAACAGCACGCCGGCCAGCACGATGAGGAAACCTGCTACGCCTCCAGGACGCTAGATTCCATTGGTGCCGGCCTTGCGTCAAGCCGGTGACTCTTCATCCTGAGGCGCGGTGATTTTCCGCGCCTCAGGATTTCTACTTGAAATCGGACGTTGCCTTATGAAGCGCTTCATTCTAACTTTTGCGGTGATCGTAGCGATTGCCGTTGTGATGCAGTGGCGATTTGCGGATGATCTGGCGATTGCCGCGGTGCCGACGCATAAGGCCGCGCGTCTCACCGCGGGTCCAGAACTGGAAGTTGCCACTGACGGCCTTGCGATCATTCGTTGGACCATCACGAATCCGGGAGGCACCGACCTGCACTATGGCATCGTGCACTATGGCACCGACTCCAAAAACCTGGATCAGGTCGCAAAGTCGCCCAATCGCCGCAATCCTTCACATCCGGATATGAATTTCCGTGTGCGCATTGTGGGACTCAATTCAAATACCACCTATTACTATAGGGTGGAATCCGCGGGCGCCACGGACGTGAATGATGGAGTGTCCAGTCCTGTGAGGACATTCAAGACAAGCTAGTTGAGCTTAAATGGGGATCGCGATCGTCGGAATTCGCCGATGCCTCGATGCGGCGAGCGCTTGAATCAATTTGTATCCCGTCGTGCTAAACAGTGCTCACTAACCGTGAGGAACCTACTCATGCCTCGAAGATCCATCCGGTATGCCGTGATTGGCCTGGGTCATATCGCCCAGGCTGCGGTCTTGCCGGCCTTCGCTCACGCGCGGCGCAACAGCCGCCTCGCAGCACTGGTATCCGGTGAGCAGAAGAAGCTCAAGTCTCTCGGACGGCGTTACGGAGTCGAGCATCGGTGCGGTTATGACGATGTCGATGAACTTTTCGCCAGCGGCGAGATCGATGCGGTGTACATCGCGCTGCCGAACGACATGCATAAGGATTTCACGATTCGCGCGGCACGCGCGGGGCTGCATGTATTGTGCGAGAAACCCATGGCTGTAACGGCGCGCGACTGCGAGCAGATGATCCGCGCAACCGAGAAGGCAAACGTCCGATTGATGATTGCCTATCGGCTCCATTTCGAGCGCGCCAATCTTGAAGGAATGCAGCTTGCTCGGAGCGGTAAGCTGGGTGATCTGCGCTTCTTCAGCTCGGATTTTTCAATGCAGGTCAGTAAGGACAACATACGTTTGAAGCGTGCACACGGCGGCGGACCGCTCTATGACATCGGCATCTATTGCATCAACGCTGCGCGCTATGGGCTCTGCGAAGATCCGATTGAAGTCTGGGCGACCGCGACCAAGAGTCGCGACCGGCGCTTTCGCGAGATCGATGAGACAGTGGTAGGCGTCATGCGCTTCAAGGATGAGCGTCTCGCGAGCTTCACCTCGAGCTTTGGCGCGGCCGATCGATCCACGTACTCGCTGACCGGAACCCGGGGCAGCATTACCTTGGATCCCGCCTACGAATACGCCGAAGGTCTGTCATATACGCTGAAAGTCGGGGACCGAGAACGACATAAACAGTTCAGCAAGCGCGACCAGTTCGCGGCCGAGCTGATCTACTTCTCAGATTGTATTCTTGATAATAAGCGTCCCGAGCCCTCGGGTAAAGAAGGGCTCGCGGATGTTCGTGTGATCGAGGGTATGCTCAAATCCATCAATAGCGGACGCTGGGTGTCGATTCACATGGCCCAACGCAAGAAACGGCCCACGAAGCGACAAGAGATCCACCGACCGGCGGTGCCACGGCAGCCACGACTCATCGACGCAAAGCCGGCGAGTCAGTAGTGGGTGGGCGGGCCGTGAACCTCGGCACCGTAAACCTCGGCGCGGCGATTGCGATAAAGTGCGGGGATGAACCGACTGGTAACTTCCTCCCGCTGGCAAGCCTCGATTTTCACCGCATGGGCGTTATTGGCGATCGCCGCCTTTCCATTCGCAAGGAAAGTTAACCAGAACCTCGACACGGCGGCGCGGTTGAACGGCAGCGAATCCGCAGGTGTCGAGGCAGCGCTGCGGCAGCGATTTAAGTCGCCCTTTACAAAAATTGCCTTACTGCGAGTTGCATCGGGACCTGACCCTCGAACCCTCAAGGGAAGGGAAGCGCTTGAACGTGTTAGCGACGCCATTAAAGCCACACCCGGCGTCCAAGGCGTGATGTCGTATTTGGATCGCGACGATGCCCTGTTTATTGCGCAGGACGCGAGCCCCATCCTTGTCGTCGGTCTCAGCACGGACAAGGACTCCGGCGATTCCTTCATGGCCAGTCTTCGCAAGGTTACTGATCATCTGCGCACGCAACTGGGAGATCGATTTCCCGGCGTTGCTTTCCGTTGGACGGGCGAGGCGGCCGTAAATGCGGACATGCGCCGATTGAGCGCGTCGGCCACGCGCGCCGCCGAATTAGGAGCGCTCCCGCTCACGCTGCTACTGCTGTTGTTGGCGTTTCGCAGCGTTATCTCGGCGTTGTTGCCCGTCTTTTGTGGCGCCTTGACGATTTTGGTGTCGCTTGGAATTCTTGCGCTCGTAAACCGAATCTGGCCGACCTCGCTCATAGTGGTAAGCATCATCAGCATGGTCGGACTCGGATTGAGCATCGACTACGCATTACTGATCGTGAGTCGTTACCGCGACGCGCTCGGTCAAGGATTGGTGGGTGCAGCGGCCGTGGTCGACGCGACCGAGCACGCGGGCCGCACGGTCCTCGTATCGGGCTCCGCCGTGGCGATCGGCTTCGGCGCGATGTTGCTGGTGCCTGTAAGCGAAGTGCGTTCGATCGGTTTCGGGGGATTGCTAGTCAGCGCCGTGGCAGTCCTCGTCGCGAGGACGCTATTGCCGATCATACTCGTGCGCATAGGGTCGTGGATCGATGCAGGCCACGTGGGACGCCGTCGTAACCGGGCGACGGGAGAGTACTGGCGACGTTGGGCTAGCTGGGTATCCCGCCACCCGCTCAGTGTGCTCGCCGTTGCGGGCATCCCGCTGCTCGTCCTCGCGCTGCAAGCAGTGCACTTGCGCACCGATTTGCCGCGAGGCCGATGGTTGCCCGAGAGCGCCGACTCCGTGCGCGCACTGCACGAGATTGATGCGGTGGCGCGCGGCAATTTCGGGCAAATCATCCAAATTATTCTTGAGCTTCCACCCGGGACTACCATTCAAGACGAATCTGGTTGGCGCGCTGCTGCGCTCCTGGTTCGACACTATGCGCGGGACGCGCGGATTCAACACGTCTGGGCCGTAACGACGGTTACGGTCAAACCCTTGGGCGGACCGGAGCTACTGGCGCATATTCCGACTGAGGTCCGCCGCAGTCTTGTCAGCTCCGACGGCCGGGCAGTCCTCATTCAGCTACTACCCAAACAGGGATTGGCGGCGACCGACGCCGCGGCCATTGTGCGGGAAATCCGCGCGGCGGAGCTGCAGACACTCACGGGTATTGCGGGGGCCAGGTTGCTGGTGGGGGGTGTTCCCGCCTTCAACATTGACTACGAAGATGCCATTAAGCGTAGCCTCGGTCTTATGGCTGCAGTCGTTATCGGCGCGACGCTGCTAGTCCTATCCATCGCCTTCCGCAGCGTACTTATTCCTCTCAAGGCGGTATTGCTCAATCTACTTTCCGTGGCCGCCTCATTCGGCGCAGTGACGCTGGTTTTCCAGGAGGGCTTCGGATCCCGTCTTTTCGGCCTGCCCCGTCCCATGGACGGTGGATTTCCCATCGTGCCGGTTCTCGTCTTCGGCATCGTCTTTGGTTTGAGCATGGACTACGAGGTTTTCCTGATGGCGCGCATTGCCGACGGTCGTCGCGCGGGTCTGAGCGATACGGCCGCGCTGGTGGAGGGCATCGCGGGCATAGGCCGAGTAATCACATTCGCAGCCGCGATCATGATCGTTATATTCGGCGGCTTCGTCTTTGGTGAATTCGTGCTGATTAAGATTTTGGGATTTGCCTTGGCTGTGGCGGTGTTGTTGGATGCCACCGTGATCCGCTTGGCCGTGGGACCGGCGCTCATTCAGCTCGCGGGACGCTGGAACTGGTGGCCGGGGCGCGTTTGATTTGCCCCCGCCTTCGCAGGCGCATTGGCGGCCTCATCGGCATCGGAGTGCTGATCAACTATTTCGATCGAATTAGTCTCTCGGTGGCCGCGCCCCAGTTGCAGCAGGAGTTTGGCTTGACGGCATCCGACATCGGGTTGCTGTTCAGCGCCTTCTTTTGGAGCTATGCGCTTTTGCAAATTCCAGCGGGGTTGTTTCTTGACCGCTTTGGTGTGACGCGTCTCGGCCGCTGGAGCGCGTTCCTGTGGAGCGCGGCTTCGGTGGCCACCGCGTGTGCTGGCGGCTTCGTCGGCATATTTGTTGCCCGCTTGATCCTCGGCGTCGCGGAAGCGCCCAGTTTTCCCGCGAACGCTAAAGCCACTGGTTACTGGTTTCCGCGAGGCGAGCGTGCAATGGCCACCGCAGTATTTGACGCCATGGCCAAGTTCTCTAACGTCATCGGCGTGCCGCTGATCGCGCTGGCGGTGGTAAAGCTTGGTTGGCGCTGGGGCTTTGGCCTCGTGGCAACCTTGAGCTTCGCGTATTTCATCGTATTCTGGCGGATGTATCGTGACCCAAGCCAACATCCGCATCTTTCCCACGACGAGCACGAGCACCTCATTACCCATGGCGCGGCGCCGGAGGGTCAGCTGTCGGTCAATCCCGCTGGAATGCTGGCCTATCTCCTGCGCAGCCGCAAAATCTGGGGGTTATCGATTGGCTTCGCGGCATATGGCTACTGCTTCTACTTGTTCCTGACTTGGCTGCCAGGCTATCTGGTACACACGATGCACCTGAGCATCCTGCAGTCAGCAGGTTTCGCCGCGATTCCGTGGATGTTCGCCACGATGTCTGATCTTCTGATTGGCGGGTGGCTGGTCGACTACCTGGTTGCGAAAGGATACAACGACACCCGTGTACGCAAGACAGTGCTCTTGATAGGCATGTTTGGTGGTCTTGCGGTATTTGGCGCGAGGAGCACCACAAACCCGGTCGTTGCGATCACGTGGATCTCCATCGCCTTGAGCGGACTCGCGGCCGCCGCGCCCGTATGCTGGTCCTTGCCATCGCTCGTCGCGCCGAAGGGGGGCGTGGGCACAGTGAGCGGCATCATGAATTTCGCCAACAACATGATGGGAGTGGCGGCGCCGATCGTCACCGGCTACGTCGTCGGGCGCACGCAGTCGTTCGAGATGGCCTTCCTGACGGCTGGTGTTGTGCTGCTGATCGGCGCGGCCGCGTTCTTCTTCCTTCTCGGTCCCCTCGAGGCGCTGCCCGATCCTAAGCGAATCTAGTCCTCGAGAGGCGTTTCGGCGGAAAAGTAGGCGCGGGCGGCGGCCACGGCAATTTCAATCGGCATAGCTGCCGGCAAGGTGAGCACGTCCGTTTCCGCGGATGTGGGTCGCTCGAGAGCATTGAACTGACTCTTGATGAGCGATTGCGGCATGAAATGTTGGGTACGCCCGGCCAAGCGATGCGTCACCAGGACCGCGTCCGCGTCCAGGAAAACGAAACGCACAGCGGCGGCAGACCGAAGCCTGTCCCGATAGGCGAGCTTGAGTGCCGAACACGCGACCACCACGCCGTCGCAATATACCTGCGAGTCGCCGAGCTTGGCGGCGATGATGTCCAGCCAGGATCTGCGGTCTTCATCGTCCAGCGGCACACCTCGGCTCATCTTGCGGACATTGTCGGGGCTATGAAGGTCGTCTCCGTCGACGAATGGCAGCCGTAAGGCTGCCGCCATGGCCAACCCAAAGCTACTCTTGCCGCTGCCGGAAACGCCCATGACAACGACGGGTAAGCGTTTTTTCAATCGCGAAGCGCTCACGCGCGCGATATTGCTCCCTAGCCGAGGGCGAAGCCAGTGGCCGAAGGTTGCCCACCGGCATCGTACGCAGCCAGTCCTCCGATGGCCGACCAATCAAGATCTTTGCCGCCTTGATTCAGGAGCCGCTGAAATCGGTCGTGCAACAGACTGCCAAGCGGCATGGGCACTTGCAGATCCTGCGCCGCGGCCAACATAAGACGAATGTCTTTGAATCCGAGCGGCGCGGCAAACCGGGCCGGCTGAAATTGGTTCTTGGCGATAAGCGCGCCGTAGGTTGCGTACGACGGTGCAGGGAAAATAGTTGAAGCCAGCAGTTCCGCGAATTGGCTCTTATCGATGCCGGACTTACCCACCAGCGCGATGGCTTCGCCCAATGCCTCAATCGCCGAGGCAATCAAAAAGTTTCCACTTAGCTTGACAAGGTTTGCAGCTGCAGGGTCGGTACCCATCGACAATGTTTTTTGTCCCATCGCGTCCAAGAGCGGCATGCACGCCGCGACCGCAGCGGGATCACCGGCAGCCACGATGAAGAGCTTTGCTGCCGCCGCCATCTCTGGACGGCCGAACACCGGGGCGGCGATGTAGCGTTTTCCATCCTCGGCGTGCATTCGCGCCAGTCGCTTGGAGAGTTCAACACTGATGGTGCTCATCGAAATGTGTACGGCACCCGGGGGTAAACTTTGGAGAATGCCCCCGTCACGCAAGGTCACGTCAGCAACGGCCCGGTCATCCGCGAGCATGGTGATGACCGCTTCACCTAGGCACGCGTCGGCGATTTGCTTGGCCCCGTGGGCGCCCATATCCATGAGGGCGCGACTCTTCTCGGGGCTACGATTGAACACCGTGACGTCATGTCCGGCTTTCACAAGATTTGCAGCCATGGCTGCGCCCATCTGACCTAATCCAACAAAGCCAACTTTCATGTCGACATCTCCTCAACAGTGGGTAAAGAGCGCTGCAGCGGCGCCATGAATTCAGGTCCAACCGGATCCGTGATGGTTTCCGCGAGTATGCGGTCGATTTTCCCGAGGCTAGCGGGGTCGAGTGACCAGCCCTCCACGCCCCGGATTGCCCGCAGCTGGTCTGGGCGTCGGCCGCCCCAAAGCGCCACGCTGATTCCTTGATCCAGCATCCAACGCACCGCCAGATGGATCACACTGCGGTTGAAGCGGTCGCGTGCCAGCTGATCCAACTGACGCACGGCGGCGAGGTACTGAGCATAGCGGGGCGGCTGGAACTTCGGGTCTACCCGGCGAAGGTCATCCCCCTCGAAGGTCGTGTCGATGCGCATCCGCCCGCTCAATAGGCCGCGGCATAGGGCTCCGTAGCCAAGAGTCGCGATATCGTTCGCGCGGCAGTACGGCAGAACGTCGGTCTCGATTGCGCGCTCGAACAAGTTGTACGGCGGCTGCAGCACGTGCAAGGGCGCAATTCGGCGAAATATCTGCATCTGCGCGACTGAGAAGTTGCTGACGCCGATGGCGCGAATCTTTCCCTGCACATACAGGGTCAGCATTGCTGCGGCAGTCTCCTCAATCGGGACGAGCGGGTCCGGCCAGTGAACCTGATAAATGTCGATATAGTCCGTGCGCAGCCGACGCAGCGACTGATCGACCTCCTGCATGATTCGATCGCGCGTCGCGTTTCGATAGACCTTTCCGTCGCGCCACTCGAGGCCAACTTTGGTAGCAATGACCACTTTCGAGCGCAAATTCGCGCTTTGGAGCGCTTTGCCAACCAGTTCCTCGGATGCGCCGAATCCGTAGACTGGGGCCGTATCGATAAGGTTGATGCCTTGATCGACTGCGCTCTGGATCGTTGCGATCGATTCATCATCATTGTTTCCGCCCCACATCCAACCGCCCATCGCCCAGGTTCCGAGTGCCACGCGCGAGACTCGCAGCGCGGTTCCTGGAATATGCGTGGACTCGGTATTGATCGCTTGCGTCGGACTCTGACTCGGTTGAGGCATATATTTCTCCGTTCTCTTGTGAAGCTTTAGTGTGTGCGGGAAGGATTTCATCGCAACCCGCCGCTAGTCGAGGTATCGGTGTTCCCTGCTTTTGGCTCGCAGGTGGTTGCGCCCAAGGTGACGCTCTGCAGAGCGGGGAAGTCCGCGGTCGGAAACGGTTGCCGCCCATCGCCGGCTGGTTTCACGCAGTCATAACTCAAAAGAAATGCCATGACGGCCGCGTAGTCGTCCGGATTGAGGGATCCCGGCGCAGTGAGCGGCATCGTTTGCGTCACGGCTGCGCGCAACTGCGCGGCCGTCAGGTGTGAATGAGCGAAACCTGACCCTGTCAGTGGCGGCGCGGATGTCCCTTGAAGGTTAGTGCCGTGGCAGGACGCGCATGTCTTGGCATAAACCTGGCGGCCTTGCGCGACCTGTTCGTCGGTATAGGGCGCGGAGCCGGTAGAGGGAGTCAAAACTGCTGCAGATTCTGCGCTTGTACTGGCGAGCGCGGCCTGGCCGCTCGCGTCATTGGCGATCGTCGCAGGCGCATCCAACCGATACGCAATGGTCCGGCTGCCGTGTGCGGCAGGAAGGTTGGGAGTCTGCTGAGCGCCGGCTTCGCCCACCACCACCGCCAGATACTCGGTGCCGTTCAGGCTGTAGGCGGAGATAGGCGCAACCACGGCTGAGCCGGTGGAATCCTTCCAATACGGCTGACCCGATGCGGCATCGAACGCGTAGATGTTGCCGCCGACATCGCTGGTGAAGGCGAGGCCGCTGGCGGTGATGAGAACGCCGCCCTCAGCCGGGTAAGGCAGCGGTTGGCGCCACCGCACTTTCCCGGTGCTGACATCGACGGATGTAAGTACGCCCGTTCCGTCCTGACGCTTGGGAAGCGGCCCGCCGGTGTAAATTTGCCCTGGAATGTATTGCGGGTCGTCGGTAACGATTTTCCAAATCGCACACTCTTGCGTGCTCGCCACCAAGAATGAATTGCTGTTGGGGTCGTAGGCCCCGCCGTTCCATTCGATGCCGCCGCCGTGATTGGGGCACGCTTTCGTCCCCGCAATGCTCGGTGCTGTTTCCTGCCCAGTCTGATCGTCGAGCGCTAGGCGATGCACCACGGTGCCGTGTTTTCGGTCGAGAATGATGAAATTTCCCGCCTTGTCGCCAATGGCGACCAGCGGCCGAATCCGCCCATTTACTTTGCCTTCCAGCAGCACTGGGATCATGGCCGGATCGTCGTCATGCGAATCGTTCTTCGTGATTTGGTAGTACCACTTGATCTTGGGCGCAGAGCCCGAGATGTCCAAAGCCACGAGCGAGTCGGTATAAAGATTCCTGCCCTTTCTATGTTTCAAGACCATGTCGGGTCCGGGATTGCCTGGCGCCACGAACAAAGTGTCGGTGCTTTGATCAACCGCTATACCGCTCCACACCGCACCGCCGCCATGTTTCCAGGAGTTTCCGGGCCATGTTTCGTGCCCTGGTTGCCCGGGACCTGGAATCGTCTGCCAATCCCACAGACGCTTGCCGTCCTTGGTGCTGAATGCGCTGACCACCCCGATCGTGCCGTTGTCGCCGCCGCCGGTCCCGAGAATGACGGCATCCTTGTACACATAAGCCGCCATCGAATAAAAGCTGTTGGAGGTATCGCGACAGCCTTGTACGTTCCAGATTTGCCTGCCGGTGGCTGCGTCGAGTGCGATCACGCGGCAGTCCTGGGTTGCAATGAATATTTTGCCGTCGGCCATTCCGACGCCTCGATTCACGGCATACAGCAGCACGTATTTCGGGTTGTACGGCGTTTGCCAACGCAGCTTGCCATTGCTCGCATCCAGGGCGAGAACGCCTTCGTGCGCCGTCGAAACGTACATCGTGCCGTTCCATATAATGGGTGAGGCTTCTTGCTGCCCGTCGTCTGCAATATCGGTGCGCCAGGCCTGGCGCAACGTGGCGACATTGGCCGCGTTGATTTGCTTCAGCGCGGTAAAGCGATTTCCGGCGTAGGTCTTGGCGGGCAGAATCCAGTTCGCATCGTCTTGTCCGGCGCGAAGCAGCGTATCGGTGCTAGGGGTTTCGGGTGCGTTTGCGGCACGGGCTGCGATCGGCACCATGGCCGCGAGGGCAACCATGATTGCAAGAGACTTGATAGTCCGCCTCCAAGCGCTGCGTCGCCCTGTTCGCGGACTGCTCGTCGTCGATTTCACCACGCCGCTCCTTCTGTCGGGTTCCGGCAACGCCGCTGTCGCCGAGTCGAAGTCAAGGTTGGTGAAGGACGGTTACGCGCTCATTGCGGGCTGCTGCGCGCGAATTTCAGCTGAAATACGATCGAAAGATCCTCAACGCGATTGCTTTTTTCCGGCGTCACTGAGCGGGCCGCAATACGCGTGCGAGCGACTCGGCAAGGTCGCGGCTATGCAGGGGCTTGCGCAATACGGCGTTGACACCGATTTCGGCAGCGCGGTTTGCGAGCTGAGAGCCGCCGTAGCCGCTCATTACAATAATTGGAACGGTCGGGCGAATCCGCCGAATCTCGCGCGCGAGTTCTGTGCCCGGCAGATCAGGCATCGATTCATCTGTGAGAATGACATCGAATCGGTGCGGCGCGGCCTCGAAGGCTTCTAGCGCCGCGCTGCTCGAAGCGAAGCCCACCGGTTCGTAGCCAAGCCCGGCGGTTATTTCCTCGGCGAGCGCAACCAGCGCGCGCTCGTCATCCACAATCATCACGGTTTCGCCCTTGCCGCGAGGCAGCATGCGGTCCTCCGCAACCGCCGGCGTGGAGGCTTCGCCCGTCACCGGCAACCAGATCTCAAATCGTGTCCCTCGGTCAGTCTCGGTGGCGACGCTAATTGCGCCTCCCATGTCGGTGACAATGCCATGCACGAGCGATAGCCCGAGACCCGTGCCTTCTCCGACGCTTTTGGTCGTGAAAAACGGATCGAAAATCCGTTCGAGTACTGGAGACGGGATTCCGACGCCGGTATCGCTGACGATGAGTCGCACATAGGGGCCGGGAGCGAGCGAGCCCCGCGAGAGAGTGCGGGATTCGCTCACTTCGACGCGTTCGAGAACGACGCTGAGTAACCCGCCATGCTCCATCGCCTGAATGCCGTTGGTGCAAAGATTCATCACCACTTGATGCAAATAAGTTGCGTCGCCGGTGACCGCAGCGTCGCCCGCACCGATACGGCTTTCCAGGCGAATGCCCGCCGGAAGCGAGGCCTCCAGCAGTTCCAATGTTTCACTCACGACGGAGCGTATGTTCACGGGTACGGACTCGCCGAGCCCGCTGCGGCTGAAGCCCAAGATGCGCTCGACCAGTATCTTGGCGCGCTCGGCCGCGTTCATGACGTTGTCGAGATAGCGCCTCACTGCGCTGCCATCGGCGGAACTTTGCTGTGCCAACTCACCATAGCCCAGGATCGCCCCAAGGATATTGTTGAAGTCATGCGCGATGCCGCCGGCCATGGTGCCGATCGCTTCCATCTTGTGGGATTGCCGCAATTGCCCCTCCAACTGTTCCTTGTCTGCCTGCGCCTGCCTCTGCGCGGTCACGTCACTGGATGAGCCCACGAATCGGATTGGATTGCCGTCCCTGTCACGCAAACAATTGCCTCGCCCGCGCAACCAGTGCCAATCGCCGTTCAATTGGCGGACTCTATAATCGCATTCATAACGGGGTGTGCGTCCCGCGAAATGATCTCTGAGTGCGGTTTCGAAATGCGCCACATCGTCCGGGTGTATGACGATTTGCGCCAGCCAGGCGGATCGGGTATCAACCACGCTATCCGGGCGCAAGCCGTACAGCATTTTCATCTTGGGCGAGAGAAAAAGGCGGTCAGCGGGAACGTCCCAATCCCAATGCCCATCATTGGCGCCCGCCATGGCGAGCGCATAACGCTCCTCGCTGTCGCGCAGCGCGCGTTCGCCGGCCGCCACGCGCCGTATCTGACGTAATAAAGCGGCCAGCGTCAATGTCCCTATCAACAAAATGATAATCGTACGCACGGCAACGCGGATCGACTCGTCGCGCCACGCTTGCAGGGCAACGCCCGCGTCGCGAGTCACCATGAGTTGTAGCGGCGTATCTCTTATCGTCGCGGTGGCGAAGAAGTCGCTCTTGCCATCGATTGGGTTTACAAGACGTTCCCCAGGCGACGTCCGTACTGCGACGAGTTCGGGAAACCTCCGACCGACCGCCTCCAGTACGGGCGGGTTTCGGACAAGCAGTGTCCCGTCCTCACGTATGAGCTGAATCGCAGTGCCGGCACCCAAGTTGACCGCCCGGTAGAATTGCTTGATGTCGTCGAGATTGACAATTGCAGTGACCACGCCCGCGAACGCTCCTTTCTCATCGTCCACACGGCGCGACAGTTCGACTGCGGCACGATTTTCCGAACGGGTAACGAGCGGTTCGCTCATGAATAATTCATGGGCGGTGCCGTCCCGCTGTGCGATGAAGTAGGAGCGGTCAGAGACGTCCAGATTCGGGGGCGAGACTCCGCGGGAGCGATGGCGCTGAATACCGTGCGCATCCACAATTGTCACCAGGCTCACTTGCTTCACGCCCGCCGCCTTATTCGCAAGGCTCTCGTTGAGCCGCTCGGGTGGAATATCGCGGCCCTCGTTGCGATACCACTGCGCGGTGTCGAGCAGGAGAAGGTCAACGGCTCGAAACGTCCAAGCAGTTTGCTCTGCGAGTGCATTCGCTACGTTGGCGATTTCCCGATCGTTCGCCGCAATCACGCGACGATACGAGCGCCAGCTGTCGTAGACCGACGAGATGGTAAACGCCAGAATGACCAGGATTCCGAGGGCGAGCACGCCTAGCCGCAAACGTTTGAAGCGGGGCGAGTCGGTATCCGAGAAATACGAAGCGGCTGACGACATTCAGTACCGAGTGCACAACAACCCAGTGCGAATCATAGCGCGGCAGTATTTATCTCTTCTATTACAACTGTAATGAGCCGTAATCCGTTACAGGAGCTACCTCGCTCAAGATGTTGAAGCCTCTTCAGCCTGAGGATTGCCCAGGACTGTGTCAGCAGGCGTCCAGGTGGGATCAGCACGGAAGGCAGCCATGGCTGAGGCGACTTTCACAGTGCTCGGGCCGAGGTCCTTTTGGTAAACGACACCTTTCTCGTCGACGATGAAAGTCATCACGCCCGAAGAACCGTACGCGGCGGGATACGCGACGAGGGCAAAAGTGTCGTTGTTCGAGTTCGGCAGAACGCGAAAGTAGTAGCCCTGGAATTGAACGGGCTTGCGCCCGGCCTTGGCCGTGGCGAGCAATGTACCGACGGGATTATTTGCCTCGGCATTCGCCTCAGCCTTCGTCGCGGGCGCGTTCAAAGCGCGGCAGACCTCTATCGCCATCATCTCATTTTCGCCGACCCGCCTCAACAGCACTTCCATTTCGCCGGCGTCCGAGTCGAAGCGCCATGCCCCGTTGGTGGAGACAAGCGGGATCGGGAAAGACCAGTTTTCCGCGCCGATGTAAAGAAGCTTCTCTCCGTTACGTCCTTTCACCAGGCGATGCATCTCCTGATATTTGCGCGCGAACTGCTCGCGATCGCGCTGGTCCTGGGCTGCATCGTTCGAGCTGAGAATCTCATTCTTTGGCCCCAAAATCTGCGTCAGGGCGCGAGGATCCTGAGCCTCCACGGCAATCAACAATGCTTGGCTCGCCGCCTCGGCAGACGGGAACGTCGTCTGGCTCGCCTGCGCAGCTGCACAGACTTGCCAGTAGCCCGTGAGCAGCACGGCAAACGGTGCCGCAATTACGCTTACGCGCGGAGGGAATTTCTTGAGGCTCTTCACGCTGAACATGTTTCATTCTCCTAAGTGTCGATGTCGTAGCGAGTTCGTGCCAACTTGCGGCTACCGATGGCCGCCGCCGCCGCCGCCATGGAAGCCGCCGCCATGGAAGCCGCCGCTGTGGGCAAAGCTCGCGCCACCACGGCTGGCAAAGCCGCGGGCGGTGCCTCCGTGATTGAAGCCGCTGAATGCGCTGGAATGCATTGCGGGCGAGCCGCCGGAGTGACTGAAGCCGCCGCCAAATCCGCCGGGATGAAATCCACCTGCATGGCCGAAGCCTCCGTGACCAAATGTCGGGCTGTGGGAAACGAAGTGGTGATGGTCGAAGTCCACGTCATGGTGGTGCCAGTCGGCACCCCAGTGCCCCCACCCCCAGCCAAATCCGCCAAAGAACCCAATCCCGATTCCTGCGCCAAAGAAAATCCCCGGCTCGCCATAGAAGCCGACCCAGTCAGGGTAGAAAGCAAGAGGTGCGCCATAGACGAACCAAGGGTCGTATTCGGGCACGTACACGACTTGCTGGTTTGCCGGCTCGATCACGATCGTCTGCCCCTCGGTCGTCACGGTTTCCTGCGGTGTGCTCTTCAAGTTGCCCGCTTGCTGCGCTCTCTGACGCATTTCCTGAACGGCGTCGAAGACAGCGGCTTCGTCATTGCCGTAGTTCTCGCCGAGCGACGAGGTCCAGGACAGGTTCTTGTCCATCATCGCAAGCACACTAGGAAACTGCGTAAGAGCCTTCACGCTCGGGTCCCAGGGTTGCTGATCGACTGCTTTGGCGAGCGCATCGCCGTTGAGGTTGGTGTTCTGCTGCATCCACCGTTCTGCCTGCACGACTTCGGTGGGATACGTGGAGGCTGCGAGCACCTGTGCAACGAGTGCGTCAGGATACAACGCGATCGGTGCGACCAGCTGATCCAGCTCCTCGGAAGAGGGCTGGGCGGCCTGAGCCGGCTGCGGTGCTGCGTAAGCTGCCGCGGTAGGCTGCGTCGTCGCCCAGGTGTCGGGTTGCGGCTGCTCGATGGCGCATCCTACTTGTACCGCGGTCAACACGAGAGAGCCGCATAGCAGCAGCGCCAGTCTTGGACTCGAATGATGCCGAATAAATTGGACGATTGAGTAACTCATGTGCTTTCCTCTGTCGAGGGATTGGCGGCCACTAATGCGCCGAATGCGATAGAGAATGGTGCTCCGGGGTTTCGCTCCCATTTCGCCGGTTGGCGCTAAGATTTCAGCTGTAACTGCGCAGCGGGCGCGCTGATAATCGTTACAAAGCCGGCGCGGTCAGCTATCTTGACGCCACGGTTGCGCAAAGGGAAAAACGCGGTTAGCGAAGGAGGTGGCCAATGACGTTCTCTTTATTGTCGAGCCAAAAAGTCGACGCCAGCCCGCGAAGGGCTCTGGCATGCTGCGCTGTATCGCTCTTGCTGTTTGCCGGGCCCGCGCTGGCCGACGACGGAATTGCTCTGAACATCGGCAATGACGGAATCGAGGATATTTTCGTCACGGTGTACGACATGAACACCCAGCCCTACACCGCGGTACTGCTGCACGAGCGCATCAACGGCTTTACGAAAGTCCCGATCTTCGCATCAGTCGATGCGATGGGTCGAGCGAATGTGTCTTGGACCGCAATTAGCGTTGACGACAGTGCTCGACGGTGTGGTCATGGAGCCAAGGTTGGTCTGGAAGCTGACGCACTGGTGAGCGTGCACGCAAATTCCGCGTGTTGACAGAGTTCCTAGACCTCGGCGCTTTTTGCGGTGGCGGCCTGCTCCAGTTGACGCAACAGTTGTTCGAGGCGATCGATCTCGTGCCTCTCGATGCCGGCGAGAAGCTCTGCTTCGTACTTCAACGCCAACGGCACGATGCGCGCGTACAGGCGTTCCCCGCTCTTCGTCAGCAAGAGCCGGTGCGAGCGCCCGTCTCGATCATTCGGCAGTTTCTTGACCAATCTGCGCCGCAACAGTGCTTGCGCGGCACGTAGTACCGCGACCTTATCCATGATGGTTCGGCCGCACAGCATTTGTTGGGTGAGCGGTCCCTCATCCGCCAAGACGGCCAGCAGACGCCATTGGGGAATTTTCAACGCGAACTTCTCTTCGTACGAACGGGCGATCAATTGCGATACCGCGTTGGATGCCACCGAGAGTCGATATGGCAGGTAATCTTGCAACCGCAGCTTCGCGGCATTCTTATTCCGCATCGATTGGTGCTCCTTGCACGAGCGCGGGGCGAATGCTGCCGACAAGTTCGCCGAAGCCGACGCGCGCCGCACCCGCACGCTTACACCAGGCGCGCATGATTACCGTGTCGCCGTCCTCAAGAAAGCCGCGCGTCTCACCATTCGGTAGGCTCAGCGGTTGCTTGCCGCCGTTCGAGAGCTCCAGCAAGGATCCGGCTTCCTCCTGATTGGGTCCGGATTGCGTGCCGGTGCCCAACAGATCTCCGGGTTGCAGATTGCAGCCGGTGATCGTGTGATGCGCCACCATTTGAGCGATGTTCCAATAGGCGTGCCGGGCATTGCTCCGTGACAGGCGGTGCGCAGTCGCACCTGCACGCCGCAACGCGCCGGTGGACAGCCACACTTCGAGCTCGATGTCGAGGCCGCCTTGTTTTCGAACCTGCGGCGAGTCGAGGTAGGGCAGGGGCGGCGGGTCATCGGAGGGCCGAGTCCAGGGCACCCGGTAAGGTTCCAATGCGTCGAGCGTCACGATCCAAGGGGAAATCGTGGTCGCAAAATTTTTCGCGAGAAACGGGCCGAGCGGCTGATACTCCCAGGCCTGCAGATCGCGCGCCGACCAGTCGTTGAGCAGGCACAAGCCGAACACCTGCGAGTCGGCCTCATCGATGGCGATCGGGGAGCCGAGTTCATTCCCAGCCCCGATGAAGACGCCGAGTTCGAGTTCGTAGTCGAGGCGGGCGCTGGGCGCCAACGTCGGCGGCAGCGTGCCACGCGGAGCGAGTTGGCCCACGGGCCGCCGAAAACTCTGTCCCGACACGCCGATCGAGGAACTGCGACCGTGATAGCCAATCGGCATCCACTTGTAATTCGGCAGCAACGGATTATCCGGCCGGAACATCCGACCGACGGCAGTTGCATGATGGATCGAGGTGTAGAAATCCGTATAGTCGCCGATGCGTGCCGGCAGAGCGAATTCCGCTTGCGCCTGTGCCACCAGGCACGTCTCCCAGGACCGCTGCTGCGGCGATCCCAAACGCAGCCCGCGCGACAGCGCCAGACGCAACTCCGACCACAATCCAGGCCCCGCCGCCATCAGATCGTTGAGCACAGGCGCGGCTAGCGCCTCTTTCAGCCTGACGGCCGCCGCGTCTCTAGCGAAACCGCCGCACTTCAGCACCGCGGCAAGGTCGAGAATCTGATCGCCGATCCCGACTCCGGCGCGAAACGGCTCCAAGCTTCCCGCCCGCCGAAACACGCCATAAGGCAGGTTCTGAAGCGGAAAGTCGCTGTCAGGTAGATTCGCGCTATCGACCCAACTGCGAAGCGAGACGTCGTGGGTTTCATTCAGTGCCAAACGTGACCCCTGTCTTAAATGTTCGACGCGGCCGAAAGGCCAAGTATGCGATGGTGCTGGATGAGGCGTTCTACGAGCGAGGATGCTTTCGCTTCCTCGACAAAGGCGCGCAGAAAGGCGGCGCCGGCTTTATTTTGCCGCGCGGTGCCCACGGATTGTTGCACAGCCATGAATCGACCCTGAAGAATCCGGGCCCCGGGTAGCTTTTTGACGCCCGACAGAAGGAGTGGTCTTAGACCGGCGAGCGCCTCCAATTTCTGTTCGACGAAATATTCATACGCGCGATCCAATGTAGCCGCCCGCACAAGCTCGGCTTGCTTGATGTTGCGCGTAAGCCAGAGATCGTAAGCGCTCCTGTTCGCCACGGCGATGCGCACGCCCGCACGGTCCACCTCTTCGACCGATGTCAGCGCCGAGCCGGAGGGGACCAGATAAGTCGCGTCGATCTCGACATAGGGAGAGGTGAAGACGACGTTTTGCGTTCGCTCCGGTTCGGCGCCAACGAGGCCGATATCCCAAATATCGCTTCCCGCCGCATCCGTCAGTGGCCCGGCGCCGGCAAAAGGCACATAGACAATGGGTACTCCCAAGCGTGCAGCGACTTCGCGGGCTAGATCCGGGGCAATTCCCTCCGGATCGCCCGAGGGACTTCTGCCGGAAACCAGCAAAGTATTCGCGAGATTGATTCCGGCGCGCAGCACGCCGCGCGGTGCGAGTTGAGCGATGATGAGCGGGTCCACCAAATGTAGTCCTAATGCGCGAGCATCATGTATTCAGCGTCAGCTCGCGCTTGATGACTCGACTTGCAAAACGCCAAACGCCCTGGGAATCCTTCCGAAACTCATCGAGCAAATCGCTTACGCGGCATTGCGTGGCACTGCCGGCAGCGCTTTGTTCAAAGGTAAGTTGAACGGCAAACGTCGTCGCCATTTCCGTATCCGTTAGTTCGACGCGCAGGTTCGACCATACGTGCCGGGTTTTTCGGCCGGGCTGAAGAAATCGCCGCCGGCAGTCCTCGGCAATTTGCAGCTGCCCCTTAAGCTCCAGATCGCCGATGCGCAAAATTCCGTCCGGGACGAACAGTTCCGATAGAGAGGTCCCGTCGCCGCGGTCCGCATGCCAGGCAAAATCGCTGAGTAAGCGTTCTATGGCAAGAATGTCAGCGTCCATCGTTGGGTCGACCATGAATAGTGTAGGGAGCAAGCTAGCAGATTTGCCGTGGATTGAAATGCTTCTTCAACCCCTGCCAGCAATCGACATAGTCTCGTTGCAGCAAAGTGGACTCCAAAGCGAATCGAGTCGGCCGGATCACGCAACGCGTCTCGAACATGAAGGCCATGGTGTCAGCTATCCGTTCGGGTGTCGCCGTATCCGAGCGCGTGCCTTTCTCGTAACTTGCCGCATCGGGCCCATGCCCACTCATGCAGTTGTGCAACGAGCACCCGCCCGGTAGAAAGTCACCCGCCTTGGCATCATATTTTCCTTCGATCAATCCCATGAATTCGCTGGCCACGTTGCGGTGGAACCAAGGCGGCCGAAACGTATGTTCCATCGCCAGCCAGCGCGGCGGGAAAATCACGAAATCGATGCTGTCAATGCCGGGAGTATCGGTTATGGACTGCAGCACCAGAAAGATCGATGGATCGGGGTGGTCATAGCTGATCGAACCGATGGTATTGAAGCGACGCAGGTCATATTTGTACGGCGCGCAATTGCCGCGCCAAGCGACAACATCGAAGGGCGAGTGATTCATGTCGGCGCGCCAGAGCCGGCCCATGAATTTCGCGATGAGCTCATGGGCCTCATCCCGGTCTTCATACCAGGCGACCGGCGTGCTGAAATCGCGTTCACAGGCCAGGCCGTTCGAGCCGATGGGCCCAAGGTCGGGCAAGCGGAACGGAGCGCCAAAATTCTCGCAGACATATCCGCGAGCGAAGTCGTCCATGAGCTCGACGCGGAAGCGCATTCCGCGTGGAATTACGGCGATCTCCACCGGTTCAACTGCGAGCCGCCCGAGTTCGGTGGTTAACAGCAGCCGACCCTGCTGCGGGACGATCAGCAACTCGCCGTCGGCACAGTAAAAAACCCGCCTTGTCATCGAGCGATTGGCGGCGTACAGATGAATGGCGCAACCGCTCTGCGTATGCGCATCGCCGTTTCCTCCCCACGTTACCAGCCCTTCGACAAAATCGGTGGGCTTGGTGGGAACCGGCATGGGATTCCAGCGCAGCTGATTCGGTGGCGTAGCGACCGCGGCGAAGTCGCCGGTGATGAGACCGCTGTCGATGGCATGAAACGCGCCGTGAATAGCGGCGGGCCGAATGCGGTACAGCCACGAGCGTCGATTGGAAGCGCGCGGGGCGGTGAACGCGGTGGCTGAAAACTGTTCGGCATAGAGGCCATAGGGGCAGCGCTGGGGCGAATTTTGCTGCGGCAGGGCGCCCGGCAACGACTCGCTCGAGAAATGGCTGGCGAAGCCGGATAGATACGCTAAGTCTGTCATGGCGACTCGGGCGATTTTATATTCAACGACAGCACCCCGCGGCGCACCTGGTCGAGTTCCAATGATTCGAATAGGGCCTTGAAGTTACCCTCGCCGAAGCCCTCGTTGCCTCGGCGCTGAATGATCTCGAAGAAACACGGACCGACCACGTTCTGAGTGAAGATTTGCAGCAACAAACCCTGACCCTGCGTGGGCGCACCATCGATGAGAATGCGGCGCTCGCGCAAACGCGCTAAATCCTCGCCGTGCCCCGGCACGCGGGCGTCGATCCCCTCGTAGTAGGTTTCCGGCGTGTCTTGAAATCGGACGCCGCTTGCGCGCATGCGATCGACGGTGGAGTGAATATCGTCCGTTCCGAGCGCGATATGTTGGATTCCTTCGCCATTGTAGTCATGGAGAAATTCCTCGATTTGCGATTTGTCGTCCTGGCTCTCGTTGAGCGGAATTCGAATCTTGCCGTCAGGACTGGTCATGGCCTTCGAGACTAGCCCGGTGACCTTGCCCTCGATGTCGAAGTAGCGGATTTCGCGGAAGTTGAAGATACGCTCGTAGAAATCGGCCCATCTCTTCATATTCCCGCGGTGCACGTTGTGCGTCAGATGATCGATATAGGTCAATCCCTTACTTTGCGACGCTTCATGCGCCGCAGCGCCGGGGATGGGTACAAAATCCACGTCGTAGATCTCTTGCGCACCATACCTGTCCACCAAATATAGAATTGAGCCGCCAATCCCCTCGATTGCGGGGATATTCAGTTCCATCGGCCCAATCGACCCCTTGACCTCCTTGGCGCCGCGTTCGACGGCAAGCCGCAACGCCTTGCCGGCGTCGCGCACCCGAAAGCCCATCGCATTGATCGAAGGGCCATGAGCACCGCGAAATTCCGCCGGTTGACCATGCGGCTCCATATTTAAAATAAAGTCGATATCCGCTTGCTTGTAACGCACCACGTGCTTTGAGCGGTGGTGCGCCACAGCAGTAAAGCCCATCGCCTCGAAGGTTTTTCCCAAGGCCTGCGGATCGGGGCTGGTGAACTCGACAAATGCAAAACCGTCGGTCCCAAGGGGATTGTCAAATATGGCCTGTCCCATTCGTCGCCTCATTGTGAAGAAATGACAGGCGGTCGGCCGCCGTCTTCCCATTATAGTTACATTTGTTACTATTTCCCACAAGAGGGCCGGTCCGCAAGTCTTACGAAAATAGTCCCTAAGGAGATGGGGGATTGTCAGGAGTTTTCGGTCCTAAGGAAGTAACGGCGGCTTTCGACAGTCGCCGCCGTAGTGCAAGGAGGGTTGCATGATCGCCCAATTCTGTGACTGGCTTGCTTCGACGCCCTTGAGTCAGCGCTTTCAGGACCTGCAGTGGTTTGTACCCATGGTGCAGACCATCCACATTTTCGGCATTGCGGTAGTGGCGTTTTCGATCGGCATGTTGTCGTTCAGGCTGCTGGGCCTGTCCGGCAACCGCCAACCCCTGTCCGCAATGGCGGGGTACTTTCTGGCCTGGGTCTGGAGCGCGCTGGCGGTTCTGCTGTTTACAGGCACGTTGCTGACGATTGCGGAACCGGCACGTGAGCTGCTCAATGACGCCTTTAGGCTCAAGATGGTGATGGTAGCGATGTTGGCCATCATTACGCGGCTCTTCCAGCTCGGGCTCAAGCGCAATCCGACATTTTGGACGTCCGGCGCGGTCCGGCTGAGCGTCGGTCGTTCGATTGCCATCAGTTCCCTGTTTCTGACCGTGTGCATCGTCGCGGCCGGACGCTGGATCGCCTACATCTGAAGACAAAAAGGGGGCGCAATGTCCATCAAGGAAGTCTGCATGTGGGTGCAGAGTCTGGGTTTCCCGAGCGCGATCCGTGAGTCGACCTGGCTCTTCCCGTGCATCGAAACCCTGCACGTGCTCGCGTTGGCATTGGTCGTGGGATCGATATCGATGGTCGATCTGCGACTTCTGGGACTCGCGAACCGCGGACGTTCGGTCTCGGACCTGACGGCCGAGGCCCTGCCGTGGACTTGGGCGGCCTTCGCCGTCGCCGGGATCGCAGGGCTCCTGATGTTTTCTTCCAAGGCGCTTATCTACTACGATAATTTCTCGTTTCGCCTCAAGTTGGCATGCATTGCTGTCGCCGGCATCAACATGTTGGTGTTCCACGCGGTCATCGCCCGCCAACAATCCGATTGGAATTTCGGCAAGGTGCCGCGCGCGGTCAAGCTGGTCGGCGGCGTGTCGCTGTCGATGTGGATTTTCATCGTCGCCGCGGGCCGCTGGGTTGGGTTCACCTGATTATCGTGATAGTTACAAATGAGACTAGAATGGCGGAGGCTGTAAACGGGGCGGGTCCGAAGATTAGAGGCGAAGATGCAGCGACGCGACATGGCTGATGCGGATAAGTTCCACGCAGAGAACAGCGTGGGGCAGCTCAGCAGTGCTTTCCAACGCTACCGGACTGCGCTCGCTAGGGCGGTTGCCCGGATCGTGAAACCGATCGACATCGAGGACATCGTGCAGGAGACGTACCTGCGAATTTTTCAGGCAGCCCAGCGTCAGCCGATACGCGATCCGAAGTCCTTTATGCTCAAAGCCGCCCGCAATCTGGCGCTGAATCATGTCGGCCGTGCCGACGCGATGAACCATCTTTCACTGGCAAAAATCGAGCTCGGGGCTGCCTGGGGCGATGACGCTTTCGATGATGATCCCATTGAGCTATTGGAAAATCAGACCGAAGGATTGGATTCACCGGAAGTAACGGTGCAGGCTGAGGAAGAGTTTCTCATCTTTTGCAGGGCCATTCGTGAGCTTCCGTTGCAGTGCCGCCGCGCCTTTATCTTGAAGAAAGTCTATGGGCTGCCGCAGCGAGAGGTTGCCCTGCGGCTCGGGGTATCGGAGGGAACGGTGGAGAAGCACATCGCCAAGGGGATTGTGGCTTGCAGTTCCTATATGGCGGCTCACGGCTACGCACGGTCGGGTGCTGCGCATGGAGCGTGGGCGAATAGCCCGCAACGCCAGGCCAAATGAACAAGCTACGCAACTTTCGCCGCGATCACTGGATACGCGAGCAGGCTGGAACCTGGATAGCGAGGCTCGACCGAGGCTTGAGTGACTCGGAAAAGATCGAGTTGCGGCACTGGCTCAATGAGAGTTCCAGTCATCGATCGATCCTGTTCGACATGTCGAAGCTCTGGGATCGAATGGCAATTCTCACCGAGATCGCCGAACTGTTTCCCCTAGAGCCGGATCGAGTGAGCCGTGTCTGGGTGCCCTCGCGGCGGATGGCGGCATTGGCGTGTCTGACCATTCTGATCGCACTGGCCTTGGGTTTTGAAGCCGGACGCGAGAATCTAGTGCCGATTGCGCGGTTGACTGGAATATTTGAACGTCAGGGACTGGAGGCAAGCTATCGCACGCAAGTTGCGCAACAGCAAACAGTTAAGCTTCCTGATCGTTCCATTGTCACCCTGAATACCGATACGCAATTGGCGGTTCATTATACGAATTCGGGCCGCCAAATTGATCTATTACGGGGAGAGGCGCACTTCAAGGTGGCGAAGGATGCTGGCCGCGTTTTTACCGTACGAGTGAATGGCAGCCAGTTCAAAGCGGTCGGAACGGCCTTCAATGTGCGCATGATTTCGGCCCATCAGGTAGAACTGACCGTGACGGAGGGCCGAGTACAGGTTATGCCGTCCTTCCGTGAGGATCAACGTGCGGCCCGCACGGAGACAGCGGCAATCATGGTGGATGCGGGAAAGGAACTCTCCATCGATACCGAGAAGCGCAAGGTCGAGGATATGGCTCCGACTCCGGAGAAGATCGAGGCGGCAGTCGCGTGGACGCACGGCATGATCGTTTTCAACGGCGAGCCTCTCGAACGAGCCATACGCGAGGTGACTCGCTATTCGAGCACGAAGTTCGTTATTGCGGACGATGACATCCGGCAAGTTCCCGTAGTCGGGTATTTCAAAGTCGGTGATATCGACGGACTGCTGGCGGCCCTGCAAGCCAATTTCGATATCGAGGCTCATCGAAGCGGCGACTCAATCATCTTGGCCTCGCATCACCCATAGCCGTTGCAACCCGAACATCCTCACAACGCGAGTGGCCTGCGCTTCGCGCGAAGGTTGGAGGCGTAAGCGCGCGATTGCGGCGGAAAATTCCTTATCGATAAAAAATATTCCGCGAAAGACGGGGGGATTTTCGTGAGTACCCGGTCCCAACAAGTAACGAGGAGCGATTCGCCGCACTTCGGGTCCCGAGCCGACAAGGTGTCGGCATGGTGGTGGCTGGCCACCTTGGTGTTGTGGGCCATGACATCTGCGGCGAATGCGGCGAATCGAATTGAGTTCAATGTTGCGCCGCAAGCTGCCGATCGAGCTCTGGTTGAGTTCGCCCGGCAGGCAGGTGTGTCTGTCTTGTTGCCGAGTGAGCAAATCACTCAAGTTACGACAAACGCGCTGGAGGGTAGCTACGAGCTCAATGAAGCGCTGGCGATTCTCTTGCGCAACACCGGCCTGACCGGAGAAGTGAGCGCAGCGGGGACGCTAATTGTCAGAAATATTCGCGACCTGGGGAGTGAGCGAGTGGGCACAACGAAAAAGTCGAATTGGTTTTCCAACGCCATGGTATCGCTTGCGGCGGCATTGTCGCTCGGCGGTCACCCTGCGAGTGCGCAGACGGCGAGGGACGAACTGATGGACGAAGTGGTGGTTACGGCCACGCGACGCAGTGATACCGTCCACAACGTTCCTTTGAGCATTACGGCGGTGACGCCGAAACAATGGGAAGATGAAGGGCTCAAGAACGCAGAGGATCTCGCGCGCGTTGTTCCCGCGCTGCAGGTGCGCGACAACAACGGCACGGATGTATCGATCCGCGGTATTCGCTCGACCGTCGGTTTGCCGACCACGGGGATCTACATCGACGATGTAGCTCTTCCGCAGCGACTTCCTCTGAATCCGGTGCCCGGCGGCACCGTACTGCCCCCTCTTTTTGACCTTGATCGCATTGAAGTCTTGCGTGGACCTCAAGGAACCTTGTACGGCAGTTCATCGGAAGGCGGCACCATACGCTCAATCACTAAGCAGCCCAGTGTCACGGACTATTCCGGCCAAATCCGCGTCGAAGGATCTCAGACCCAGGGTGGCGGTGCGGGCTACGATTTGGGCGTGGCGCTGGGCGGTCCGATCATACAAGACCACCTTGGATTTCGTATTTCCGGATCGTACCGTTTGGATCCGGGTTATATCGATCACGTGTCTCAGTACACGGGCGCCGCGTTGGCCGAAAATACCAATTGGTCCGAACATACCAGCGTCCGTCCCGCATTTGCGTGGCAGCTGAACGAGAACGCGACAATTACATTGGCCTATCTCTATACACGTGATTATTACAACGATACGGACACCTACTGGCAGAGCATTCCTCAGTACCAGGCGAAATCGGGTCCCGCTCCCGGCGTGCTGACCACCTATGGACCCTATAATTTCGGCGCATACAATTCGGGCCTGAACACCAACGTAGGATCAAATTTCTATACGTCCGACTCGCAGCTCCAACCGCTGTTGCAACCCAACGAAACTCAATTGTCGCTGCCGTCGCTCACCGGCGACTTTCAATTCGGAAATGTGACGGTAAAGTCGATCACTGCCTTGGTTCAAATCAAAAACGAGTCCACGCCGAATTTCTCCTACGCGGAACCGCTGGCTCTTGGGGGAACCACCTCGTTGGGCTGTTCGCCCGGATTGCCCACTTTTCCGTACGCTTGCAGCCTAAACACCCTTCCTGCCAGCTCGCCGTACATCGCGAACCTGGCAAACTTTAATGCGACCTACTCGCAGCAAACCAAGACCCAATGGCTGAGCCAGGAGTTGCGCGCTTCATCGAACCCCGCGGATTCGCGCTGGGGTTGGCTTGGCGGTGCCTATTTCAATCACATGCATCAGGCGAGTTCGACGCTGCTCTCGGGCAACTTCGGCCAATTGATTTCTGCCATCGACGGTGCGCCTGCCGCGCAGACCGCGAAGTACAACGGAAATTATCTCTTTCTTGGATCGCACATCGAGGAGACCCAGCTCTCTGCCTTTGGCACAGCGAGTTACAAAATCACGAGCAGCTTGAAAGCGACCGCCGGCGTCCGCTACACCCACGATACGCAACAGTACTTCACGCAGGACGCCGGACCAGCCTTCAATCTACCTACGGGCGTCATTGCTACGGCGGTCAACGGTTCGGCTACGGCAAACCCGGTCACCCCGAAGGCTGGACTCGAATACACACTGAACCCCGATATCAATTTTTATACTTCGGCGGCCAAGGGCTTCCGTCCAGGCGGTGTCAATGGAGGCTCTCCATCCTCATGCAGCGCGATTCTGGCTGCCGCCGGCTATCCGAATGGACCGCCAAAGACTTACGGTCCCGATTCGCTGTGGAGTTATGAATTGGGAACCAAGATGCGCGGCTGGGATGGTAGGGCGAGCGCGAATTTCAGCATCTACCGCATCGACTGGACCAATGTGCAGACAAATATCCAGACGACCTGCGGCCCTTCCTTCGCCGTAGCGCTCGCGAATGCGGTCAGCAAGGGCGGCGACTTGCAAACTGAATTTCGGCTGTTCGGCGGTCTCGTCGCGACGTTCAACCTCGCGTACACCGATGCGCGTTACACCAGCACGGTGAAAGCCGGTGCAACTACGTTGATTAACAATGGAGACCGGATGCCCTATACGTCAGAGTGGACGGGCAGCGTCGGGGCTCAGTACAACTTCAACGTCGGAAAACAAACGGCGTTTTTCCGCGCCGACTACCAATATGCAAGCTCGTTCGTATTGACCCAAGGTCCGGGAACCATCAGCTATTTCCCCGACGACTACCGCTTGCCGGGTACCCGCTATGTCAGCACACGCGCTGGAATCACGCTCAACGGAAACCTCGATCTGGCCGCGTTCGTCAATAACGTGACGAATTCGACCGATCTGCTGGACCGCACGGGTCTCAATAGCAGCGGTGCCGGCGCCACGTTCGGCCGCGGCGGCTGCACCAATGCAGATTGCACCGCCTATGGCCGCTACAACGAAGGGGCGGCCTTGACAGGCTTCCGTCCGCGTACCTTTGGAATTTCGATCGATTATCGCTTCTAGCCGGACCGTTGGCCTCCGGCAGTGAAAGCACCCAAATGGAGATTTTAATGAAACGATGTTCGCCAAGATTTTGGCCGGCTGGACTGATGCTCATGTTCTCGAGTGCCGCGCTGGTGGCGCCGCCGCAGGCGCTCGCACACCACTCGTATGCCATGTTCGATCTGAAGCAAAACGTGGAACTGGTGGGCACCGTCAAGGAATGGCAATTCACCAATCCGCACAGCTATTTGCAATTGGTGGTGGTGGAAAACGGCGCGCCGGTGGAATACACCATCGAGAGCGGCAGTCCCAACACGCTGGTTCGAATGGGGTGGAGCCGCCAGTCATTCAAGCCGGGAGACAAAATCACCATCAGCATCAATCCGCTGCGCGACGGCAGCAAAGGCGGCCGCATGGTGCAGGCAACATTACCTGACGGCAAGATTCTCGTCCTTGGTCTGCCGCCGAACCCGGCCGTGGCGAATTGAACGTAACCGTTTTGAGGTGAAGGAAACGCTATGAAATCTTGGTTCAACGGTCAGTGCATGCGAACTTCTTGGGTGCCCGCTGCGGCCGGGCTGTGCCTGCTTGCCTGCAGCTCGGTTTGGGCTCAGGCGGTGGAGTATCCGCCCGGCGGGCCGACCGTAAAAAAGTTCTCCGACCTTCCGGACTGGAGCGGTGTGTGGGAGCGCGAGGGCGCCATCATTTGGGATGAGCGCCTGCCGCCGGGACCTGCTCAATGGCCACCGTATAACGACAAGACCAAAGCCCAGATAGCGGCCGCTGCCGCGAGCGGTCATGGACCTCAAGGCAGGCAGCTTTGCCAAGCCGGCGGTATGCCCGGCATGATGACCATGGTATTTCCCTTGGAAGTCGTGATCACGCCGCGGGAAGTATTGCTTCTGGGTGAGTCGAGCCTTCCCCGGCGGATCTATACCGACGGCCGACGACACCCGGCCGATTCCGTGCCGAGCCAAGTGGGCCATTCCATTGGTCATTGGAAAGGCAAGGAGCTGATTGTCGACACCTGCTGTCTGAAGGAAGGACGTCTGCCCGGCGGCGGCACGCACAGCGATGCGATGCATGTGACTGAGCGCCTCTGGGCGCCGGATCCGAACACCCTCAAGGACGACATCGTCGTCGAGGATCCGAAAACTTTTACCAAGAGCTGGACGACCGTGAAGACCTTCGCCCGGCGGCCGAATTGGGAGCCGATGGAATACATCTGTGAAGAAAACAACCGCTACAATCCCGATGGTAGCGGGAGCATCACCGCCGGCGTAGCAAGAACCGCGGCGCCGGCAACTGCTGCCGATATCGGCGGGCTCGGCAAGTACACAATCAGTGTTGACGGGATGGATCGCACCTATTCCTACTTCTCGTCGTCAAAGTCGCACAGCTTCACGCCTCAGGCGGTGGTCTTTGCCCTACACGACAATGGTCAAACGACCGAGCAATTCGCCGAGCAGTCCGGCTGGATCAAGGTGGCCGAAGAAAAAGGCTTCTCGGTGGTTTTTCCGGAGGCCGCCAAAAAGACCTGGATCCCCAACGGTCGTGAGGACCATTACCTGTCGGCGGTCCTCGATCACGCCAGAACGCATTTGCTGTCACGATTTCCCGGCGACACCGGTGGCGGCATGGCGCGCGGCGGCGATGCTCCGGCCGGTGAAGGGCCGGGCGCCGCAGCGCCGGGCGCCGCGGCGCCGGCGGGGGGTCAGAGAGCGCGCGGCGGCGATGGCGCCCCGGCCGGTGGAGCGCCGCGGCTGATGGCCTCAGAGACGTTTTATTATCTCAGCGGCGCCGGAGCCGGCGCTGCCGTGGCGCAGGAATTCGCGATCAATCATCCGGGGAAGATCGCGGCCATCGCAACCTCAAACGGCGCTGTGTTCAACGGCGCTTATGCCAAGGGCGACGAGCCGGCCGAGAATTATTTTCAATACATGCGCGGGAAGGTGGCTCCCCCGATCTCGAAGCAGCTCAAGAAGCAGGTACCGGTCGCGGCCTGGCTCTTTACCACCGGCGCGCCCAATGCTGCGCAGACCAAACAGGCGGAATATTGGAAACGTGCCGATGCAGTGGCGAATTCCGCTGCGGACAGCACTTTCGGGACTTTCCAAACAGCCGTGTACTCCAATCATGCCAACGAGAGCCAACAAGTTCGCACGACGGTATTGCCGGCTTCCGCCAAGTACGACGAAGCCCTGGTATCGGCTATCTGGGGCGAATTCTTCGCGCATGTCGCTCGCTGGACTTCATCACCCAACGGTGATCTCGGCACCATGCTGAGCGAAGCCGAGGTGAACAAAACGTTTGAGCTACGCACGGTCGATATCGAGGGACAACCGCGCACTTACTATGTCAAGTTGCCTTCGACATACCACGGAGGGAAATCTCTGCCGGTAGTCATTTCACTTCATGGCGGAGGGCAGACGGCGTGGATGTATTTGAGCCAGGTGAAGATGCATGAGGTCGGCGAAAAGGCGGGCTTTATCACAGTCTACCCTCAGGGCCGAGGCAACCTCTGGGCATGGATACCCAACGGCCCGGACGATAAATTCATACAGCGGATCGTGAATGATGTGGCAACGAGCTACGGCGCAGATCGGACCCGTATTTACATGCAAGGATTCTCGATTGGTTCGGCGATGGCGAACATGATGGGGATCATTCATCCCGAGCTGTTTGCCGCCATCTCGCCGAACAATGCCGGCGGTACTTTGGCGAAGGACATCACGGCGTTGGCTGACGAAAAGAAGGCCAAACAGGACTATCGGATGCCGATCATGTATGTCGCCGGCGGCGCCGATGCGACAGCCACGTTGGATGGGAAAATTCCTGCGCAGGGTGTAATCCGGGACCAACTCGACTACGCCAAGGCTTACGAGCACATCTCCACGCCGGATAAAACGGCACCGTTCAATAGTGCCTACGAGGAGTCCGCCGAAATCCTGGTCCCGGGCGGGAAGCTCGTGCGCAGCGGCATCGATCACCGCTACCCCGAAGGACGCATTCAGATTTACCAATACTTCAGCGCCGATACCACGCCGCTGAATCTTTTGAATCTAGTCTGGATCACCGACATGTCGCATGCGTCCGAACCCCGAGAGGCCCAGCTTCAGTGGGATTACTTCAAGGAGTGGCGTCGAAACGCCGACGGATCCCTTACGCATAGCGCCGCACATTGATCGCAGCCGTGGCATCGCATCCGGACCGCCATCGGGTCATCATCGCGATGTGCGCGTTGGTGGCGATGATCGATGGGTTCGATACGCAAGCCATAGCGCTCGTTGCACCGGCGATTGTGGCGGCTTGGCGGGTCGCCGCGCCGTCGTTCGGCCTCGTTTTCGGCGCCGGGCTTTTCGGCAGTTTTATCGGCGCCGTGACCTTTGGGATTGCGGCTGACCGTTTCGGCCGCAAACCCGTTTTGATGATTGCGGTGTTTGCCTTCGGCCTCATCACTCTGATGACGCCATTCACGAGATCCATCGAACAGCTGGTCATCATCCGGTTTCTTACCGGTCTAGGTCTAGGTGGAGTGCTTCCGGGCATTATTTCGATCACTTCTGAATATTCGCCTAGCGAGTCGCGCGCCACGAGTGTTGCGCTGATGTTCTGCGGCTTCCCCTTGGGCGCCGTCATCGGTGGAGTAGTCGCCGCAAGCCTGATCTCTAAATTTGGTTGGGCAAGCCTCTTCTACGTGGGCGCTGCGATTCCTCTGCTGCTTCTGCCGCTGATTTGGGTCATCGTTCCGGAATCGGCGCGGTTCCTGCTTGTAAGGCAGCGCAGTGCCGATGCCGGCGCAGCTGCTGCTGCGGCTGCCGTCTCGCAGGTCACCCGCGCTCCGCTGATACGTTTGTTCACACACGGCCGAGCCCTCGGCACCATGCTGCTCTCGACGGCACTTTGGTGCAGCCTGTTGCTGACTTACTTCCTCGTGAACTGGTTGCCCATTCTTGCGAGCCAGGCTGGGCTCGGCATCAAGACCGCCGTTCTCGGTGTTGCCGCTTTGAATTTCGGCGCAATCGGCGGCTGCTTGGTCATAGGTCGTCTCGCGGATCGATACAGTCCGGCCGTTCCCGTCGGAATCGGCTATGCCATCGGTGCCGGGGCCATCGCGCTGATGGGCGCGGCCGGGCAATCGAAGGCCTTGCTGTTGCTGACATGTTTGGCGGCGGGTTTCTTCAGCATCGGCGCGCAAATGTGCACGGTCGCTCTTTGTGCAACGTTCTACGATACGTCTTTGCGCGCGACCGGAGTCGGCTGGTCGATGGGCGTCGGCCGCACCGGAGCGATTTGCGGTCCGGTGGTCGGCGGCATTCTCATTGCCCAAGGAGTGACCACGCCGACGCTCTTTATTATCGCGGGCGTCGTTTCCCTCGGCGCCTCCGCTGCCATATTGATAATGGGGCGTTACGTTCTCCCCGTGATGGGGTTGAACGAGTTTCCAACCCGCGGGTGAACTGAACACTATGCAACTACTATCGCTGAACGACGCCTCCAAAATGGTCGACCTCGTCATTGAAAAGGCGCGCGAGCTCAACTGCAAGCCACTCACCATCACCGTGCTTGACGCCGGTGGAAATCCGCTGGTGCTGAAGCGCCAGGATGGCAGCGGCATCCTTCGCCCGCAAATTTGTCATGCCAAAGCCTGGGGTGCATTGGGTATGGGCTTGGGTGGGCGCACGCTGGCTGACCGCGCTGCCGCCGCGCCGGCCTTCTTCGTGGCGCTGACAGGCATCTCTCAAGGGCGCATGGCGCCCGTGCCGGGCGGGGTACTGATTCGAGACGGCGACGGGAATTTGCTGGGGGCAATGGGTATCAGCGGCGACCATCCGGACAAGGATGAGGCGTGCGCGGCATTTGCCGTTTCCAGCGTAGGGTTCGTGCCCGACGGCGGGTGAGATCGGGGGTGGGCGGGGCAGTACAATGCCGAATGCGCGTCAGTGTCTTAGTCGTAGCAGCCGTTGTCGTTGTCGCCTTTATCGCGCATCGCGCACACCTGGAGGCACGGCTGCTGCGCGCCGATCCGAGCGTTTTGCCCACCGACACGGTGCTGCTGAGATTCGCGCACCCCAAAGGGAAATCCTTGTTCGAATCGCATTGCGCGGGCTGCCACGGCCTCCAGGGTCAAGGCGATTCTGCGCGAGGCGTGCCGAACTTAAGCGACGAGGATTGGATCTACGGCAGCGGACTCGTCGCCGACATCGAACGGATCATCAACTTCGGGATACGTTCCCACCATCCCAAGGCGTGGAACTTCGCCATTATGCCGTCGTACGCCAAGGCGGTCCCGAGCAGCGGCGACAACCGAATCCCGCCGCTGGCCCCGGCTGAAATTCGCGATGTCGTGGAGTTTCTATGGCACGAACAGGGACGAGACGCCGATGCTGCTGCCGCGCTGCGCGGGGCGCGGATCTACAGCGACCGCGGCGCCTGTTATGACTGCCATTCGCCCGATGCCAAGGGCGATACGGCAATTGGCGCACCGAACCTGATCGACCGGATCACCCTGTATGGCGACGGCAGCCGCCAGGCGCTGTTCATGTCCATCGCGTACGGCAGGCAGGGCATGTGCCCCGCATGGATTAAGCGACTCCCGCCCGCCGCAATCCGCGAAATCGCCATTTACGTTTATTCGCTTTCCCACCCGCTTTCCCATCCGCCCGATCGCGACCAAGTAAACGATGGCAAGTAGCCGCCAATCCGGCAGGTGGCGCGACTACACGCAAGTCCGCCTCGGGCGGTCATTTTTTCTTTCAGGTTTGGGCGCATTGATCGGTTTGGGTTTGGCGGGATATGCGCTGTTCACGGCGCGCGGCACGTCGACCTTAATGGTGCCGGCGGAGGATGTCGCGCTGGTCAATCAGCAGCCGATTTCGCGCAGCGACTATCTCGCGCAGCTACAGACGCTTTACGGCGTCGATCTGCAGCACGCCACGGCCGCGGAGCGTCAAAAGACTCTCGATGACATGATTCGGGAGGAACTGTTCGTGCAGCGAGGCAAAGAATTGGATCTGGCATCGACGGACCCCGACGTGCGGGCCGCGCTCGTCAATGCAGTCGAGCTGGAAATCGCCGCCGATGCCATTACCGATCAACCGACAGAGGCCGCGCTGAGCCTCTATTATGCTGCGCACCGAGAGCGCTATGTGAGCGAAGGGCTGATGTCCCTGCACGATCTGGTGTTTCCCGCGAACGAGCGCAGCGCGGCGGTTCAGGCTGTGGAAACACTAAAAACTCAGGCGCCCAGCCCGCCGCTCCTTTCACAGCTACATGCCAAAGAATCCGGCAACGGCGGCGAAGACGTGTTCTATTTTGCGGCCAAGATTCACTTGGGAGAGCGACTTTTCGCCGCGGCGCAGGCCTTGCCGGCAGGCGCGATCTCGGCGCCGATCGAAATGCCCGATGGTCTGCACGTGTTGTACATGTTGAAAAATTCGATTCCGGTACCGTTCGATTTCGTCACGGCGCGCGATCAGGTTTTGAACGACTATCGGAACGACTCAATCAGGCGCCTGAAGGCCGGCGACGAGACTTTCCTACGCAAGCGCGCGAACATCCAAATCGCCGATGATATGCGCTGATGCGGTGGTGGGCATTGGGCGCGATCTTGCTTACCGTCGGTGCTGCCGACGCGCACACGCGTAGTCAATCGCATTCCGTGTGGGAGATCAACGGCCAGGGCGTCGATCTGGTCATGACTATCCCGGTGATCGAGGCCGACCGCCTGGCAATCGATGCCAAGTCGCCTACCGACGATGCGTTGAAGGCTTATCTGACGGCACGCGTATACCCGATTGCGGGGAATCGGCGCTGTGCTCTCGTTCCGCCGATCGAGACGCTTTCCGCGGTGAGCGGATACCGGAAATTCGATTTCACCTTCAAGTGTGCGATACCCAATAATTTACAAATCCATTCCGCGGCCTTCTTTGATTTGGTGTCCAGCCACACTAACTTCGCGCAAGTGCAAAACGTCGCGTCGGGAGAATTCACCGAACAATTGATAACCAAGGAACATCAAACGGTGGATGTCACCGGGGGTGCGAACGGCCGCCTGAAGAGTGCGCGTTTTTTCGAGTTCATTCGCATGGGGATGATGCACATATTTACCGGCGTCGATCACATGTCCTTTCTCTTGGGCTTGGTGTTGATTTCGCGTCGATTGCGCGACCTGATTTTCGTGGTGACCGGTTTCACCCTGGGTCATAGCTTAACGTTGGCACTCGCAGTGACCGGTGTCCTGCGGCCGCACGCCGAATACATCGATGCTCTGGTCGCGCTGACGATCGCCCTGATCGGCGCCGAAAATGTTGTCGTGCAGACACGGAAGCCTGTCCCAATAGCCTGGGGGATGGGCGGACTGATAGCATTGATGGCCCTATTCAGCTGGTTTGGGATTGGAGGTCTGCCTCCACTGCTGCTGCTCGGGGCCGGACTGTTCACGGCCAACTACCTGATGCTTTCCGGCAATTTGCGCGACGCCGGCCGCGTCCGTATCTTGATTACCCTGGTCTTTGGATTGATTCACGGCTTCGGTTTCGCGGCGGACCTGCTCGAGTTGCAGCTGCCGCCGGGCAGGTTGGCAGAACTTTTGGTTGGGTTCAATCTCGGCGTGGAGATCGGTCAGTTGGCGCTGGTCGGCGGCGCGACGCTACTCGTCGTGGCGCTACGAAAATATAGGCTGGCGCTGCCGCGGCCCATCCTCGTCGATACGGCCTCGGCGTTTCTCGTAGGCCTCGGGGTGTTTTGGTTCGTGAGCCGCAGCTACGCCTGAGCGCCTAGGGTATTCTACCCATGTCCGTCTCGACGTCGCCGCATGATAATCGGGCCCATGAACGCACGCACCTGGGTCATTGCCGCCGTCGCGACCGCATTCGGCGCGGTTGCGCAATCGCATGTCGGCCTTACTCCGCAGGCGGCACCCGAGGGTTCCGATACTCACCGGTCTGAAGCTGAGTACGACATCCCGAATGTTACGCTGGTGCGCGACGATGGCACGCAGGTAAAACTTCGTGCCGAGTTGAATGATGGTCGACCGGTGGTATTGAATTTTGTTTACACCAGCTGCACCACGATCTGCCCGATGAGTAGCCAAGTGTTCGAGCAATTCCAAGACGAACTGGGCCCCGATAAAGCCTTGGTGCACCTGGTTTCGATCTCGATTGATCCCGAACAGGATACGCCGGCGCGCTTGCGCAAGTATGCGGCGCAGTTTCACGCGCTCAAGAATTGGAATCATTACTCCGGCTCCTTGGCAGCCGTCACGGCGGTGCAGCGCGCATTCAACGCCTACCGCGGCGACAAAATGAGCCACGTGCCGATCACGTTGTTGCGCGGCGCACCGGGTGCACCCTGGGTGCGCTTTGACGGTTTCGCGCGAGCCGACGAGCTTGTGGCGGAGCAGAAAAAATGGAGCGCGCCACCGGCCCCGTTGGTCGCCCGATAAATGTCGACATTGCGCCGTGGGTTTTATCCCTACGGTGTTCTCCTACCTAGGTAGTGCGGCCCGGTAGGGATACAGTCATCGTATGCCTACTTGGCATCACGCTTTGTTGATATCGGCTGTTATCGCTGCGCTAGGATTGGCCGCGCCACGCTGGGCTCGAGCCGATGTCTACGCCTTCACGGATGCAAGCGGCGTCACGCATTTCAGCAATGTGCCCTCCGATGCGCGCTATCAATTGCTCATCGCTTCCGATGAGCCCACGGAAGCATCTGCGCCGAAAGCGCACTCGGTCGATTGGTTGGCGCGTTCCTCGCAGTACGACGGCATGATTCGGGGTGCGGCCCTGGCGGCGACCATTCAACCGGCCTTGGTAAGTGCAGTGATCGTGGTGGAATCGGGCTTCAATCCGCGCGCGGTCTCGAAGAAGGGCGCGGTCGGCCTCATGCAGTTGCGGCCGGAGACGGCGCGCCGCTACGGGGTCACCGATATTTACGACCCCGAACAAAACATACGCGCGGGTGCACGCTACTTGAGCGACTTGATCGCGCGTTTTGGGAGCAATGTCGAGCTCGCGCTCGCCGCCTACAACGCAGGCGAGGAAGCGGTGGAGCACTACGGTCGGCACATTCCACCGTATCGCGAGACTTTGAACTACGTGCCGAGTGTGCTGCGCGTTTATCAGAAATTGAAATCAAAAGCGCGCGCGAGTTAACGTTTCCGGGGGAAATTACGCCTCAGACAATGCGATGAAGCGCCCAGCGACACTGTGCACTGAAATCGCCCGTTGCGCCTGCCAACCCTTGCCGCGCCGATTCAACATATGCGGGTCACTCGCGGCGGCTACGGTAGTTCCTACTCGCCCTATGCAGCGTTCTCTCCAAAATTATCTTGCGACGTTAGGGCATTCTCGCAAGCAACAAACTCGCGAGAGATTCTAGGTCGGGATGAAAACTAAGGATTGGCGGGAAGAGTCATCCAGCACGGGCGGGAAAAACACAAGCATTGGCGAGCGCGTCGGCGCTCGCGAGATTGTTTTCGATGTTCGAAGGGGTAAACGCTCCGCGATGATTGCGGTGGCGCTGAGTAAAGTTAACGCGATGGTGGAGGAGCTTACATGAAGAAAATTCCGCAGCTGCTGTACGTGCTGCCGGTGTTCGCCCTGATGCTGCCGGCGATGAACGCGCAGGCACAGAGCTACCGCGTTCAATGTCCCACGACGACCCTTACGCACCCCGATGGCGCGAATATCAAGTGCCAACAAATTGCGGGCGGCGACGGCTACGCCACGATGGCCGACGGCAATACCACATACTTGTTCGGATTCGGCCCGCTGTCGGGCTTGCCGGATATTTATCACGGGCTGCCGGGAACGCAGCCGAACAGCGTGTTCAACACGACCTTCGGTGCCGCCATTCCGGCATGGATACCAAAGCAGACCTACTCGGTTGGCGCAACCGTAACGACGGCGGGGGGCACCTACAGCGCGATAACCGCAGGCAAGTCCGGCACCATCGCGCCGGCTGGCGCCATCAACGTCTGCGATGCGAAGCTGGTCAATAACGTCTGCCCGGGCGTGACCTGGGCGTTCAGCAACGGGTCATCGGGCGATTTCGGGAATCCGAACTCGTCGATTGCGAACACGCTGGTCGGAATGCCCGACGGCAACTTCACATTCGAGGGTGCCATCGGTTTGACCGAGGACTTGAGTCTCGATAATTGGGTCCAAGGGAATACGTACCTCGAGGGCGCCACCGTGCGCTCCGGCAACGGCGTGTATGTGGCATCCACCCACGGCACGTCCGGCGCCATCGCCCCCACTCCTCCCCCGACTCCTGGCGCCTTGGTCAACGACGGCGGCGTCAAGTGGGACTATCAAGGCACATTGCTCGACGGCCACGTCGATGCACGCCCCATCCTGGATGTGGGCGCGATGAATGCAAATCAGCCGGCGCCGTTGATTGCGATCGATGAGGACGATGAATTGTTCCTGACGCTATCGAACGTCGGCATGATCATGCGGCCGGACTTGTTCGAACAGCACACCGTGCACTTTCACGGCTATCCGAACGCCTCCGCCTTCTACGACGGCGTCCCGGATGCCTCCATCGCCATCAACGTCGGCGGCAGCTTCACCTACTATTATCTCGCACCCGACGCCGGCACCTACTTCTGGCATTGCCACATCGCGCCGCCCGAGCATTTGCAAATGGGCATGGTCGGACAGCTCTATGTCCGTCCGCGCCAGAACAAGCTGACCGCGGGCATGAAACTCTATGACGCGCTCGCGCAGTGGGAGACCGCTCCCCCGCCGGCCGCAAACCCGACCAAGTACGCCGATTGGCAATCCTACGAGCCGCTGCGCAAGCGCTGCGGCGGCACCTCGGACCTTCTCTGCACTACACCGTTGCCGGCGGTCACCGCCGCCACGCGCGCCGCGCAAGATTCGAGCCACCCGAACGCCAACAGCGGCTACAACTACGCCTACAACGACGGCGACGGCTCCACGTACTACGACGTCGAGTATCCGATTCAGATTCACGGCTTCGATCCGAACTTCCACTTCGTCGGCATGACCTTCAATCCTGAGTCATTCAATGACATGAAGGACAAGTACTTCATGTTGAACGGCCGCAGCTACCCCGACACCGTGGGCGGCCATGTTTGTGTCAGCGGTGATCCGCTGCCGGCTTGTTCGGCGCCGAATGTGCCAATCGTCAATGGCACCCCGGTGGTGGCGGGTCCGATGCAGACCGCGTCGTCCGATGGCACCCAACATGCTTCCCAGCCCTTGCCCACCGTGATCAACATCCCGGTGAACGGCAGGGCGCTGCTGCGCATCTCGGATCTCGATGTCAGCGAATATCAGACGCTGGCATCGCTGGGCATTCCGATGACGGTGATTGGACTCAATGCGCGCCTGCTGCGCGATATGGCCGGCAACAACATGGCCTACAAGACCAACTCCATCACGCTCGCGGGCGGTGAATCGATCGATGTGATTCTGGATGCGACGGGCTACCAAGCAGGTCAAAAATTCTATCTCTTCACACCGCAACTCGATCACTTGTCGAATGATGCCGAGAATTTCGGCGGACTCATGACCGAAGTCAACATCTGCAGCAAGGTCGACTCTCAGACCAAAGCCTGCACGAACACGATTTAGGAGTAGGGCGATGCGCATGGAAATAACATCAAAGTGGAGCATTGCGCTGCGAGCGGCGGCGCTGGGCTCACTGCTGGTCGCCAGCGGGCACGCGGCCGTTCCGGGAATAAAAGGCTCCGCGAGTTCCCCGACCTTCAATCTGGATGCCTCGGCCATGCGCCTCACGCAGCCCAACGGCAAGAGCCTGTATGGCTGGGGGTACGGATGCACCTCGACATCGCCGCCACCAGGTTTTGCGCCGTCCGCGATGGACCAGTCCAGGGGCGCCAACTGTCCCGGGGCGCAGCTTCCCGGGCCTACGCTGATCGTGACCGAGGGCGATGCGGTGACCATCGTGCTTACCAACAATTTGCCGGCTGCCGCGGGCAATACCTCAATGCTGTTCCCCGGCTTTCAGGTATCGAGCAGCGGCGGCGCGGTCGGTCTGTTGACTAAGGAAGCGCCGAGTCTTGCGTCTTGCAATAGCGTGGCGGGATGCAACACGGTGACCTACACCTTCATCGCCAACTCGGCCGGCACGCATTCTTATTACAGCGGCACGCAGGGCGATTTGCAGATTGAGATGGGATTGTTTGGCGCGCTCGTGGTGTTGCCGAAGTCGATCCCGAGCAGCTGTGACAACGGTCTCGCGGCTTCCAATCTCCTCGCCAAGGGAGCGGCGGGAGAGGCCGATTTTCGCTTGGCGCACGCCGCGTACAACAACAAGGCTGCCTGCTACGACCGCGAATTTCTGTTCCAGTTTTCCGAGATGGACGATCGCATCCACATTCAGACCGAAGCGCAGGTGCTGGCTGACCAGGCGAAGACGAAGGGCGGCTGCACCAGCCAACAGGGCTGTTTGGTGGTTGCCACCGAACCCTACACCCCGGGCTACTTCATGGTGAATGGCCGATCGATGCCTGACGACATGGACCCAAATTACGCCGGGCAGTATCCCTTTCAGCCGTACAACGGCAATCCGCACATGCACCCCGGCGAACTCACGCTGCTGCGCATTATTGGGCAGGGCCGGTGGCAGCACCCCTTCCACGAACATGCCAATCATGTGCGCGTGCTCGCTCGCGACGGCAATCTGCTGTTGAGCGACACCACGGCCAATGCCTTGCCCGCAGGGCCGCTGATGTTTACCACGACAACCACACCGGGCATGACCCTGGACGGCATTTTCTATTGGACCGGCAAAGGCCTCAATTGGGACGCGTTCGGCCACTATGCCGGACTCACCATTCCGGGTACGACCCCTTCGCAGACGGTGCAGTGCATTCCCGATGCGAACGGGTATTACACCAGTAATCCGTCTGCAGCAAACTATTACGAGTGGTGCGGCGATCACAACAAGCCGCTGGAAAAGCATCCATTCGGAGAGGTGGCCTCGGGCGGTCCCGTCACGCTGCCGGATCCGAACATCGTCGCGAACGGCAACTGGTACGGTGGTAGTCCGTACTTAGGTGGTGAAGCGACGGGGCGCGCCGTTGGCGCGACGCCCATTCCTCCCGCCGGCACCATTGCGAACTCACCCTCGGGCGAAGCGGGCTACGCGTACATGTGGCACTCGCACAATGAACGCGAGATCACCACGGACAACGTTTTCCCAGGCGGGATGATGATGATGATGCTCGTGGATCCGCGCAGCTTCGTCATCGATGAAACGAATTGATATTCAGGAGAATCGAGATGTATTTGTGTAACAACAAGATGAGCCGGCGAGTGCCTGGCCTTGCCGCGATCGTTCTTCTCTTGGGTATGCAAGCCGCCGGCGCGCAGAACGTGAACCTCACGGTCGGCCCGAGCAGCACCACGCTGCCCGACGGTCAATCGGTTCCCATGTGGTCGTATCACTGCGCCGATGGGGGCAGCGCTAATGCGACTTGCGCTGCGACCAACCCCGCGGTGCAAAGGTCTGGCAGCGGGTGGTCACCGGTGCTCATCACCGTGCCTTACACGGGTGCTGGCACTTCGCTAACCATCAATCTCAACAATAATCTGGTATTCCCCGGCGGGAGAGTTCCCACATCCCTGGTCATCGTCGGCCAAGTCGGCGGCGGCTTAGGGCAGGGCGGCACCACGACTGCAAGCCCTGTGCATCCGGGCAACACGGTGACGTGGCCTACAGCCAACTTGAGCGTGTCGACAATCACCGTGATCAACGGTGGGCACGGCTATACGTCTGCGCCAACCGTGACAGTGGGCGACGGCGCCGGTGCAACTGCGGTCGCCACCATAAGCACTGGTGAGGGCGGCGGTCAGGTGACGGGGATCACCATTACCAATCCGGGCAGCGGCTACCCGACTCCGCCGGCCGTGAGCATTGACGGCGGCGGCGGCACCGGCGCGGCCGCTATTGCGCGCATGTCGAATGCGGCGAGTGCCGCTAACCCCGGCTCGACGCCGCCGGCGCAGTTGCCGCGCGTGCAGTCATTTGGCACGGAAGTGGCTGCCGGCAAGAGCCTCGCCCTTACGTGGAGCAACCTGCGACCCGGCACGTATCTGCTCGAGTCAGGTACCCACCCTTCCATTCAAGTGCCGATGGGTCTGTACGGCATTTTGGTGGTGAGCACGCCCGCCGGTGCCAGTAAGCCCGCCCAGGCATATCCCCTGGATGCCACCTCGCCGGGAACTGCCGCCACCCGCAATGCATCGGTGTATGACGCCGATCTCGCCGTAGCCTTAGGCGAAATCGATCCCGTGCAGAACCTCGCGGTCGATGCAGCGGTGCGCACGCCTGGCTTTTCGGAGACGGCCGTTTGGAGTGGCCTGCCCGACGGTTGCGCTGCCAATGCAGCCGCGCCGACCTGCTATCCGCCGGCGGTGAATTACTCGCCGCGCTACTACTTGGTGAACGGCGTTTCCTTCGATCGTACCAATCTTCCAGCAGCAACCGCGCAGGTGCTGGTGCCGGCAACTGCGGGCGGCACCGTGAAACCGACCACCGGCAACTTGCTGGTGCGTTTTGTCAATGCGGGCTCGCGCATGCACGTGCCCTCGATCGTCAATATGCCCATGAGCGTCATCGCCGAAGACGGCAACCCGTTGCCTGGCTTGCCGCGCTTGCAGAACGAAACCTTTCTCGCGGCCGGCAAGACCAACGATGTCATCGTGACGCCTGCGCAAGGGAGCTCCGCGTACACGCCGGCCACCTATGCGTTGTTCGATCGCCAACTGTCCCTCTCCACCAATAATCAACGCGACGGCGGCATGCAATCGTATATTGCGATTGCGGGCGGGGCGACGCAGGGTGTCGGGTCGGCCACGGGCTCCGGCACGGTGCTCACAGGCGCGGCAGCGAAGAGCTATTTTTGCGTCGCCGGCCAGACGCTTAACGTTTCAGACCCGACGCTGGGGCTTTTGGGTGGTAGCAGCGGCGCAAACGGCGTTGCGGTGACATCCACGGCGTTGCCCGGCGTGCTCACCGTGCAATCGAACGGTACGTTCACGTATGCCTCGCCGGCCAGCGGCGTATGCGGCGGCACCTTCGTCTACGCAATCAATGGCACAAAGTCGTTCCCGGGAACGATCACCCAGTGCGATGCCGCCGTGCAGGGCACGGGTTGCACGCTCGGCAGTGGGCCGATATTGGCAAACGACAGCTTCACGGGCAGCAATGCCAACGTGCTCACGATCAATCCGCCAGGCATATTGGCGAATGACAGCGATCCCAGCGGTCTCGCCCTGAAGGTCGATGCGACGACCGTCCCGAGCGCGGCGTCTGTGGGCCTTACCAGCCTACTCGTGAATACCGATGGGTCCTTCAGCGCGGTCGCTCCCGCGTACGGTACTTACACTTTTACCTATAACGTCAAGAATTCGCAGCAGGTGGCCTCGAGCACGCCGGCCAGCGTCACGCTCAATTTTCCGAAAGGCTCGGGTCTCGTGGTCACCCTCCAAGACAAGAATGTGCCTACCCGAAAAATCACCGACTACCGCTGGATCATCGAAGAAGACCGAACCTTCTGGATTGACCCCAAGTGCCAAGTGAACACCGGCAGTGGTGCGCGTCCGAACGATTCCTATGGCCGTCAGTGCCCGCCGATTCCGGTCGAGGCGCTCGGCTACAACTTCCACAGCGCCGGGATGCCGGTCGTGGCGACGGGCTGCGTCGGCGCGATATCTTGCGAGGCCGGACAAACCGTGTTGGGATCACCGGCCGTGTGCGACCTGGGCGACGGTACGTGCCGCACCACCGATGCCAATGGGGCGCCGCTGAATTCAGGAAACGCCTATCGCACCCCGCTCGATCCGAGTCAGGTCGCGCTCGATCCGAACAAGCATTACTTCATTTCCGTGATGCCGGGCGATGGCATCAACCCGACATTGCAGGGCGTGGGCGGCCCGGTGCCGGATTCGAAAACAGGAAAAACCCGCCAATTCGATCCCGCAATCGATTGTCCGAACGACTCCGACTATGCACCGGGTTCAGGCGCCTGCGGTCACAACATGGGTGGCGCGCAGATTGGGCCGCAATTCAACTCGCAGCATGCGTCAATGACACCGGCCGTCACGATAAACCTGGCGGAAACGCCGCTGCCCACCGCCAAGATCGCGGTACTGGTGTACCAGGACGACTATCCGCTCAACGGCGAGAATGATGCCGGCGGCGGCGTCGATATCCTGGCGCCGAACGAGGCGGGTTTGGGCGGCTTCCAGATCGAGTTGCTGGACCAGGCAGGCGGTCTCGGCGATGCCACCGGTCAAATCACTTACGACATGTTCAACATGCCGGTGAGCAACTCGCTCGCGGGCACCATCGATCCCATGACCAAGCTGGACGCCTGTCCGCTTACCTCGAACCCCGATGGCATCGTCGGCATGATCATCACCTGCCCCACGTATGAGTCGGATGGCAAGACCATGTCGCCGCTTGCAGGACAGGCGGTGATTTCAAATTTATATTCTGGCCTCTATGAAGTTCAAGCATTCCCCGCCGCCGACCGAATCGCGCGTGGTGAGGAATGGCTGCAAACCAATACCTTGGATGGCGGCAAACCGCACGAGGCCTTCGTGCGTCCGGGCGAGCCCGCCTACTTTCAAGAGTTCGGTCCGGGCGGCTTCCATATTCAAATCGGAATGGCCAACCCGAAGATCATCAATGATCGGCGCAGCAATGCGGTCGGCACCGGCATCTGCGATTCGATCAAGACGGGCGGCGGCGGACTGGTCTGTAACTCCACCATTACGGGTCACGTGCACGGCAACCACATGAGCCGCACGCCCGATGAACGCACCTATGACACGGGCAGCTACGCAGCGTTCGCCTTCTCGAACTGCTATGTCTCGCTCGGTATCCCCGACGAACAGGACTTCGCGTTCGCCAAGTGCGATGCGGACGGCAACTTCAAGATGGAAAAATTGCCGCCCGGCACTTACAAGATTGCCGTGTTCGATCAATGGAACGACATCATGCTGGACGGCCTGGTCTCGGCCGTCACCTTGGCGGGCGGCACGCAGGATGTGACTTTGACCGCCACGCAATGGCGCACAAACCTCTATACGCGCACTTACCTCGATACCAACAACAATGGGATTCCCGACCGCGATGGTGACGGCAATGACCTGGAAGCCGGCCTTGCGCTCGTACCCATCAACATTCGTTACCGCGACGGCAGCAAGGGCTTCGCCAACTCGACGGACCTGAACGGCTACGCCACCTATAACGAGGTGTTCCCGTTCATGAACTGGCTGGTGGTCGAACCTGACCAGACGCGCTACAAGCCCACCGGACAGCACGTGGTGTACGACAGCGGCGGACCGGACGACTGCTCAGACAATGCCAAGTCGGCGTACGGCGGCGATGGCCACTGCATAGGTTCGAACACCTCGGCGTTCCTCGCGGGAACGGTGGAGACGAATTCTCTGCCGCTCGCCTTGCGTGTTCCGGGTGCGGTGTATTGCGTGGATGCCGATTGCACTGCCAGCGGCGAATCCATCCTGAATGGCGCCTATTGGAAGGGCACCGATACCTCGCCCACCGCGTCCGCGCTGACGGGACTGTCGAGCGGACGCATCGATCCGCCTTGGAAGACGGAAGCTTGGCAGGGCCTGCTGGGACAACACAGCTTCATCGACTTCGGCATGAAGCCTTTCGCGGACCACGAGAACGGCGGCATTCAGGGTCAGGTGGTGTACTCCTCGACCCGTCCGTTTGACGACCCCACGCTCGGCGTGCAACTGGTGTGGGAACCGATGGTTCCGAACGTCAAGATCAATCTCTACAAAGAGGCAACGTCGGCGGACGGCAGCACCAACACCTTGGTGTTGGTCGATTCCACCTATACCTCGAGCTGGGACGCTTGGGCGCAAGGCTTCCGCACAGGGAGCGATGGCAAGACCTTGATCACTGCGGGAAGCAATGCCGATGGTTCTCTGGGCTACGTCCCCAACATGAATTGTCCGGGTCAGGATCCCAGCAGCGGATTCTTCGCGACCCTGCAGGGCAGCAAGATGTGGCTGGATACAGCCGATTCGTTCGGCAACAAGAAAGCGCTGGCCTACAATTCGCAATTCAAGTGTTTCGACGGCTGGTCCATGCTGAATCAGATTCAGCCCGGACCTTACGACGGTAAGTATCAATTTCCGAGCATCGTGGCGATTGATCCGGTCACCGGCAAACCCACCGGTACCGGTGCGTTGAACGGTGCCACTACAACGCAGCTCAAGGGCACGAATTGCGCCATCTGCAACGCGAATCCGGACGACGGCACGCCGATGTTGCCCGCGGGTAAGTACGTGGTTGAGGTAGTGCCGCCGACGGGTTACGAGATCGTCAAGGAGGAGGACAAGAACATCCTCATGGGCGACATTTACGTTGCACCCGTGACGCAGCAATTCGCCGGCCTCGGCAACGTCTACATCCTGCCCGACCAAGCGGCAGTCAACGCCTTCTACAACGCAAACAATCCCGTGAGTTCGAGCAGCAACCTGGGCGTTGTCAATGCCCGGGAAGATTTCGCGACCAACGATCAGATGTGGCCTTGCACGGGCCAGGTGCGCATCGTGCCGGACACCATGAGCTTGTTCCCGCAAGTGGGCCAGACCGCGCCGTTCGCGGGCGCTTCGCGTCCCCTGTGCGATCGCAAGGAAGTCCTTCTCAGCGATCAAATGACGGTGAGTGCGAAGTTCTACGTTTTCACCAAGAATCACATCGCCGGTCACTTTGTCGGCGGCATGACCAACGACATGGCGTCCGAGTTCGATCCGTTCTCGCCGCAATTCGGCGAGAAGTTCGGCGTGCCGAATCTGCCGATCCGCATGCGCGACTTCGTCGGCGATGAAGTGACGCGCGTCTACGGCGATCAGTGGGGTGCCTATAACGGCATGTACTTCTCGAGCTGGGAAGTCAACCCGCCGAATCCGACCGGCTATGCGCCGCAGATGTCGGTGGCGTGCATGAACGATCCGGGTCCGATCCTGGATACGGATCCGGCATCCCCGACCTACAACACAATGATCACCGATCCGGCCTATAACCCGGCGTACAGCAATTTCTGCTACGAAACGCCCTTCATGCCGGGGTTCACTTCTTATATGGATACTCCGGTGGTGCCGGTGCAGGCCTTCGCAGATCACTACAACCTGCCGGACGCGGAATACCCGGATGGCACACCGGTCATCAAGCGCGCCGACTTCAAGGCCGCGAAATTCGGTCCCTGGTCGGCAGGCTCGGCCGGCGTCGGCACCGTCACGGTCAACAACGCAGGCGCGAACTATACCTCCGTGCCCACGGTTAACCTCACGGGCGGCGGCGGCTCGGGCGCTCTCGCCGCGGCCACCATGTCAGTGGGCTCGGTTACCTTGGGGACGGTCACCTCGACCTTTACCTCACCGCCGGCCGTGACCCTCACGGGCGGTGGCGGCAGCGGCGCGCAGGCGACTGCCTGTATCGGTGTGTCGCAGGTGGCTGTGACCAACGGCGGCAGTGGATATAGAAGTGCGCCCCTGGCACCGCTGGTCCTCTTCATCGGCGGGGGCGCCAACTTTGGCAATACCGCGCAGGGCTCGGCGAAGGTCGTGAGCGGCAAGATCACCGCAATCACCGTCAACAATCCGGGCTGCGGATACACCTCAACGCCTACCGTGATGATTTTGGCGTTCGGCGGCAGCGGTGCCATCGCGACAGCGTCCATAAACCTGGCGGCGGTGAATGTCAGCAACGGCGGTTCGGGTTACACCAGTTCGCCCACGGTGGGCTTCTCCTCCGGCACGGCGACTGCCACGGCGCAGCTCAAGGTCAACGCGGTCACGGTGACCGCGGGTGGGCTGAACTACACCAGCGTTCCGACGGTCGCCTTTTCCGGCGGCGGCGGCACCGGCGCTTCCGCAACGGCTGCCTTGGGTGGGGTGAGCGCCACCTCGCCACTGACCCTGACCGCGTTTGGCGATCGTAACGTACAGAACCCGCAGTTCGCCGGCCCTTCGGCAATCAGCGCGCCGTTCAATGCCAAGACCGTGGTTCGCCACTACGGCTTCGGTCCGCAGTGCACGGCCGTGGGAGGCACATGCGCCGCGATCTCCGCGGTCACCATTGGCGGACTGACCGCCGCGATCAATAACTGGAGCGACACGTCAATCAGCGTGACCGTGCCGAGCGGCCTGCCGGCCTGTCTCGTGCAGCAACGCGGCGCGTCGAAGCAAGTCTGTGGCGAAGTCGTGGTCACTGCCGGCAACGGCAAGCAGACGATCGACGGTGTCACCGTCACCGTCGGCGGCAACACCCCGACCTACATCGATGCCTCGAGCCCGACCAGCAATGCGTGGGGCGAGTTCTACCCGAACCCGCTGCAGACCGCGATCGACACCGCCAAGCCCGGCGATTTGATCATGGTGAATGCCGGCACGTACCGCGAAAACCTGATCATGTGGAAGCCTGTGCGCCTGCAAGGTGTGGGCAACGGTGCAGCCACGATCAACGCGGACGCACAGCCCGCGGGCAAGATGGACGCATGGCGCCGCCGCGTGAGCTGTCTATTTGGTCTCAACATTCAAGGCACGCCGAACCCCAGCAATTCGTCGTACGATCCTTCAGGCCAGTACAGCTGCCCTTCAGATCAGTACTTCCGCGCGGATCGCATTCCATTCGAAGGCTTTGTCGGCTGGGACGCCTCGAGCAACGGCAACCTCGCGCAGGTTCTGCAGGAACCCTCGCTGATGGGCGCCTACGAAGGCGCGGGCGTCACCGTGGTTGGCCGCGGCGTCAATCAATCCCGTTCCAACAATTCAGACCTGTGGGGTCAGGTAGGTGGTGCCGGTACGTTTGCTGACGGCAGTGTCTATACGAGCCTCGCCGATTGCACGCCTAGGAGGACGCCGGCGAACAACGTGGATGATTACGCGACGAGCAACTTCCTGTGCAATCCATCCAGCATCGATGGCTTCAGCATCATCAACAGCTCGCAGGGCGGCGGCGGCATCTACATGCATGGCTGGAGCCACAACATGCAAATTGCCAACAACCGAATTTCCGCCAATGCGGGTACGTTGTCGGGCGCGATCAACCTGGGCAGCGGCGAGACGCCGCCCGCCTTCCTGAACGACAACACGATCTGCGGCAATGGGGTTGCCAACCCCGCACCGCTGTGCCCGCCGATTCCGGGCGGCACCGTGACGAATGCGCAGATTCCGTTCCAGTTCAATACGAACGTGCGTATTCATCACAACCAGATTCTGGACAATGCATCCATCGGCGATGCGCTGTTCTCCGGTTCGCCTGCAGGTGCCGGTGGTGTGACCATCAGCGCGGGTTCGGATAACTACGAGCTCGATCACAACTGGATTGCGGCCAATCTGACCTCCAGCGATGGCGGCGGCGTGGCGCAGATGGGCATGAGCTTCAACGGCAAGATCCACAACAACTTTGTGCTGTTCAATCAGGCCAACAACCCGACGCTTCCCGTTGACGGTGGCGGCATCATCATCATGGGCGCTCAGGAAGACCGTACCTTGCCGAACGGCCAGGAGTGCGGCGGCGTCACCGACCTTGACTGCCCGCCCGGCATCGGTGACGGCACGGGCCCGAATCTCGTGATCGATTCGAACCTAATTCTGGGCAACAGTGCCGAGGATGGCAGCGGTGGCGGACTGCGCTTGCGCCAGACCAACGGCAGCGAGGTGGCCGCGTTCGTGAAGAATCCGGAACGTTGGTACGGCATTACCGTCACCAATAACATCATCGCGAACAACGTCGCGGGATGGGACGGCGCCGGCGTGTCGCTGCAGGATTCCTTCAAGACGCTGTTCGTCAACAACACTGTCGCCTCTAACGACACCACGGCCTCGGCCGGTGTGTTGTTCAAGACTTTGGGTGCCGCCAATGCGGCCTCACCGCCTCCTGGGTGTTTGCCGACGCCGGATCCTTCGCAGCCGCAGAACCCGAACTGCTTGCTCTCCAACGGGCCGCATATTCCGCAACCCGCTGGTTTGGTCACCATGCAGAACACGCCGAACATGATGTCGCAGCTGCCGGACGGCGTGATTTGCCCCGCAGGCTTTGGCTACGGCGATGCCGGCGATTCGCAAAGCTCGCGCACCAACGGCCGTTGCGTGCTCGTCAGCCTGCCGCAGATCTCCAACGATCTGTTCTGGCAGAACCGGGCGTTTCACGTCGAGATCGTCGACAAAGATGGCAACCCCATCGATGGTACATCGACGAATCCGAACGGCACCGGCCTGTACTCGCACCAGAACATCGTGGCACTGCTGCCGCTGTTCAAGCAGAGCTACACCGGACAGTGCGTCGCGCCGCCGGCAAACCAGGAACTGTATTGGGATCTTGGAGTACGCATGGATCTGCTGTCCGATCAGAACGGACACGCGTTGAATTTCGATGCGACTACCGTGGGTGCCGGCTCCTATGCGCCGGGCATAGGCGGCGGGAGCGGCGTTACGGCGAACTTGAACGATTCGGGTCCCATCGGCCTGTCGGCATCAAATTCGATCCTGAGCGACAACACGAACCTGCTCAACATCTCGGGAACGGGGAACATCGCTCCGGCAAACACACCGGTTCAAGGCCAGTATTGCAATGGCGCGCGCATCCCGCCCGAGCAGTGCGGCACCAATCAAGGCGCGAATCACCCGGCCATGTGTCTTGGTTACTTCGCGCCGGCCGGGCAATCGGAAACGGTGGGTGTGGCGCCGGTGTTCACCTTCAATGGCATCTCGGCCACGGCCACGGTCGATGAAGGCAACAATTGGATCAACATGACCTACGGTCCGTTGACCTTGAGCCGTCCGCCTGCGATCGCAGCAGGGTCAACCGCGTCCGCTGAGCCGACGGTGGCGAGTGCCGCGGTGGGTGCCGCACAGGGCGCCTACTCGATCGGCAGCACTTCCGACGCAGTGGGCGGCGGTAGCGCGCAAGCGAATGGCGTGCCGGGCAACGACTTCTATGGCCAGAAGCGCGGCAAGATCGCGGTGTCCATCGGTGCCGTTGAGCTCATCCCGGGGGCTCCGACGCTCACGGCCATCAGCCCCGCGTCCGGCGCAGCCTCGACGACCATCAGTGTCTCCCTCACCGGTACCAATTTCACGACCGGTAGCACAATCGCGATATCGGGCGGCGGCGTGACTGCGAGCAATGTCAAGCGCGTCAGCGCCACGCAGCTCACCGCAACCTTCGCGATCGCCCTTAATGCAACGCAGGGCGGCCGTACGGTCTCCGTGACTTCGGCCGGCGGCACCAGCGGTACCGTGACCTTCACGGTCACCGCGCCACCGCCGCCGCCCTTATTAGTCTCCATCGTCCCGACCAGCGGCGCGCGCGGATTGAGCGTGTCGGTGACCCTCAACGGCACCAACCTGGCCGGCGCGACGGCGGTCAACGTCACTCGCGTGGGTGGAGGCGGCGGCTTCAACAACGGCGTCAACGTGACCAACATCACGGTGGATTCCACCGGCACGCACCTCACGGCGACCTTTACGATCGATCCGAATGCGACGATCGCGGCCCGCAATGTCAGCGTGACCACGCCCGCGGGCACCAGCGGCAACAAGACCTTCAATGTCATCGCACCGCCTGCACCGACGCTCGCCTCGATCAGCCCAACGAGCGCAACTCGCGGCGGTCCGGCGTTCCCTGTGACGTTCACGGGCACCAACCTGGCAGGCGGTACTGTCAATGTCATTCGCCCCGGCGGCGGCCAAAACCGCGTCACCGTGTCGAATGTCACCGTCAATCAGGCGGGCACCGTACTGACCGCATCGTTCACCGTTGCGGGCAACGCGGCGGTCGGAACTCGCAATGTGAGCGTCACCACGGGCGGCGGAACCACGGTAAACCGCACGTTCACGGTCAACTAGCGATGAGGGCCAAAACACTAGGGCCGCCGCACGACGGGCGGCCCGTGCGAAGGTGGGTTGGCGCTGCGGTTTGGGCGGCGCTCGCTATCGCAGCGCTCGGTGTTGCGCAAGCGGGTCATGCGGAGGTATCGGGCGCGCGGGCCGGGCACGCCACGCTCGAGCGCCGCGTCGATGCACTATCAAAGGCTCTCGATCTCGACCCACGGCAGCGCAGCCAGTTGCTCATCATCTTGGAAGCGCAGCGCGCGGCCGTCACAAAAATTTGGCGTGATCCGGCGTTGTTGCCGGCGGAGCGGGCGCCGGCCACGCGCGCCGTGGAGGAGCACACGGCCGACCAGATTCGCGGCATTCTCAAACCTAAGCAGCTCGAGCGTTACAATCCACCCAAGCCGCAGAGCGCGAAAAGGCCCTCACCTGACGTCAGCAAGTGGATGGAGTTGACTCGAAATTCAAACGGAGGTACTTCCAAATGAACAGAGGAACGAAAGGACCCATTCCGGTAGGCGGCATGGTAATCGCACTGATCGCGCTGCTCGCAACGCCAGGAATCCTTACGGCTGCTGCCGCGCCTAAGGCACTCACCGGCGCGCGGGCACCGGTGCACGCCATCTCTCCGTATGCGCGCGCTGCCGCGCAACATGCTCGCGCAGGGCAGCCGTTGGCGGGCCATGCACCAACGCGGGTCCAGGGCATGGGCAGACCCCATAAGCCGCATGGCGGGTTGAAGTAAATGCGCCTGATCATTCTTCTGACCGTGGGCCTCGCGTTGACGGTGGCACTCGGCGGCAATGTCCGCGCGCTCGCTTCCAAGTCGAGTGGAACCCCGGCGCCGGGCCGGCTGCTGAAGAAATCGCCTTACCCACGCATGAAATTGAGCGACAAGGCCCGGCAGCTATATCCCGCTGAGTGGGGCGTAGACCAACTTAAGGTAAGTTCCACCAATTCAGGCAACCTCATTCGCTTTTCGTACCGCGTAGTGGAGCCGAAACTCGCCAAGGCGCTCGGCGATCATGCGCTCACGCCGTATCTGTTCGCGCCGCGCAGCAATGCTATGCTGCAAGTTCCCAACATGGAGAAAATTGGCATGTTGCGCCAATCCGGCGGCAGCGAGGCTAACAAGGACTATTGGATGGTCTTTTCCAACAAGGGCAACCTGGTGCGCCCGGGCGAGCGCGTCAATGTCATCATCGGAAAATTCCACGCCGACGGGTTGCTCGTCGAGTGACCCCACCTATTGAGAGGACTATTATGAAACCCATTATCATTCGTGCGGCGTGCCTGGCCACTTTGGCCGCCACGGTCGGCTCGGTGAGCGCCGCACCCGCCAATATGAGCGTCGAGCAGATCATCGAACGCAACATCGCCGCGCGCGGCGGCCTTCCAGCCTGGCACGATGCCAAGACCCTCGTCATGGCCGGTGACATCGACGCGGGCGGCAAGCCGAATCATGCGTTGCCGTACATCCTCAAAGAGAAGCGACCGCATAAGAGCCGGCTTGAGATCGTGTTCAAGGACCAAACCTCGACGCAGGTGTTCGACGGCGCGCAAGGTTGGAAGGTGCGCCCCTTCCTGAATCGCAACGAGGTCGAGGCATACACGCCGGCGGAAACCAAGGCCGCCACGGCGGCGGAGCAGGACCTCGACCCTCCGCTGATGGATCACGCCGCCAAGGGAACGCAAGTGAAGCTTGCCGGCACCGATGTGATCGAGGGACATCCGGCCTACAAGCTGCTTCTGACGCTCAAGGGCGGCACCAAGCGCAATCTTTGGATCGACTCGGGGAGTTTCTTGGAGCTGAAGATGGAGGGCGAGCCGCGCAAAATGGACGGCAAAATGCACAATGTCGCCGTCTACTTTCGCGACTACAAGAGCGAGCATGGTTTGAACGTGCCGCATACCCAGGAAACGAGCGTCGAGGGCTATAAGCAGAGCTACAAAATGACGATTACCCGAGTCGCTGTGAATGAGCCAATTGACGATGGTTTGTTCCAGAAGCCGCAGCTTACGGCGCAATCCGCGGCGGTTGCGAAGCCTAAATAACATGAGGCGAATTGCGTGCGTTCTGGCGTGCATCGCTGTGAGCGTGAGCGCGGGCGCTGCCTCGGCGACACCCGGCCATGGCGCGGCCGCGCCGCCGCTTGCCACGACCGCAGCCGAGGTGATCGAGCGTAATGTCGCCGCGCGCGGCGGGATCGAAGCGTGGCGTAAGGTCGATACCATGGCCTGGCTCGGGCATCTCGAACGCACGTCCAAACCCGGGCAGTCGGTCCCGTTTGCGATGCAGCTGAAGCGCCCGAACCTGACGCGCTTCGAATTGAGGGAACAGGCCAACGACTTCACGCGTATCTTCGACGGCTCGCATGGCTGGAAAGTCCGTCCTGCGGCGGACGGCCGCCCGGAAACCAAGTCCTTTGCACCGGAAGAAGTGAATTTCTCGCGCACCGAGTTCGTCATCGACGGACCGCTGATCGACTATCAAGCAAAAGGCGTCACGGCCGACCTCGATGGCATCGACATGATCGACGGTCGCAAAGCTTACCGGTTGTCCTTGATCCTGCCGTCCGGCGCGCAGCGCAAAGTGTGGATCGACACCAAAACCAATCTCGATATACGATGCGATAGGCCGGCGACCAATCCGCTCAAGCCCGGCGCGCCGGTGTCGGTTTACTACCGCGATTACGCGACGGTAGACGGAATTAAAGTCCCGCGCAGCATCGAAACCGGCGTCGGCGCCGAGGCGGCGGACAAACTCGTGATCGCGAAGATTTTGGTGAATCCGAAACTCGACGACGGAACTTTCATGCCGCCCACCGTGCCGATGCGTCGCGGCGGCCACGTGCGCATTCCCGCCAACTGACCGATATGCCCGGCCGCTTGCAAGCGATCGTATTGCTCGTGATCGGGCTCCTTTTGCCTTGCGTGCAACTTCTCGCAAAACCGCGCGCGGCTGAAGCGGGTCCTGTTGACTCTCCAGTGGGCGAGGCGATTTATTTGAAAGGCATTTTAGGTTCGGGTGCGCCGCTCACGGCCACGCGTGAAAACGCTGAGCCCACGCAAGGTCAGGCGGCCGCCTGCGTCAATTGCCATCGTCGCAGCGGCCTAGGAGCCAAAGAAGGACGCAGCATCATTCCGCCGATAACGGGTGGTTTTCTATTCGATGCGCACGATGCGGCTCAGGATATGCAACTGCCTTATATTCCAGGTGAACGGCTCGCCCGCGCGCCCTACACCGAAGCGACCCTGGCCCGCGCGCTGCGCGAAGGAATCGATTCGCAAGGGCGCACGCTTAGCTACTTGATGCCGCGATTTGACTTCGATGCGGCCGACCTCAATGCCCTCATCATGCATTTGCGCGCGCTCGATCATCGCAGGGTGCCTGGCGTGTCGCCGGTCGAATTGCAATTCGCAACCATCATTACGCCGGACGCGGATCCTGCAAAACGGCGCGGCATGCTCGATGTGCTGCAGCAGTTCGTTCAGGACCGCAATATCGCGCCGCGCGGAGCGAGCGCGCAGACCATGGTCACGTCGGGCGCGACGGCGCACGTGCGCTCCATGTTCAAGGTCAATCGGCGCTGGGTGCTGCATGTTTGGGAACTGACTGGGACGCCCGATACCTGGGACGCGCAGCTGGAGCGAAAAATGGCCGAGCAACCGGTGTTTGCGGTGCTCTCAGGACTCGGCGGCAGGAACTGGAGCCCGGTCGCCGCGTTTTGCGAGCGCCGCGCGTTGCCCTGCCTATTTCCGAACCTCGAGGAGCCGCCGGCGGATGCAGACCAGAATTTCCACACGCTGTACTTCTCGCGCGGCGTATATCTTGAGGCCGACCTGATCGCCGCCGGATTCAGGAGCGATGCGGACGCGGGGAACCCTGCGAAGCGTGCGCACCTGGTTTATCGCGCAGGTGATGTCGGCGAAGCCGCCGCCAACTATTTGGCCGCGCAGCTGCAGGCTCAGGGAGTCGCGGTCTTGCGGCATCCCGTTAAGCAGGACGCCGCGCAAAAGGCGCTCGCCGAAGCGGTGCGCGCGCCGGCCGGCGAGGCGCTGGTGCTCTGGCTGCGGCCCAAGGATTTATCGGGGCTTCAAGGCGACGCAGCGCCCCTGGGTCCGGTGTACTTGTCGGGTCTGATGGGCGGCCTCGACGCGGCGCCGTTGCCAACGAGTTGGCGCGAACATGCCCGCATGGCTTACCCGATGGATTCGGCGAATCGCCGACGCGTACGTGTGGACTATGCCCTGGGCTGGTTTCGGATTCGAAATATCCCGGTCATCGCTGAACAGGTGCAAGTCGACACCTACCTGGCGTGTGGCCTGTTGGCTGAGACCCTGCAGCACATGGTCGACGCCTTCGTGCCCGATTATCTCATCGAGCGCCTGGAGGACACCGTCGAGCACCGTCTGCTCACGGGCTACTATCCGCGGTTGGCGCTCGGCCCACACCAACGCTTTGCTTCCAAAGGCGGTTTCCTCACGCGCTATGACGTGACGGGAAACGCAGCGATGGTAGTCGACAGCGAGTGGCTAACGCCTTAGGGTCAGTGGGGGGCGGCCGCGTGCTTCGGGTTCGGATCCATCGGCGCGGCGGGCTCGACCTTGAGCAACTCGATCTCGTACACCAACAGCGCGCCCGGCGGGACCATCGGCGGCGAGTTGTTGCCGTAGCCCAATTCGGGCGGAACAAACAACTGCCATTTCGCACCCGGCTTCATGGCCAGAAAAGCCTGTTGCCATCCCTTGAAGACACTATTGACCCGAAACGTGGCGGCGCGATCGTGGGTGTCGGACCGATCGTACTCGGTCCCATCGGCGAGACTGGCGCGGTAGCGCACCGTGACCTGGTCGGTGGGCAATGGCGATTTTCCCGACGCATCCCCGGCCGCGAGTACGCGGTATTGCAATCCCGAGGGCATTGTCACGATGCCGGGCACCTTGCCGTTGCGCTCGAGAAATTCTTTGGCCAATGCGCGGTTCTTTTCCGACAGTCCCTCGCGCGCATCGCGCACGAATCGTTGCGCCGCCTCGCGCTCTTCCGGATTCATGGCCCGCCCACCGAGCGCGTCCTTCATGCCGCGGACCAGTGCGTCGACGGAAATGGTCTTATTGACGCCGTCATGCTCCAGTTGGTTGCCCAGCATGAGTCCGACATCGTAACTACCCACCTCAACAGCAACAGGCGGCTTTTCCGGAGCGCCAGCGAGCGCCGGTGCGCAGGCTCCCAGCAGCGCGGCAAGCGCAACGAGTTGGGTACCGCGCCCTGCGACGAACTGTCCTGTCATATGTCACCCCTTGGCAGATTTGTGGTGCATCCTCGCCGTAGTGAAGGTGGCGTGTCAAACGAGCAGATCGCTCTATTTGCGCGATGCGAGAGCGATTTCTCGCTACAGTCTTTCCTACTCAGCATCCCCTACGGTCATTATGTAGACAGCGCCTTGACCCACCTCTTGCCAAAAAGCAACATTGGCCGCGCTTACACCACTTCGGGGAAAAGATAATGACACTGAATCGCGCTTCCAGAATTCTGCCTTTTGCCGGAGCCTGTCTGTTGGCGGCTATGACTGCGCAGGCGAATATCATCAACTACTCCGCCACCGGTGTAATCGAGAACGTAGACAACTCATCCGCGCTGCTGCCGCACTCCTTGTTGGGAGCAGCGGTGGGCAAATCGTTTACCTTTAATTTTGCCGTGGATACGGCGACGCTGGGCAGCGGGTCGCTGGGCGATGAGAGCTATCTTTCAGCGGTGCAGTCGGCGAGCTACAAGTTCGGCGGCAAGACATCGGCGTTCGGCGTCAGCACCAACGCGATCGAAATTCTAAATGACGTCGGAGTCACCGGCTATGTCATGGCTGGCGGCGATACGGTCGGCGCCGATTTCACGGGCATCGCCGGGGCTGTGTCGTTCGTGACGCTGGCCTACTCGGGCGTAACGCTCTACCTGGACACCGCGCTCTCCAACGCGCCTCTGAGCGCCGGGCACGCGGATTTCGAAGATGGCCTGACGCTGTCCTTTACCCAGTACGTCGGCGGCGCCGTCACGCAGAATTTCTCCCAGCTGACCGTCGGACCGATGTCGATCAAACAAAGCGCCGTGTCTGCGCCGGAGATTGATCCGACCTCCGCCGCCAGCGGTGTCGCACTGCTCATGGGGGGACTGCTGGTCATGCTCGGCCGGCGCCGCAACCCGTTCGCCAGGACCATTTAAGCAACTTCAAGGCTTCAAGAGCGCGCGCAAAGCGCGCCGAGCCCCATGCACCAGGTATTAGTCATCGATGATGATGCGGACGTCCGAGATGCCATCCGGCTTCTTCTGGAGCTGGCCGGGTATGGCGTGCGCACCAGTGCCGATGCGGCGGAGGCGGTCAATCAACTGAGTCGCGAGCCGGTGCACGTGGTCATTACCGACCTGATCATGCCCAAGGTGAACGGCGTGGAGGCCATTCGGACCATTCTCAAGGACTTTCCCGACGTCCGAATTATCGCGATGTCAGGCGGCGGGAATTTTGGAATCGAGTCCTACAGGCCGAACGCCATCACAACCACCGCATTCCTGGCCGCCGCCGAACGCGCCGGTGCGCATTACGTCTTGAGCAAACCATTTGAAATGGCGGAATTGGTGCGTGCCGTGGAGCAAGTCTTGGTAAGAGGTCAGGCGCTGCACTAGATCCGCCCTCATCGTCCGTCAATCGGGTCTTCCCGGACGCATTTGACAGAATCGGACATCAAATGTGAAGTAAGTCGCAATTCTGAGTAAAAGACGCACCTAAAGCGCACCGGATCGAGCAGTTATCCCTTTGAAGCCTTGTATCTGGTACCAACAGGTATCTAGAATTCGCCAAACGGCGACACCTGTGCCCGACCAATCGTATTAGGGAGAAAAAATGAAGTTTGGCAGCGAAGCACTATCGCACTTCGTATCGCGTGGGGACTCTCTCGACCTCAAGCCGAAGCTTCGCATTGTTCTCGTGCAGGGACACGAGGTTTTGCGGGAGGGCTTGGAGATCCTGCTGCAAAAACAAGGCGATTTTTCCGTCATCGGCAGCTTCGACAATGTCTCAGACGCATTGGTTTCGATTCCGCAATTGCAACCTGATTTGCTGCTCACCGATTGGGACCTTGGCAGCGCGTCAGTGGCGGAATTCTTAGCGCAGACCCGCCGTCTCGTGCCGTCATGCAAAACCATCGTGCTGTCGGCGCTGGAGTCGCAAGACTGTGTACGTGCGGCGCTGCACGCGGGAGCCAACGGCTTTATTGAGTTGCTTGCCGATTTATCGGAGCTAACATCCGGGATTCGCGCGGTGGCCGCCGGCCGCCAATTCATTTGTAACTCAACCGCAACTCACCTTCTCACCGCCCACTTTTCGGGTAATCGCCCGGTGTCCGCGCCCGCTGCCGCGCAACTCATCACTGGACGGGAAAGAGAAGTGCTCACGCGAATCGCGCTCGGCAATTCGAATAAGGCGATTGCGCGGGAGCTAGGCGTAAGCCCGAAGACGGTGGAAAAGCATCGCTCCAATCTAATGCGTAAATTGCAGCTGCACAACGCGGCGGCGATCACGATGTACGCCATCCGCAACGGCATGACCAGCCAAGATCCATTCGGCCTTACGGGCGGTTTTACGGGCGGCCTTACGCGGCTGGCCGCAGCCGCCAATTAAAACAACCGATCATCGCTACGCGATGACTCGATTGGGTCCTAAGGGCGCGTAAAGAGCGCCGGACGGGCGCAGCGCTTGTGACAACAGCGCTATCGTCCGCGGTGGAAACACAAAAACATCGCGGTAAACCTCAAAACCCCTGCCGGAACACTGGAATGCTGAAAACATCCTTCCGTGCGCTATTGGCGTACAGCGTCTACGGTCTGTGTATGGCGCCGCACGCATGGGCGGATCACGAGCATGGATCAAATGTATTCGAAGTCTTCTATGCGGCAGAGGCCATGGCCGGCAGCGGCCAATCGCATGCCGATAAAGACGATGACACCTATGTCAACGCCGACATTCTGTTTGCTGCGGCCGTCCATCAGTTTCGAGTTCTGGGCGAGATATTCGTATCTCCCGAGGAGCACGACGTCGAGCGCATGCAGTTCGGCTACGAGTTCGCACCCGATACCGTGCTGTGGGTGGGCCGTTTCCACATGCCGGCGAGCGCCTGGAACAGCGAACATCATCACGGCCGCTATTTGCAGACCTCGATCACCCGGCCGTTCATTGAGCGTTGGGAGGATGAGCATGGTCTGATCCCCCAGCATATCGCCGGGGCTTTGCTCGAAACGCGGCAAGGGATTGGTTCAGGGTCGGCACTGCAATTGGCTACGGGCGTGGGCGCGTCTTCGTCGTGGGGCGATCATCAATATGAACCCGTGAACCTAATCGGCGAGAACCCTGGGCGGCATCGGTTCTCCGTTTCGGGCCGGCTGGCGTACCTTCCGGAGTACGAGGGCACCAGCAGCGCCGGATTCTTGTTCGCGCATGACCAGCTGTACTCGACCAACGCGCAATTATTCACTGCTCTGAATTCAGCCCATGTGGTGTTGACTGTCTCCGGCGCGTACCTCGACTGGAATTTCAATCAATGGCACCTGATGGGCGCCGGCTACTATGTGGACGTCAAACTGGATCAGACCGCGCGTGATGAGAGCTTCATCTCCGGATATCTGCAGGGCGAACGTGCCTTAGCCCACAATTTGACCGCTTTCGGCCGCATCGAGGACTCGGCTCGAATGCAGGATTCGCGCTATGTGGCTCTGTTCGATGATCACGACGGGGATGTCGATGTGGCACTGCGGCGCCAGGCGTTGGGATTACGGTGGGATTTCGTGCGCCGTCAGGCGCTGACTATCGAGTTGTCCCACGTCTCGACACTGGGATACCGCTCCAACGAAGCGCGTCTGCAATGGAGCGGTGTTATTCCGTGAGGCGAGCTGCGGCCAATTTGCTGGTTGCTTTGCTGGTCCTCACGGGCGCGGCATCCTCGGCGCCGCCCACAGAGAAGCTGGTACTCATCGTGAGTGCCGACAGCAAAGTAGAACAGTTGGATAGTCTCGAAGTACGCAAACTATTCCTCGGCATGACGGTGGAGCACAATGGCAGCCGCTTGCGCGCGCTCTTGAATGAGTCGGATCCCATGATCAAGGAAGTCTTCCTGCAAAATGTGGTGGCCATGACCGATACCACATACGACCGACGCCTTCTGCAGTTGGCATTGCAACGCGGAGCATTGTTGCCGTCTGTCTATACGAACAACTCGCAGTTGCTGGCCGCCGTAGCGGGCGATTCGGCGGCAGTGAGCTTCGCCTGGTATCGAGAAGTGGCCCAGGATAAAAAAATCAAAATACTGCGTGTCTTATGGCACGACTGAGAGCCAATTTCGCCAATCTGGTGGCGGCCTGGGTCATTGGGCTGCATCTCATTCTGCTGCCCGCCCTATATTTCGGCCTCGGGTATGTGATTCGGAAGAGCCATGAGGATTTGTTCATCGAACATGCCCGCACGTTTGCGCGCGTCATCGCCGATGAATTCGAGGTCGGCGCGGCGTTGAGCTCGCCGCAGCGCATCGAGGACCTGCTGGATATGGTCATTATCCACGGCGACGGGCGTTTCGCCGAGCTTGCCGAGGGCGATCGAGTTATCCGCAGCATCCAGGACTTGGTCAGTGTCGAGGCGCCACGCCATACGGATCTGGTGTTCAACAATGGCGATGGCGTGTACTTCGTGGTGCTTCCGATCGTACATGAGGGCCGCGAACTGGAGCTACGCTTGGGGTTCGACGAAGCGCCGACCTTGGATCGCATCCATCTGGCGCAGCGCCGGCTCTTATTCGAGTTGCTGATTTATTTCGCGGTCGCCATCACCATTTCGATCGTTCTGAGCTATCGGCTGTCTCGTCCCATCCTGCGATTGAAACAGGCGTCGCGGGCCATCGCTTCGGGCGACTACGCCCAGGCCATGCGGGTAAAAACCGGCATCCGTGAACTGCACGATTTGTCAGCGGATCTCGAGGGTATGCGCCAGGAACTGGTAGGCGTGAATCAGCGCCTGCGGGCGAAGATCCACGAGAAGGAAGAATTGGAATTGCGCCGCGAGGAGCTGGAGAAGAAGGTGCGCCAGAAACAGCGCCTCGAGACGGTGGGCACGCTCGCCGGCGGCATCGCGCACGAGTTCAATAACGTACTCGTCCCCATCATTCTCTACACCGATATGGCGCTGCAGGATCTTCCAGAGACCAGCGTGTCGCGCTCCGATTTGGAACGGGTGCTCGCGGCGGCGCAACGCGCCAAGGATGTGGTAAAACGCATTTTGACTTTCTCTCGAGAACTCAGCGACTCCACCATGACGCCCATCGATTTGGGCACAGTCATGGCAGAGGCAGTTAATTTGTTGACGACCCTGGGGCCGCCCAGCGTCGAGATCCGCGCCGAGTTTGCCGCTACCTTGCCATTGGTGCGAGCCGATGCCACATTGGCATTGCACATGATCATGAATCTCGGCACCAATGCCTTTCAGGCAATGCAGGGATCGAATGGGGTCTTGAGGCTCGGGCTCAGGGTGTTAGCGCCCGATGCCGGCACCGATACCGCGCCGCGGGTGGAATTATCCGTTGCCGACACCGGACATGGCATGGATGCGGACACGGTGGACCGTATTTTCGAGCCCTTTTTTACGACCCGGTCGGTCGGGCAGGGTACTGGGCTTGGACTGTCCGTGGTGCACGGCATAGTTGACAGCTTCGGAGCTATCATCAGGGTGGAAAGCAAGCCCGACGCCGGGTCGGTGTTCAAAATTCTCTTTCCCGCAGTTGTGGACGCAGCAGTCAGCTCGCAAACCATGGCACCGGTCGAGTGAGGTTCTCATGCATCAGGTTTTAGTGATCGATGACGATTTGGACGTGCGCGATGCCATCCGTCGTGTTCTGGAGCGAGCCGGCTATGGCGTTACCACCAGTGCGGACGCCGTGGAGGCCGTAAATCAACTCAATCGCCAGCCGGTGCACGTGGTCATCACCGACATCATCATGCCCAAGGTGAACGGCGTGGAGGCCATTAGGACTATCCTCAAGGATTTTCCCGAGGTGCGAATTATCGCGATTTCGGGCGGCGGCAACTTCGGAGTGGACTCCTACAAACCCAATGCCATCACAACCACCGCATACCTGGCGGCCGCCGAGCGTGCCGGTGCGCACTATGTCTTGAGCAAGCCATTTGAATCGGCGGAATTGGTTCGCGCCGTGGAGCAGGTATTGGGGTCCGGCAACGCCTTGCACTAGGCCAAATGTGACGTAAGTCGCAATTCCGCCTTCGTTAGACGGTAGCTTGATTGATTCCTATCGCCTCCTGCGGCGCAGAAAATTGAGGATTCGGGGCGCGGCGTTGCGCCGTCATCTGCCGCCACGCGAAACGCGCGAGCAATAAGTCTACCGGCTCGGTGATACCCCGAAAGTCGGCCTGCAACTCCAGTACCCTGCGCCGGCGCCTGACGCTGGCCCGGCCGCCCGCCGGACCCAACACCCCTCGATCCAGCATATCGGCCAATTTCACCGCGCCCACGATCCTAAGAGCCACGCGCGCATCCCGCGTCGGATCTTCCGCCTTCAGATCGAAATAAGCCTCGAGTTCGACGGCATTGAGAGCAGACCAGAACTCGCAGGCCACGAACAACACCCGCTCCGCCGGCGAGAATTTTTCCTCTCCCGCGGCGGCGCGGTCCAGTAGCGACATCATGGCGACGCAGGTTACCGGGAAGTGCCCCTGCCACGGGCCTTCAAGATGGCCGGAGTCAATCGATATGGCCTTATGTTTGTCTTGGGAGGACTTGGATTTGCGTACGCGCATGCTGTTTGGTGCAGGTATGTAACGGAGCGATGGGAGAGTTACAAGGTGGGACATCACTGCATACGGTGTAATTCATCGCTGCATACCGTGTAATTCATCACAAAATGCTTAGTGCCGGCGTCTATTGCGGCGTAGAATGTGTGGCTTAGGTGAGAGGGTTTGTCATAACAATATCAGCGGAGTGACGCTTCAGCTTGTTGACGTGATGACCGTCAAGTACGCTATCCACACATGAGCGAGCTAAATCAAGAAATCTCGGATGCCATTTGGCCGGGCTATTTAAAGCGCGAGTCCAGAGTTCTTCGCCTGATCCTCATCGATGATCATCCGATTGTGCGAGAGGGCCTATCGGCACTGCTGTCCTTGGAAAGCGATTTGCGCATCGTCGGCGATGCCGGTGATGTGGAACGCGGCGTCGAACTAGTCCGCAGCTTGCAGCCCGATTTGGCGATCTGCGATCTGACCATGCCGGGTTGCCCCGGCGGTCTCGCAGTACGCAAGCTGTGCGGAGAGTGCCCCACCACCCGGGTCCTGGTGTTGACGGCGCATGACTCGCTCGAGTGCATCCGCGAATCGTTCCTGGCCGGCGCCATTGGCTACGTCCGCAAGGATGCTCCGCGCACGGACCTTTTGGCGGCCGTGCGGCGCGCGGCGAGCGGCACGCAGGCGATCTGCCGAGGCGCCGGAGATGTGGTCCTTCGCAATTGGTTGCAAGAACCGCTGCCTGCCCCGGCCTCGCTTCCCGTGGACAATGCCCTGGACCCGCAGGATCGGCGAATCATCCGTCTGATAGCGCTGGGCGTGCCGACATGGCGGATTGCCGCTGAACTCGGGCGGGGCGTCAAGGTGGTCGAGAAATATCGCGCCACCCTGATGCGCCGGTTGGATCTGTCCAACACCGCTGCCGTGGCCCGTTATGCGGTGCGCTGTAATCTCCTGACCAGCCAGGAAGTCGATCGGCTCGTTTCGGCAGAATAGCCTTGCGCATTCTGGTCATCGATGAGGAAGCTTTGGTCCGGGAAGCGCTACGGCGCGTGCTGTGCGGGACCGCGACGGTAATTACGGCAAGCGACGCGGCAGAGGGACTCAAGCTGCTGCGCGAGACCCCCACCGATCTCGTGATCATTGATGTGGTAGTGCCTGCCGTGGATGGCGTCGCGGCAATTCGCGAGATCCGCCGCGACTACCCGCACATTCGCGTGATTGCGATCGCCGGGAGCGGCAATTCCGGCTTGAGTTCCTATCGTCCCGAAGCCATCTCGACCAATGCCTATCTCGCGGCCAGTTCGGTGGCCGGTGCCCATGGCACCTTGGCCAAACCGTTCGAAACCGGCGAGTTGCGGGCACTCATCGAGCGTATTTGTGCGCCGCAGGCGGCTAGCTAAGCAGGTAGGTCAGCGTGTGATCGCCGAGCTGGACTTGATCCGCGTGCTGGAGCACGTGGCGTTTCGTTGACTTACCGTTGACACTCATGCCATTGGCACTACCCAGGTCTTCGATAGTCGAAACCGTATCCACGGTCGTGACTTGGCAATGATGGCGGCTGATGAAACGAGCATCCAGCCGAAATTCGTTGTCCGGGGCTCGGCCGATGCTTGCCCGGCCCGACCGCAGCCGCCACGTTGAAAGCGTTTTCTCACCGACGCTGACCACCAGCCTGGCAATGACGAGGTCCTCCGAGGCGGGGTCGCCGGACTCGCGGCCGTCGGTGGGAGCCGCCGTCACGCTGCCGCCCGCACGATCGCGGGCTACCGCCTCGGGCCAGCGCGCATCCTGAGTGGCGAGCAGCACTTCAGCGGAACTCAGTTGGCCCGACGCGCGCAAGCAGGCTGAGTGCAACGCGGCATCGCAAAGCACATTAATCAATCTGGGCGCGCCCAGCGTGTGCTGGTAAATCACGGCGTAGGCCTCGGCACTGATGAGCTCGCGATTGCCGCTGCCGGCAATGGACAGGCGATGGTCGATGTACGCCTTCGTTTCACTTTGGCTCAAGGGCGCCAATTCGACGATCCGGGTCAGCTCGCTGCCCAAGTGCCGCACCGCCATTTCTTCGAGTCCCATCCCCGGTCTTCCCGAGAGCACGATTCTGAGATTAGGTGCGCGTGCCAGGATTTCGGTCAGCCCTGTCGCGGTGGTCGACGGCATCAAGTGAGCATCGTCCACGATCAGCAAGGGTGTGAAGTTTCGTGCGCCGATCGCATCGATACTCACTAACAATTCCGCATAGGAGCCAAGCCTGATGCCCTCGCCGCCGATCGAGGCGCCTACCTGCAGGATTAACGCCTCCAGAAGCTCCTTGGCAGAGATTCGCGGCTGTTTGACTCGGCAGAGCGTCCAGTCGGGATCGAGTGTCTGGAGTGCGTCTTCGAGCAGCATGGTCTTGCCCAGGCCCGGGTTGCCCAGCAATAGCAACACCCTCTGCGGCTCCTTGAGCCCTCCCTTAAGCTTTGTGCGCGCCCGTGCATACTCAGGTCCCGCATACGCGAACTCCGCATCTGGACGCAGCCTGAAGGGAAGCTTGTTGAGACCGAAAAATTGCGGGTACACGATGCGAGGGATCATACACCGCGGACTTTCGCGAGCGGCAGCCCGCGCTTTCGACATAACGATTTTGAAAACGAGCAGCCGTTCGCAGACCCCAAGGTAGGACAATTACGGTCGAGGGGAAAAATCGTGCAACTACGGTGTTTCCCCACCTTCGCGCCCGAAAGTGACCGCGTACAGTGATTGAGAATCTTCGAAGGGGGAGTGTTTCACCACATGTGGCGGCTACAGCAATTTACAATGGCGCCACGCTGCGACAGTCGTTGCGCGAAGCGGCAATCGCTATGCCCTCGCAAGTTGGGCGGTTTTACGCTGCTCGAGCTGCTCGTCGTCATGGTGATCATTGGTTTGCTGGCGGGCTTCGTCGCACCGCGTTATTTCTCCCAGGTCGGTAAGTCGCAGGTCAAGGCGACGCGGGCTCAGATTGACGCCCTCGACAAAGCCATTGAGGCCTTCCGCCTGGATATGAATCGTCTTCCGACCGCCGAAGAAGGGTTGGAGGTCCTCAACGTGTCGCCGCCCAATGAACCCGAATGGGCCGGGCCGTACTTGAAAAAGGATGTGCCGCACGACCCCTGGGGCCACCCCTACGTCTACGTGGTGCCGGGCACCCACAAGAATGATTTTGACCTCATGTCCTACGGCAAGGATGGTCGACCCGGCGGCACGGGTGAGAATGCCGACATTGGGAACTGGTAGGGGTTTTTCGTGGAATTTCGCGTCAAGGCTCTCGACCGCGAGCACGCCGTGCTTGCTTCGACGGTTGATGCCGTCGACGAATCGGATGCGCGTCGCCAGCTTGGATTGCTGGGCCTGCGGGTCATTTCCCTCGCGCCCGCGGGCCGCACCCGGCTTTGGGCCAAGCCGGCCAAAGTGCCGTTGGTCATCTTCAGTCAGGAACTGGTAGCGTTGCTCGAGGCAGGTCTCTCTCTGGTCGAGTCGATCGAGGCGCTGACCGAGAAGGAGCACAACGCGGCGGTGCGGCGGCCACTCGAACAAATCCTCAATCGGTTGTACGAAGGCCAAACTCTGGGCGCCGCGCTGGCCGAGCATCCCAACGTTTTCCCGCATCTGTACGTCGCGACGGTGCGCGCCAGCGAACGTACCGGATCGTTGCGCGAGGCGCTCACGCGCTTCATCGCCTATCAACAGCAGATCGACTCCTTGCGCAAGACTCTGGTCAACGCATCGATCTATCCGGCTGTGCTTCTGGGCGCCGGAATTCTGGTCACGCTGTTTTTGATGGTCTACGTGGTCCCGCGCTTCAGTTCAATCTATGAGGATCTCGGATCCGACTTGCCGTTCGGCTCAAGGGTGTTGCTGCAATGGGGCCGGCTGCTCCAGGCGCATACCATGGCCGTCATTGGAATCGGCGTCGCGTTCGCCGCAGGATTGGCCTACAGCTTGTCGCGCCGGGCCACCCGTGCAGCGCTGGGCGCGGCCATCTGCAAACTGCCTGCCATCGGGCGGCAGATGCGTCTCTACCAGCTTGCCCGGCTCTATCGAACCGTGGGCATGCTCTTGCGCAGCGGTATGCCGGCGCTCACCGCCATGAACATGTCCTCGGGCCTGCTCAGCGACTCGCTGCGCTTGAGGTTCGCCGATGCCACGCGCGCCGTCAAGGAAGGCCAATCCATTGCCAATGCCATGGAGCACCACGAGCTGACCACGCCGGTGGCCGCCCGGATGCTGCGGGTCGGCGAACGCAGCGGCAACATGGGTGAGATGACGGAAAGAATTGCCGCCTTCTACGACGAAGAACTGGCGCGTTGGGCGGCGATCGTGACGCGCTTGATAGAACCGCTCTTCATGACGGTAATCGGCCTTTTGATCGGCGTCATTGTGGTCCTCATGTACTTCCCCATCTTCCAACTGGCTGGGAGCGTGCAATGAGCGCCGCTGTGCCGCTTGCCCTTTTGAACCATGCGCAGATTCAGCCTGCCGCGGAAATCGTCCCTATCGCGACGCCCACGCTCGACGACTCGTTGATGGCGAGCGCATTGGCGGCATCGGAGCGCACCGGCCGTGCGGCTTTGGAAGTGCTCAAGGAGACCTCGAAGCTTGGCCCGTGCGATCTGGCTCGGGCGCTCGCGCTGGCGCTCGATTATCGTTTCGTCGGCGGCGAAGAACTCGGCTCGCTGGAGCCGGCCTTCGAAATCGTTCCACCCTCGGAGGCGACGCGCCGTTTCTGCGTGGTCGTTCGGCAATCCGGCGGACTGATGGCGTTGGTCGCCGATCCGTTCGACACCAGCCTGCGCAATTGGCTGGAGACGCGCACCGCGGCGACGCTCGACTGGGGAATTGCGGCTTCCCACGAGCTGGCGGCTTTCATCGCGGCCCGCGCCGCTGGGCTGCGTGCCATCGATGCGGTGCTCTCGCAAGCCGGGACCGAGGGCGCGGCAAGCAACGGCCCGGATAATCTTTCCTATGTTTCCATCAGCGAAGATGCCAGCCCCATTGTGCGACTGGTCCACTCGACGGTCTACGATGCGTTGCGTGCCGGTGCCAGCGACATTCATTTGGAAAGCACCGCAGCCGGACTCACGGTCCGTTATCGCATCGACGGCGTCCTGGTGAACATTGCCTCAGTGAGCGGCACGGGCGTGGCGGAGCAAGTCATTTCGCGCCTGAAGGTCATGTCGGAGCTCGACATCGCCGAACGCCGTGTGCCTCAGGACGGCCGCTTCAGCATTGCCTTGGATCGCCGTCCAATCGATTTTCGCGTCTCCATCATTCCAAGTATCTTCGGGGAAGATGCGGTGCTGCGCGCCCTCGACAAACAGGCACTGACGGAGCGCTTGCAGGGACTGCGCCTCGATGCCTTAGGCTTCGACAGCCGCGTCGTGACGCAGGTGCGGCGCTTGAGTTCCCTGCCTTACGGCATGCTGCTCGTGACCGGACCGACCGGCAGCGGCAAAACCACCACGTTGTATGCGGCGATATCAGAAACCCAGACGGGGTCCGACAAAATTGTCACCATCGAGGATCCGGTCGAGTACCAGCTGCAAGGGGTACTGCAGATTCCCGTCAACGAAAAGAAAGGGCTGACCTTCGCGCGCGGCTTAAGATCCATCCTGCGTCACGATCCGGACAAGATCATGGTAGGAGAAATTCGCGACTCCGAGACGGCACAGATTGCCATTCAGTCCGCGCTCACCGGCCATCTTGTATTTACCACCGTCCACGCCAACAACGTATTTGACGTGGTGAGCCGCTTTACGCACATGGGCGTGGACACCTACAGCTTCGTATCCGCGCTGTCAGGCGTGTTGGCGCAGCGCTTGATCCGCATCGTGTGCGAGCAATGCGCGGAGCCGCACATCCCCTCGCGGCAACTTCTCGATGAGTCGCAGTTGACGGCGGCTGCGAGCGCCGCATTCAATTTTACGGTGGGCAGGGGTTGCCAGCATTGCCGCGGCAGCGGTTACCGGGGCCGCAAGGCAATCGGGGAGCTGCTGGTGCTCAACGACGAATTGCGCGAGGCCATCATCAATCGTGTGCCGGTGCGCCAACTGAAGGAGATGTCGAAGAAGGGCGGCGTGCGTTTGATTCGCAACGTTGCGCTCGATTTGGTGCGGCGGGGCGAAACCACCTTGGAGGAGGTCAATCGTGTCACCGTTATGGCGTAACGAAGTCGGCGTCTATGTGACGCCGCGGCGCATTTACCTCGTGCGGATCAAGCGCGGGATACGTCCGGTGCTGGAACGTGAAGAAGATCATGCCGTGGCCGAAACAGCGAACGGTTGGGAAAGCGCGCTGAAGGTGTATGAGGGCCATCTGGAGGCGGGCGGCTGGTCGGATGCCGGGGCGCGCATCGTACTAGCCGACCACTGGGTGCGCTACACCGTCGTGCCGTGGTCGGACTCGCTGAGCGCGCCCGCCGAACGCTTGGCGCATGCCCGGGAACTGCTCTCCAGCGTGTTTGGTGAGTCCATGAGCGAATGGAGCATTACCTTATCCTCTGCTCCTCCCGGCGTATCCTGTCTGGCGAGCGCGGTGCCGACGGCGCTGTTGACGGCGCTCAAGGATCTCACGCTGCGCCACGGCCAGAAGCTGATCACCGTGCAGCCGCAACTGATCGCCGCGTTCAACACCTGGCGGCACGCCTTGCCTGCCGCGGCGGCGGCGTGGTTCGTTACGGTCGAAGAGGGCTCGCTCGCGGCGCTGCGCATGTGCGCACAAGGTATCGACCGCGTACACGCGGTGCGCATTGGCGTCGATTGGGCGCGGGAACTGAAGCGGCTGCAAACCTTCGGCCGGCTTGCCAGCTCCAGCCCCACCGACGGACGGGTGTATGTGGATTTGCCCATTGCGCTGCGCACGGTGCGGCCGGAGATGACGGCCGATCTCGAGTGGCTGGACGAGCCCAATCCGCCGCTCACCACACTGCATCAACTCGAGTATCTGCGGCGTAAGGCGGCATGAGGCAACTGATCGAAATGGACTTTGTCGGCAGCTCACGGCGCGTGAGGTGGCCGGGATTGCTGCTGTTGGTGCTGAGCGCGGTTTCCGTCGGCATGGTGATTTACGAGTACCACCTTGTCACCCAGCGGCGCGCCGGGCTCGAGTACCGAATCGCTGCGTTGATGCGCGCGCGCAAGCCCGAAGCGCCTGAGGATGCGGCGCTCAATGCCAAAGTTGCCGTGAGCGCCGAACGCGCCGCGCAGGATTTGGCGACCCCTTGGACGCTGCTGCTTGCTGAACTGGAACAGGCCAGCAAGGACTCACAGGGGCAGGTCGCGCTGTTGGGCGTCGAACCCGATCATGCCAAGCATTCCGTGCGCGTCACCGCCGAGGCGCGCACGCTCGAGTTGGCGCTCAATTACGTGCAGCGGCTGCAGAGCAGCCGCTCCCTCGAGTATCCCATGCTCGATCGCCACGAAATCCGTGCCGATGACCCGCAGCGGCCGGTGCGCTTCGAGCTGACCGGCCAGTGGAAGGATTCGACATGAGCCAGTACCGGGAAGTGCCGGCACC
>JAXDQK010000053.1:0-70146 GCA_034667905.1 Gammaproteobacteria bacterium | reverse complement strand
AACGCCGCCAAGATGTTCTGGATCGTTCGTTCGGCGGCCGCCAAGTCCACGTGTATGGCTGGACAGAGGATGGGACGAAAACACTTGCGTCCGTTGAAACACCATCTAGCCCGCCAGTATATTATCTAGTCGACTTCGCGACTCATCGTGCTGACATCGCGGCAGAAGAATACCCTGCGCTCGCAGGTGTGCCTTTGGGCGAGGTCAAAGAGATTTCGTACTGGCTTACACAGTTCATTGCATCGCGCGGATTCGCAGTTTTGCAGCCTCAGTTTCGCGGATCGATTGGATTTGGCGATGCTTTCCGCGAGGCCGGCTATCGACAGTGGGGCGGCCTAATGCAAGACGACGTAACGGATGGCGTGCGAGCGATGATTGAGCAAGGGATTGCTGATCCTCAAAGGATCTGCATTGTCGGAGCTTCCTATGGTGGTTATGCCGCCTTGGCGGGAGCGGCGTTCACGCCAGACTTGTATTCATGTGCCGTGAGCATTAGAGGCGTGACGGATCTGCCCGCATTGATGCGTGAAACCGTGCCGATTTATGGAGGCGCCTTGTCTACTTCTCTGTCCGACTGGAAAGCGCATATCGGCGCGCCCAATGACGGGAACCTATCCGCAAAATCACCAATTAACTCGGTCAAATCAATCAAGATTCCAATCCTCATCATCTATGGAACGGGCGACGGTGTCGTACCGAATGAACAGTCCGAGCGCATGGCACGCGCGCTGAAGGCCGCGGGGAAAACCGTCGATGTAGCAATTTTAAAGGGCGAGGATCATTGGCTGTCGCGGACGGAAACGCGAATACAAGTTCTCAAGGAGCTCGACGCATTCCTCGGAAAACATCTCTAATTGGCTGAGGCTTCCAAAAGCTCAATGGTCCGCGCGGTAATGCACGGCAACATCGGTGAAGTCAGTAAATAGTCCATCGACCTTAACTTCAGTGACCAGGGCTTCCAATACCGCAGCCGGGCTCGGCGCGTTTTTAGGCAAATCATCGACCCGCAGCGTGTAAGGATGCATCAACAGATGATGTCTCTTGGAGAATCGCGCGAGATCTAGAACATGTGGAGCTGCGCCGGGCCTTGGCCACTCGACGAGTTGCGTGATCTCCGGGCCGATACCATCTGCATAGCCGGCAACTTCGGCAATGCCGGCATCTGTAATCATGGCATCATAATCCGTGGGCGATTCGTGCCAAGAGTTCTCGCCGATCAATTGAATGATCTTCAGATCGCTCTTCAATTCATGCCGCACACGTTTGTTTTCGGCCGCATCGAAACATTGAAAGTAAATGTTATCGGTGCGCTTCGTATAACCATAGTGTGCCAGCATGTCCAATACAATTTTCGTGATATCCCTGCCTTGGGCGCGGTGCCAGGCGGGACTTTTCACCTCGGTGTAGATGCCAACGTGTTTTCCGGAACTCGCATTGAGGCCTTGGACAAATTCAATTTCCTCCGCAAGCGTGACGATCGCAAACCGCGACAAGCGCTGCGCAAAGCGCTTCGGGTAGACGGGTTTGCCGTCATCGCCGACGCGCTCATGGCGCGTTAGCACGCGCAATTCAGGCAGCGTGAAGTCCAGCGCATAGTAACGGCCGTCAGCCCGCGCCCTTCCCGGATAGCGTTCGGCAATGTCAGTCACCTCCTCCAAGGTGATTTCGTGGGTTACGATCGGCACATCATCTTTGGTGAGTACAACATCCTGCTCGACGAAATCGGCGCCCATCGCAATGGCCAGGGCTTTAGCCTCGAGCGTGTGTTCCGGCAGATAGCCCGACGCTCCGCGATGTGCAATGACGACAAATGGCGACGCGGACGCCAGATTTGTTAACAGCCACAGTGCAATTCCCCACCTCATCTCGATGCCCTCTTGCAAACGCCAACAGCATGCCACGCTGCCGATCCAATGTGCATATTCACAGCATGAACCCTGCCAGCATGGAAGAGATAGGCCTCATTTCACTCTCACGTTACACTGCCTTTCGCAGGCCGGCGCAGATTGTCATTGCGCCATCGCGATTCCGCCACCGCACCGTGCTTCATTGCTCATGAGTTTACCGACGTCGCCGCATCCGAAACGATCAACCTCTGCTATCGGTGAGCACGCGGGCAGTGCGGCCGAAGTCGGAGCCGCATTCCTCAAGCTTGGCTTGTCCTCCTTCGGCGGTCCTATTGCGCACTTGGGCTATTTTCGCCGTGAATTCGTCGAGCGGCGCCGTTGGATCGATGACGAGCGCTTTGGCCAACTGTTGGGGCTGTGTCAGTTTCTCCCCGGACCCGCGAGCAGCCAGATGGGCTTTTCGTTGGGGCTCTTGCGCGCGGGATGGGCCGGTGCAATGGCCGCCTTCGTCGGCTTCACGCTGCCCTCGGCGCTGCTGTTGTTTGCGCTGGCCGAATCAACTCGCTATCTGGAAGGACCGTGGGGCCAGAGCGCCGTGCATGGCTTGAAACTGGTCGCCGTTGCTGTTGTCGCGCAAGGCGTGCTCGGCATGGCACGCACACTCACCCCCGATGCGCCGCGCGCGCTGTTGGCGGCAGCTGCGGCAGGCATCGTGGTGGTGAGCGGCAATGCCTGGATGCAATTACTGGTGATTGCCGGAGGCGCTGCACTGGGTCCGTGGGCGTGTCGACAAACCACGGCGCGACAGGGCGATGGATTTATTTTGCCCTACGGTCGGCGCACTGGGAGCGTTTTGCTGACGGCGTTCGCCGCGTTGTTGGTCGTGGCGTTATGGATTGCGCCCTCGACCTCGCCGTTAGGGCAGGCTGCAGGAGCATTTTATCGAGCCGGCGCTCTGGTGTTCGGCGGCGGTCACGTCGTCTTGCCGCTGCTGAAACAAGCCGTGGTGGATCCAGGATGGATCGACAACGATACGTTTCTCGCAGGTTATGGTGCCGCGCAAGCGGTGCCCGGTCCGCTATTCGCCGTTTCCGCGTTCCTCGGGGCACGCCTGTACGGCGGTGAGGGCGGAGTTCTCGGTGCAATCGTCAGCTTGATTGCAATCTTTCTGCCCGGGTTCTTGATCCTGGCAGGCGCACTGCCTTTTTGGCAGACGTTGAGCGCGCGCAATGGGACCGCGCGCATGTTGGCAGGTGTTAATGCCGTGGTCGTCGGTCTCTTGGCCGCAGCGCTCTACGATCCTGTATGGATCAGCGCCGTGCACGATTCGAAAGATTTTGCCATCGCGTTAATTGGATTTGTCTTTTTGGCGGGCGCCAAATGGTCTTCGTGGGTCGTGGTGCTTTGGTGTGTGCTGGCATCGATGATCCGTGCCTTGTAGATCGCGCTATCCGCGGCCGTTCTGCGCGTAAATTACCCAATAAATAGCATAATCATTGGGTAATTTTGCCCAAATCGTTCTTCAGCCTATTATTTACCCAATGAAAGTTAGTATTATTGGGTAAATATGCGTCCCCCCAATCCCCTGTACCGCCTGCATGAACTCGCCTTTCGCACCCAATACGCGGAGCTGAAGGAGCGGGCCAACGCAGCTGGACCGCTATTGTCCGGCTCGCCCGGCGGCCTCTTCACGCGCGCCGGCACGGGCTATGAATATTGGTACCGCATTTACTATCCGGTGCCCAAGAAGCAGGCTGAGCAACTCGTCGGATCCGTGACGAACGAGGCAGCGTATCAAGCCATGTACGACCGCATCGAGTTCGCGTCGTGGATGAACCAGCAAGTGGTGAATTTAAGAAAACTGCAGTTTCAAGTTTCAGACAAGAGCGTCGCCAGCGTACTGGTCGAACTGCATAACCGACAGCTGTTCGACGCCGGTCTCGTTTTGGTCGGCACACTGGCCTATACGAGCTGGTTGAACGAGTACGGTGCAATCACGGCTGCGGCACGTACCCAAGACATCGATGTCGCACGGGCTCAACATCTCAAAATCGCGGCGCCCTTGTCATTACTCGAAAGTCTCCGGGCAACTCACCTACCGTTTACTTCCATCCCTGGGATGCCGAGTACGCAGCCTCCCACGTCGGCGAAATTGCCCGGAAGAGAGGGATTGCGCGTCGACGTGCTCGCCCCGGGGAGTCTTATCGGCGAAACCATTGAGGTGCCCGAGCTTGAGTGGCACGCTCAAACTATTCCGCACTACCACTATCTGCTGAAGGAAACTCGTGAGGCTGCCGTGTTGGCCGGCGGGCACTGCATTCCGGTACTCCTGCCCAGTGCGGAGCGCATGATCTGGCACAAGCTGTATGCCAGCACGCGCCGCACCCGCTCGCCAGCCAAATCCCAAAAGGACCTGGTGCAGGCCGCTACATTGGCGGCCATGTTGGTCGAGCTCGACGGCATAGCATTGCGAGACTCGTTTGCCTCGGCACCGCTGGAACTGCAGGAGGCGGCGCTGGCGCGAATGCAGGAGCTCGAATCCCTGCTCGCAGCGCATCCGCAAACCCGGGACGCGCTTGCGCAGCTTCGCTAACGTTTAAACAGGCCGCTCGATCGGTCGGATTGCGGTTCCGATGGTCCCGCCTTAATGGGTGCGGTCTCCGGCATGAAGCCGAGCGCCAGCAGGCCGACCAGCACACCGCCGATCATGTACCACGCCGGCGCCAGAGGATTGCCCGTGAGCCGGGTCAGCCAAGCAACGATGAACTGCGTCGAGCCGCCGAAGATGGAAATCGACAGCGCGTATAAAATGCCGAGCGCGGCGGAACGCACTCGATGCGGCAGCGCTTCGGTGATCGCCACCAAGGTCGAAGAACTGGAAAGTGTCGAGGCGCACGCCAGCACGACGCAGGCTGTATAAAGCGCGGCACCGCTGCGTTCGCGCTCGAGTAGGGTGAAACAGGGGAACACGGCCAATGCCAGGCACAGCCACGGCAGGATCATGACCGGCTTGCGCCCGAAGCGATCCGAAAGCCAACCGCCAAGCGGGTCGCAGACGACGCCGCAGAGTCCGACGACGGCGGTCGCACCGAAGGCAATCCGGGCGGGCATACCGAGTGTGGAATTGGCATACGTGGTCATGTAGTTGAGCAAGTAATTGGTCGTGGTTGCCGCCGCCAGCAGTGCCAATCCAGCGGCCGCAATGCGGCCGTAATTGCGCAACGTCGGCACATCTTCCGCCACGTGCAGTGGCTCCAGCGTTTCGCCGAGCGTCCGGCGCAAACTCAAGCCAAACGGAATGATCACCGAGCCCGCGAGCAGCGCAACACGCCATCCCCAACTATCCAGGGCTGCTGCGTCCAGCAAGCTGGCGAGCCCAATCCCGACCAACCCCGCGATCATCACGGCCGCATCCGCGCTCATGGCCTGAAGGGAGATGTACAGGCCGCGTCGCAAGGGTGGCGCCGCCTCCATCAGGAACGCGGTGCTGGGACCCACCTCCCCGCCCAGCGCAAAGCCTTGAATGAGCCTGAACACGACCGCGAGAATGGGCGCGAGCATGCCGATGGACGCATAGGGGGGTATTAACGGTAAACCGATCACGCCCACGCCGATCAGGGAGAACGAGGCAATCATGGCCGGCTTTCGCCCGACGCGATCGCCCAGGCGTCCCAACACGAATGCTCCCAGCGGCCGCGTTAAAAATCCGGCGCCGAAGGTCGCGAGCGATGCGAGCAAACTGGTACCGGGAGTATCGGAGGGAAAGAAAGCGCGGCCGATTTGCGCCGCGAAAAACGCATAGGTGACGAAATCATAAAACTCGATCGCATTGCCCAAGGCCACCGCGGCCACATGCCGAGCCGGCAAACGAACCTGTGCGCTGATGCCGATGCGGTTCTGCTATGGGTTCATGGCGTAACCGGCAGATCGATGTAGCTCGCCGCGTCGGGCTTGTGAAACACGCGCTGCGTCGCCTTCACATAGTCTGCGGGCTTGGCGAAGAAAATGTTAGGAACGAAGGTCTGCGGATTGCGATCGTACAGCGGGAACCAGCTCGACTGCACCTGCACCATGATCCGATGGCCCGACAGAAACACATGGTCGGCGTTCGGCAATTTCAACGTGTACCCGACAATCTTCCCGGCGGCAATCGCCGAGGGATTCGCGGGGTCATCGCGGTAGCGTCCGCGCAGGATGTCCATAGCAATGGGCAGCTGATAGCTTCCCATTTGCACGTTGCCGGGCACCTCGTCCGGATACACATCGATCAGCTTCACCACCCAGTCGCTATCGGTTCCGCTGGTGGAGGCAAAGAGGTGCGCTACCGGTTGGCCCGCAATCCGCAGCGGCGCGGTCAACGGCTCTGAGGTGTAGGTCAGCACGTCGGTGCGATCCGATGCGAAGCGCTGGTCATCGACCAACCAGCGCCCCCAGGTCGAGTCGGACGCATAGGTGGGACGGATCGGGCGGGGACGGTACGTGACGGGCTTCGCCGGATCCGAAACATACTCATCGTAGGCGGCCGCCGCAGCGGATGGCTTGTCGAAGGATAGCGTGGCAGCGGCATTGAGATACAAAGATGTCGACTTGAACGGGCAACCGCTCGCACAGGATTGCGGCCATTGATCATACCGGCGCCACTCATTGGCGCCGGTCTCAAAGGCAGTCACCGTGGCGATATCCGCTTTCGGCGCGCCGTCTTTGAGATGGGAGTCGAAGAACGGCAGCAGCACATGCAGCCTGAACCAGCGGCCGGTATCGCCATCGAATTTGATCGCCCCCAAGGACGAGCCGTCTCCATTGCCGCCGCCGTGGCGCCACGGCCCAATCACCAAATAGGAGTTGTCGTGTCCGACGCCGGACTGAGCGCGGGTCGCGGCGAAGGTCGCGGTTGCGCCATAAATATCTTCCTGATCCCACTGACTGTGAACATACAGGGTCGGCACGGTAAGGGGACGTGCAGCAAGGATTTTATCCACTGCCTGCGCGCTCCAATAGTGATCGTAGGTCGGATGCGTGGCGAGGCGCTGCCAAAATGGCAGCTGCTCCATTCCCAGCGCTTTGCCCAGCGTGCCTGCCGAACCGATCGCCAGCCAGGTCCCGTAGGCGTCGTAGCGGGGTGCTATCCACTTATACTCCGATGACTTGTTCGCCGTCTGCTCGAAGATGTAATCGGCATACGTCTGACGCAGCGCGCCGTTATGAAACCAGTCATCGCCCACCCAGGGATCGACCATGGGGTTGAAAGGCGCTGCCGCCTTCAAGGCCGGATGCGGATTGACGAGACTCATGAGCACCGTAAAGCCGTCATAGCTCGTGCCCATGGTGCCCACTTTGCCATTGGATTCGGGGACGTTCTTCACCAGCCAATCGATGGTGTCCCAAGCATCCGTGGAGTGATCCACGGGCGTGTGGTTCAAGTCCCCGGAAAGAGGCCGGGTCATCACGTAGTCGCCTTCGGACTTGTATTTTCCCCGTACATCTTGAGCGACAATGATGTAGCCCGCGTCGGCCAGCTCGCCGTAGCTCAAGGGGAGTATCAAAGAGCGGCGCGGACTGTCGGCGCTCGCCGTGAACTTGTCGGCATTGTACGGAGTTCGATCGAGAATCATGGGTGCGCGAGCCGCACCTCTCGGGATGACGATGACCGTGTGCAGCTTGACCCCGTCGCGCATGGAAATCATGACGTCTCGCTTGACGTAGTCGTTCGCCTGCGTGATGACCGGAAAGTCCGCAGGGATGTCGCCGCCGCTTGACGGCGGTTCCGTCGACGGCTTCGCCGGCGCCGGCTTTGCGGGGGCGGCCCATGCGCCAGCCAGCATCAAGGTCGCCGCTGCGGCGAGCACGCAAACGCATACCTGGATCTGCCTAAAATTCATTGTGCATCCCTTTTTTAAAGAAATAATAAAGCCCTATTTGATTAGCGAGGGCAAGTCCAAGCTTGAATAAATCAAGCTTGGCGCAGGCCCGGCGATACCGCAGGCGTGGACGTGTCCCCGGCGTACGCGGTCTTGATGCCGATAAAGGTACTGCGCCCCGAGGTCCGATAGCTGCCCTCAGTCATCTCGAATGCGATGTTCGGGCCGAGGGCGTCGAATTGTTCGAGTACCAAATCGAATCCCGCTTCCCGCATGGCTTGCAGCAAGTGCTCGCGCTGAATCCAAAAGGACTGCTTGTTGTTCCAGGAAGCCCAACGCCGATTCTCGCGATCGAGGAATGCGCGCTTGGTTCGAAATTCCGGCAACCAGCGGCCGGGCAAGCCTTCGTTTTCGCTCAAAAACGAGAGTTTGTGGGTCGTCGTGCCGGTGTGCCTAAGAGGAAGTATGCGTGCCAAGGCTCGCCGAAATCGCCGCGGCCGGATGAAGCTCGGAGAATCCTTGGCCTCGGAGAAATGGGTTTGCAGGATAAGCAATCGCTTGGTCACCTGCGACAGAAGCGTCAGGAACTCGCGCGGTTTGTCCAAGTGGTAAAAAAGACCGCAACAAAAAACGGCATCGAAAGAGCCGTAGGCGGCGATATTCCATACATCATCGCGCGCGAATTCCAGGTTCGGTAAATTGACCTTCGACTGAACGTAGCGGCAGGCCTCGATATTCAGTTGGCGTACATCGAGTCCCAACGCTTGGAGCCCCAAGCGCGCAAATTCCACGGTGTAGCCACCCTCTAGGCAGCCTAAGTCGGCGATGCGCAAGTGCCGCTTATCACCGGGAAATGTCGCATCCAGAACGCGCCTTGCCGCCAGAAACCACGGGTGCACGTCCATCGAGTAGCCGACGTCGGGTTTGGTGAAACTGCCGTCGTCCAACCGAATGTTGTGAGAGGTAAAACTGACCGACATTCCAGCTCCGCGTGTATCGGCGCGAATCTTAACCCCTTTTTGCGGCGGTAATCGATTCAGGTAGGACAGGTAACACGGGAGTTCGACATGAAACGCGCATGGTTAGGGATTTTACTTATGGGCATCGCCATCGATGCCCAGGCTACCGGCAGTCTCGCCGATGTTCAAATCATCGATCGTGATACCGGCAGCGTGCTGCCGACCTACCGGAGCCGGGGCGAATATTGGGTCGCGGGCAGACCCGGTGCCCGCTATTCCATCATGATTCAGAGCCATCGCGGCCAGCGCCTGCTGGCGGTAACGGCCGTTGATGGCGTCAACGTGGTGAGCGGCGAGACAGGCGCGTGGGGCCAGAGCGGCTATGTGCTCGGCGCCGGCGAGAGTTACGAAATCGCCGGATGGCGCAAGAGCGATGCGGAGATCGCGGCCTTCAATTTTACCTCGGCCGGACGATCGTATGCCGAACGAACGGGCCGCCCCGCAAACATCGGCGTCATCGGGGTTGCGTTGTTCCTGGAGCGGCCCGCTCGGCCGCCCGTGTATGAAAGCTACGATCCTCGATCGGAGTCCTCAGCCTCACGGGACCAGAGCGGCGCGGCGCGGGCGGCTGCGCCAAGTCCAGCACCCTCATCCCAGAGCCCATCTAACATGGCCAACATGGCGCCAGCGGAAAAGCTCGGTACCGGGCACGGGGCACGCGAGGCATCGTACGTACAGAACACAACCTTTGACCGGTTATCCAGCACGCCGAATGAAGTAATCAAGATTCGATACGACAGCTGGGAGAACTTGGTAGCGATGGGAGTGGTGCCGTCTCGCCCGGCATGGCATCCCGCCCCAAACCCGTTTCCCGATTCGACACCGCCAAGGTATGTACCGGACCCACCCGCAGGCTGATAATGGGGTGAATGAGCCTGTCGCAGGAGACTGACGAGGATTTGATGTTGCGATTCGGACGCGGCGAGGCCGCCGCGTTCGAATACTTGTATCGGCGGCACGAGTCACGGGTGTTTCGTTACCTGCACCGCAACGTGCGCAACGAAGCGAGTGCCAATGATCTGATGCAGGAAGTGTGGTTTGCCGTCGCACGCACCGCGCAAGGCTATCAACCTACCGCGAAATTCAGCACATGGCTCTTTACCATTGCTCATAACCGCATGGTTGACATGATTCGCGCGAGTGCTCGAGTTCAGGGCTTGGAAGCCGCCGACAAGACAGACTCCGACGGGGTGAGTCTGCTCGATACGCTCGCCGCCGATGCGAAACTCGAACCATTGGCCGAAGTCCAATCGCAAGACGAGGCCGCGGCATTGCTGCGTGCCGTTGCGCAATTACCGGCGGAGCAACGCGCCGCGTTTCTGTTGCAAGCGGAAGGAGATCTCAGCGTTGAGGAAATTGCCGCCATCACCGAGTCTAACTTCGAGACGGTAAAAAGCCGATTGCGCTATGCGCGGGCGAAGCTCCGTCAGTTGTTATGGGAATACGCATGACGCCGGAAGACAGCGCAAACGATAAAGAATTGTTGGAACGCTACAGGCGCGCCAGCGACAGCCAACCCGCGACCCCAAGCGACGCGGTACGGGCGGCCATTCTCGCCGAAGGGCGCCGCGTCGCGGAGCAGCGCGCTCACTCGGCTTCTCAACGGCCATTCGATGTCTCTCGCCGTGCCGCGAATGACTCACGCTGGAAGATCACGGCTTTTGGAACCGCGGGCGCCGCGCTCGTGGCCGCGCTGTTGTTTGCCCCGCGCTTGTGGGAAAACGGCAAAGTACCCGTTCAAGCGAGCAACTCGTCCGCCGCGCCCGAGGCCGCGCCGCGGCCAACCTCGCCGGTCCCATCGACCGATAACTTCAATTCACCGGCAACTTCGGTGCAACCCGCGCCAAAAGCAGAATCACTTCAGCCCCTGCAGCAGGATCGCCAGGGGACCCTGGCCGAGTTGGCCCCTGCGGAGAAGAAAAAATATGCGCCAAGCCGCGCGCGCGCGGCGGCTGACGCTGCCCCTTCCGCTGCTTCGAGCGCTGCGGCCGCGGAGCCCTCGGGATTGCTGGTCGCGGCGGCCTTGGGTGACACGGCCAAAATCCAAACCTTGATGGACCAAGGGGCCGCGCTCAACGAGCGCGATGAACTGGGCCGCACTCCCCTCATGCTGGCCGTCATCGACGGGCGGCCGGAGGTGGTGCGTCTCCTTCTTGATCGAGGTGCGGACCCAAACGCCGCCGACAACTCCGGCCGCACGCCATTACAGATGGCCCGGCAAGCAGGTTTGCGACAGATCGCCACGTTGCTGGAGCAATCGGGGGCGCGCCAAAACGCCGGCAAATAGGCGTTACGCGCCGCTTACTGAGCGCTTGCGAGCCTGGCTCTGCAGAGCCCACCACTGCTCGACGCTGGCCGTGAGTCCCGCAAGATCAAGTCCCGCCCGTGCAAGGCAGGTCTCACGTGTGCCGTGTTCAATGAAGCGGTCGGGGATGCCGATATTCAACATCGGCAATTGCAGGCCGGTTGCCGTAAGTAACTCTCCGACCGCCGCACCGGCGCCGCCCATGACGGCGTTCTCTTCGATGGTGATGATGGCGCGGTGACGCGTGGCAATCGCAACGATAGTTTTCTCATCGAGCGGTTTGACAAACCGCATGTTGACGATGGTCGCATCCAAATGCTCCGCGATCTTCTGCGCCGAATCGACCAGCGCGCCGAAGGCCAGTATGGCGAGTCCACTGCGGCCCTCGCGGCGCAGCTGCGCAACGCCGACGGGAAGGGCGGTCATCTCCGCAGCGATGGCAGCGCCGGGTCCGGTGCCGCGCGGATAGCGAATGACAGAGGGCGAAGTTAAGGTCGTGCCGGTGTACAACATCTGCCGGCATTCATTCTCATCCGCCGGGGCCATGATGATCATGTTGGGTATGCATCGCAGGAAAGACAGATCGTAACTGCCTTGGTGCGTGGCGCCGTCGCTGCCCACCAAGCCCGCACGATCGACGGCGAAGACCACCGGAAGATTCTGAAGGGCCACATCATGGATCAACTGATCGTAAGCGCGCTGCAGAAATGTCGAGTAGATCGCAACCACTGGCTTCAAGCCTTCTACCGCCATGCCGGCGGCCAGCGTCACTGCATGCTGTTCGGCGATCGCCACATCGAAGTATCGCGCGGGAAAGCGTTTCGAGAACTCAACCAAGCCCGATCCTTCGCGCATTGCCGGCGTGATGCCGACGATTGCCGGATCGCGGTCCGCCATGTCGCACAGCCATTTGCCGAAGATCTGCGAATAGGTAGGACCGCTGCTCACTTCCTTGAAAATCTGGCCGCTGGCCGGGTCGAACGGGCCCGGTCCATGCCATTTGATCGGATCCGCCTCCGCCGGCGCATACCCTTTGCCCTTACGCGTGACAACGTGCAGGAACTGCGGCCCGCGCAGCTTTTTCAAATTGCTCAACGTATCGACCAGCGCTTTCACATCGTGGCCATCGATGGGCCCAATGTAGTTGAACCCCATTTCTTCGAACAATGTCCCGGGCAGCACCATGCCCTTAAAGTGCTCTTCCGAGCGGCGCGCCAATTCCCACACCGTCGGCATGTGGCGCAACACCTTCTTGCCGGTGTCGCGCAGATGCGAATACATCTTTCCCGACAACGCGCGTGCCAAATAATTGGAGAGCGCGCCGACGTTCTCCGAAATTGACATATCGTTGTCGTTCAGGACGATCAATAAGTCTGCAGGCAGTGAGCCGGCGTGATTCAACGCTTCGAAGGCCATGCCCGCCGTCAGCGCACCGTCGCCAATAATGGCTACGACGCGCCGATTCTCGCCCCGTTGCGCGGCCGCTACCGCCATTCCCAACGCCGCACTGATCGAGGTGCTGGAGTGCCCGACGCCAAAAGTGTCGTACTCGCTCTCGCTGCGGGTGGGAAAGGGTGCGAGCCCCATGTCCTGCTTGATGGTATGCAATTTGTCGCGCCGCCCCGTCAGCACTTTGTGCGGATAAGCCTGGTGTCCAACATCCCAAACCAGCCGGTCATCGGGCGTGTTGAACACGTAATGCAGCGCAATCGTCAGCTCGACCGTGCCCAACCCTGCCGCAAAATGACCCCCACGGGTTGCCACGCTTTGAATAAGAAATTGCCGCAATTCATGGGCCACTTCGGTCAATTTCGCAGCCGGCAGCCGGCGCAAGTCGGCGGGCGATGCCAGGGTTTCGAGCAGCGGATAGGCTGTGGGGGGGACGTCCATATCGCACCAGTTTATACTGCGCCACCCTACTAGTGGCAATGAGCTAGGTCAGATGTTGCGAATTTGCAGCATGGCGGTGCGGCTGCCATGATGCTATTTTTCCGCGTTTCCGAGATACTGCCAGCATGGATTCCGTCAGTTCCGATGAGGTTTACCAGGATCAGATTCTGCCGCATGTCTCGCGCACGTTTGCGTTGACCATACCGCAACTGCCGCCTGCGCTGAGCGTACCCGTCACCAGCGCGTATCTGCTATGCAGAATTGCCGACACGATCGAGGACGAACCGGCCCTGTCGCCCCCCGAAACCTTGAATTTCCTGCAACGATTCAGTGCGGTCGTCGCCGGAACTGGCGAACCCGCCTCCTTGGCGCGCGATCTGGAGCATCGTCTGTCGGACAGAACCCTGCCGACCGAACGCGACCTGGTCAGTAATATGGATCGCGTCGTGAGGGTGACCGCAAAACTGGGCCCCGCCCAGCGTGCCGCGATTCAGCGGTGCGTCGAGCTGATGTGCTATGGCATGCCGCGCTTCCAATTCAATGCCAGCGTCAAGGGACTGCCCCGCTCGAGCGATTTGGACGACTATTGCTACTACGTGGCAGGTGTGGTGGGCGAGATGCTTACCGAGCTGTTCTGCGACTATTCGGCGGATATTGCGCGCCGGCGCACCCCCTTAAGCGCCTACGCAGCATCGTTCGCTCAAGGCCTGCAAATGACCAATATCCTCAAGGATGTCTGGGAGGATCGCAGCCGTGGGGCCTGTTGGTTGCCTCAGGATGTGTTTGCCCGCCACGGAGTTGATCTGGAACAACTCTCTAAGGAATCGAAGGATGTGGGCTTCAGTGCCGGGATCACGGAACTGGTCGGTGTTGCGCATGCGCATCTGCGAAATGCCTTGGATTACACACTATTAATCCCGAGAGAGGAGCAGGGCATTCGGCGCTTCTGTCTCTGGGCAATCGGGATGGCTATCCTTACGTTGCGCAAAATTGCGCATAACCCCGCTTTCACCGCGGGCGTGCAAGTGAAGATATCCAGAACCGCTGTCAGTTTGACCATGCTCATGACCAACACATTCATCGGCAAGGATTGGATGCTGCGGCGCTTGTTCGGCATTGCCGCACGCGGCGTGCCGCTGGCGAGACTGCCGGAGGTGCGGCGTCCGCGTCCGGCAGCGATCGTTGCGGACAGCGCAGGCGAGGCCGAGCACGAGCTGCGCCGCTACGGGAGCTCAGGATCGTGAATCGAACCGCGCCGAAACCCACTCCGTTTCCTGCGGAGCTGCCCGACGCGCGCAGCGATATCGTCTCGCACACGCTCAAGCGGGTCGACTCCTCGCCCTTGGACCGTGCCATCGCCGAAGCGCGCGACGCGCTCATTGCACAGCAGAACGAGCAAGGCTACTGGCTCTACGAACTCGAGGCTGACTGCACCATTCCTGCGGAGTACATCATGATGATGCACTTCTTGGATGAGATCGACGCGGGGCTCGAGGCAAAGATTGCAAATCATCTGCGCGCGCGGCAGGCGGAGCACGGCGGGTGGCCGCTATACCATAACGGCGAACTGGATTTGAGCTGCACCATCAAGGCGTACTACGCCCTGAAGCTCGCCGGCGATGATGTCAAGGCCGCGCACATGGTGAAAGCGCGCACAGCGATCTTGGAACGCGGCGGCGCCGCCCGAGCGAATGTGTTTACGAGGATCGCTTTGGCGCTCTTCGGCGAACTGCCCTGGCGCGGCATACCCTACATCCCCGTGGAAATCATGCTGCTGCCGAAGTGGTTTCCGTTTCACATCGACAAGGTTTCCTACTGGTCGCGAACCGTGATGGTGCCCCTGTTCATCCTGTGCACGCGCCGCCCTAAGGCCAAGAACCCGCGCGGCATCGGCATCCCCGAGCTGTTCACGACGCCGCCTGAAAAAGAACGGCACTACTTCCGCCGTGCCGGCCTGCTTGCCAAGGCGTTTCTGTTGTTCGACCACATTGGACGTTTGATCGATCCGTTGATCCCCACTCAAGTGCGCGAGCGTGCGACGCGGCGTGCAGAAACGTGGGTGCTGGAACGGCTCAATGGCGAGGATGGGCTCGGCGCCATTTTCCCCGCCATGGTCAACGCCCTGGAAGCCATGGTGATCTTAGGCTATCCCCCGGATGACCCGCGGCGCGTCACCGCCAAGCGAGCCTTGCAAAAGCTTTTGGTCGTGGGCCCCACGAGCGCCTATTGCCAGCCTTGTGTTTCCCCGATTTGGGATACTGCACTGGCGTGTCTCGCGATGCAGGAAGCAAGCGATGAGACTTCGCGCGGGGCGTCGGTGCGCGCACTCGACTGGTTGAAAACCAAGCAACTGATGGATGAGCCCGGCGATTGGCGCGTGCGGCGGCCAACCTTGCGCGGCGGCGGTTGGGCTTTTCAATTCGCGAATGATTTTTACCCGGATCTCGACGACACCGCTGTGGTCGCCTGGGCCATGCATCAATCACGCGATTCGGATCGCTACGCCGAGAGCGTGCGCCGCGCGCTCGATTGGCTGGTGGGTATGCAGAGTCGCGATGGCGGTTTTGCCGCCTTCGATGCCGATAACACCTGCTACTACTTGAACAAGATTCCCTTCGCCGATCATGGTGCGCTATTGGATCCGCCGACCAGCGACGTCACCGCGCGGGTGGTTACGGTCCTCGCGCGCATCGGCCGGCCGCAGGATAAAGTTGCGCTGGACCGGGCGATTGCGTACTTGCGCAAGGAGCAGGAAGCCGACGGCTCATGGTTTGGCCGCTGGGGCACCAACTACATTTATGGCACCTGGTCGGTGCTCACGGCGCTTGCACAGGCGCATCTGGGACCCGATGATCCCATGGTGAAACGGGCCGTGGCCTGGTTCAAGCAAAAACAAAATGCCGACGGCGGCTGGGGCGAGAGCAACGACAGCTATGCGTGGCAATCGAGGCCTGCCGAAGTCTTCGGCAGTACGCCGTACCAAACCGCTTGGGCGCTCTTGGGGCTCATGGCGGCCGGTGAGGCGGGATCAGAGGCCGTTCGCCGCGGTGCCGAGTTCTTGTTGCACACCCGCCAAGATGACGGTTTGTGGAGTCATCCCAGCTACACGGCGCCGGGATTCCCGCGGGTATTTTACTTACGCTACCACGGCTATAGCGCTTATTTTCCGCTTTGGGCCCTCGCTGCGTATCGGAACCTGACACGCCGCGGAATTGCTCATTGAGCGCCGCAGCGATTCGTTGAGCGGAGTGGGTGTCGTCGCAGCGCTCGCCGCGGAGGCACGCGCTTTAGGAGCCTCGATGCCCCGCGGCGGAGATCCACCCTTAAGCGAACTGGCCGCGCTCGGTGACGGCGCGCTGCTCGCCGTCAGCGGTATTGGGGTCGTTGCCGCACGGGGCGCTGCGCGCGCCTTGGTTGAGGCCGGGGCCTCGGCCCTGATGACCTTCGGAATGGCCGGCGGACTCGATCCTTCGCTCAAGGCAGGGAGCGTAGTACTTCCCTGCGAATTGATTTCCGCTGATGGGACGCGATTCGCTGCATGCCCATCGTGGCGGGAACGGGTGGCCGCCGCGGTCAGTCCTCTACGTGCCGTGAGCGAGGGCAACTTGCTGACCAGTGCGCGCCCGATGGACACGCCCGCGGACAAGGCTGCGGCGTTTCGCGACAGTGGGGCCGCCGCGGTCGACATGGAGAGTGCGGCTGTCGCGGAAGTCGCCGCCCATCACCGGCTGCCTTTCATTGCCGTGCGTGTCATCGTCGATACGGCCGCCGATCGCTTGCCCCGGGCAGTAGTCAATGCCAGCGGGGCGGGCCGGTTGCGGATAGGGCGGCTGCTGGCGGGCCTTGTCGTTGCGCCGGCCGAGATTGCCGGACTCATCCGGCTCACGCAGCGATATCGCATCGCCATACGTTCCTTGCGCGTGATCGGCGCGCACATCGCATGAAGGCGCTGGTGACCGGTGCGACGGGGTTTGTGGGAGCCGCGGTCGCCAGAGCGCTGTTGGCAATGCAATGGGAAGTCCGGGTGCTGGCGCGTAAGAGCTCGGATCGTCGCAATCTAAAAGGTCTTGCCGTCGAGGTCGAGGAGGGCGATCTTACGGACGCGAGTTCCCTCGAGCGCGCTGCGGTGGGCTGCCCTGCTTTGTTCCATGTTGCCGCGGATTATCGGCTCGGTGCTCGAGATCCTTCGCAATTGTATCAAGCGAACGTCGAAGGAACGCGCAATATCTTGAATGCCGCGCGCCGCGCAGGCGTGCAACGCATCGTCTACACCAGCAGCGTGGCAACCATCGGAATCCCGGCGGACGGCACGCCGGGCGAGGAAGCAACGCCGAACTCGCTCGAGAATATGATCGGACACTACAAGCGCTCCAAGTACCTGGCCGAAGAAGTAGTACGCGAAGCGGCACGCGAAGGCATGTCCGTGGTTATCGTCAGTCCCTCCACGCCGGTGGGACCGGGAGATGTGAAGCCGACACCCACGGGCCAACTCGTGCTCGACGCTGCGGCCGGCCGAATGCCTGCCTACGTCGACACGGGACTCAATATTGTGCACGTCGATGATGTTGCTGCCGGGCATCTGCTGGCGTACGAGCGAGGAAGAGTCGGCGAGCGCTATATCTTGGGCGGTCAGGACATGACGCTGCGAGAGATCCTCGGGCTCATTGCCTCGCTGGTGGGGCGCAAGCCCCCGCGCGTGCGCCTGCCTTACGGCGTCGTGCTTCCCATCGCCTATCTGGCCGAAGGCTATGCCAATTTGACGGGCCGCAGCGGCCGCATCACGTTGGAAGGGGTGCGCATGTCGCGCAAGCTAATGTTCTTTTCGAGCGCCAAAGCGGCGCGGGAACTGGGTTATCGATCCCGACCGCCTGCCGAGGCGTTCGCGGATGCCATCCGCTGGTTTCGCGAAAACGGTTTACTGGCGTAGAGCTTATGATTCTTACATGTGTAATTGGACTGTTACATGAGTAATTCGCTCGCCGATCCCGATGCGCTGATTCTGGTCGACGAGGACGATCGCGGCGTGGGTTTTCTCAGCAAAACCTTGTGTCACGAGGGCCGTGGGGTCCTGCACCGCGCTTTTTCATTGCTGATTTTTAATGACGGCGGCGAATTGTTGATTCAGCGACGCGCGGCCTCCAAGCGGTTATGGCCGCTCTATTGGTCCAATAGCTGCTGTAGCCACCCGCGCGGAAACGAGTCCATGGAGGCCGCCACACAGCGCCGCTTGTACGAGGAATTGGGCATTCGCTGCCCCTTGCATTTCCTGTTCAAATTCCAATATCAAGCCCAATTCGACGCAACCGGGGCGGAAAATGAGCTTTGTTCTGTGTTTGTAGGACGCAGCCGCGAACCCATCCGGGCAAATTCGCAAGAAATTCTCGATTGGCGCTGGATCGCCCCGCAAGCCCTGCAGCGGGAGATCGCCAACGACGGCGCTAGAACTTTTACGCCCTGGTTCATGCTCGAATGGTCGCGAATCTGGCGCGACCATCGCCAAGCCCTGCTGGTAATATAGGCGCATGGCTATACCACTTCTGCAGATGTACAAGGTCGCGCGCTATATCGCAGGGCGCAAGCTGCGCGGCGACAAGCGCTATCCCCTGGTTTTGATGTTGGAACCGTTGTTCCAATGCAACTTGGCGTGCTCGGGTTGCGGCAAAATCGATTACCCCAAGGAAATCCTGCAGAAGCGCGTCGGAGTCGAAGACGCGTTGCGCGCGGTCGATGAATGCGGTGCGCCCATCGTATCCATTCCGGGGGGCGAGCCTCTGATCCACAAGGAAATGCCGCAGATCGTGGCGGGCATCGTGGCCCGGCAGAAATTTGTCTACCTGTGCACCAACGCGATCCTCTTGTCGAAGCACATCGACGAATACAAACCCTCGACCTATCTGACTTTTTCGATCCACTTGGATGGCAACAAAGAACGCCACGATGAGTCGGTCTGCCAGGAAGGTGTATTCGAGAAGGCAGTGGCGGCGATCAAGTTGGCGCGGGACAAGGGCTTTCGGGTAACGGTGAATTGCACGCTGTTCAATGGCGAAGACCCCGATGATGTGGCCGAGTTCTTCGATACGGCCATGGAGTTGGGCGTCGAAGGCATCACCGTATCCCCAGGCTACAGCTATCACCATGCACCGCGCCAGGATGTGTTCCTCGGACGCAATGCCAGCAAGCAGTTGTTCCGCGATATTTTCAGCCGTCGCACCCGGCCATCAGGCAAGCCCGCGTGGTCCTTCAACCACTCCGCCTTGTTCCTGGATTTCTTGGCCGGGAATCAAACCTATCAATGCACGCCGTGGAGCAATCCGACGTACAACGTATTCGGCTGGCAAAAGCCCTGCTACCTCTTATCTGATGAGGGGTATGCCCCCACCTACAAGGCCCTGATCGAGGACACCGAGTGGGAAAAATACGGCGTCGGCAAGAATCCGCGCTGCGATAATTGCATGGCGCACTGCGGCTTTGAGGGAACGGCGGTCAACGACGCATTCAGCAATCCCATCAAGGCGCTGCTTACGTCCTTGCGGGGACCGCGCGTTGCCGGGCCGATGGCTCCGGAACTGCCCTTTGAATATACCGATGGCGGTGCGCGCTTTGCTGCCGTGACTGCGATACCGGTCAGTGACATCAAGCGCGTGAGCCGAGGGCCGTGACCGATTCCGCGGATCGGCGCATTCGGCAGGATGATGTAGAGGACTTCGGCGCGCAGATGGAAAGCTGGCGCCTGCGTATGGAAGGCGCGCTGGCCGCACGGATTCCCGAAGCGGATGTGGTGCCCGGCCGCTTGCACGAAGCGATGCGCTACAGCGTTCTCGGGGGCGGCAAGCGGATTCGACCAGCCCTGGTGTTCGCCACGGCCCGAGCGGTGGGGCTTTCCGAAGACGAGGTCGAGGCTGTCGCTTGCGCCATTGAGATGGTGCACGTGTACTCGCTGGTTCACGATGACCTGCCGGCCATGGACAATGACGATTTGCGCCGCGGCCGGCCTACCTGTCACCGAGCCTACGATGAAGCCACCGCGCTTCTGGTGGGAGATGCACTGCAGCCCTTGGCTTTTCAGCTGCTGGCACGCGATCCGAAGTTACCGGCCTCTGCCGCCATACGGCTGCGCCTGATCGACATGCTCGCGCAGGCGATCGGTACGTTCGGCATGGCCGGGGGCCAGGCGATCGATCTGGCCGTACAAGGTCTGCGGCTCGATATCGGCCAAGTGGAGGACATGCATGCGCGCAAGACCGGCGCGGTCATCCGCGCCAGTGTGCTGATGGCGGCCGAGTGTGCGCCGCCGCTCGATCCCAGCCTTTACAACGCGTTGTCGCGATTTGCCAATGCCATCGGCCTCGCATTTCAGATCCAGGACGACTTGCTCGATGTCACGGGCGATCCTTCGACCTTGGGCAAGGCCACGGGCGCCGACAGCGAGCGCGCAAAGCCCACGCATCCTGCGGTCATTGGGATATCAGCCTCCCAGCAACGAGTCCGGCTTTTGCACACGCAAGCCATCCATGCGCTTGCGCCCTTTGGCGAACGGGCGGCAGCACTGCGCTCCCTCGCCAATTGGCTTCTCTCCCGCCAATACTGAGCTTTCTGTCTGACGTCGCGCTATGGCGACCCTGGCCATTGCGGCGCAACAGCGCCTAAGCTAGCGATTCAACATATTCACAGCCCTTAAGGGCGCCGCAGGGGATGGAACTGGTGCAACGCAGCGCTTTCAGTCATGCGCGGCTCATGCGCGAATCCGCCGATCGGATCGAGGGCGCCTCGCGTAGCCAGGATCCAAAAGAACACCTGGTCGCTCAGCGCATCCTCGCAACGCCCGCTGCGTGGGGGGCGTGGGAACTCGAACATTCGGGCCTGATGCGCCAGGTCGCCGACTTTGTAGCCCTGCGCAATCAAGCGGTGGCTCTCAGGCATGCCTCGCTGCGGCTGATTCACGGCAAGGCCCTGTTCGAATACCTGCGGAAGCACAATGTGCGCGGTAAGGCACGCGCCAGGATTCTGGCGCACTTTCATTGCTCGCTGGTCTATGAGCATGCGGTCGTAGCGGAGCACACGATCTATCTGCGCAAAGCCTGCAGCTACTTGTGCGCCAGCCATCTCGGCAGCGAGCTTGTGCGCGACCCCGCATTTCTCGATCCCATGCAGCAATACGAAAACTTGTTCACCGAATATTTCGAATTGTTTTGCTCGACGCTGATGCCCGGCGGGGAGGGCGCCGATGCCGAGCCCCCACTCCTGCCGCTGCTCAAACACCAGCTAACGCAATGGCGATGGGTGATCTTGAATCCCAAACAGTCTGCTTGGCATGTGCGGCGCGAGAGCGAGTTGCGACGCCCGGTGGGCGATACGCAAAAGTTGCGGCTGCTCAAGTTTTAGCGGCGCGATTTCAGCTGCTCTTTGGACGGCGCGACCGCACCAACATCACAATCATACCGAGCAAACCGGAAAACAGGCGCTCGAGGCCCATCAAGCACAGGAAGGCGATGAGCGCCGACACAAAGGTGTGAATGCTCAAGCCGGCAATGGCGAATAGCGCGATGCCGCTGAGCAAGGTCAACACGCCCACCGTTGCTCTAAACCACCACATCTGACCGATTGCCTTCTGGTCCATGAGATCTCCCTAGCGCAGCCATTTACCATTATCATGCCCGACTTCTGCTCCATCCTTTAGTTGAATCCGGCCATGCATTTGCCCCGAATAAGCTCATTAGGCAACTAATGGATCCGACTATGCTTGAACGCATTGCGAGCGGCGATTCCGCCGCCGTGCGGGAATGCATAGAGCAATACGGTCCCCTGGTGTGGAGTATTGCGCGGCGGCTCTCGCGCACGCCATCGGATGCCGAGGACGCGACTCAAGAAATCTTTTTGGATATCTGGCGCAGTGCCGGCCGCTTCGACGCATCGCAGGGCTCCGACAAGGTGTTTATCGCGATGATCGCGCGCCGCCGCTTGATCGACAGGCTACGCAAGACCAGCGCCGAACCCCCGATGGATCCCGTGGAATCGTTGGAAACCCTCGCTTGGGCCGATCCCGGTACGGCGTCGGAAACATCGATCGAGGCTGAGCAAGCCGCGCGAGCGCTGGCTGAATTGCGGCCCGAGCAGCGTCAGGTATTAGAGTTAGGTTTGTTGCATGGCTTGAGCCAGTCCGAAATCGCGGCTCGGCTCGGTATGCCCTTGGGCACGGTGAAATCTTTTATGCGCAGGGGTTTGATCAAAGTGCGTGAATACATGAACCTAGATGCCGAAGGCGTCTTGAGCGAGCGCTGATGTCAGACACACGCCCTCCAGGTGAGCCCGACGAAGCCATGCTGGACTTGCTCATCAAGCAAGTGACCGAAGGCTTGTCCCCGGCCGAGCAGCGGGCGCTCGATGTGTTGGACAGCGAAACGGCAAGCGCCTATGCGCGCGACCTGGAGCGCGCGGCTGCGGCCGTGACCCTGGCCGGCCGCGGAGCGCAGCAGCCGCTCCCCGCTGCCTTGGCGGAGGCGTTGGCTCGGCAGGCTTCGGAACACTTCGCATCGACCGAGGTTGTCGATTTGAGCAAGGTGCGTGGTGCTACGGCAGCGCCGAGCCCGTCGCCGCCGCGCGCATCTCGATATGGCGCCTACGGATGGTTGGCGGCCGCCGCCTGTTTGGTCCTGGCCATTTTCGGTTGGGTGCGCTCGATTGAACCACCGACACCGCCGACCCCAACCGAGGAACGCGCGGCGTTGCTGGCAAAATCCGATACGTTGAAAATCCCGCTGAGCCCAACCAAAGATCCCGCCGCGGCCGGCGTTAGCGGCGATGTGGTGTGGGACCCGGCCACCCAGCGCGGGTTTGTGCACTTCACGGGCCTCAAGCCAAACGACCCTGCCGTGCATCAATATCAAATTTGGATTTTCGATGCAGCCCGCGACGAACGCTACCCGGTGGATGGCGGGGTATTCGACGTGCCGGCGAACAGCAGCGAGGTCGTGATTCCGATTCGCGCGGAACTCATGGTGCACAAACCCGCAGCCTTTGCCGTGACCGTCGAGAAACCGGGCGGCGTCGTCGTGTCCGGCCGCGAACATGTGGTGGCCCTCGGCGCGGCGGGCTGATCCGGCGCGCGCGTTAGCTCAGCGCCGCCTTGCGCTCCTTCACGGGAGGCGGCACCCACTGATAGATCCAAGTTTCGGTCAGGGGTCTGCCATCGATGCGCAAGTAGAGGCGTAAATCGATTGCCTCGTTGCTGTCTTCCGGCGGCCGCACGTCGAAATATGCCCGATAACCTTTAAACTCCTCGACATAGTGCACCGTGACACGCTCGTAGGTGCCCTTCGAGGTGTTAATGACGGCCTCGACGTTGGCGCTCTTCGAGAGTGCACCGAGTTCACCGCCGCAGAAATCGACTGTGAAATGCCACGAGAAGTATTGGCGCTTTTGACCGACACCGCCGCCGATGCCGGTTCGAGTGGCGATGGTTTGCGCCAGGGGCGACTCATAGGGCATGCGGGTGCCCCAGTAGAGCCGGTAGCTGTAGAGCATTTCGTCGCCGCCCTTGGGTTTGTCGGCCGGATTCCAAAACGCCACGATATTGTCGAAAGTTTCGTCGATCGTCGGGATCTCAAATAATTGCACGGCGCCTTTGCCCCAGCCGCCATGAACGCTCGGCTTGGGCTCGACCCAAAGGCTCGGGCGCCGGTCGTAGTACACGCCGTCATCCTGGTAGTGATCCCAATTGCGATCCCGCTGCAGTAAACCGAAGCCGCGCGGGTTTTCATCGAAGAACGAGTTCAAACGATTTTGCGCAGGGTTCATCAGCGGCCGCCAGATCCACTCGCCAGCGCCGGTCCACATGGAGAGGCCATCGGAATCGTGGATCTCCGGGCGCCAATCATTGGCGCCGCGGCGGTCGTTCTCGCCATAGAAAAACATGCTGGTGAGCGGTGCGATGCCCAAGCGATCGATGGGCTTGCGCGGATACAGCGCCGAGTCGATGTCCATCAGCAGCGTGCCGCCTGGAGCAATTTGGAAGCGCAGTGCACCGGCAATGCTCGGTGAGTCCATGAGTGCATACAGCGTCAAGGTGCTCTGGCCTTTCGCAGGCCGTTCGAACCAAAATGAGGTGAAGTGGGGAAATTCCTCGGGCCGAGGATAGGCGGTGTCGACCGCCAATGCGCGGCTTGACAATCCATACTGACGCGTGTCGCCGCCGACGGCGCGGAAGTACGCAGCCCCTAAAAAAGCGGTGACATCAGCCTTCCAATCGGTCACGAACTGCACGCGAAACCCCGCGAAGCCGGGGTGATCACGCATGACGCTGGGATCGATACCGGCCTTGTCAAATTCGAACAGCGACGGGTCGTAAACGATCTCGCGTGCCTGGCCATCGCTGATCTCGTGCATGTGCACCGCCTGCGAGAAGCCGCGGCCGACGGGGAAGAATTGCAAGCGGAACATCAGTCCCGCATCGCCCCACAGCGCGTGTTCGGTGCGAAATCTTAAGGATTGGTATTGATCGTAGCTCAGCGTGGCCATGGTCGAGGGCAAGATGTCTTTGGATGCCTGATATGGGCCGCTGGCGAGAAAGCGCGCCTGGCCCTTGAGCCAGGCGAAGTCGAAAGGCTTCGCGGGTCCCGTGCCGGAGGCCGGGGCTGCCGGTGCTGCCGCGGCAGCCAGCTTGGCGTAGGACAGTTGCCCGGCGGCCAGTACCACCGCCGTTTTCAAAATTTCACGTCGACGAACCATGGGTTTGCAATCCTAAATCGAGAATGAGGGTTGGGCGGAGTCAGGAAGCAATGCGAGCTGATTGAGAAAGCGTGCCACGCCCGCTACCTCGACACGTTCTATCGGCGTCAGCCAACGCAACGCCTCGTCCAAGGACTTTGCATCCGCCAGTTTTTGTTCCGCCGTGAAGGCATGCGGATCCGGCTGTCCCCGGGGGTCGGCGGGACGCGGCAAATTGTCATTGATATGGGCAACGCGTGCCTCGCGATCGCGGGCCAAATAGCGCAAGCCATCGCTGGGCAGCGCCTCGCCGGTTCGTATCAGCTCCTCGCGTCGCTGAACCAGTGCCGGGATGTCGAGTTCTTCGGGGGTTCGCAGCAGCGCGAAGCGCGATAAGAACTTGCCCAAGCTCTCGCTGCCGCTGAATCGCGATAAGGGCACCGCCAGAAAAAGCCCGAGGAGTGCCGGTGATACCCAGGCGAGCAGAGGAGGGTAGATGAAATAGACGATGACGGCGGTGACCAAGCTCAAGGCCATGTGCCGCCGATGAAAGCGCCAGGCATCCGTCCACGAGGTGCCGACTGAGTCGCGCTGCTGCGGCTTCCACCCCGAGTCGCGCCCCATGAAAACCTCCAAGACGTGGCGGGACTGCACGATCATGAGTATAGGGGCGTAGAGCGCTGAGAGGATGGTTTCCACGAGAAAGCTCGCGGCAACCCCGATGATGCCGCCGGCGCCGCGCCGAATACGCTTAGACAACAGCGCACGAACCAAGCCGATCATCTTGGGGATCAATAGCACCACCATGCTGAACCAGAACAGCGCCATCATAAGGGCTACATCGAATCGCGGCCACGTGGGGAACAATTGAAAATCATGGCTGAAATATTCGGGACGAATCAGGCGCGATTGAATCGCAAGCGCAAAGCCGATGCCGATCATCACCAGCCAGAGCGGGGAGGACAAATAACTCATGATGCCGACGCCCAAGTGCATGCGGCTGATGAACCGGAGGCCCGCGCTGCCGATGACTTTCATGTGCTGCAAATTGCCTTGCGCCCAACGGCGGTCGCGTATGGCGACATCGATCAAAGTCGGCGGGGATTCTTCCCACGAGCCGCCATACTCGGCGGTCAGACGAACTTTCCAGCCGCCACGGCGCATCAGAGCAGCTTCGACAAAATCGTGCGACAGAACGAAGCCGCCGAACGGTTTACGCCCCTTGAGCTTGGGCAGGCCGCAGTATTGCGCGAAGGCGGACACGCGGATGATGGCGTTGTGTCCCCAGTAATTGCCGCTGTCACCGGACCAAGCCGCCAGCCCGCGCGTGATCACCGGGCCGTAGACGCAGGATGCGAACTGCTGCAGGCGGGCAAAGAAAGTTCTCGCCCCGATGAGCTGCGGCGCCGTTTGCAGAATTCCCAGTTTCGGATCCGCCCGCATGACGAGCACGAGCCGCTGCAGAGTCGACGCATCGATCAGGCTGTCCGCATCGAGCACGATCATGTGATCGTAGCGGCCGCCCCAACGCATGACGAAGTCCTCGACATTGCCGGATTTGCGGGCGACGTTGAGCCAGCGCCGCCGATACCAAACCGGCATGACGGGGCGCAACGAGGCACGCAATCTGGCCACGGCCAGGGTTTCGCGAATCCATGAATCGGCATTCGTGGAGTCGGACAAGATCACGATTTCAAAGCCGCGGTGGGCATCGATCTGCCGGAGTGCTTCGCCCATGGCCTGCAGACCTGCCGCGGTGCGGGTCGGGTCTTCATTGTAGATGGGCATGACCAGCGCGGTGAGCGAAGCGTCAGCCGCAGACTTATCCGAAGGAGTCGGGTCGCGGTGCTTCGAGGCGCCTGCCAGCACCGAGCCTGCCGCGAAGGCTATCCAGCCCAAGGAGATCGCGAAGAAAAAAATCATCGTGCCTTGCAAGAAAGTCATGCTGGCGAAGCGCACCACTTGCAGCATTTGATACACGCCATAGGTGGTCACGCCGATGGTGACGCTGATGAGAATGAAGCGTGCATAGAGCACCGCGGCCGAGATCAGCTGCCACCCCTCGCGCCAGGGCTTGTAGCGCAGATCCTGCGCGGGCATGAACATCGGCGCTTCGGGCGGCATGCCCCCCGGCGGCGTACGGCTTTCCACAGCAGCGGCGGGGGTTAGCTGGAGGTCCATCGATACAGCCAGGTTTCGCTGACGGGCGTATCGCCGCGCATGATCCGCAATCGCATTTCGATCAAGTTCGCGTCTTTCGGATCGATTTCAAAGCTGGCGCGAAGGCCATGCAGCTCGCGATTGGAGATGAGGCTGGCATTGGAGATCCCGCCCGCCGAAGCGCCGAGGTCAAGGCGCAATCCATCGAGTTTCTCACCGGCACCCACGATATCCACGAGAAATACACGGCGCTTGCGGTCGATGCTGGCACCGGAGCGAGTGGCCACGACTTTACCCAGACCCGTGGGGAACGGCGGTTCATCGCACCAGGTTAGCCTATAGGCGTACTGCGCCGGATGTGCCGGCGTGAAGGACTGCGCCGGACGCCAGAATGCGACGATGTTGTCGTTGGTCTCGCGCTCCGAGGGAATTTCCACCAGTTCCACACCGCCGGCGCCCCAGTCACCTTTGGGCGTGATCCAGGCGCTGGGCCGCCTTTCGTACTGCATGTCGAAATCCTGAAAGTCCCTTTGTTGCCGCGAGCGCTGCACCAGTCCGAAACCTTGGGGCATTTGCGTCGTGAAGGTCGATACCTGGAGCTTCAGCGGATTTCCGAGCGGCCGGAATAGGTGTTCGCCCGATAGGGTTGTGATCTGCACCCCATCCGAATCATGCACCTCCGGGCGATAGTCATCCAATCGCCCGCGGTTGCTTTCATCGAACAGAAACATCGAGGTGAGCGGCGCTATGCCCACGACGCGCATTTCGGCGCGCGGGAACAGCGTGAGCTCGACGTCCGTTTGAGTTTCCACGCCCGGCTGCACGGTGAATTTGTAAGCGCCGGTCGTGGACTTGCTTTCGAGCAATGCGTAAATGACGATGGCATTGGCGGTGGGGGCTGGGCGCTCAATCCAAAAATGCGTGAAGAGGGGGAACTCTTCGCCTGCGGGTTCTCCGACATCGAGGGCCAGGCCCCGAGCCGACAATCCGTACAAGAGACTTTTCGCGACCGCACGGAAGTAGCTCGCGCCCTGAAAAACTAAAAATTCATCCCAGACTTTGTTGGAATTGATGCGGTAGCGAATCCGGAAGCCCGAAAGCGGCAGTGATACTCCGCCGAGTTGCGGCGACGCGGCGCCCGAAATTTGGAACATGGCAGGGGTTGCGACCAAGTCCTTGGCAATGCCGTCTTCCACCGTCGAGATGGTGACCGAAGTCGGCATGTTGTAGGCCGCCTGCAGCAGCTCGACGCGAAATGGCAGGTTTTCCCCACGCCAAATACCCGCGTCGGGGTTGAAATGAATGCTGCGATACTGCTCCGGACTCAGTTTGTCGAGCGCCGCAGGCAAGCTCTTGCGTTGGGGCGTGTAGGCGGCGGCGGCGAGTCGCTTGGCCTCTTCCAGCAGCGTTTCAAAGGAAAAGCGGTAACTGGCCGCCGGCGCGGCGGCGCCCGGCGTAGCGACGCCCGGCGTAGCGACGCCCGGCGTAGCGACTCCCGGCGTAGCGACTCCCGGTGCTTGCGGCGGTTTTGCGGCGGGCTGTGCAGGCGTGGGCGCAGCTGCAACCTGCGCTTGCAAGGCAGTGGTGGCGAGCGCCAGCGCCCCCAGGAATTTGGCGAATGATACCGGCAAGGCTTACCCCAAAAAGCAGCTAGTATAGTGCTTGCCCTATGTCGGTCGCAGATCATCCTCATCCGGAAACGCAAAGCGCCCGGTCCGTGCTCATGGTGCGGCCGGCCCGATTCGGCTGCAATCCGCAAACAGCCGACACCAATGCTTTCCAGCGCACCCCAGAGCATGGCGCAGCGGAGCAACATGGCGCCGTCCTACAAGAATTCGATGCCCTGGCTAATGCCTTGATAGGCGCCGGCGTGGAAGTGCTGGTCGCCCCCGATAGCGAGGAACCGGCAAAGCCGGATGCGATATTTCCCAACAATTGGGTGAGCTTCCATCACGACGGCACCGTGGCGCTCTATCCGATGCTGGCGCCCAACCGACGCTCTGAACGGCGCGAGGAAATTCTCGAGCACGTGGTGCGCACAGGCGGGTTTCGGGTGTCTCGCACCGTCGATTTGAGCCATCGCGAAGCCGACGCGAAGTTTCTGGAAGGCACCGGCAGCGTCGTGCTCGACCGGGTGCATCGGGTTGCCTACGCCTGCTCGTCGCCGCGCACGGATCTGGATGTGCTGGGCGAATTCGCGCAGCTGCTCGACTATGAACTGATGACTTTCGATGCCGTGGACGGCAAGGGACGCTCCATCTATCACACGAATGTGATGATGGCGATCGGCACCGGGTTTGCGGTGATTTGCGGGGAGTCCTTCGCCAATGCCGCCCACCGCGCAGCGGTGTTTTCGCAGCTGCGCGCAACGAACCATGAGATCGTGGATATAACCCAGCAACAAATGACGCACTTTGCGGCCAATGTGCTGGAACTTGCCTCCCCTAGTTCCAAGCTCCTTGCACTGTCGACAACCGCCATGGCCAGCTTGAGCTTGGCGCAGCGGGACATTCTGGAGGCGCACGCAGACCTGCTCCCCGTATCGATACCCACAATCGAGCGCGTGGGCGGGGGCGGGGTGCGCTGCATGCTGGCGGAAATTCATTTGCCGAAACGGGATACGGCGGCGCGCGCGCCCCTGGGCTTGAGTTAGGCCATAATCGCCGCATGCTGGAACTCGGCGTCAAATTGGTTTTTGCTTACTTGCTCGGGACTCTGCTCGGCAGCTTGATTCTCGGAAAGCTGCGCGGCGTGGATATTCGCAGCATGGGCAGCGGCAACGCGGGAGCCACCAATGCCCTGCGCACCCAAGGCAAGCTGTTCGGATTGCTCGTGCTCATCATCGACATCGCAAAGGGTGTCGTTGCGGTGTGGTGGCTGCCGGAGGTGTCCTTGCCCGGGATCGGCATCGATCCTGCGCTATCGCGAGAATGGCTCACGGTGGCCTGCGGTTTTGCCGTGATCGTGGGACACGTGTATCCGGTGTGGTTCGATTTTCGCGGCGGAAAGGGAGCCGCCACCGTGGTGGGGGTGGTGGCAGCGATGGACTTGCGCTTGCTCCTGCCCTTGCTCGTGAGTTGGATCATCGTCGTGTCACTGTCCGGCTTCGTGAGCCTTGCCACCATGCTGTCGACCGCGACGCTGGCTGTAGTGGTGCTGGTGACGGAACCCGACGATGTCCCACTCTGCACGTTCTGTGCGACGGTTGCCCTGTTTGTGATCTTCACTCATCGCAGCAACATCGCCCGCCTGCGTGCCGGCAAAGAGAATCGTGCACGGCGGCTATGGTTGTTTCGATCTCGAGCGGCATAAAACTTCCGCGGCTGCTATTGCTGCTGGCGGACGGCGAGATGCATTCCGGAGAATGGCTGGCTGCCGAGCTGCGTCAAACGCGGGCGGCTGTGTGGAAGGGAGTACAGCGGCTACGTGTGCTCGGGATCGCAGTTCAGGCGTTGCCACGCCGCGGCTACCGGCTTCAAGGGCCGGTTGAATTGTTGGATGCGCAGCGCATCCGTGCCGAGCTTTCGCCCGAATGCCAATCCCACTTGCACGCGCTGGAATTGTTGTTCGACGTCGATTCCACCAACACGCGCCTGCTGGCTGCGAAACCGCCGCCATCAGGCACCGCCGATGTCTGTCTGACCGAGTTGCAGCATGCCGGCCGCGGCCGCCTGGGACGGCGTTGGATTGCGCCTTTTGGGAGCGGCATCGCCATGTCGCTGGGCTGGACGTGCAGCGACGTGGTGCGTACCTTGCCCGCCTTGAGCTTGGGCGTCGGCGTCGCGGTGTCCCGCGCGCTCGCGCGTGCGGGCGCGGAGGGGACTTCGCTTAAGTGGCCAAACGATATTTGGTACCGTGACCGCAAGCTCGGGGGTGTCCTGATCGAATTGCGGGCCGAGGCCGGCGGTCCGGCCCATGTGGTGATCGGCGTTGGACTCAATGTGCGGCTGCCTGAAGAGCTCCGGCACCAGATCGAGACGAGCGGGGTGGCGGTGGCGGCGGTGACCGATGCCTGCCAGGGGCGGCCGTCGCGCAATTTGCTGGCCGGGGCCATCTTGGACGAACTTTTGAGTATGCTGCTGCAGTACGAGCGCTTTGGATTCCCTGCATTTCGGGATGCGTGGATCGCCCTGGACGGTTTGAAAGACCGCCAAGCACAGGTGGTGGTCGGCGGGACGACGATTGCAGGGATTGCCCGGGGCGTTGATTCAGATGGAGCCCTGCTGCTCGAAACCGGGGATGGAATGCAACGATTTGTTTCTGGCGAAGCTAGTTTGCGGTTGGCACATGGCTGAGGGCGGACGCTTGACGATGTGGAAGACCCTGGTCGTGAGCTTGGTGCTTGCCAACGTGTGCTATTTCTTATGGGCGCGAGACATTGCCAGGCCGCCCCAAAGCGCCGCAGCCCCGACGCCCGGTACGCTCAAGCTCGCGTCCGAGGCGGGCAATACTCCCGCCGCTCCCGTCACGGGCACCGCGGGGGGTGCAGCGTCAGTTCCTGGAGTTCCCGTGACCGAGGATCAGCCGAAAGCCGGTGCCAATGCCCCCGGGCTGCTGAGCAATGTGAAGCGCTGCATCAGCGTCGGGCCATTTCGCGATGTTTCGGAGACGGCACACGCCGCCTCCACGTTGCGCGGCGGCGGCTATGACCCGCGACAGCGCGTTGCGGAGGGCGAGGTTTGGGCGGGAGTGTGGGTTTACCTGCCGCTCCCTGCGGCGCGGCCCGTGGTCGAACAGACGCTGGCCAAGCTCAAGGCCGGTGGAATCGACGATGCACTGGAAATGCCCGGCCCCACCGAAGGGTCGGTGATCTCTCTGGGTCTTTATAGCGAACCGAAACGAGCGCAAGCCCGGGTCGCTCAGGCGCAAGCGGTGGGTTTCAATCCCGCCATCGCGGACCGCAAGCGCAGCGGCAATGTGTATTGGATCGACATCGATTTGAAGCCCACGGACGGCTTGCTGAACCCCTCTGACCTGCAAGGCGAGTCCGGCCGTATCGTTCGACTTGAAGTCAAAGGATGCCCCTCGACGGGCGGACCGTCATGAAAGCCCGATCGGTGCTGCTCAAGGTCGCGGGCGGAATCGGCGCCTTCATCGGCTATGGATGTCTTGCCGTATTTCTCTACGTCATCGGCACGCAGATCTACAAATGGTTTCGCGATGGCGAATGGACGCGTATCGGCATGGGAGACGGGATTCGAATCGTTCTCACGCATTGCTGTGTGAAAGATGGCGACAGCGGCAGGATCGCCAATTTCTTGCAGTGGTGGGAATCGCCGGCCACATGGCTGGGATTGCACAAGGTGCTCGAGGTCGTTCCGGTATCATTGGCATTGTTCGCGTTGAGTATCATCGGCAACTGCGTGTTCATCTTTTGCCAAGACCAACTGCGATTCCCGCGGCGGACTCGCAGCGCCATTGAAGTTTCCGCGTCGGTGAGCAAGCTTTGAGCCTATGACGACATTTCGACAATCGAGTACCCCTCGGCCTCGGCGCTTGCAGGCGCTGTGGTGGGTAGTCGCTTGGGCGTTCTTAGCGATTCAGGGGGGCGCGGGTTTTTCGCCGCAGTGCGGCTCACCTGGCATGACCGATTGTCAGCACTGCCAGCCGCACACCGAAGGCCAGGGTTGCTCGAGTTCGCATGGATGCAATGCCCAACTCGCGGCCGTAATAGTGCCATTGCTTGCACTCAGCTACTCGCCGATGCCGGTGACTCTGCCAACCGCGCTTCCGGGCATTTCGACCCTCGCTTTCGACCCGCCTTTAAGACCTCCACCCGCGTAACACGCTAGACGCTTTGCAGCGTGGTCTGTTTGTTGATCGCGCACTTCGGTGCACGAGCCATACCGCTATTGGAGTTCGCATGAAATTTTCAACTTTGCGAGGGTGTACTCCCGACATCCCTCGACGCCGGTTGGTCCAAGGATTGGCCGCGAGCAGCATCGCCGCGGCCTCTGGTTTATCTCTCTTTTCGCGTTCGAGCCGAGCGCAAGAGATGCCCGTGCCGAGGGCGCCTCAAACCCTAAGCGGCACCGAGTTTGATTTGACCATTGGCGATACGCCGATGAATTTTAACGGCCGATTACGCCCTACGACCTCCATAAACGGCAGCGTCCCGGCGCCGACCTTACGCTGGCGCGAAGGCAGCACCGTGACTTTACGCGTGCACAACAAGCTCGCCACCTCGAGTTCCATCCATTGGCACGGCATCATTTTGCCCTTCCGCATGGATGGCGTTCCCGGCATCAGTTTCCCCGGCATTCCTGCCGACGAGACTTTTACGTACCGGTTCCCGGTGCTCCAAAACGGCACGTATTGGTATCACAGCCACACCCGCTTTCAGGAACAGACCGGCCTTTACGGCGCGATCGTGATCGAGCCGGCGGCGGGCGAATCGATCCGTGCGGATCGCGACCACGTCATTCTGTTGAGCGACTGGACTGACGAAAATCCCGAGCACGTCTTCACGACGCTGAAGCAGATGAGCGATTTTTATAACTTTCAAATGCCCACGGCCCAAGATTTCGCACGAGACGTATCTTCGATGGGCGTAAGAGGCGCGCTCTCCAAGCGGCGCATATGGAACCAGATGCGCATGAATCCGACCGACTTGGGCGATGTGTCCGGTTCGACCTATACCTATCTCATCAATGGGGCATCGCCTGCTGCGAATTGGACTGCAATCGCCAAAGCGGGCGAGCGAGTGCGCTTGCGCCTCATCAATGGCTCGTCTTCGACCTTTTTCGATGTGCGCATACCTGGGCTCAAGATGACGGTGATCAGCGCCGACGGCCAGGCGGTAGACCCGGTGACGGTCGAGGAGATCCGCTTGGGAGCGGCTGAAACCTACGATGTAATCGTGGAACTCGAGGATGATCGCGCATACACCATTTTTGCGCAGTCGATGGATCGATCCGGGTACGCACGCGCAACCTTAAGCCCCCGGCCGGGTCTGGAAGCGCAAGTCCCGCCGCTGGACCCTAAGACCTGGCTAACCATGACCGATATGGGCATGGAAGAGATGGGAACTGCCGGACACGTGGCCGCGCAAAGCATGCAAGCGATGCCTGGAATGGATATGGGAGGTATGCAAGGCATGTCGATGAAGGACATGAAGAGCAAAGATCCGTCCGTCGATATGCGCGTGAGCGACCCCTCGCGCGCTCTCGATGATCCTGGCCCACGTTTACGCGATAACGGGCGGCGCGAGCTGACGTATGCGGATCTGCATACCACTGGTGGCTCGAAAGACCCGCGCGCCGCCGCGCGCGAAATACACTTGCGCCTCACCGGCAACATGCAGCGCTTCATTTGGGGATTTGATGGGAAAAAATTCTCTCAAAGCCAACCGCTGCATTTCGATCATGGCGAACGGCTGCGCATCGTGCTCTCGAACGACACGATGATGGCGCATCCGATTCATCTGCACGGCATGTTCGGCGAGCTCGAAGCCGCCAATGGCGAGGTGCTGGTACGCAAACACACGTTCATCGTACAACCGGGTAAGCAATTGAGTTACTTGGTCACGGCAGATAATCCCGGGCAGTGGGCATATCACTGTCATCTGCTCTACCACATGGAAGCCGGGATGTTCCGCGAAGTGGTGGTCGCATGAAGAGAAACGTATGGAGTGCTCTATTGAGTATTTGCCCGGTGCTCGGCGCCTTGGCTGCCACGCCGCCGCCGGCGGCCGATGAAGCGAAGTCCGCGCATGCGTCCGATCCGTCCCTGGAGCGCCCCGCCGCCACTGAGCAGTTCACGCCTGCAAAGATGCCCGGTATGGACTCGGACATGAACGATGGCGGCGTTCAGCACCGCGTCTGGATCGAGAACTTGGAAGGCGTGTACGGCACAACAAATGGCGGCGCCTGGGATGCTCAAGCGTGGCTGGGCGGGGATTTCGATAAACTCTGGATCAAGACTGAGGGCGCGACGCTCGGAGGCAAGACACAAGGCGCCAAAGTCGAAGCACTGTGGGCGCGGGCGATTCTCCCGTTTTGGGATGCGCAACTCGGGATGCGGCACGACTTCAGCGGCGGCCACGCCCGGGAGTGGGCGGCGTTCGGGGTGCAAGGCCTAACGCCATATTGGTTCGATGTTGAACTCACGGGTTACGTCGGGGAGGAGGGCCGCACCGCGGTGCGGCTCAAAACAGAATATGACCTCTACCTTAACCAACGTCTCATACTTAAACCCGAAATTGAATTGAACGCCTACGGCAAGCCCGACCGCGCACGAAATTTCGGGGCGGGTCTTGCCGATGGGCAGTTTGGGCTGCGCCTAAGGTATGAACTCACGCGGCGCTTCGCCCCGTATATCGGGTACGTCTATGACCGCAAGTTTGCAGGCTCCGCGACGCTTGCACGCCGTGCAAGTGATCCTGCCATCGATCATCGCGCCGTAGCGGGGATTCAGCTGTTTTTTTGACAGCGCGGCGACGGCAATCCTGCGTTGCGCGAGCCCTCTTAAGGCTACACTGACGGTTCGGCTCACATCCAGCGAGGTTTCGACATGCGTGCACTGCAAATCCTAGGTGCGGTATTGATCTTGGGGGGATTGTTCGTGCTCATCAAGTCGCCGTCGTACTCGAGCGAAAAGAGCGTGCTCAAAATCGGCGATGTGGAAGCCAAAGTTTCGCAGGAACATGTGATACCCGCATGGGCCGGGGGTATCGCGGTCGTGGCGGGTATGGTTCTGATCATTGGGGCTCGCAAGTCCGTAAAGTAAGCGGGCACAGCGCTTTGTGCTATAGCGAACATACTGCGATGCGATAGGGGTATAATGGGGCATCGTTGAGCGTAACCACAGGACGGTTCGCGGCGAAATGTAATCAGGAGGTCTATGATCGCCAGCCCCAGCGACCCTCGAAGCAACCGTCTGCTGGCAGCGTTGCCGGAGACGGAGTGGCTTCGTTGGCAGCCTCACCTGGAGCCGTTTGTCATGCCCCTCGGACAAGTGCTCTACGAGCCTGGGGCGACTTTAAGCCACGTCTACTTTCCAACGAATTCCATCATTTCACTGCTGTACGTCATGGAGAACGGCGCATCGGCTGAAATCGCCGTGGTCGGCAACGAGGGCATCGTCGGAATCTCGCTGTTCATGGGCGGAGAGTCCACGCCCAGCCGCGCCGTCGTGCAAAGCGCGGGCGGCGGTTTTCGCCTGCGCGCGCAAATGATGAAGGATGAGTTCAACCGCACCGGCCCCGTGCTTCACTTGCTGCTGCGCTACACCCAGGCGCTGATCACCCAGATGGCGCAGACAGCGGTGTGCAACCGGCATCACTCGTTGGATCAGCAGTTGTGCCGCTGGCTGCTCTTGAGCTTGGACAGGCTTGAGGACAACGAGCTGGTCATGACGCAGGAATTGATTGCGAACATGCTGGGCGTGCGCCGCGAAGGAGTGACTGAAGGGGCTCTGAAACTGCAGCAAGACGGCCTGATTCGCTACGCCCGCGGTCATATCACTGTGCTCGATCGCGGCGGACTGGAAAAGCGCACCTGCGAATGCTACGCAGTGGTTAAGAGGGAATACGACCGACTTTTGCCGCTGGAGCTCGCCCTCTAATACCCGCAGCGCGTCCGCTATGTACGCTGGCAGACAGTGGAAGCCCGGAATCGCGTGGATACTCGCCCCATGGCGGGATTTCAGAATCACCTGATCGAATTACTGCCGAAAGCAGGGAGCCGGGCATTGCTTGCCCTTTGCGAACCTGTTGATCTGGTTTTATCCGACATGTTGTGCGTGAGCGGCGAGAAGCCGCGTTATGCGTACTTTCCCGTGAACGGCATCATTTCCCTGGTCACGGCGATCGACGGCAAACCGGTGCTGGAAGTCGGCATGGTTGGCCGCGAAGGCATGGTAGGAGCGGAGTTGGTATTGGGCGTGCTTCGCTCGCCGCTGCATGCCGTAGTGCAAGGTCCTGGCAAGGCATGGCGTGTTCCCAGTGCCGCCTTTCGACGGGAATTGGCGAGCAATACCGCGCTGCGCCGGTGCCTCGACCGCTATTTGTATGTGCTCATGGCGCAGCTCGGTTCCTCGGCGGCGTGCCTGCGCTTTCACCTCATCGGTACGCGCCTCGCCCGATGGCTGCTGATGATGCAGGATCGCGCCCATTCCGACAGTTTCCATGTGACGCATGAGTTCCTGGCGTACATGCTGGGCGTGCGCAGGGTGGGCATTACCTCTGCGGCCGGCCATCTGCAACGCAAAAACTTGATTGAATACAGGCGCGGCAAGTTGCTGGTGCTTGATCGAAAGGGTCTCGAGGCCGAGGCTTGCGGATGCTACGCCACCGATCGGCGCACGTATTCCTCGTTGCTCAGTTAAGCTACTCGCCCAATTTTTTGCGCATCACTCGCAATTCGCGCCGGCGCGCCGGACTTACCTTAGGATAGGAGAGCTTCAGCGCCTCCACGGTGTCGAGCACGATACGTGAAACGATGAGGCGCTCATTGGGTTTATCGTCCGCAGGCACGATGTACCACGGCGCATCTTTGGTGCTGGTGGCGCTCAGGCATTTCTCGTAGGTGTTCATGTATTGCTTCCAGTATTTTCGCTCCTCGACATCGTCGTTGCTGAATTTCCAATTCTTCTGCGGGTTCTCGATGCGCTCGAGGAAGCGCTTGCGCTGTTCCTCTTTGGATAGATGCAGAAAGAATTTAACGACGATCGTGCCGTTTCGATGCAAATGGCTTTCCAAATCCAATATGGATTGGTAGCGATCTTGCCAAATCGATTTCTCATCCATCACGGCCTCGGGCACGCCTTCGGCGCGCAAAACTTCCGGATGAACGCGCACGATCAAAACCTCTTCGTAATAGGACCGATTGAATATGCCGATTTGGCCGCGCTCGGGCAGCTCGCGTTCGCTGCGCCACAAAAAGTCGTGTTGCAACTCTTGCGCGCTCGGATGCTTGAAGCTGATGACACGGCATCCTTGAGGATTGACTCCCGACATCACGTGCTTGATGACGCCATCCTTTCCGGCAGCGTCCATGGCCTGGAATATGAGCAGCAGTGCATAACTATTGGAGGCATACAGTAGCTCCTGCCGGGCAGCCAACTCCTCAACATGAGCAGTCAATTTTTCTTTGTATTGCGCCTCGGATTTGTACGCCGGTTGAACCCGCGTCGGCCACTCCCGTAGATCGACCTTTGTCCCAGCCTTGACTAAAAAATCCCGGGACTTGATATGCATGTCTTGCCTCTAGTCAAGGTAAGTGCTTTCTGACATCTGCTCTGTGTGGCCGCGTACAGCATATCGCAGGGCGTACGTGCAGTATGCTCTGGCAAACAACAAGGAATTACACGATGCCCATCCAACGCCTACGGCGTGCAAGCTCTTACGCAGTCGCCACGCTGTTCATGCTCGGCGGTACGTCGATCGCCGGCGCAGCGGACTTCGAGTTGCCGGCACTCAATAGCCCACCAAGCAGCGAGCACCACGAAGGCAAGGTAGTGTGGGCCGATCTGGTGACGCCGGACCTCAACGCCGCCGAGAAATTTTACGGCGCACTGTTTGGTTGGACCTTCAAGAGAATTCGAGCGGGCACCTCCGACTACGCGGTCGCGATGCTCGATGGCCGCCCGATCGGTGGGTTGGTGGAACGAGCCATTCCAGCGGGCGAGCGCCATCAGTCGGCTTGGCTGACTTTTATCGCGGCGGTGGATGTCGATGCCACCAAACGAGTCGCGATGGCTCACGGCGCCAAAGTGCTCGCGGATTCCAGGAACTATCCGATGCGCGGTAGGCAATGCGTGCTGTCGGATCCGGAGGGCGCCGTGTTCGCCGTCCTGGCCTCGAGCAGCGGGGATGCGCCGGATTACCTACCGGTCGTGGGTGAGTGGATATGGAGTTCGCTGCATGCGAAGGATGCCGGCACCGAGGCCGCCTTCTATCAAGAACTGTTCGGTTTCGATGTCTTCGAAGCGCCAAGCACGGATGGCGTCGAACATCTGATCTTATCGACCGACAACTATGCCCGCGCTAGCGCAAATGGACACGCCACCGAGTCCTCCCGCAAGCATTCGCACTGGCTCAACTTCGTGCGCGTGCAGGATGCCGCGCAAACGGCGGCCAAGGTGACGGCGATGGGTGGCCACATTTTGGTGGAGCCGCGCGTTGATCGCCACGGCGGCATGCTCGCAGTCATGTCGGATCCCGCCGGAGCGCCGTTCGGGGTCATGGAGTGGAGCGAGAGCGATACCAAGGCGGAGCCGAAATGAAAACCATGCGAAGTCGCCTGTTGGCCGCGGGATTGGGAGCGATGAGCTTGACCATGCTGTTTGCTTGCGCCGTCACCGGCTACGGCGTCGAGGGCAGCACCGAGGTGGGCTACGTCGGTAGCTACTACGAACCCTATTACGAGCCCTATGGGTACGGATATGGCGGTTGGGGCAGTTCCTACTGGGTGGGCCCGGGGCGGGGGCGCGAGGGTGGGGAGCACCGCGACGGGCGCGATGGCGATCGAGGCGGCGATCGCGGCGGGAATCGGGGCGGCGATCGCGGGCATGCGCCGGCGTATCGGCCTGCGCCCGGCGGTCGCTCCGCGCCATCGATACCGAGTCACCCCCGAGGGCACTAAAAAATTCCATAAGGCCTAAGGGGAGCGAAACCCTGGTGTACCATCGGCAAAATTTATAACGAATTGCCGAGGTAACCTTTTGCTCGATTCGGTTCCTTTACCTGACGCGCGCCATACGCGCCGGATCCTGCTGGCCAGCATGATCGGCACCACCATCGAGTTCTACGACTTCTACATCTATGCCACCGCGGCCGTGCTGGTGTTTCCGAAGCTGTTCTTCCCCAAGGGGGATCCGGCCACCGCCACGCTGCAATCCTTGGCCACGCTGGCTCTGGCATTTTTTGCGCGGCCGCTCGGCTCGGCGATATTCGGCCACTTTGGAGACCGCGTCGGCCGAAAGACGACCTTGGTCACGGCCTTGATGACCATGGGCATTTCGACCATCTGCATCGGTTTGTTGCCCACGTATGCCGCCATCGGCATCTATGCCCCGGTGCTTCTGGCCCTGTGCCGCGTGGGCCAGGGAATCGGATTGGGCGGCGAATGGGGCGGCGCCGTATTGCTTGCCACCGAGAACGCACCACCCGGCAAGCACGGCTGGTACGGCATGTTTCCCCAGCTTGGCGCACCCCTCGGGCTGATCTTCTCGATCGGCGCATTCCTCTTGATCAGCAACAATTTGACCGATGCACAGCTATTCACGTGGGGTTGGCGTGTGCCGTTCTTGGCGAGCACGGTACTCGTGGCCGTGGGCCTTTACATACGCTTGCAGCTGGTCGAGACCCCGGCATTTGAGCGCAGCATCGCGCAAGGTGAAAGAGTGCGGGTACCTTTCGCGGTCGTGTTTGCAAAATATCCTGCGCACCTCGTCTTAGGCACCCTGGGTTCCACCACCACTTTCCTGGTGTTCTACCTCGCCAATATTTTCGCCTTGAACTGGGCGACTCAATCGCTGGGCTTCCCACGTCAGCCCTTTTTGGTCATGCAAATGATAGCCGCCGTATTTTTTGGTTTGACGATTCCGGTCGCAGGCTCGCTTGCCGATCGCATCGGCGGGCGCAATATTTTAATCATCGTGACACTGCTCATCATCGCCTTTGGTTTTGCTTTTCAGCCGTTGCTGGGCCGGCACGACACGGCCGCCGTGTTCCTTTTTTTGGCATGCGGCTTCGGCTTGAGCGGCCTCTCGTATGGTCCGCTAGGCAGTGCATTGGCGACCTTGTTTCCCACGCCGGTCCGCTACACCGGCACGTCGCTCGCGTTCAATCTCGCCGGCATTTTAGGCGCATCGCTGGCCACGCCCATTGCAACCTGGCTGGCGCAACACTTCGGACTGGCTTATGTGGGGTATTATTTGTCGGCGGCGGGCCTCCTGACGCTGGGTGCCCTGATACTCATTAAGGGGGAGAAATGATTAGACAGAAAAGAATAATCGCGGTCACGTGGTTGTGCGCAGGTTTTCTGCTCGGGGTCTTGCCCGCAAACGCCGCCGACGAATACGACGCAGCCGTCATGCACGCCGGGCGTCCTGCCGACGATTCGAAGCGCGACGCACTGGACCACCCGGCGCAGATGCTGCGTCTCGCGGGTATCAAGGCCGGCATGAAAGTCGCCGACGTGCTCGCAGGAGATGGGTACTACAGCGAACTGCTGAGCTATGTCGTGGGACCCAAGGGCCAGGTGTTGATGATCAACAATCTTGCATTCGACAATTGGAGCCAGCCGGCATTGCAGAACCGCTTGGCGGGCAAGCGCTTCACCAACGTGACGCATGAAACCGTCGATCTTAACGATATGAAATTGGCCCCTGCGAGTCTGGATGCCGTTCTCCTGGTCAAGGTATATCACGACATGTACTGGGTGGATTCCACTCCCAAGAGTCCCTGGCCGAAGATCGACGTCAGCGGCGTGCTCGATCAATTATCAAAGGCGCTCAAGCCCGGCGGCGTCCTGTTGCTGATTGATCATTCGGCCAAGGCTGGCCATGGAAAATCCGACGCGGGCGAGCTGCATCGAATTGAAGAAGCCTTCGCGGTCAAAGATTTCACTGCGCACGGATTTAAAGTTGTCGCCAAGAGCGATCTGCTGCGAAGACCGGACGATGCGCGGGAACTCGTCAGTTACAAGGGCCCCGCGGTCGGCAAAACGGACCGCTTCGTCCTGGTGTTTCAGAAAATCTGACGTTGCCGCTGCGCGCCTGCACTGGGCTCGCGCCGGAGGCGCGCCCCCTCAAACGACGGAGTTCAACCAGCGCGACATGGTCGAGGAATCCATGGCGCCTGAATGGCGGCCAATCTCCTTGCCCTTTCGAAAAACGATCATCGTGGGAATTGCGCGGATATTGAAACGCGCTGCGGGTGCAGGTTCGTCCTGGGTGTTCAATTTTGCGAATCGCAGCTTCGGTTCCATGTGACGCGCCGCAGATTCGTAGAACGGCGCCATGGCGACACACGGGCCGCACCACGGAGCCCAAAAATCCACCACTACCGGAAGATCGCTGCGGCCTATCTGCTTGTCGAAATTCGCCGCGGTCAATTCAACCGGCTTGCCTTCAAATAGAGGCGAGTGACACTTAGGACAGCGCGGTGCGTCTTTCAGCCGATCGCTCGGCAGCCCCACAACCGAATCGCAGTGTCCGCAAACCACTTCTGTGCGCTCACTCATACTTCACCTATTTAGGTTGAGCTACCAAGATCAAGAAACTGTCGGGAACAACGGTCGCGCGTGGCCTTGGCTGCTCTTCGGTCGCCGCGGGCGGCGGACCGAATTGTGCGGCGGCGAGGTAAATCTTGTGCGTCACCGGATCAAGTGCCATGGTGCGGGCGCTGACCTGCGTCGTCACGGTGGCGATCACGCGATATTCGTTGGGCGAATCCTGGTGAATCACAGTCAGGGTGCCGTCGATGCCGTTGGAGCTGAATACCAAGCCGAGCTCCGCGTCGTATACGGTCGAGTCGGAGCCTCGACCGATGACGACTTGGGCAATGGACTTGCCGGACACCGAATCGGTCACGGCCAGGACTTGGTTTGCGCACACAGAAAACAGCCGATGGTTACCCACATCGAAAGCAAGGCCGGTGGGATTTGCGCATTCTTTCAATGGCCAGTTGGCTTTCACGGCAAGGGATTTGGCATCGATGAGAACCATCCTGCCCGGGGCGTTATTGATGTTCACATAGACGTGTCCGGTGCCGTCGGTGGCCATGGCCTCCGGCGGACCGGGCAGGGTAACGGTGCCCACGACTTGCAGCGTGCCCGCGTCGATTACCGAAATATTCGCGCTCTCGCGATTTCCCGTAAAAATATGATTTTGCTGCGGCTCGTAAAGAATGGAATCCGGCGAGAGCCCCGAGACCGGCACCTCCTGTGTGACGCGCAGGGTATCGAGTTCGAACACCGAGACGGTATTGGTCCGGCCGTTGGTGGTAAAGCCGCGTTTCAATGGCGGCGAAAAGGCTACGTCATGAACGCCCGCCGTGCGAGGAATGCTGCCTACCAGTTTCCCGCTGACGGTTTCTATCACGTCGACCCGCTCGTCGCGGGTGACGAACAACCGGGCGGCGTTGGCTTCCAATGCCAGGCGGTCCCATCCCCCGGCTCCACCCAGCCGCCAAGATTTCGCTACCGTGTAGTCCGCTGCGGGGATGGGCGAGGTGTCGGCCCGCACAATTGCGGCTGCCAAGGGCACAGCACACGCAGCGAGCATGAAGAAATTCCGCGGCATCATGAGCCCTGGTCATCCGATGTGTTTAGTTTACGCATTGATCGCCATGGAGGAAATCGTGCGCAATCGCCATGTAATTTCTACACCGATTGTCGTGCGGGGCGGCAGTGAGGGCTTCATAATAACATTTCTTTATCACGAACTACCCAAACAACAGTTCACGGGGAGGGAACCGTCACCGATGATGCGCGCTCTTCAAATGCGTTCATCGCGTGATATTAGGAGAATGGGATGTTAATTCGGTTAGTGGCGGCTGCAGGCATCGGCGCCATTTCGATGCAGGTGAGCAGTTTGGCTGCAACCGTGTCCGGGGCTGCGGGCGGCGAGGTTGGCGGGCTGGAGGAGGTCGTCGTGACCGCCCAGCGACGCGAAGAGTCCGCACAAGGCGTTGGCATTGCCATGTCGGTGCTGTCCGGACAGAGCCTCGCAGACAAGGCAATCACCTATGTCAACGATCTGCAAAATGCGGTCCCAAGCCTTCAAGTAGAGCCGGCTTTCGGCAGCAGCCAGCCGCAATTTCGTTTGCGCGGAGTCGGATTCATCGACTACACCTCGAACAATACCTCGCCGGTCGGCGTGAGCCTGGATGGCGTGGCGTTTGCCCTGCCCATCCAAACCCAAGGTCAATTGTTCGACATCGATCGCGTGGAAGTGCTGCGCGGGCCCCAAGGGACGTTGTACGGACGCAATACCACGGGCGGCGAGATCAACTTCATCAGCAATCGGCCCACGGCGGAGACTCACGCGGGAGCCAGTTTGGAATACGGCTCGCACAACGAAGTCAACGCCGATGGATTCGTTTCCGGCCGTATTGCCGAAGGTTTGACGGGACGGCTGTCGGTGGCCACCGAACAGGGCGGCGCGTGGCAGCGCAACCGGGTCACGGGCCAATCCTTGGGCGATAAGGACAAGGTTGCCGTTCGGGGGCAATTGCAATGGGAGCCCACCGATGCGCTCAATTTTCGCCTCGGCGTGCATTGGGCGCAGGACAAGTCGGACGAACAGGGGTTGTACTTGCTGAAGCCATTTACTCCGGGCAGCGGACCTCCGGCGATACCGGCAGACACCTCCCGATATGCCACAGGCTGGGCGCTCAATCCGGCATTCGCCAAGCTTATTGGCCTCAATGCCGGCTCCAAGCCGGGTCTCAATAACAGCAATAACGGTGCAGACCTAACGGCCAATATCGATTTTGCCGGCGCCAAGCTCACCAGCATTACTGCGTACAACAAACTCATCAGGCGCGAATACGCCGACTGGGACGCCACGCAGTTCGATGATTCCGACGAATACCTCAACAGCGATCTCAATGTGTTCTCCCAGGAACTGCGGCTGGCCTCCGTCGGCAGCGGCGCATTGCAATGGGTGACGGGTGCTTTCTTTTCCAACGAAGATCTTCACGAGAATTTCTATTCCGATCTTACGGACCGACTGGGCGGCATAGCGATTACGAATTACGAGCAAGTCGTTAATTCGGTCGGCGTTTTCGCGCAGGGCAGCTACCAATTTACCGATACGTTGAAGGCGACGCTCGGAGTGCGCGAGGATCACGAAAGTCGCGAATTGAAAGGTCTCAATACGGCCTTTCTGCCGTTTGCGCCATCACTGACAGGCGGGGCGCTTGGCGGGGGAATCACTTCGAATTTGCCTTCAGGCAAGGTTGAACTCGACTACAAACCGGCTGCCGATACATTGATCTATGGAAGTATCAGCCGCGGCGTCAAATCCGGCGGCTTTACGGCGCACAACACGACAACGCAGGCACTTGCCGTCCCCTTCGAGCCCGAGAAACTCACGGCTTACGAAGTTGGCGTGAAGTCCGATCTGACGCGGACGCTACGCTTGGATGCAGCGGTGTATTACTATCGGTACAAGGATCAGCAGATCCTAGGCAAGGTTCTCGATGAGGTATCGAAGTCCTTCATCGGCCGATTCGTCAATGCCAATTCGCGCATAAGCGGCGGCGAAGTGGAATTGGAATGGCGGCCCGTTTCCGCACTGTCGATTTCTCAATATGCGGGATTCGTCGAGGGCTATTACACCAGCCCGTTGTTCGACGGCATCGCGACGCCCGGCCACAGCCAAGGCACCGACTACGACGGCCGTCCCGAGAGCATTCCGAAGTGGAGTTACGGCGGCGATGTGAGCTACACCTTCGACCTTGGCGCCTATAGCCTCACCGCCGAATCCAACTATAGTTTCCATGACACCTACAGCCAGTTCTTTTTGCTCGGCAGCAATGACTTCACCATCCCCAAGTATTGGCTCGCCAATGCGAACTTGACGTTTGCGCCGGCCTCGGGGGCGCCGTGGACCGTGACGCTGTGGGGCCGAAATATTTTCGACAAAACCTACGACATCACCCGCAATTTTTTCTTGCCGAGCAGCGAGGTCGCCCTCGCCGGCGAGCCGACAACCGTGGGCATTCGACTGACGTATAAATACTAGGAAGCACGATGCGCATCATTCTCGGCGTTGTCCTCGCGATCGGGATCCTGATCTTGGCTGCGTGGCTCAAGCTTCGCGGCCCCGATATCCCATTTGAGGCTTTGGAGGCGAAGTATGCCGGGACCGATTCACACTTCGTGGATCTGCCGGGTGGTTATCACGTGCATTATCGCGACGAGGGCGATCCGGCATTGCCGCTGCTCGTGTTGCTGCACGGTTTCGGCGATTCCTTCACTGCCTGGGAAGGGTGGGTGCGGGAATTGAAATCGCAATTCCATGTCATTAGCGTGGACTTTCCCGGTCATGGCTTGACGCGCGCACCGCAAGGCAGCCCGTTGAACGCCGAGGCCTTGGCGGATTTTGTGGATACTTTCGCGGCCGCGCTCAAGCTGCCGACATTTGCGGTGGCCGGCAACTCCATGGGCGGTGGTGCCGCTTGGCAGTTCGCCGTGCGCCATCCGCAGCGAGTCAATGCGCTCATTCTGGTCGATGCCGCCGGCTTTCCCAATGATAAGCCGCCCGGCGAGGTACCATTGGCCTTCAAGATTCTTCGATATCCTATCGGCCGAACGCTCTTGAGCAATATCGACAATAGGCCGCTGATTGAAGAGGGCCTCAAGACTGACGTGTACGACAAGTCCTTGATTACTCCATTCGTGGTGAATCGCTGGGCGGAATTTCAGCGCGCGCCCGGGCATCGTCCCATCCTGATGGGCATCAACATGGAAGCGCGGGCCGCGTCCACTGCGGATTTGCTGTCCACCGTCAAAGTGCCGACCTTGATCTTGTGGGGAGAGAACGATCCGCTCATCGAACCTGCTGCCGCGAAGAAATTTGCGGCGGCGATACCGGCATCGCAGGTGATCGTCTATCCCCACGTAGGGCATTTGCCGCAGCTGGAAATTCCACAGCGTTCAGCCTCCGATGTCGCGGCATTTTTGAAGGCTCACGAGGGGACCAAATAACCCGTTGCTCCGGTATCATCGGCTCATGCAGCGAGACTATTTGGGCAACGAGATCAGCGGGCGCAGCGACGGCACGTTGCGCAGCATGGATGATTTCATCGTGGGCTTTTTGGCATATGAGACGCGTGCTGAGGCGATCCTCCCTGCCGCGGACGCCGACCCCGACTCTTGCATGGCGAACGTCTATGCGGGGATGCTCTGGATGCTGCTCGAGGCTCCGCAAGCCGCGTCGCATGCGGCGAAGTATGTGATTGCCGCTGAGCGAACCGCGCCCTTTGCGACCCGGCGCGAGCAACTCAATGCCGCCATGTTGCGCGCTTGGGTCGATGATGACCTGGAGCGCACGACGCGCCTTTGCGACCAGATATCCGATGAATTTCCCCGCGACCTTGCCATCGTCAAGGTGCATCAGTACTTTGAATTCAATCGCGGCAATGCGCCGGAAATGTTGCGAATCGCCCTCAAGGTCGCCGCGGCAAACAAGGACATCCCGTATGTTCATGGCATGACCGCCTTCGGCTATGAACAGTGCCACTTGCTCGATGAGGCCGAGTCCGAGGCACGCGCGGCTTTGGCGATGCAGCGCAAAGAGCCCTGGGCGCAGCACGCGCTCGCCCATGTGCTGCTGACGCGCGGCAGGATGGACGAGGGTGCTCGGTTCTTGGAGGGCATGGCCGATACCTGGTCGGGGCTCAACTCCTTCATGCTCACGCACATTTGGTGGCATTTGGCCTTGTTCTATTTGAGCCAGGGACGCGATCAAGAAGCTATCGCCGTTTATGATCGGCATTGCTGGGGAATCGCCAAGGATTATTCGCAAGATCAAATCGGGGCCATCTCCTTGCTAGCGCGCCTGGAGATCGCCGGCATCGATGTGGGATCGCGCTGGCAGGATGTGGCAGATCATCTCGCGGCTCGTGCCGAGGATACGGTGCAGCCATTTTTGACTTTGCAATACGTGTATGGCTTGGCGCGAGCCGGGCGTCCGCAAGCCGAGGCGCTGCTGGACTCGGTTCGCCGCCAGGCACAGCATGCCCCGAAGTTCAGCCGCGCGACTTGGCAGGAAGTCGCGTTGCCCGCCTGTGAAGGTCTCCACTCCTATGCACTTGGAGACTACGATCATGCATGGCATCGTCTTGCGTTAGCCCTGCCGCGGCTCGCGGAAGTGGGCGGCAGTCACGCGCAGCGCGATCTATTCGAGCAAATATTGCTGGACTCCGCCCTCAGAGGCGGGCGATTGGTGGCCGCCCAACAGATGCTTGAACGGCGGCGCGGCGCCGATCCCGACGGAGTGCCGGTCAACCAGATGCTGGCCGCGGTCTACGCTAAGCTTGGCTTGCCTGCTTTGGCCGAGCAGGCGCGCCGCCGAGCGGCATCCACCCGTGCCCGATACGCTTCGAGGAGCCCGTGAACGCGGATTCGACGGAGAACCTATTCAAGATGATCGAGGCGCGCCGCGACGAGCTGGTCGAATTGACGCAGGCACTGATTCGCTTCCCGACCGTCAATCCGCCGGGCGAGGCGTATCAACCATGCGCCGAGTTCATCGGGCGGCGCTTGAAGGCGCGCGGCTTCTCCATCGAGTATGTGCGCGCGACGGGCACTCCCGGCGATAGCGACCGTCATCCGCGCATCAATGTCATCGCGCGTCGCGAAAGCGCGCAGTGCGGACCTTGCGTGCATTTCAACAGCCATATCGATGTGGTGCAGCCCGGTGCCGGCTGGACGATGGATGCGTTCGCGGCGCTCGTCAAAGACGGCAAGGTGTTCGGGAGGGGTGCGTGCGATATGAAAGGCGGGCTCGCTGCATCCATCATCGCGGTGGAAGCATTGATCGATTCGGGCGCCAAGCTGCCCGGCACCCTGGAAATCTCAGGAACCGTCGATGAGGAGTCGGGCGGCTACGGCGGCGTGCGCTATCTGGCCGAGCGGGGCTGGTTTTCCGCGCCTCGCGTCGATCACGTCATCATCCCAGAACCGCTCAATGTCGATCGCGTGTGTATCGGACATCGCGGCGTCTGGTGGGCGGAGATAGAAACGCACGGCCGCATGGCCCATGGGTCCATGCCGTTCCTGGGCGACTGCGCGGTGCGCCACATGAACGCGTTCATCGAACGTTTGGAACGCGATCTTTACCCCCAGCTCGCCGCGCGGCGCACCGACATGCCCGTGGTACCCTCGGGCGCTCGGCATTCGACCCTGAACATCAATTCCATCCATGGCGGCCAGGCTGAAACCGCAGGCTTCCCTGCCCCGTGCGTACCGGACTCCTGCCGTTTGGTGATCGACCGCCGTTTGCTGATTGAAGAGAACATGGACAGTGTCAAAGGCGAGGTTCGCGAACTGCTTGATGGCCTTGTCCGGGAGCGAGAGGGCTTCACCTATGATATGCGCGATATTTTCGAGGTACTGCCCATCATGGCTGATCGCAATGGCCCCGTGGCGCGCAGCACGGCGGCCGCCATCCGCCGCGTGATGGGCCGCGAGGCCGAATTCGTTTGCTCGCCGGGGACCTACGATCAGAAGCACATAGACCGCATCGGCAAATTGCGCGATTGCATTGCCTATGGCCCGGGTATTTTGGATCTTGCGCATCAGCCGGACGAATATGTGCTCATCGACGACATGGTGAATTCCGCCAAGGTGATGGCGATGGCCGCCATGTCGCTGCTATCCGGTAGCGCGTGAATTTGAACGCGCGCGCCGCGCCGAGCCGTCTCGCGCTGGCAGCGATGCTTCTGATGGCCTGTATCTCGCCGCTGACGGCCCTTAGCGCAAGCGCTGCGCAGCGAGCCATCATCGGCACACAGCTCGAGCCACCAATTCTCGATCCGACCGCCAATCCTGCTTCAGCCATCTCGGAAGTGCTTTACGACAATGTTTACGAGGGCCTGGTGCAGTTCGCCGCCGATGGTGGAGTGCGGCCGAAGCTGGCTTTGGCCTGGGACGTCTCGGACGATGGCTTAACCTACGTTTTTCACTTGAAGAGCGGCGTGCGTTTTCATGACGGCACTGTATTCGACGCTGCCGCCGGCAAGTTCTCGCTTGACCGCATCATTGCGCCCAACTCGATCAATCCGCAACGATCGCGGTTTCAGGCCGTCCGAGCGGTCGAAGCGCCGGACCCGCTGACCTTGCGGGTGCTCCTGAAACACCGCTCCGGTGGACTGCTGCAGTCACTTGCGTTCGGTTCTGCCGTCATGCTCTCGCCTCAATCGGCCGCCGGCAATGCACTGCACCCCATCGGCACCGGACCATTTCGGTTTTTGCGGTGGCGACGCGGCGATTCCATCACGCTGGAACGCAATCCCTATTTTCACGGCGCGCCGGCGATGCTGGAGCAGGTCACGTTCAAGTTCATCACAGATCCTACGGCGGCATTCGCCGCCCTGATGGCCGGCGATGTCGATGCGTTCTCCAACTACCCGGCGCCGGAGAGTTTCGCGCAGTTCGCAGCCGATTCGCGCTTCGCGGTGTATGCCGGCACCACTGAAATGGAGACCGTGCTCGGGCTCAATGAGCGTAGCGGGCCGTTGCGCAATGTGCTGGTGCGCCGGGCAATCTCTTATGCGCTGGACCGCCGCGCCATCATCGATGGCGCCATGTTCGGCTACGGCACACCCATCGGCAGCCATTTCCCGCCACACAACCCCGCGTATGTCGATTTGACGGCTGTGTATCCGCACGATGTGGCCAAGGCCAAGCAGCTGCTGGCGGCGGCTGGCTATCCGGATGGGTTTACGTTGAGCTTGAAGTTGCCGCCCCCCAGTTACGCGCGCCGCAGCGGCGAGATCGTCGCCGCGCAACTGGCGCAAATCGGTATCCGGGTGCGCATCGAAAATCTCGAGTGGGCGCAGTGGCTGGATCAGGTTTTCACGCGGCATGACTTCGACATGAGCATAGTCGGTCACGCCGAGCCGTTGGATTACGACATTTATGCCCGTGATGATTACTATTTTGGATACTCGGATCCGGACTTCAAAGCGCTCATTACCGCGCTGGATGACAGCGTCGAGCCGCAGAAACGCACCGAATTGTTGCAGCAGATTCAACGCAAGCTGGCCAACGATGCCGTGAATGGGTTCTTGTTCCAATATCCACTGCTGGATGTTTGGAATGTCCATTTGGTCGGCATCGAGTTCAATAATGTATTGAACGTGGTGGATGTCTCGCGGGCGCACTTCGAGGGGGCCGCCCGAACTGGCGCCGCCCTCGCAGGTCATGGCGATGAGTTCAGCGCTCCAGCGGCCCATTCGAGTTCTTTAAGCCTGGCCGGCCTCGCCGTGTTCGCAGGATCGCTGGTGCTGTTGGGTCTGGTAGCGCGACGGTTCGGCAGTGCCTATATCGCGCAGCGCGTGGCGGTGCTGTTGGCGACCTTGGTGGTGGCGACGGCCGTGGTATTCGCCATGGTCCAAATCGTTCCGGGCGACCCGGCGCGCTACATGCTGGGGCTGCAAGCGGATGCAGGCACCGTGGCTGCGCTGCGTCAGCAACTTGGATTGGATGCCGCGCCTTTGCACCGCTACCTTTCATGGATTCGAGGACTGCTGCACGGGGATTTTGGACTGAGCTATACCTACCGAGTCCCGGTCGATGCCTTGGTGGCCGAACGGCTGCACGTGTCGGTGCCCCTGGCGTTGTATGCATTGCTGCTCTCCGCCGCAATTGCCTTTCCTTTGGGCCTATTTGCCGCGGCTCGCGGGCGGGCGGGAAATATGATCGTGGGCGGTATCACCCAGCTTGGGTTAGCGGTGCCGAATTTTTGGTTAGGGATGTTGCTGGTGTTGCTTTTTGCGATTCAGCTTCACTGGGTATCCGCGGGCGGCTTCCCGGGTTGGGAAGCCGGATTTTGGCCTGCGATGAAAGCCCTGACGCTGCCCGCAATCGCGTTGGCCGCACCGCAGGCCGCGATCTTGGCTCGGGTACTGCGCGGCGCGCTCATCGATGCGTTGCATGAAGACTATATTCGTACGGCCCGGGCCAAGGGTGCCGGTGCGCGGCGACTGCTGTGGCGCCACGCACTCCCCAACGCGCTGGTGCCGGTACTGACCATCGTCGGCATGCAGTTCTCGTTTCTCCTGGCAGGTGGCGTGATCATCGAAAACGTATTCTTTTTGCCGGGATTGGGCCGCCTGGTTTTCCAAGCCATCGTGCAGCGGGATCTGATCGTCGTACAGAGCGTCGTCGTCATCTTGGTTCTCGCGGTGGTGACGGTGTCGTTCCTGGTCGATCTAGCTTACGCGCTGGTCAATCCGCAATTGCACGCGGCGCGCGGCGCATGAGCGCTTCACCGCGCAATGTGAGTCTGCGGGCGGGCGCCATCATCACCGGACTTTTTGTCATCGCCGCCTTGCTCGCGCACTTCTGGACTCCGTACGATCCGCGCGCGCTGGCCATCATCCAGAAATTGCAACCCCCCAACGCGCATCACTGGTTCGGCACCGATCAACTGGGCCGGGACGTGCTATCCCTGATCATGGTCGGAGCGCAAACTTCCGTGGGCGTCGCATTGCTCTCGGTCGTCATCGGTTTATTCGTGGGCGTGCCCCTAGGGCTTCTGGCCGCCGCGCGCGGCGGAGCCATCGATGAGCTTCTGATGCGCGGCAATGATGTCATTTTTGCATTCCCGTCCCTTTTGCTGGCTATCCTGATCACCGCCGTGCTGGGGCCCGGGGCCGTCAATGCCATCATCGCCATCGGCATTTTCAACATACCTGTGTTCGCACGGGTCACGCGAGCCGGAGCTTTGCAATTGTGGACGCGAGACTATGCGCTGGCGGCCCGGGTCGCGGGCAAAGGACCCTTGAGGATCTCCTGGGAGCACATGCTGCCGAATTTGCTGGCTGTGTTGGCAGTGCAGGGGGCGATACAGTTCTCCTTAGGGGTGATCGCGGAGGCCGGCCTCTCATACGTCGGCCTGAGCGCACAACCACCCACGCCCAGCTGGGGGCGCATGCTCAACGAGGCGCAGACCTTGACGGCGTTAGCGCCTTTCCTTGCGCTCTTTCCGGGCTGCGCAGTGCTGCTTTTCGTGTTGGGGCTGAATCTTCTCGGCGAGGGACTGCGTCGCCGGGCCGAGCGTCCAACATGAGCGAATCCTTGTTGGAAATCGATGAGCTAAGCGTTTCCATCGGCACGAAACACCTCGTCAAAAACCTCTCCTTCGAGGTGCGCGCGGGTGAAATCCTCGGCCTCGCGGGTGCTTCCGGTTCCGGGAAATCGCTGACGTCGCTCGCCATCATGCAACTTCTGCCGGAGTCGGCGGCCACAACGGGCCTCGTACGCTTTCGCGGCGAGCCGCTGACAGGGAAGGCCGAAGCGCAGATGCAGAAAATTCGCGGACGCGACATCGGCATGGTATTCCAAGAACCTATGACGGCGCTCAATCCTTTGATGCGCATCGGCGATCAAGTGGCGGAGACGCTGCGGTTGCATCAGAACGTATCGTCATTTGCGGCGAGGCGCGCGGCACGCGAAACCCTGGACCTGGTCGGATTGACCGGCGAGCAAGTTTCGCTCGATCGATATCCTTATGAATTGTCCGGCGGCCAGCGGCAACGCGTCGCGATTGCCATGGCGGTAGTCATGTCCCCGCGGTTGCTCATTGCTGACGAGCCGACGACCGCCTTGGACGTCATCACGCAAGCGCAGGTCTTGTCGCTGCTGAAGCGATTCGTTCGTACGCACAACATGAGTTTGTTACTGGTGACGCATGATCTGGCGATCATGGCGCAACTCGCCGATCGAGTCGTGGTCATGAACCAAGGCGAGGTTATCGAGGAGGGTGAAAGCGCCCAAGTTTTGCGCCGCCCGCGCAGCGCTTATACGGCCGCGCTGCTGGCGGCGGCGGAATTGAAGCCCAACGCCCGAGCGCGGCGGACGGATCAACCTGGTGAACGCGCCCCGGGCTATGACGCCCCCGCGGTACTGCAGGTTATCGACGTCGTCCGCGACTTTCCCCGCAAAAGAAGATCTCTGTGGCGAGCCGCGCCGCCCCAGCGCGCCGTCGATCGTGTTTCTTTAAGGGTTCATAGCGGCGAGACCGTGGGGCTGGTGGGCGAGTCCGGTTCGGGCAAATCGAGTTTGCTGAAGGTGATCCTGGCGCTGGAGCGGTCGCAGGCGGGGGAGGTGCGCTTGCTCGGAGAAGAGTTCTCTAGCGCGAAGGGCGCGCAATTGCACCGCTTGCGCCGAGCCATCCAAGGAGTGTTTCAGGACCCCTACGGCAGTTTCGATCCGAAGTGGACCGTCGAACGGCTGATTGGCGAGCCCTTTTTTTTATTGAGTCCTGCGCCCGCAGCAGCCGAGCGGCGCCGCAAAATCGCCGGCGTGTTGGAGCAGGTCGGCTTGTCGGCTTCGGATGCGCGACGGCTGCCGCACGAATTTTCAGGCGGCGAGCGCCAGCGAATCGCGATTGCACGCGCGCTGATCACCGAGCCCGCCATTATCGCACTCGACGAGGCGGTCTCCGCTCTCGATGTATTATTGCGAGAACAAATTCTCGAACTTCTGGCGAAATTGTCGCAAAGACTCAACGTAGCCTGCCTCTTCGTGTCGCACGATCTGCACGTGATCCGAGCGATCGCCGACCGCGTTTATGTCATGCAGCAAGGACGCATCGTCGAGGAAGGACCCACGGAGAGCGTTTTTGCCTCCCCGCGTCATCCCTATACCCAAGCATTGATCGCGGCCACGCCCAAACTGAAGGCGATGGGATGACGGCGCCTCGCCTGATGGCCGCGCGGCTGCTTCGGCGCAATCGACATTCGCTCCTCGGCGCGCGCGGAAAGAGTATTGCGTGGTTGGGGCTTTGCGCTATCCTCGTTCTGCTCTTCATGGAGCGCGAGGGCGTGGCGACGGCGCTTGATTGGCTGCGCTCGCACAGTCTGCTATGCGACGGCCTGGCGGCCCTTGGCAGCGCCGTGATGGTCGCTCGGCGCCGGGCACTCAAGCGCGCGGAGTTCGCCCGCTCGTGGTTGGCGGCAGTGCCGATCAAAGCATGGACCGCGCGCTGGGAGGCACTGATCATCGAGGCGCTCCCCGCGCTTGTGGCGATGGCAGGGCTGACTGCGATGGCGGCGCTGGCGGCACCGGGCGTCCTAGTCGCGCGATTGCCGGGATTTTCCGCTGGCGCGATGAGCCTTGCGCTCTTGTCGGTTTGGGGCGGACTCATGGCGGGAATCGCCATGGGAGTGATCGCAAGCTACGCGATGCCGCCGCCGAAGCCGGTAGACATACCGCCCGGCTCTCGATACGTGCCGCACAAGAAAGCCCAGAGGAGCGCGGCGATTCGGCCCTCGCTCGCGGCTTTGGGAATCTGGCCGGTGCGCCAAATGTTCGCCTGGGCACAGCCCAAGGTGATGGCTCCTGCCTCGATCCCCATTCTGCTTAGTATGCCCATGGGCACCACGGCGGATATGGCCATGGTGGCGATCGCCATGGCCGGAATCGGCGGCGCGCTCATGCTGCTGTTGACGGCGGCGATCTCCGTGAGCCGCTCGAGTCGCCGGTGGATGGCGCCATTACCCGCCCTCGCCGACAGCGTGACGCGCGCCTTGCTATTCCCCACACTGGGCGCCATCGTCGCCGCGAGCGCCGCCGAGACTTTGCTGCTCCTCGTGTTCGATGTTGCATTGGGCAAAGCATTTGCGTTGGGCCTGTGCACCGCTCTGGTTGGCTGCCTCGTGGCCTATGGCGGCATTCAGTTATCGGGTGCGCCAAGAAGGCCGATGCCGTGAGTGCCAACATCCTCGAAGTCCGCGGGCTGCGCGCGGGTTACGGTCTGCGCACCGTGCTCGAGAATATTTCGATAGCGCTGGCCTCGGGAGATTGGTTCGTCCTCTTAGGCCCCAACGGCTGCGGCAAGAGCACCTTGCTTGATTGCGTGGTCGGCCGCCTGAAGCCTTCGGGCGGGGAGATCTGGATTGGCGGATATTCGCTGGCAAAGAATCCCTATGAAGCCAAAATTCAGCTCGGCTATGGTTGCGCACCCGACGCGCTGCCGGGTCTTTTGACATCGCGCCAATGTCTGGAAGTTCATGCCGGCGCCAAAGGATTGTCCGCAGTCGGTGAGGATCTCTTGGAGCTTGCCGAGCAGCTGCGATTTTCGCCTTATCTTGAATCTTTCGTCGATACGCTGTCGCTGGGCACGCGCCAGAAACTCGCGGTGCTGCTGGCTCTGGTCGGCAATCCACAGCTCATTGTCCTCGATGAGGCATTCAACGGTCTCGATCCGGCCAGCGCGTTGGTCCTCAAGCGTCATTTGCGAACTCGCATTGAACGTCGTGGAGGCGCCCTGCTCTTGGCCACACACTCTCTGGATATCGTTGAACATTACGCCGACCGCGCGGCTGTCCTTATCGACGGCAAACTCAAGCATGAATGGCCCCAGGACGAATTGCAGCGATTGCGGGAAAACGGCAACAATTTCGAAGCCGCGCTGGCGCAGGCGACCGCGGAGTCTGTAGCCTCGCGTTAGGCGTTCTTAGGCAGCGAGCAGCGACCAAGCCAAGAGTGCGGCCTTTTTCTGATCCGCCCCCCATGGCGGTCCGACCTGCCGCCCCAACCCGTTCACCGTATCGAGTACCTCGGGCAGGGGTAGGCACAGCCGATTCACGGCATGGTTTTCCAAAGTGCGGGCCGGCGTTCGATACACGCTCAGGCCGTTTCGCTCCGCCGCTGCGGACAGCGCGTTTCTAAAATGATCTCCCTCGGCCCCATGGATCAGCGCATGCGAAGCGAGGATCGTGGCGAGCGAGCTGGTCTTTCGGCCCGAGGAGTCGAGGATGCCGACGGATGTCAGCCTAAACCCTTGTTCGCACAAGGCTGTGCATTGCGTGTTGATGGCCGAGTAGGCTCTGGCCGAGGCCACTTCCATATATTCTGTTAAGCGCGCAGCCGCAGCTTCGAGGCTGAGAAATTCGACCGCGTGGTAGGGGTGCTTCGAGCCGGCGTCGCGTGCATCGATCAAATCGACACGCGATCGAATCAGTACGCTGATACGAGCCGCCGTGTTTGCGAGCACAACCATGGCTGCCCACCCGGAGTGGGCTGAAAAGCCCATCGCTGCCGTCTGTGCTGCCATGAAGTGCCTTTAATACTAGCTGAAGTGCACCGCGCGGGCGATGGCCCGTGCCAGGCAATCCGCCGCTGCGGATCCGATACGTCCGACCTGCGCGGCGCGCGATGTGATCTTCTCCAGCGCCGATTCGCCGCTTGCCAATGCGAAAACGGTATCGCCGTCGAAGGGGGTATGAGCGGGGCGTACCGCACGCGCAATTCCATCATGCGCCATCATGGCGACGCGCTTGCATTCCACGGTGTTGAGATCGGCATTGCAGGCAACCACACCGAGGGTGGTATTGGCTCCTTGAGACAAGCGGCCGATTGCGAGGAGGCGCGAGTCCTCCGGGGACGGATCGCTCACGTCCATGGGACCGCTTGGCGGCCCGCCGCCGCCGAACTCGACGCCCAGTTCGAATGCCCAAGCCCAATAAGTTCTGCCGTCCGGCATGAGGGGTGATCCAACCGAGTTGAGAGCCACCAGCGCGCCCACCATCAGGCCGCCGCCTAAGTCCAAGGAGACCGACCCGATGCCGCCTTTGCGCAAGCCCGCCATGGCGCCACGCCCGGCGCCCACGGAGCCCAAGGCAAAGTCGGGGCCGGCGCTGCTCACGGCGCTCACGCCCAATTCCCGGTACGGCGGGGACAGTCCCCATTGCTTGTTCCCCTCGTTGCCAAGATCGTGCAGAACCGCGCAAGGAACAATGGGAATGGCTGGGGAGCCGGGCCGTAATTGCATACCGATTCCTTGCAACGACAGCGACGCAGCCACCCCGTCCGCAGCGGCCAGTCCAAAGACCGAACCACCGGCCAGCACCAGGGCGTGTGCGCGCCCGACTAGATTTTCCGATGCGAGCACATCGGTTTCGCGCGTTCCCGGGCCGCCGCCGCGTACGTCCACGCTGGCCGGCCAGCCTGAAGTGCACAGCAGCGCCGTCACCCCGCTTTGGACGCGCTCATCCGTTGCGTGACCCACCTTGAGTCCTGGGATATCGGTGATGAGGTTTTTCGGGCCAGGGCGATACACGGTTGCCTAGCGTGGCTGCGCAGCGATGACTGCCAATCCTTGCAAGACCAAATCCGGCACGATCTCACCTCGCGTGCGCATGGTTCCCGCAATGATGCTGGCATCGCCGCCGGTAATGAATAACTTAGGTTGGCTGCCCGTGCTCTGTTCGATGACCTCGGCGGCGCGATCCGCCATGCCGGCCAATGCAAAAACGGCGCCGCGCGACACGGCGGCAATGGTGTTGTTGGCGAGTATGCCGGCCAGCGAAGGGCTGCTGTTGAGCGATGCCTTGGCAATGTCGCTGGTGTTGCTCATCAAAACCTCGCGCATCATATGAATGCCCGGAGCAATGAGCCCGCCCAGGTGCTGGCCGCTCAAATCAACGCTGTCGACCTTCACGGCGGTTCCGGCATCCACCACACACAGTGCCGTTCGTGCGCGGGTCCATGCACCGATGAGCGCCAGCCAGCGATCGGCACCCAGCAGCGACGGATCCAGATAGCCGCTGGTCAGCCCGTGAAACTCTCGGGCGGCCGTGACGAATTCGACGTCCACGCGGAAGTTCCTTTTCGTCAAGCGGGCGAGAGTCTTTGCCATAACGGGGCCGGCGACATTCGAGACCAACACCCGACTTGGGCGTTGACCCGACTTGAACAGCGCAGTGGTCCAAATGCCGGGCTTCGCGTCGCGATGCACGACCGCCTGCTGATCGGATAGCCCAGTGCTCGTCAGCCAGGCCCATTTGAGGCGCGTATTGCCGACATCGATGACCAAAATCATGCCAGTTTCGTTACCTTACGTCGTCGAGCACGTCGCCAAGCGCGCAAGGATAGCACCGCAAGAGGGGAATCTTCGCGTTTTAGCCGCTAAACTGACCTTTGCCATGGGCTGTGAACGAGCGCCAATGACTGATCTTAAAAAAGCAATTCGAGACGTGCCGGATTTTCCCCGCCCGGGAATATTGTTCCGCGATATCGCACCGCTGCTGCGCGATCATTTTGGCGCCACCATTGGCGCCTTGGATGCGCTGTTTTCCAATGAGGAATGGAGCGAGATCGATGCGCTGGCAGGCATCGAATCGCGTGGATTTATCTTAGCGGCCGCGTTGGCGGTTTTGCGCGGTAAAGGGTTCGTACCGGTGCGCAAGCAAGGTAAATTGCCGCCGCCGGTGGTGGATGTCGCTTACGAACTCGAGTACGGGTCGGGCATCTTGGAAATGCAACGGGGCAGCGGCCGCATCATTCTCGTGGATGATGTCCTGGCCACCGGTGGAACGATGACCGCCGCCGCGGATCTATGCGAGCGAGCAGGCTATCAGCTCAAGGCGCTGGTTGCCCTGATAGACTTGCGGATAGTGCCGGATTACTCGTGGCGGAATCTGCGACTCCGCGCGTCCATCGATTACTAGGGACGGCCAAATCCGTGCATCAATTGCCCCGCACCATCGTGGTGATTGCACTGCGGTTGGAATCCGCAGGAGTGTTCGAGGCGGCGGGGGTACCCGTGCTTTATTGCGGCGTCGGCAAGGTCAACGCCGCCATCCATTTGAGCAAGGAATTATCGCGATATGCACACCGAGGCGAGGCGATGCCCTTAGTCGTGAATTTTGGTTCCGCAGGAAGCCGCTGTCATGCGCCGGGTTCCCTGGTCGCTTGCCACGAATTTGTCCAGCGCGACATGGACGTCAGCGGCTTGGGGTTTCCCGTGGGCTTCACGCCCTATGACGAGGCTCCCGCGAGCCTGCGTTTCGATCCCGTGTTTACGCACCTGCCGTCAGCCGTTTGCGGTAGCGGCGATTCATTCGCGACTGCGGACGCCTTGGTCGATTGCGAGGTGCTCGACATGGAAGCGTACGCCTTGGCAAAGGTCTGCTGGCACGAAAGTGCGAAGTTCGCGTGCGTAAAATACATCTCCGACGGTGCGGATCACACGGCGGCCGATGATTGGCAGCGCAACGTCCACAAGGCGGCCGAGGATTTTATGAGATTGTTCCGCGGTCTCAAGGAATTTTGACTAGCGGCGTGCCGCGGGCGCATCATTTTCGGTTGGCGACGATCTTTGATTGAGCAGGAGCCCTGACATGTCGACTTCGAGCGGTGCGGTGGCATTTTCCGAGGTTGCGCAAACCGAGCGCGCCGCTTTGGCGTTTCTGTATGAACATCCTCAATGGTTCGCGCAGATTTTTGCCGAGCTCGAGCGGCGCAATGTGCCCTTCGACAAGATTTTCATACCGGATCATTTCTACGAGATCGGCCCGCAAAAACCCGCTTTCAAAGTACTGTTCAACCGCATGAGCCCGTCGGCAAACAGCCGCCAGCACGGTTCCGGGATTTTTCACACGCTGGCTTACCTCGAGCACCTGGAGCTCCAAGGGGTACGCGTCCTCAATGGCGCCAAGGCTTTCCGATACGAGATATCCAAGGCCGCTCAAGGATCGTTGTTGAAATCCTTAAGTCTTCGATTCTTGCCGTCGCGGATCATTCACTCGCCTCATCAGGCCGTAGCAGCCGCGGAAGGGTTGCGCTACCCCGTCATCGTCAAAGCCAATACCGGCGGTAGCGGCAAGGGCATAACGCGCTTCAACTCAAAGGCGGAGCTCGCCGCGGCGGTGTCTGCCGGTCAGCTGGACTTGGGCAATGACAGCGTTGCGCTGGTGCAAGAATTCATACCGGCCCGCGGCGGCTTCATCACGCGCGTCGAGACGCTGGGGTTCAAATACCTGTACGCCATCAAGGTGCACCTAACCGGACAGACATTCGATTTGTGCCCGGCCGACATCTGCCAGACTTCGAGTGGACAAAGCTTGGAAAATGCGTGCGTGGTCGAAGCCTCCAAGGCGGGATTGAAAGTGGAAGGGTACGGTGCGCCCGGCAAGGTGATCGAAGACATCGAGCGCATCGTGCGCGCCGCGGGCATCGACGTCGGCGGCATCGAATACATCGTCGATGACCGAGACGGCAACATCTATTATTACGACATCAATGCGCTGTCGAATTTCGTCGCGGATGCACCGCGCGTGATTGGATTCAATCCGGTGGAAAATCTTGCGGATTTTCTGCAGGCCGAGGTGCGTCGTGCCGGGTAAAAAAGGAATTCGCTACGGTTATTGGATGCCGGTATTCGGCGGCTGGCTGCGCAATGTAGAAGACGAGCAGATGCAGGCGACGTGGGAATACACCAGCAAACTCGCGCAGCGCAGCGAGCAGATCGGGTTTGATCTTTCCCTGATTGCAGAGCTCAACATGAACGATATCAAGGGCATCGATGCGCCGAGCCTCGATGCCTGGTCGACTTCGGCGGCGCTTGCCGCAGTGACGAAGAGCCTGGAATTGATGGTAGCGGTACGCCCGACGTTCCATTTACCGGCACTGTTCGCCAAGCAGGCGGCGAATATCGACCACATCAGCAACGGCCGTTTGGCACTGAATGTGGTTTCATCGTGGTGGGAGCAAGAGGCCCGCATGTACGGGGTCGACTTCGAACGTCACGATGACCGCTACGGACGCACTTCCGAATGGCTGGATGTGGTCAATGGCACCTGGTCGCAGAAGAGCTTCAACCATACCGGAAAGTATTACCGGACGGAAAACACCGTGCTCGAGCCCAAGCCGGTGCGCTCGCCGCGGCCTCCCATCTACGCCGGAGGCGAATCGGAGGCGGCGAAGAATCTGATCGCACAAAAATGCGATGCCTACGTCATGCATGGCGATTCTCCGGCGCAGGTGGCGGCCAAAATCGCCGACATGAGCGCGCGGCGTGAAAAGTTCGGCTTGGATCGTATGCAATTCGGCGTTGCCGGCTACGCCTTTACTCGCGAATCGGAAAGCGAGGTGGCCAAGGAAGTCGAGCGCATTACCGATGTAAAGCAAAATGCCAAGGGTTATGCCAATTACCAACAGTGGCTGCAAGGAACGCAGCTGGAACAGAAAATGTCCATTCAAGAGTATTCCGTATCGAACCGCGGACTGCGCTCAGGTTTAGTGGGCACTCCATCGCAGGTGCAGGATCAAATCGGCAAGTTCGAAGAGGCGGGCGTCGATCTTCTGCTGCTGCAATTCAGTCCGCAATTGGAAGAAATGGAAAGATTCAGCGACAGCGTCATTAGCTAGGAGCGGATCGTTGCCCCCTCGCTATTGTGAGCGGCCGCTGGCGGTGCGCTGCGGGGCGTTCGGCGACATGGTCCTGCTCACCGCGCTGATCCGCGTTCTGCACGCCGAATTTAATCTCCCTGTGGATATCGTCACTTCTGGGCCCTGGAGCGAGCCGCTGCTGCGCGGCCAACCGGGGGTGGGGGAGATATTCAGCATGCGCAGCCGCAAGACTCCCTATTGGTTGAACCCGGACCAACGGCAGGTCGTCCGACAGTTGCGTGCGCGCGGCGCGGGCCCAACGTGGCTTTGCGACGCCGATGATGCGTCTCGGCACGTGCTCGAGCGCGCCGGTATCGGGAGCGAATTCTGGGTCGACGTGAGAAATTACCCCTTGCTGCCCGGCGAGCACGCCACCGAGCAATGGCGGCGCCTGGCCCGGATCATGCCCCGCGCACTCAGCGGAAGCCTAAGGACCGGTATCGAGTCGGTGGCGCCGGGCTGCTATTTGCGGGTCACGCCGACGCAGCGGGCCGAGCTTGCCGCGTGGCTTCAAAGGCGAGGCCTGGCGGCGCAACCCTTGCTCCTGGTCCAGATTGGAAACAAGCGCACCATGCGCCGCGGCTTTAGGCGTCTGGCTGTCAATAACAAGCACTGGCCGCTCGAGCGCTGGGCGGAGGTTTTGCAATTCATGCGGGAGCATCATCCGCGCCATGCCATCGTCCTGCTCGGCACGGTCCCGGAACAACGATTGAATCAAGAACTCATTTTGCTGGGGAATGTACCAGGCCTGCATAACGCGGCGGACGATTTGCCGATTCCTCGGCTGGTGGCATTGTTGGATCACGCGGAAGGCTTGCTAACCGTTGATTCTGGTCCTGCTCATGCGGCAGCCGCGGTTGGCTGTCCTCAAGTGGTGTTGTTCGGCAAGGCGCTGCCTTCGCTGTATCAGCCGCGGGGGGTCGCGCAGGCCGATGTGCAGCTATTGCAGGGAGAGAGCGGCGGCGAGCCTAGCATGCTCGGCATCGACACCCGCAGCGTGATTGCGGCCTGGTCGAGGCTCAAACTGCGCGAAGCATGTCCTGGGTCACCAGCACCACACCTCGCTTAGTCACGAAGAAGCGCTTGGCGTCGATGGTCAAGTCCTGCCCGATTTCCATGCTGTCGGGTATGACGCAACCCTCGTCCAGGATGCAGCGCGTGATCTTGCAGTGCCGCCCGATCGTCACACTCGGCAGGAGCACGGAACTGTCGATGACGCTGGCTTCCTCGATGCGCACATCGCTCGACAGCAAAGACTGTTTCACCAAGGCGCCCGAGATAATGCAGCCGCCGGCCACCATGGAGTTGACGGCCATGCCGCGCCTGGTCTCATCATCCAAGACGAATTTAGCGGGCGGCTGCTGCGACTGATAGGTCCAGATCGGCCATTGATGATCGTAGATATTCAATTCCGGATTGAGCGACACCAACTCCATGTTTGCCTCGTAAAGGGCGTCGACATTGCCGACGTCGCGCCAGTAATTTTGCGCGCGTGTCTCGACGTCGTGGAACGGATAGGCATATACGCGTGAGCGCTCGATGGCCGGCGGAATGATATTGCGGCCGAAGTCATGCTTGCTCGACTCGTTGGCCGCATCCTCGGTCAGGAGCTTTTCCAACCGATCCAGGGTGATGACGTAAATGCCCATCGAGGCTCGCGCGAAATTGTCGTGACCGATGATGTGGTCGGGGTTTTGCGGCTTTTCGGCGAATTTGATCACGCGATTGGTTTCATCGGTGGTCATGATGCCGAATTCATTGGCGCGTTCGATCGGCACATCCACCACGCCGACGGTAATATCCGCCTCGCATTGCTCGTGATACGCAATCATCGGGCCGTAGTCCATTTTATAAATATGATCGCCGGCCAAAATCAACACGTGCGTCGGGTGATGGGAGCGGATGAATTCAAGATTCTGGTACACGGAATCGGCGGTGCCGCGATACCAGAAATTGCCGATCTGCTGTTGCGCGGGAATCAGTTCGATGAACTCGCCAAGCTCGCCCCGTAGGTAGCTCCAGCCCCGTTGAATGTGCTGGATCAATGATTGCGCCTTGTACTGGGTCAGAACGGCAATTTGTCGGATGCCCGAATTGACGCAATTCGACAGTACGAAATCGATGATGCGGAACTTGCCGCCGAAGGGCGTCGCCGGCTTGCAGCGATGTTCCGTGAGCGCCTTGAGCCGCTCGCCACGCCCGCCGGCCATGATTACCGCCAGCGTGCCGCTGGTCAATCGGCTCACGTAGCGTCCGGTATTGTTACGGGCAGCGTGTCGCATAAGACAGCCTGACACACTCGGCAAATCGCTGCATCAGGTTTCTCGCAGCCCAGTTCTCACCTTGTTAGACTGCGTTCATGGCGGCATTGAAGCTGTGTATTTTGGCCTCGGAGATCGTGCCGTACGCGAAAACCGGCGGGCTCGCCGATGTGGCCGGGGCGCTGGTACGAAACCTCGCCAACTTGGGCCACGATGTCCGCGCGTTCATGCCCCTGTATCCCATCGTGCGGCGGAATCAGTCCGACTTGAAGCCCGTGCTCGGCGCCCAGCGGGTCTCCCTGTCCATCGGCGCCACCGAATACTGGTTCTCGCTGCTGAGCGCCGCTTATCCTAAGAGCGACGCCCCGATATATTTCATCGACTGCCCGGCACTGTTTGATCGCGAAGCGCTGTACACGTTCGATTCGGATGAGCATCGCCGCTTCCTGCTCTTCACCCGCGCCGCCCTCGAGGGCTGCCGGCGATTGGGGTTCGCGCCGGATATATTCCATTGCAATGACTGGCACGCGGCATTTCTGCCGTTGTATTTAAAAACCCTGTACGGTTCCGATTCGCTCCTGGCACATGCCAAGACTCTGTTGACGATTCACAACATCGCTTTTCAGGGAGTTATGTCAAGCGCCGACGCGGCCGACTTGGGATTAGGCGCGGCCTGGTCGCTGCTCGATCAGAGCGACATGGCCCGGGGCATCATCAACTCGTTGAAAACCGGTATAAAACATGCGCATTGCGTGAGCACCGTCAGCCCCACCTATGCGCGCGAGATCTGCGAGACGCCGCTCGGTATGGGCTTGCAAGGCACCTTGCGAGAGCGCAGCGACCGGGTGGTCGGCATTTTGAACGGTGTCGATTACGAAGAATGGGACCCGCGCCATGACCCCCACTTGAGCGCGCATTTCAGTGCGCAGGATCTGCGCGGCAAGCTCATCAATAAGGAGATGCTGATTGCGACCGCGAACTTGAAACTATCAAGCTCGCAACCGCTCATCGGCATGGTGACGCGGCTGTCCGAGCAGAAGGGGATCGATCTCTTGTTCGATGCCTTGCCGGAATTGTTGCAAGCGCGGGATTTTGGCCTGGTGGTGTTGGGCAGCGGCGATGCGAAATATACCGATTTTTTTACAGCGCTGGCGCAGCGCCATGCCGATCGCGTCAGTTTCAACACCCGCTTCGACGAGCCGCTCGCGCATCTCATCGAAGCGGGCAGCGATATTTTTCTCATGCCCTCGCGCTACGAGCCCTGCGGCCTCAATCAAATGTACAGTTTGCGGTATGGCACAGTTCCGGTTGTGCGCAACACCGGGGGCCTTGCGGACTCCGTCCAGCACTTCAATCCGAGCAGCGGCCGCGGCACGGGTTGCGTGTTCAACGATTACGATGCGCCGGCCGTGCGCTGGGCGGTCAATACGGTCCTCGACTGGTATGCCGACCCGCACAACTGGGCGTCGCTTCAGCAAAATGCCATGGCTAAGGATTTTTCGTGGACCCGTCAGGTCCGCGAATACGAGGCACTGTACCGACGTATGATCAGCGCATGACCTCGAGCAAGGCGTAACGTCGTCCGTTGGGCAGGGAATACGTTTCTCGTATGCGCAGATTCGCCGCAGGTATCCACGGTGGGGGTAGGTCAAGTTCCGCCGGTTTCGCGCGCCACGGCAGCCGCAGCGCGGAGTGCGTGGGTAAGTGGAGGAGGAATAGACTTGCAGGCGCAGCGTGCGCAGCGGCTTGAATGCGGCTTATGCCTGCAGAGTCCAACGGGCCCGCAATTATCCGCACGCTGGTGCGGGCGTACATATCGATGATGGCGCGCGTGGTTTCATCCGGCGCCAGTAAGACCAATGGTTTTTGGGCCGCGTCTCGCTGAACCGCGCGACTGATTTGCGCCAGGTCCTGCCAGGTATCGACTTGCCGGTATAACTGCGGCGCTGGCCCGATGAGCAGTGCGCAGTAGGCAAGAAACAATGCCCACTGAGCAGCTACAGGCTGGCCGGGCGCCGCCGTCCACGCGCGGATCGTCAGAACCGCGGCGGCCGACAAGCCGGCCAGCGACACGGCGATGTACGCGACCGGGTTCAGTATGCTGGACCAGGAAGCCAGCGCAAGTCCCGAAAGCGCCGCGATAAACACCAACACGCCAAGCAAGAGCAGGGCTGCCGTGGCGCGCATCGCGCGGACATCCCAGACATCCGGGCCCGGCAGGATTTCTCGCGCCCACCACGCCACCAGCAATGCCAATCCCGGCAGCGCCGGCGCGAAGTAAATATTGCGCGCAGTTGCGGCGATGGAGAGGACCAATAAAGAAGGCAGCGAGGCGGCCACCGCAAAGCGCACTGCACGGTTGTCATGAAGCGAGACTCGCTGCCGCCACGCCCGGCGAGCGGCGGCGATGACCAAAAAGGTCCAGGGGAACAAATACACTGGCAGCTCGATCAGGTATTTTCCCGGAGAATTGCGATGCGCAGCTGCGTATTGCAATTCGGGCGGCGCATCCACGGCTGTGAATCGCCCGATGAGATTGTTCCAGAAAAACACTTTCAAATGCTCCAGGCCCTCGTCGCCCCGATACACGAACCATACCCAGCTCAAGATCAACACCGCTTGGATCAGCAGTCCGGCGTACAACTCCCAACGGATCAGTTCGCGCCAACGCTTCTCCCAAATGATCAAAGTCAGGATGCTCAGCGCCGGCACCATCCACGCGACGGCGCTCTTGCTCAAAAATCCCAGCGCCAAGGCGCAATGCATCAGGAGATATCCGCGCAATCGCTCGGGACTTCCGACTGCGTAGAATCCGATGTAGGCGCCGAGCAGCGCCACTGATGTCGCGGCCAGCAAGGGTGCATCGGTCGCCAGCCAAATGGCTACTTGGTAGGACAACAGGAAGGTACTGATGACCGCTGCTCCAACCAGGCCCGCGAACCGGCCGGCACTCCGTGAGGCCAGTAAGCCGACGGCAATTGCCGTGATCATCGCGTACAGCAGGTTCGGCAGACGGGCGACCCATGCTTGAGCGCCCAAAAACTTTATGGGGATTGCCGCGAGCCAATAAGTCAACGGCGGCTTTTCGCAATAGGCCTCGCCGGCGAGCAAGGGAACTGCTTTGTCAGCCTGCCAACTCATCCGCCACGCGAGGTCTGCCTCGCGCGGTTCGTCCGGAGTCCAGTAGCCGCGAGCGAACATCCCGACGCACCAAGTCAACAGCAAGGCACCCGCCAAGATCAGCGGCGTGCGCCGAGCATTCAAGGTTTCAAATTGCATTTGCTGACTATACTTCACGATGGCCCTTGCCTCGATGATGGCCTCCATTCAAAGTAGTACCTCTTGCATCTGGTTTTGAGCGTGGCGGTCAGCGTGGTGGTAAGCATGGTGGTAAGTGGTTGAACAATTCTGCGACTGGCTCTCGAGGACTTCAGTCAGTGTTGCCTTTCAGTCGGCAAATTGGTTTGTTCCGTTGGTTCAAACGGTGCACATCATCGCGATTGCGATTCTGCTGACTGCCGTTTACGTGCTGAGTTTCCGTCTGGTCGGCCTGACGCGGGGAGGCCGGCCGTTGGCGACCCTCACCGCCAGATCGACCCCTTGGATCTGGGCAGCGCTGTGCGTGCTTTTGCTGACCGGCGCCCTGCTCACTATCACCGAACCCGCGCGCGAGCTGCTCAATTGGGCATTTCGCGTGAAAATGTTGCTGGTGGCGGGGCTGGCGATCATCTTGAGGCTGTTGCAGCTGAGCCTGCGGCGCAACCCCCAATACTGGTCATCATCGCCCGCACGTCGCCGTAGCGCCCGTCTCGTCGGTATCCTCTGCATTGCCGTCGGCGCAAGCATCGTGACTGCCGGCCGTTGGATAGCCTATGTATAGCAAGCAGGTGTAGCGAGTGTCCGTCGAATCAGCGCTGAGTTGGCTTCAAGACCTAAGTTTCCCCACCGAGATTCGCGAATCGCCGTGGTTGTTTCCCACCATCGAAACGGTGCATGTGTTCGCGCTGGTGCTGGTCGTCGGTTCAATCATGACCGTGGATTTGCGGCTCTTGGGTCTTGCCAATCGAGACCGCCCCTTCAGCGAGCTCGCGGCCGAAATGCTGCCGTGGACATGGCTGGCTTTTAGCTTCGCGGCGATTGCCGGCCTCTTGATGTTTTCCTCCAAAGCGCTGATCTACTACGGCAATATTCCATTCCGCTTGAAGATGTGCTGCCTGCTGCTCGCCGGGATAAACATGGTGCTGTTTCACTGGCTCGGGGCGCGCCATCTGCACATCTGGGATAAAGCGCGGCCGCCCCGGTCGGCTAGACTGGCCGGAGGCGCTTCGCTGCTGTTGTGGACGGTGATCGTCGCCGCGGGCCGATGGATCGGATTTACGACTTGAGAAAGCGGGTTTAAAGCCGCGGGATCACGCGTTGCGCCGCGCTTTCTCAATCGGTGCGGCAGTAGGAGTTATGCGTAAGAACGCGCTAATCAACGGTTTGCTGATGCTGCTCCTGCTTGCGATGTTTGCCATTTCTCTTCTGGCGGGCCGCGTATGGCTGCCGGTGGGCGAGGTGTGGCATGGACTTTGGTCGCCGGACGCCAACTTGGCAGCGACCATCATTACCCAACTGCGGTTGCCGCGGGCCGTCTTGGCGCTCGAAGTCGGTGCCGCCCTGGGGTTGTCGGGGGCCGTCCTCCAGGGCTTGACTCGCAACCCTCTCGCGGAACCCGGACTGCTCGGAGTTTCAGCGGGCGCTGCGTTCGGCGCGGTTATCGCTGTCTATTTTGGATTTGCCGCTCAATTTACGATCGCCGCCCCGGTACTCGGTCTGCTCGGCGCGGTGCTCGCGAGTCTCGCGACCTTCGCACTCGGCCGCGGCGGGGGAACCATCACATTGGTGCTCGCGGGTGCCGCCGTGTCCGCCCTGGCCGCGGCCGGTATCTCCTTGGCGCTCAACCTTGCGCCCAACCCGTACGCGGCGTATGAAATCATGACCTGGCTGATGGGCTCATTGGCGGACCGAAGCTGGCTGCACGTGCTCTTGGTGACGCCCTTCATTTTGATAGGTTGCGTGATGCTGATCATGACCTCGCGTGGGCTCGATGCATTGGCCTTGGGCGAGGCTCAAGCCCAGAGCTTGGGCGTAAACCTTCGAGGATTGTACGTGTTGGCCCTGTTTGGCACGGCCTTGGCCGTTGGCGCATCTACTGCCGTAACGGGAATCGTCGGCTTTATCGGATTGGTGGCACCGCATTTGGTGCGTCCGCTCGTGGGACATCAGCCGAGCCGCATACTGTTGCCTGCGGCGCTCGGGGGAGCACTGCTGCTGTTGTTCGCCGATGTCGCAACACGCTTGATCCATGTCGGTGCCGAAATGAAGCTCGGTGTGGTGACCAGCCTCATTGGGACACCGTTTTTCTTCTGGCTCGTCGTGCGGCTGCGCAAGACAGCGCCGTAACACTTAAGGAGAATTCCCGTGACAGAGCATGTGTTGGTGGAAAAGTCCGATAAATTGCTGGTTCTCACCTTGAACCGGACGGATAAGAAGAATGCATTGACCCGCGCCATGTACCAGACGCTGGCCACGGAAATCGCCGCTGCGGATACGGATCCCAATATTCGCTGCATCTTGGTTCTCGCCAATGGCGACATGTTCACCGCCGGCAACGATCTTGCTGATTTCGCGGCCATCGGCAACGCCACCGCAGCGCCTAACCCTCAGGATGCCAACCCGCTTCTAGCCGCGCTGGCTCGAGCGCGGACGCCGATCGTGGCGGCGGTCAACGGCCGGGCGGTGGGAGTGGGGGTTACGATGCTGCTCCATTGCGATATGGTTCTGGTTTCAGATGATGCGTTGCTCAGCACGCCTTTCGTCAATCTCGCCTTGGTTCCCGAGGCCGCATCCAGCCTGCTTATGCCGCTGCGCATCGGTCATGTGCGCGCGTTTGAAATGTTCGTTCTCGGCGAACCGGTAACCGCGGAAAAGGCTGTGAGCTGGGGGATCGCGAATCGGGCTCTGCCCGCTGCTGAATTGCGCGCCGCTGCTCGCGCCACAGCGGCTGCCATCGCGGCGCGAGCGCCTGCCGCCGTCGTTTCCACCAAAACCCTGATGCGCGAAGAGTCGGTATTGCTGGCGCGCATGAGCCAAGAATCGGCGCATTTCGTGCGGCAGCTCAAGTCCGCGGAATTCAAAGAGGCCTTTACCGCATTCTCGGAGCGGCGAGCGCCGGATTTCAACAAGTTCGGGTGAACCATGC